>DASTSN010000117.1:0-69017 GCA_035760665.1 Chitinophagaceae bacterium | reverse complement strand
TAATCATTGTTCTAAGTTCCTGGGTAAAATACTTCAAAAAAGGGCAATGCCTGAAATTCCTCCTGAGCCAGAACAAACGAATATTATTGAAAGTGAGATCATGATGCAGGTGCTCCAGGTAATAGAACACCTGCCTTCCCGCATGAAGCAGGTGCTGCAAATGCACTACCTGGAAGATAAGTCCCTGGAAGAAATCGGCAAGGCAATTGGCATTGATTCAGAAACTGCCCGCAGCCACCGCTACCGCGCCATTCAATTGATCAGGAAAACAATTATTACCAGTTGAGCAGTTTTTGTATTGCTAAAAACCCGTAATTCCCTCAGCTTTTTTTGCCTTCACTCCCCATTTTTCTTACGAATTCGCTACTTATAAGGGGAGTCTTTGGTTTTACCTTAATAAAAAATTTATGGAACCTATCAACAAACGTTTTGAAAAACTCGAAAACTCCCAAAGGATCAGCTATCTCATTGGCGGTTTTATAACCAACATACTTACCATTGAGGAGCGGGAAGAACTGGATGCCTGGGTAGTAGCTGACGAGGCCAACATGCAGTTGTTTGAAGATATGACCGATGATCAAATGGTTGACAAGTTTTTGAAATGGCTGGCAACAAGAGATACGGAAGGGCAGCTGGTCAATGTAAAGAAGCGGCTGAAGTTTAGAAAAAAGGAAAGAGCTATAAAATGGTGGCACTATGCGGCAGCAGCTTGTGTAGTAGGCGTGATTGGCGTTACTATTTTTCTTACCCGGAGTTCTGATAAAAAGATAGCTCCGGATGTTGCAGATAAAGGGAAAGCCGATATTTCACCGGGTTCTCTTTATGCGCAATTGAGATTGCCGGACGGCCAGGTAATTAAGTTGAATCAAGTGTCTGACACGGTTATTGGAAATATACATATAAAGGACGGAGAGATAGTCTATGATCATAATGGGACTGATACGCAAATGCATGAAATAACTATTCCGCGTAAAGGATCCTATCAACTGGTGCTGCCGGATGGCTCGAAGGTGTGGCTCAATGCGGAGTCGTCAATACGATACCCCGGAGCATTTGCCGGCAACAAGAGAATGGTAACAGTGTCAGGTGAAACTTTCTTTGAGGTAGCGAAAGATGCCTCAAGACCGTTCACAGTTTCAATAGGCGATGTTAATGTGGAAGCATTGGGAACGGCATTTAACATCAATGGCTTTGATGACCGGATCACATTGACGGAGGGATCAGTAAAAGTAAGCGGACAAAATAAAATGATTGTGCTGAAGCCGGGAGACCAGGTAGAGACAAAAACCTGGGTGGTGAGTAAGGTAGATATTGTTCCGGTATTAGCGTGGACAAAGAATCAATTTACGTTTAAGAACGCAGCTATTGAGGATGTAATGAATCTGCTGGAAAGGTGGTATGATGCCAGGGTGGTGTACGAGGATAAAGTCGGTTATCATTTCAATGGTACGATCAATCGAAGCGTGCCCGTGTCGAAAGTGTTGGAATTACTTGAAGAGACAGGCAATGTGCATTTTAAAATTGAAGACAATACAATTATTGTAAAAAGATAAGAGGTATATCCAATAAAAAGCCGGAAAGTGGTGGATCACTGCCCGGCGGCGCCTGGGTTACCCTTGTATAAATCGAAGGAACGATTATTGTTTAACCCAAACAACTCAAAGCTATGAAATGGCGTGGATGTTTTTTATTTTTCCTGTTATCATTTTATTTTATTACGACTGCCCGTGGTCAACTCATAACTTTTTCTGTAAAAAATGAGCGGCTTGAAAAGGTTTTTCTACTGATTGAGCAACAATCGGATCATCATTTTATATATACAACGGAGCAGATTGAGAAGGCAAAGCCTGTTACCCTGTCTGTCTCCAATGAGCAACTTTCCTCCGTGCTGGATAAATGCTTTTCCGGACAACCGTTACTGTATAATATCAATGAAAAGAACATTACTGTTAAAGAAAAGAAAGTAATTGCTTCCCAACGTCCTTTGCGAGGGAAAATATTGGATCAAAACGGTAATCCTGTAAGAGGGGTTACAATCAACATCAAGGGTACTCCGCTTGTTGTCGCTTCCGATCCCAATGGTGAGTTTGGTTTTGATAATGCACCCGGCAATGTGACGTTGGTACTTACCAGCGTAGAGATAGAACCGCTGGAACGGTATGTGGGTGATCAGTCGTTTGTTGAGATGCGGGTAAGCATTAAAGTAGGGGTGCTGGATGAGACCATAGTAATTGCCTACGGCAAGTCAACACGCAGAACAGGAACTGGTACAGTCACCAGCATTAAGAAAGAGGAGATTGCAAAGCAGCCAATTTCCAACCCATTATCTATTCTCTCAGGCCGGGTTGCCGGCCTGCAGATGACACAGGTTAGCGGAACTCCGGGCTCTCCCTATATCATCCGTCTCCGCGGGCAGAATAGTATTGCCAGCGGCAACGACCCGTTGATCATTCTTGATGGGATACCCTACCCGTACACAAGCCTGAATTCCTTTTTCGGAGGAGGCATTATTGCCAGCCCGCTTGCCACTTTAAACCCCTCTGACATAGAGAGCATCGAGGTGCTCAAAGATGCGGACGCCACGGCCATCTACGGATCCAGGGGCGCCAACGGCGTCATATTGATCACATCAAAAAAGGCAGGAAATAACGCAACTAATGTCAGCGTCCGTAGTTACCTGGGGGCAGGTAAAGTCGCTGGCCGTATGGAATTATTGAATACATCACAATATGTCCGTATGCGCAAAGAAGCGTTTGCCAACGATGGTCTTATACCAGATGCTTCTAACGCAATAGACCTTGCGGTATGGGATACTGCCCGCTACACAGATTGGCAGAAGGAATTGCTGGGCAGAACCATGATGGTGGCTGATACGAAATTGGATTTTTCAGGGGGCAATCAGCAAACCCGTTTTTTGTTTAGTGCAGGTTATCACGGGGAGTCCACTATCCTGCCAGATAAAAGCTTTGGCGAACAAAAGCTATCGGGCAGCATCAATGTGCAGCACCGCACTTCAGATCAACGCCTGCAGTTTTCCCTGACAACAGCCTACTCACGCAATGTTACAAAGCTGCCGATAAATGATTTGTCCGGGTATATACTGTTAGCGCCGAATGCACCGGCACTTTATACTCCCGAAGGAGAATTGAATTGGGAGACCTCAACCTGGCAAAACCCGCTTTCCGAATTAAGAAAAACTTATCGTTCCGAGAGCGAAAATCTTCTTGCCAACCTGACCGTATCGTTCAAGCTCTTAAAAGAGCTCGAAGTAAAAGCCATGTTAGGTTATGACATGGTACGTGTGGGAGATCATACCCGAACGCCCAAAAGTTCATTTGATCCGGCCTTGCCTTCTATAGCATCCGCCGGATTCGGCAATGGCTCCATCAATACGCTCATTACCGAACCTCAATTATCTTATCGTAAATCTGTTAAGCAGCTTCAACTCGAAGCATTGGCTGGAGCAACATTTCAGTCTTCTAACCGGCGCAATTTTTCGCAAATAGGCTCCGGCTATTCTAGTGATGATCTGCTTTATAGCCTGGCATCGGCTTCAACAATCTTGTCCGGCACCGAAACGGATATCCGTTATCGTTACATGGGCGTGTTTGGTCGTCTGACTGCAAACTGGAAGCAACGGTATCTGGTTTCATTGAATGCCCGGCGTGATGGTTCCAGCCGTTATGGACCTTCAAACCGTTTTGCCAATTTTGGATCGGTAGGATTAGGATGGATCTTTTCTAAAGAAGCGGCTTTACAAAAAGTGCGGTGGCTTAGTCATGGCAAATTGAAACTAAGTGCCGGGTTGACAGGCAATGATCAAATCGGCGATTACAATTATCTTGACCTTTATAACGCCAACACTTTTCCTTATCAGGGCGTTATTGCCTTTCAACCCCGCCAACTATTCAATCCTGCATTTAACTGGGAACGTGTATTGAAATACGAGGCTGCTATTGATCTTGGACTTTTCAATGACCGGCTGTTGCTTGCAGCAAATTATTATCACAACGTAAGCGACAACCAACTTGTGCAATACGGTTTGCCGCCAAGCACCGGTTTCAATGGCATCCTGAAAAACCTGCCCGCAAAAATTCAAAATACCGGTATTGAATTGGAAGCTTCAGCAATACCTGTCAAAAACAAAGATTGGAACTGGACAACAGCATTCAATATTACTTTTCCCAAGAATAAATTATTGCGCTTTGATAATCTGGCGAGCTCGACTTATGCCAACACCTATGTGGTAGGTCAGTCATTGTTCATTACAAAAGCATATCATAGCGAAGGAGTGGATCCGGCAACAGGATATTATCGCTTTACAGACTATGACCGAAGCGGAGCAATCAGTGCACCAAATGACCAGCAGGCTATTGTTTTCACCGGGCAGCAGTGGTTTGGAGGTTGGCAAAATACTATTTCATACGGTCAGTTCTCGCTAAGCTTCCTGCTTCAGTTTACCCGGCAACGATATGCATCCACTTATTTGAACCTCTTTGGTATGCCAGGAACATTTACCAATCAGCCCACTCTTGTATTAAACAGATGGACCAAGCCCGGAGATAATGTAGCGATTCAAAAGTATAGTGTTTCGGGTAGTTCTGCCAGTACAGCCTTTTTTTATTACAGATCGAGTGATGCTGCATTCAGCGATGCTTCTTTTGTCCGGATGAAAAATTTGTATCTCTCTTACGATTTTAAAAAGGTTGCCGACAAAAAACTGAACCCGAATAGCTGTATCATTTTCTTGCAAGCACAAAACCTTTTCACGATTTCGAAATATCAAAGCCTGGACCCTGAGACACGTTCCCTGATGCCACCTGTAAAAATGATTACGGGAGGATTTCAACTTTCACTCTAAACTTTTTTTATATGAACAACAAACCTTTTCTTTTTCTCTTTTGCTGCGGATTGCTCTTATCTGCAGTCTCATGCAAAAAATACCTGGAGGTGGGACCTCCCCGCAGCAATCTTACCGGAAAAACTGTTTTTTCAAGCGATAATACGGCCATTGCTGCTATGCTATCTGTATATACACAAATGGAACAGTCCGGCATAGCTTATAATGTAACTATTTATGCCGGTACTGCTTCCGACGAATTGAATAATCATAGTAGTTCGGCTACGGCCACTGCGATTGCAAACAATAATATTACTCCTGAAAACAGTAATATAGGTTCGCTATGGAGTTCTTTGTATAATTATATCTACCAGGCCAATTCGGTTCTTGAGGGAACGACATCCAGCCAGGGGTTAAGCGATGCAGTGCGCCGGCAGTTACAAGGTGAGGCTTATTTTGTACGGGCTTTTTGTCATTTTTATTTGTTGAATTTTTTCGGAAACATTCCCTATAATACGGTTACAGACTACACGGTTACTTCAGTACAGCAGCAGCAAACCGCCAGTCAATTATTGCCTGAAATCATCAGCGATCTCAAATTAAGCAAATCCCTGCTGTCTGCTACCTATGTGAATGCTGATAATACGCCGGGGACGGAGCGGGTCCGTCCTAATAAATATGCGGCAGCAACAATGCTTGCCAAGGCATACCTGTTTACTAAACAGTGGGAATTGGCAGAGGCGGAAGCAGATAGTGTCCTACAGCAGTCCATGTATTCACTTAACACGAATTTGCAACAGGTCTTCAGAAGCAATAGTCCTGAAGTGATCTGGCAATTGCGTCCGGTTATTCCCGGGTTTAATTCTTATGCGGGAGCGCTTTTGCAACCTACTTCATTCAGGCCTTTTTTCATTAGCGTCAGGAAGAACCTTGTTGATAGTTTTGAAACCGGCGATAACAGAAGAAGTTCATGGGTGACATTCACTACTTACAACAGCCAACAATATAACTGGCTGCATAAATACAAAGTGGGACAAAACGCCCCATCGCTTACGGAGTTTACTACCCTGATTCGATTGGCAGAATTATATCTGATCCGTGCAGAAGCTCGTGCCATGCAGGATAAACTTGTGCCTTCATTAACGGATCTGAACATCATCAGAGGCAGAGCAGGATTACCTTCATTGTCCCTGGTAACAAAAGAAGATATTCTGAATGCAATAATAAGAGAAAAGCGGGTAGAGCTTTTCGGTGAATTTGCTGATCGCTGGCTCGACCTGGTGAGAACAAACCGCGCCAATACAGTAATGCCATTAATAAAAGGCGCTAACTGGTCCTCAACAGATCAGTTGTTTCCTATTCCACAAACAGAAATTCTGCGCCACCCAGGTATGGTGCAGAATGCGGGTTATTGATCAAATAAAGTCTTTTGAGTATGAAACGATTTATCGTAACAATATTCCTTTGCCTGTATGCAAAAATGCTGCTCTATGCACAGCCGATTGAAGCAGAAACTATTCTTTCATTAAAGGAACTTCCTCCTGCAATAGGAAAGGAATGGAAAAAGGGGGTGCCTGCTATTATTGAAGTATTTTCTTCTTTTTGCTCTACAAGCTTTACTTCTCTTCCTCTCCTAAAGAAAATGAAAGCTCAGTTCGGCAACGAAATACAATTCTTTTTGATCGGTAAAAAGGATAAGACAATAGAGGACACATACCAACAATTTGCCACATGGTATGATCTTGACTTTGGCGTTGCTATGGACAGTATATTTCCGAATAAAATAAATACCGGGTATTTGCCTACATTTATTTGGGTAAATAGTTCAGGAAAAATAGTTGCCCTGACCGGCAACCTTGAAGTAAGCAATTCAAACATAGAACTCTTTTTAAAAGGCAATCCTATTGAGAGAAAAACATTTCAGCCAGACAATGTACTCACCGGTTTTCTAAAGAACTATCAGCATGACACCAGTTTTCTATTCCGGTCTGAGTTGACAAACTGGACGAAAACAGACCCGGTAGCAACCCCGTTTGCAGTGGACTTCGATAAAAATTATTTTCAGGCACTCGGTGTTACGCTGAAACAACTTTATTTTTTTGCTTTTTGCGGTAAAAGATATTGGTCTTCGACAGATAGTTTGTATCAGCATTTTTCCAGGTTAATCATATTTGACAGTACACAGGGAAATCCGGCAATAGATATGGACAAGGCTTATAATTACCGGATAGTATTTAAAGATCGTCCTGCTCCGGAAGATTATTTAAAATATATTCAGGACGACCTGAATCGTGCGTTGCCGTATACAGCTAAAATGGAAAAACGATTGATGCCCTACTGGCGGCTTATTATAACGGATGGCGATACCTCACGAATTGCGAGCAGGCACACAGAGACAAAAGGCACAGTGACCCAGGCCGCAGTTGATTTAACCAATCATCCGCTATGGCCATTAATTGAAAGTCTGCAGGTACTATACGTACAAGATCAGCCAATTATTGATGAAACAGGTGTTAAAGGGTATGTGGATATAAAATTCCGCGCCGTATTAAGTGACCGTGATGCTCTCAGGAATGGCCTACGACAAGCCGGGCTGGATCTGGTGCAGGGCTCGAAATGGATGGATGTGATTGTGATAACGCCGAAAGAAACAAAGGTTGCAGTTAAACGGTGACTGCAACCTTTGCTTTCTCCTCCATTAACTTGGCTTTTTTAAAGGATTCGAGAGTGATTGAGTAATATAAACCGGCGTAGGGTCATTTACACCTTCTGTATAAGGATTGTCTGCGCTGCACGGAGACATACTGCCCGCAGGACAGGCTTCCTGGTCTGAGATGGGCAACCACTCTGTACCCGGATGGATCCAGTAAGTGGTATCAGGTTTCTTATTAGTGAAAGCACTGACTGCAAAAGCCAGCAGGATAGCAATGCTAACCAAAGTGTACTTTTTCATGAGTTGTATTTTATTTTTTAAGAAATACAATAAATGTCCGGTTGTGCGCTGCGTCGTTAATTTTTCTTGAGGATAAAATCAGGATGCAGAACAGGCGAAGTATAAACAGTTGTCGGATCAAACGCAGGTGTAAAAGGATTATCCACCTGACAAGCTGTTTGTGTACCGGGCGTGCACGCTTGCTGTGCAGTGATTTCATCCCAATCGCCACCTCTTGGAAGGAAGTAGGTGTCCTGCGCCTCTGTATGAGGCGTGAAAGCACTAAAGCCAATGGCCATAATTGCCGCAATCAACACGATTACAAATTTTTTCATGGTTCAAAATTTAATTGATTAAAGTTTGCCTACTATTTTTTACAGGTATTCGGCTACTCCTGTTTGTCGCGATAAATCGTTTCGGGTAGCGAAGCCATGCAGCAACGCTGAGCACTATCATTGAAATATTAAATACCAGGTGTTGTTTCCAACTCATACTTTCAAGAATGCCACCACAGGTGCATGGCAGATCCGAGTCTTTAAAAAGCATATAACTTATGTAGGCGGCGAATGCGACAAGCAGGATAGCTGAAATGAGTATGCCTTTCCTGCGTGTTTGGGGTATGCAAAGAAGTATAACAATAATAATTTCTGTAATTGGAACAAACCATTTAAGAATATCGGCATAAGGGGCGAGTATAGAATTGTGCTTCATCGCTGATGCAAACCTGGATACATCATAAAGTTTGGTGAGCGCAGTATAGAGGAAGAGAAAAACAAGTGCTCCTGTAATCAGTTCAGCGAATGAGAATATCGTCAGTTTTAGTTTCACGTTCTAAAAGTCCTAAAAGAATTGTGCTTAAAGATTATGCTGTTGGTAGAAAAAACTGCTATCAGTTAAAAAAGTTTACTGTGCTATTTTTTCTCGTCTCTTTGCCAGAACAATATTTACTACCACTTGAGCAGTTTTGTGAATCACAAAAAAGATAGATTGCATTTGATGGAAAGGCTTTTGGCATTTCTTAATGCAGTACATCCTCTTAGTGAGCAATTAGTAGCCCATCTGCAGGACATTGTCAAGTATCGTGAACTAAAAAAAGGTCAATTGCTATTAAAAGCAGGTCATGTTTGCCGTCATATTCATTTTATCAATGAAGGAATGCTTCGTTGTTTTTATCGGAAAAGCGATTTGGAAGTGTCGAGCTGGTTTATGAAGGATGGCGATGTTATTGTTTCCGTTGAGAGCTTTTATCAGCAAAAGGTTTCTTACGAATGGATTCAGGCATTGGAGGATTGCAAGTTATTTTATATTTCCCATGGTGAGTTATATGCTATATACAAACAGTTCCCGGAATTTAACTATGTGGCGAGGGAGCTTACCCAGCACTATTATATTCTCTGGACTCAATTGCTTTATGCTCTCCGCATGAAATCAGCGGAAGAAAAATATTCATGGCTTCTGGAACGCTTTCCAGATTATATTTTGCGGATACCGGCTAAACATCTTGCTTCCTGGCTGGGCATTTCTGAATATCATTTCAGTTATGTGAAGAATAAACGTGTTCAGAAATCGTCATAATTTTTTCTAAGCAATATTTTCTACCACCAGAACAATTTTCGGACTTCCTTATTCCGATAAATTGAAGCGACAGCAGTATTGTAGTTCATTTCTTACGAAATCGCAATTACAAAGGCTCTACTGCATTTCTATATTCGTTTTACCAAAATCATGTGTTATGCAAAAACTAATTTTATTCTGCTTTTTGGCGGTGATGATTATATCCTGCCAGAAAGAGGTTGAAAGTCCAAAGCCATCTAATGATTACCTCGAACTGAAACGAAGCCTGGCAGATAGCTTGCCGGTTTCGGACTTCAACGCCCTGGATTTTTCACGTATTTCCAGGTCGGTACATGGTGATGTAACTTTACTGCGTGTAGCTTTCAAAGGAAAAAAAATGAGCGAATCATTTGTACTGGTCGAGGTTAGTGCAAGCGGTACGATCAAGCGTGGACGTATCGTAAGCCTGACGAGGAACAATGTTCAGGAGACGTTCAATGGTACTCTACTGCTGAAAAGTTTAAAAGGTGAGACAATTGAAGAGACAGAGATCATCCGTGGTTATCGTGTAAATAACAAGACTATGCTACGTGAGCAGGTTTTGGTTGTGCCTGATCCTTATGTAGAATTACCGGAGGTTATCGTTGTGGCAAGCTATCCCTCGGGTGGAGGTATCAGTTGGAGCAGTTGGATGTACCTGATGTCTTTCCTGGATAATAGCGGCGGCGGCGGTGGCTGGGGAGGTTGGTACTCAGGTGGAGATCCGTTTGCCGGAGGTGGTGGCGGTGGCGGAACAGGTGGAGGCAGTGGCAGCGGCGGTGGATATGTTCCGCCTCCTAATGATCCTAACGGACCGGTGAATGTGATAGACGATGAAATGCTGGAGGTTGATTTTGAATCGCAGTATGGCGATCCGGCCATTGATCTGGACAAATATCTTAAATGCTTTGACAATATTCCTGATGCCGGGGCTACCTGTAAGATCACTATCCATTCCGATGTGCCGGTTGACAGTGATCCCACTAAGATATTCGACTGGTCTGCTGGTTCACCCGGACATACATGGATTCGTATTGAAAAAACTGGCGCTAACGGTAGCGGCTCAGCTTCACAACACATAGGTTTTTATCCAAAAACGGGTTGGAAAACAATTCTTACTGATGCACCGCTCGATGGTAAATTTGTGGATAATGGTAGTCATGAATTCAATGCTTCTTATGAGGTCAGCGTGTCTCCGGAAAACTTGAAGTCTGCTATTATGCGCATCCGGCAGTTAGGTAATGTTAAATATGATATTGACGATTATAATTGTACAGATTGGTCTATTGAAGTATGGCGTTCAGCAGTAAGCCCATCCATCTGGTTTGATATTCCGCGTTTTCACATGCCAGGCAGCCTTTCACCGGGTGGAACAAGTACACCACAAGGACTGTATGTGAAAATAAAAGAGTTGCAGGATGCCGGTGTACAGGGAGCCAGTGTTCCGGTTATAGGCTGGTCCGGTTCAAGCACAGGTCCTTGTAATTAAAAACAGTAAATTATTCGTTATGAAAACGATCAATATTCTTACACACCCTGTATTGGTGCTGTCATTATTTTGTCTCACGTTAATCAGCGGTGAGAGTTTTGGAGGATTCTATCTTATATATATCCTGATGGCTCTTCCGCATGGCGGCGTACATGCAGTATTTGCCCTTATTGGGACGGGGCTGGTACTGTTTAGCTATGGCAGGTATAAACGGCAATCAAAGTATTTCATTGATCCGTTGTTAAATATCCTGGGTGTCCTTTCGCTCTATGCTTCGCTGTTTATATTTTTTATAAATAGCTGGAGTTATAACGATCAGACATTCGAGCAGACTGTTCCTGTGATTTCATTTGTATTGTTCGGTGTCACTTCACTCGGCTTTCTCATTTATAGTGTCATGCGGTTTGCACGGCCGAAGTCCGATAAACCCATGAGCTTACTTACCTAAGTTCAATTAAGATTATGACTAATGCTTTCTTCCCGGCCAACACTACAGTTGGCCGGGCCAGGAAGCCTATTGAAATCTATGAAAACGATGCCCATGAAGAAGAAAGGAATTGTGCAAAAGACATACAGGCTTCCCAATGCCACTAAACTACAAATCGAATCAGGCTTGTTTCAGTATTATAGAGGGGATTTCTTTATGATTTTCGCTACTCAACCGGCGTTACAAGAAGCACATGAGAAACTAAAAAGGAAATATGTTGAGGAAGACTTGGTAGTTAGTTTTTTATTTAAAAATACAGTATTCATTTTCGAAATACTTTTTAACAGGGAAGCTCTTGCAGACTACGAAGAATTAAAAGATACTAATAATCTGAATGAATTGCTTCCCTATTCCTCACTCGAAATTGAAGGAAATGTAAAATCCTTTTTTCGCCCGGTTACAGAGGGAAGATTAGCAGATCGCTTTCTGTATGCAAGAGTTGTTGATCTTCTTCTGCAATTAGTTCTGGAAGTAACTGAGGTAAGAGGAAAACCAGCAATCAGTAAGGCGGCTGCAGAAATTGCCGGGAAAGCAAGAGATATAATACTCGAAGATTTGTCGGTATATGATACCATTGAAGGAATAGCAGGTAAGATAGGCATTTCAAAAAAGGAGCTTCAACACGCCTTCAAGCAACGGTTTGGATTGACGATTGGAAAGTTTTCTAAAGATGAAAGAATGAAACATGCACATCATTTATTAGAAACAACCGATGATATTTTACTGTCTATTGCAATGGCTGTAGGATATAATGATACAGGTAATTTTTCAATTGCTTTTAAAAGTCATTTTGGTTATTCTCCGGGTGCAGTACAAAAGAATAGAACAGCTTAAGATCTTTTTCACAAAAACAAAATCCGATTTCATAATGTGAGAATAGCTCTTTGTAATCATTTTTACAGTCCTAATAAATTAACCAATGCTTAGTTCTATTTCCTGGCAGCAATATTTTTTATTCCTGATTGTTTCAACAATTCTCTATTATTTGTTTGTATGGGTAGTGTATTTCAAATTTAAACTGCCGTCGCTTTCCATTGGCTCGTTCAGCAGTATTTCGCTGCATGGCGACGACCAACTGGATGAAGTGCTCAGCACATCTCAACATGTGATAGATGAAATAAAACCTGCCTTTGAAGGAAAACATAGCAAAGGGGAATTGGTGTTTGCCTTGCAGGCCCACCTAAGCAAGTATAGTCAGTGGGATGAGCCGGATTTCCGTGACACAATCAATGCCTTTATTGCTGAAGAGAGCAAAACAACATGCTCCATCCATCTTGGTGAAGAAGATCTCCGTGCAGTGTGGAAGGGATAGGATGGAGCGCCCAAATTTATTTACCCTATTATAAAATGTGTGTATGAAATTGAAGATGACGAACTGGAAACTAAACAGGCAACAGAAAATTGCCGCCGCTTATTTCTTCCTCTTTATGTTGATTGGCGCTATTGCTTTCAGCCAAGATGGAAACGCAGGGATCAACGAAGCCAATACAAAAGTGCGTAGCTATTTCGCAGCAGGTACTAACCTGATGTATGCTGTTGGCGCTATACTCGGGTTGATCGGGGCAGTGAAAGTGTATCAAAAATGGAACAGTGGTGATCCCGATACTGGCAAAGTAGCTGCTGCGTGGTTTGGTAGCTGCGTATTCCTGGTGGTGGCAGCAACTGTCATCCGTTCTTTCTTCGGTGTATAATAAACAATGGAAAAGAAAATCATTTCAGTTGTCATTGGCAACCGCAGGTTGCAGCATGAAGCCGACCCCGGTAATAAAACTGAAATGGAATTTGGAACATTGATCAGGGAAACAGCCGACACACAGCCACCAACATTACAGGATTTCTTTATCCGGTTAAATGAATTACAGAAACAACATAATGACAATTATGCAAGAGACACTTCTGAGAAAGCTACATGAATATATCCGGGACAATAACCCGGATTTCCTCCTGACACTGCAGGACGAGAACCGGCTGACGGATTACCTGAACGAATCATTAGCGTCAGTTGATGGCCTGATCCATCAACTGGTGGCGGAAAATCAACCGCCATCTGTGATTGAAGAGCAATGTATGGAGGAACTGACGAAACCTCTAAGACCTTCCCGATACAGCTATATTAAATCAATACTGGAAGAAGAATTTCCCAATGATTTTGAAAGGATGCTGAACAGCAATGTGCTGACCAGCGAGTTGATCAATATGATTACAGTCTGCGATGCAGTATTCGAGGAGTTTGAGTTTTCTGAAGCCACTGAAGACAACCGTTTCCTGCGCTACGCAGTTACAGGCGCAGTATATGAATATCTCAATAAGGGTTGAAGTAAAAGATATGTGAGAAATGGCCTATAACCCATTATATAAGCTGAATGATAATATTGCTGCAATACGCATTGCCCTGGAGGATAAAGTTCCTTCGGCAGATGAGTTATCAGCATTGCAGCGCTACAGCGGGTTTGGGGGTATTAAGGCTATACTTTATCCGCCGACTGGCGGATCAAAAGAAGAATGGATAAAGCAAGGAGCTACAAAAGAAGACTTGCGTTTATATGAAGGCGTGCAGGAATTACATGAACTGCTGAAAGATAAATTCAGCGATGCCGAATACAAAACTATTATTGCTTCACTAAAGAACAGTGTTCTTACCGCGTTTTACACACCCGTTGTTGTTCCACAGACTTTATATAAAGTATTGCAGGAACAAAATATTCCTGTTCGAAATTTATATGAACCCAGCGCCGGTGCAGGTGTTTTTATCAGTGAAGCGGTTTCTTCACTTAAAGATTTACAATCTGTCACGGCTGTTGAAAAAGATATACTGACTGGAAAAGTGTTGCAGTCTTTATGCAGCGCTATGCCTGTTCAGTCAAAAGTGCAAATCACAGGTTTTGAAGAAACCCCTGCTACCGAAAATGGAAAGCATGACCTTGTTATAAGCAATATTCCTTTCGGCAATTTCCCGGTACATGATCCTGATTTTCCCGACCCTGCCATTTCAGGAAAGATCCACAACTACTTTTTTGCAAAAGGACTTGATAAACTGAAAGACGGCGGTATCCTGGCCTATATCACGACGGACGCTTTTTTAAACAGCCCTTCCAATAAGGAAGCAAGAGAGTATCTTTTTTCCAAAGCGGATTTTGTTTCTCTCGTCGTCATGCCGGATAACCTGATGAAAGATACCGGTGGCACTGAAGCGCCGAATCACCTGCTCGTCGTTCAGAAGAATGAATCGAAGGAAAAGATGAGCTGGGAAGAAGACTGGTTGAATGAAGTGAGGGAACGGGAAAACGAGTTTGGCCGGTTTTCCTATAATTATTTTATCTCCACCCATGATCATGATATAGTAATGGGTAATGTCCGGGAAGCAGGCACTAACCAGTACGGCAGAACTACAGAAGTAATATGGCAGGACGGAGATATTGCCCAGATTGCTGAAGCGCTCCAGGCCAGTCTTACTCATCAGTTTCAGCTTCGGTTCAATGCAGATCGTTACAGGCAGACACAAGCCGAGATAATTACTGTGCCCGATACAGCAGGTAAAAAGCTGACTTTTTTGGAGATGCCGGAAAACAAACCGGATAGCGATGGCGTTCAGCTCGGGCTATTTGATATAGGCCCTGCAGAGAACATTAACCGGGCAATGGCCTATATCACTTCTAAAGATAATGATGCTGTTCAAAAACATACAGCCCGTATTGCAGCAATAGTCCGGACAACAGAAAGACCCGAACATGAAAGCATTGTGCTGCTGACGGCTAAAGCAAAAAACAGTTCTTTCTATTCTTATAAACTACATTCCAATCTCGAAGAAATAAAATTGTCAGCAGCCTGGATGAACGCAGGACCGCTGGGCAATACACTCGAAAGAATTTCAAAAGAGTTAAAAGAATATAGTCACGATTTCCGGTTTGAAGGAGAGAAACATTTTGAAGCGGCATTTGGGCTCGCTGCAAAGCAGGAAATTTTCAATGGCCTGAAACCGCATTACAGGGAAGGAACACTCGTCATGCATAAAGGAATGCCGGGAGCTATTCACAATCTTGATAAGGAGCATGACCAGGCGGAGTTCAGAACCTTTACGTTTTCAGGAAAACCCCAATCTTTCTTTGAGCAATATGTCAATTTGCGGGATACCTATTTCATATTGGTGGATAAAGAAAATGCTTCAGCAGTTGAACATAAACCATTAAGGGAAGAATTGAACCATGCTTACCAGCAGTTCCAGTTGCAGCATGGTTTACTCAACCAACCTATCAATCGCAAGCATATATTGGACGATACTTTAGGGTTTATTACGCTGTCTTCTTTAGAAAGAAAAGAAGGCGAACAGTATGTGAAAGCTGATATTTTCTTTCAGCCACTTTTCAAAAAGCAGGAAGCCTTTACAACAGAAGATCCTGTTGAAGCGCTGGCACATTGTTTAAACGAAAAAGGAATAGTTGATATTGATTTTATAGCCAGGACAGTTGGTAATACCGAGTCCGAAACTATTGCCGCTCTGCAACAACATATTTATCTCAATCCCGATACCAGGGAATGGGAAACGGCTGACCAATATCTCAGTGGTAATGTAGTTACCAAATTGTCTGTTGCGAGAGATGAGGCAGAAAGCGAACCTGCCAATAAAGAATTACAGCGAAGCCTTGACGCCATTACGAAAGTGCAACCCGAAAAAATTCCCTTTGAGCTATTGGATTTTAATATGGGTGAACGTTGGATGCCGGAAGCATATTATCAGCGATTTGCTACGGAACTCTTCGATGTTGATACAACGGTCAGCTATCTCTCTTCGGTGGATAGTTTCAAAGTAGCACCCCGCTTTAACAATGCCAAGATCAACGACGAGTTTGCTGTTACGCCAAAGAGTGGAAAAACCATGTATGGTTATACCACGATGGAGCATGCTTTGGAGAATACGGCGCCTTTCTTTACTTACGAAGTGGAAGCGTCGGGTGGCGGCAAGATCAGGAAGCCGGACAATGAAGCCACACAACTGGCGCATCAAAAGATTGAACAGATCCGTACCCGTTTTGTCGAATGGCTGAACGAATTACCGGATAATGATAAAAAGAAAATTGAACAGCTTTACAACGATACGTTTAACTGTTATGTACTCCGGGAATACAATGGCAGTCATTTGACATTTCCCGGACTTGACAGGAATGCGTTGGATATTGCCGACCTGTATGACTCACAGAAAAACGCCACATGGCGCATTATTCAGAACCGTGGTGCATTGATTGATCATGAAGTGGGACTTGGCAAGACCCTCACTATGATCGTTTCGGCACATGAAATGAAAAGGCTGAACATCCTTCACAAACCGATGATTGTTGCGCTTAAAGCGAACGTTTCTCAAATAGCTGATACTTACAGAAAGGCTTATCCATCTGCTAAGATTTTATATCCCGGTAAAGATGATTTTACACCAGCACAACGACAACGTTTGTTTCATGCTATCAAGAATAACAACTGGGATTGTATCATCTTGACGCATGACCAGTTTGGAAAGATTCCGCAGTCCCCCGAAATACAAAAGAAGATTTTAGAAGCTGAATTGGAAAACGTGGAACGTGATCTCGAAACCCTGAAAGATATGGGCGGTGAGATTTCCAAAAAGATGCTGAAGGGTCTGGAAGTACGGAAAAACAATCTCAGCATTAACCTGAAAGAAGTGCTCAACAAAATTGAGCAAAAGAAAGATGCGGATATCAATTTCAAAGAACTTGGTATTGATCACATTTTCGTAGATGAAGCGCACAAATTCAAGAATCTCACCTTCACCACAAGGCATAACCGGGTGGGGGGCCTCGGTAATATGGAAGGAAGCCAGAAAGCACTTAATATGCTTTTTGCCGTACGTACATTACAGGGCCGGTTTCAATCTGACCTGAACGCTACTTTCCTGTCTGGTACTCCCATATCAAATAGTTTGACGGAAATGTACCTGCTGTTCAAATATCTCCGTCCGAAGGAAATGGAACGGCAGCGAATAGAAAACTTTGACGGGTGGGCGGCTGTGTTTGCGAAGAAAACAACGGACTTTGAATTTTCTGTTACGAATGAAATCATTGCCAAGGAACGTTTTCGTCATTTTATCAAAGTACCGGAGCTGGCTTTGTTCTATAACGAGATTACCGATTATAAAACTGCCAAGCATATCCGGCTGGATAAGCCAGCGCTGAATGAGGAACTGGTCAATATCAAACCTACCGAAGAACAACAAGCATTCATCAAAAAGCTTATGGAATTTGCCCGAACCGGTGATGGCACATTAATAGGCAGAGGTAAACTAACGCCGGAAGAAGACAAGGGCCGTATGCTGATCGCCACTAACTATGCCAAAAAAATGGCGGTTGATATGCGGTTGATCAATCCCGGCAAATATGACGATCACCCAGGTAATAAAGTAAGTGTATGCGCAAAAAAAATAAGTGACCTCTATCAGCAAAGTATCGAACACCGGGGTACGCAGATCGTGTTTTCTGATATTGGTACACCTAAGCCAGGTGAGTTCAATATCTACGATGCACTTAAACAGAAACTGATAACGGAGTATAATATTCCAGCAGAAAAAATAACCTATATCCATGACTGGACAGATACAAAGAAACCGGAATTGTTTAAGAAAATGAACAATGGACAAATCCGGATTCTGCTGGGTAGTACAGATAAAGCCGGAACCGGGCTGAACGTACAGCAACGGGTAATAGCCATGCATCACCTGGATATTCCCTGGAAGCCATCCGAACTGGAGCAAAGAAATGGCCGTGGTGCCAGGCAGGGAAACCAGGTCGCTAAAGAAAGTTACAACAATGAAGTAAAGAATTATATCTACGCTGTTGAACAATCTCTCGATAATTACAAGTTCAACCTGCTAAAGAATAAACAAACCTTTATCAGCCAGATGAAAAATTGCGAGCTCAATGTGCGCAGTATTGATGAAGGTTCAATAGATGAAAAAAGCGGGATGAACTTTTCAGAGTATATCGCCATATTGTCCGGTGATACTACCCTGCTGGAGAAATCAAGGCTGGAAAAGAAAATCGCTGTGCTCGAAAGCCTGCGGTCTGTACATTATAAAGAAGTATCGAAATCGAGGTTTAGACTTGAACGGATGGAGTCGGAGCATCAATCTGTGATGAATATTCTTTCTCATCTGAACCGGGATGAAATGATTTATACTTCACAGCTTACGTATGACAAAGAAGGGGCAAAGGTCAACCCTATACAACTCACCGGTCTTAACAGCATTGATTCCGAGCAGATCGGCAAACATATTATTCATCTTCATAGGAATTGGAAACCGGCGGATGAACATGCTACCGATCATAAAATCGGTACACTGTACGGCTTTGATTGTTTCATTCGCCAGCAGCAGGAGAGCTACGAAGACAAAGGAATGTTCGCCTATCGCTATCATAATGCATTTTATGTGCAGCATAAAGACGGCGGGATAAAATATACGTATAACCAGGGCCAGCCCTCTGTGGACAATCCCAAACTCGCTGCCCGTCATTTTTTGAGTGCACTCGACAGGGTGGGAAGAATCAAAGAGCAATACGAAAAGGAACTGCAGGATTTGGATAAGAATATGCCTGTCCTGCAAAAGCTGGTGGAAAAACCTTTTGAAAAGGAGGAAGAATTAAAATCCTTGAAACAGGATCTGTCAAGGCTGGAAAGAGAGATCAGCATTAAAATACAGGAGAGCAAATTAAGACAGCAACAAACAGAAAAGGAAGAACCGGAGTTAGTTGAAGCAAATGCTATTGAAGAGACCCCGGTAATAAATATAAATATCAGGGACGAAGAAAAACAACAACCGGTTCAACGGGTACGGAAAAGCCGGGGAATGCGTATGTAAAAATCAATTATGGCAACAAGTGTATATACTATCAATAAAGGAATTAACAAACCAATTGAGTTCAAAGGCTTGAAGGCTCAATATATCTGGTATTTGGGGGGTGGCTTATTAGCCCTGCTGATACTGTTCGCCATTCTCTATATCTGCGGCGTCAACACATTTGTCTGCCTGGGTATAATCATCATTGCAGGGACAGCATTGTTCATTCATGTATATAAACTCAGTCATAAGTACGGTGAGCATGGTATGATGAAGGCGCTGGCAAAACGAAACATTCCATCTGTGGTAAAAAGTTATTCAAGAAAAGTATTTACAGGGTTATGCAAAAAGAACTAAAAGATATATTTCCGCTTTTTGGCGTTGAACATAACAGCATTCTTTCCAAACAGGGCGACGTAACGATTGCCTATGAAGTAACATTGCCGGAGCTTTTTACCATGAGCGACCAGGAATATGAGGCGTTGCACCAGGCATTGATCAAAGCGATCAAGATACTGCCTCGGCATACTATTTTTCATAAGCAGGACTGGTTCACCGAAACAAAATATGCCGCCGACTTTTCAAGGGATGATAAAAGCTTTTTAACACGAAGCAGCGAACGCTTTTTTAATGAACGGCCATACTTAGACCATCAATGCTATATCATGCTGACCAAAAAACCGGCCAGCCGAAAGTTAGGAAGTTCACTTTTTTCTACCCTTCTTCGTCGTTCTATTGTGCCAGAGGAAACATTAAAGCCGCAATTGTTGCAGGATTTCCTTGATAGCACCGGGCAATTTGAGCGAATATTAAAAGATAGTGGTTTTGTCCAGTTAAAGCGATTGACCGATGAAGAATTATCGGGAAATGGACAGTATTGCGGGTTGGTGGAAAGATACATGAACCTGCAGCCTAATGAACGATCCTTTTTGTTACATGAGATTAACTTTAAAGATGGCATACAGATAGGATCAAACCATTGCCAGTTGTTTACATTGGCTGATGGAGTGTATTTACCGGCTTATTGTGGTTCACGAATTAATTATGATAAGTACTCTACCGATAAAACAAAATTCAGTGTGGGCTTTGCTTCACCTCTCGGGCAGCTATTACCCTGTAACCATATTTTCAACCAATATATTTTTATAGAGGATCAGCAAAAGACATTACAAAAACTGGAGAGTAAAAGACTGCGCCTGCAATCTCTGTCTGCCTACTCCAGAGAGAATGCCATCAGTCGCGATGCGACAAACGATTTTTTGAACGAGGCTATCTCCCAGCAACGCCTGCCAGTAAAAGCCCATTTCAATATTCTCGTATGGACGGATAATAAAAACGAACTGAAAGATGTACGCAACCTGGTATCATCAGCCTTAGCCCAGATGGACGCGGTACCGAAGCAAGAGCTGGACGGTGCACCGCAACTTTTCTGGGCGGGCATACCGGGTAATGAAGCGGATTTCCCAATGAATGACAGCTTTGACACATTTGCGGAACAGGCTTGTTGCTTCCTTAACCTTGAAACAAATTATCGTTCTTCTATCTCGCCTGTTGGTATCCGCCTCGGTGATCGGCTGACCGGTAAGCCGGTACATACTGATATTTCAGATGAGCCCATGCGGAGAGGCATTTGTACTAACCGAAACAAATTTATCCTTGGACCTTCGGGCAGTGGTAAAAGCTTTTTCACCAATCACATGGTACGTTCATACTATGAGCAGGGAACGCATATTGTGCTGGTGGACGTTGGGCATAGTTACAAAGGTTTATGTCAAATGGTGAAGGGCTATTATTTCACCTATGATGAAAAGAACCCGATCCGTTTTAATCCGTTTTTCATTGGAGAGGGCGACGCTTTAGATACAGAAAAGAAGGAAAGCATCAAGACGCTATTGTTAGCTCTTTGGAAGAAAGACAATGAAACATTTAATCGCTCTGAGTATGTCGCCCTGTCCAATGCCCTGCAGTTGTATTATGAAAAACTGGAGAAACATCAAAGCCTGTTTCCCTGCTTCAATACATTCTATGATTTTTTACAGGAAGACTTTGTAGAGGTATTGAAAACTGATAAAGTAAAGGAGAAAGACTTTGATGTTTCTAATTTCCTGTACGTTTTACGACCTTACTACAAAGGCGGAGAGTTTGATTACCTGCTCAATGCTACTGAAAATCTTGAGCTCTTAAAGGAGCGGTTTATTGTCTTTGAGCTGGACAATATCAAAGACCATCCGATTTTATTTCCTGTTGTCACTATTATCATCATGGAAGTATTTATTTCCAAAATGCGGAAGCTGAAAGGCATCCGAAAGATGATCCTGATTGAAGAAGCCTGGAAAGCCATTGCTAAAGAAGGGATGGCAGAGTATATCAAATACCTGTTCAAAACTGTTCGAAAATTCTTTGGAGAAGCGATTGTAGTAACCCAGGAAGTGGAAGATATCATTTCTTCTCCCGTGGTGAAACAGGCTATCATCAACAATTCAGACTGCAAAATTCTACTGGATCAGTCAAAGTATCAGAACAAGTTTGACCAGATACAAGAGTTGCTCGGGCTAACCGAAAAAGAAAAGGCGTTGGTGCTGTCTATCAATAAAGCCAATGATCCTTCCAAAAAATATAAAGAAGTATTCATTTCACTTGGCGGTGTATTGAGCAAAGTTTATCGTACAGAAGTGAGCCTGGAAGAGTATCTGGCTTATACCACGGAGGAAACTGAAAAGGTAAAACTGATGCAGTATGCCGAGAAGTTCGATGGTAATATGCATAAAGCAATTGCTGCGTTTGCAGACGAATTGAGGACAGGTAAATAAATCATCAATATATGAAACCACTATTATTCATTCATTTGTTAGCTCTGCTGCTTATTGCCTGGAGCTGTCAATTAAAAAAAGGAAAAGACGGGTTTGTGAATTTTATTCCCGGCACCTATATCCGCTTTTCTCAACACGAGTTTGGAACCGAGTATGATACCCTTGTTATCAGCTTGCAAAACAGTTCGGCCAACGAGTTCAAAATCATTCGTAAGTGGAAATACGAACGGGTATTGGATGGTCAGCCTATTGAGCCGGAATATAAGCGGGTGATTACTGCTGCTATTTATAGCACTGAAAATAAGTTCCTGCGGGAAACAGAAACCGGGGATATTTATTCTTTTGATACAAAGGAAAAATTATTGTTTAACGGGCCGATTAAATATAAAAAACTATGAAGAAGTTACTGGCAATTGTGGGGCTGTCTTTGTGTTGTATGTTGATGCCGGTACAGAAATCACAGGCGCAGATTCCCATTCTTGAAATTATAAAGGCTGCGGTAAAGAAAGTCATCATAGCGGTTGACTTGCAGGTGCAGCGGTTACAAAATAAAACTATCTGGCTGCAAAATGCCCAAAAGACGCTGGAGAATACAATGTCCAAAATGCACCTGGATGATATTTCCGACTGGGTGGAAAAGCAACGAAAACTATACGCAGATTACTTTGAGGAACTGCGAAAAGTAAAAACGGCATTGACCTATTACCAGCGGGTTAAGGATATCATCGAACAGCAGGTACAGATCGTCCGGGAATACCAGGCGGCATGGGCGCTGTTTCGGCAGGACAGGAATTTCACGCAGGAAGAGCTTGATTATATGTTTGATGTTTATACCGGCATGATGGAAGAAAGCGGGAAGAATATTGACCAGCTTTTCCTGGTTGTAAATGCTTTTGTTACGCAGATGAACGATGCCAAACGGTTAGAGATCATTGATGGCGTATCGGCCAGTGTCGAACAAACATTGATGGATTTGAAAGAATTCAACGAAGAGAACAAAATGATCTCCCTGCAAAGGGCGGTGGAACAGGGAGAGATTGATTATATCAAAAAACTCTATGGCCTATGAAAAAAGCGATTATTTTTTTATTGCTTGTTGCCAGTTGTCAATTGTCATTTGCACAGACCTGGGAGGAATGGATGCAGCAGAAGAAAACAAGGATCAAGCGGCTGCTGGAACAGATTGCAGCCAATAAGGTCTATATCGAGTATGCGCAAAAGGGTTACAAGATTGTTTCGGGCGGCCTGCATACCATACGGGATATCAAGAATGGTGATTTCACCCTGCACTTAGGCCATATAGATTCTTTGAAAGTCGTCAATCCTAAAGTCAAAAGTTGGATAAAGGTTACCGATATTATCACTTGCCAGATTCGTATCATCAAATCCTCGAAACAAGTGATGGATGCCGTCCGGGAATCAGGGCAATTCACCAATGAAGAATTAGACTACTGTAAAAAATTATTCGACAATCTTCTGGATGATTGTTTAAAAAGCATTGATGAGTTAATGATGGTTATTACCTCCGGCCAATTAGAAATGACCGATGATGAACGGATCAAACGCATTGAAAAGATATACCTCGATATGCAGGACAAATCCGCGTTTACAGCTTCTTTCAGTAATGAAATGAGTGTACTTGCTATACAGCGGTTAACGGAGCAAACTGAACTCAACTATTCAGAAACTATAAATGGACAACAATGAAAAAGGTATTGATTATTCTATCATTTTGCTGCATGAGCCAGGTTTCTTTCTCACAGGCACAGGAAATACAGCAACTATTGCTGAACTGGGAGAAATTAACACAATTCAAAAAGATATTGCAGGATATGTATGATGGCTGGAAGGTTATCAACCAGGGCTATAATACTATCAAAGATATTTCGTCCGATAATTTTAGTTTGCACAAAGGTTTCCTGGATGCACTGATGGAGGTAATCCCGGTAGTAAAAAAGTATAAGCGTATTACGGATATTGTCAATTACCAATTGCAGATCGTTAAGCAATATAAGCTGGCGTTTCAACAATTCAAAGATGGCGGCACGTTTACTCAACAAGAGATTGACTATATAGGAAAAGTCTATTCCAACCTGTTTAATGAAAGCGTTAAAAATCTCGATGAACTGTTCATGGTCATCACGGCCGGGCAACTCCGGATGAGCGATGATGAACGAATGCAAGCGATAGACCGGATATATGCGCGAATAGAAGAACAGTTTTCTTTTCTGCAGGATTTTAACAGCAGTACCGGCTACCTGTCTTTACAAAGAAAAGCAGAACAGACGGAGATCAATATGTCGAAGAAGATATTGGGTTATTAAGGATTGCTGAGTGATTACTCTTCGGCAGAGAGTTTAATTGAACTTAAAACAGTGAAGAATGAAAATGTGTGTAAGAGTTTTAGGTGTATTGGCTATTATTCTATTGCTTCCTCACATAGCGGAAGCACAGATAGCTAACCGTATCCGCAGTCTGAACGAAGTGCTGGATACATTGTATGCGGACATGATGCCGCTTTGCAGCAGGTTAATAGGTGTTGGCCGTGGAATCGCCGGCTTTGCTGCCACCTGGTATATTGCCGCCCGGGTTTGGGGACATATTGCAAGAGCCGAGCCAGTAGATTTTTATCCTTTGTTCCGCCCCTTTGTGCTGGGCTTTTGCGTACTGATCTTCCCTTCGGTCTTATCTATGATCAATGGCCTGATGAAGCCTACAGTAACAGGCACTGCTCAAATGGTAGAAGATTCAGACAAAGCAATCACAGAACTGCTGCGGATGAAAGAAGAGGCCATTAAAACGACGGCGTACTGGCAAATGTATGTAGGTCCTTCCGGTAGCGGCGACAGGGATAAATGGTATAAATATCATTACGGCGATAAAAGCGAAGGCTTTTTTAAAAGTATTGGTAACGATATCAAATTCGCTTTTGCGAAATTCTCTTACAATTTTCGTAACTCCATCAAGCAATGGATGTCGGAAGTTCTGAAAGTATTATTCGAGGCCGCAGCGCTTTGCATCAATACTATCCGGACATTTTACATGATCGTTCTGGGTATATTGGGCCCATTAGTATTTGGTATTGCAGTATTCGACGGCTTTCAACATACCTTGACTGTATGGATTGCCCGTTATCTCAATATCTTTCTTTGGTTGCCGGTAGCGAACATCTTTGGCGGTATCATGGGAAAGATACAGGAAAACATGCTCAAAGAAGACCTGCACCAGATCGCCACCAATGGCGATACATTCTTCTCCACTACAGATACTGCGTATCTGATTTTTATGATCATTGGCATCATAGGCTATTTCACCGTTCCAAGCGTAGCTAACTATATCATTCATGCAGGCGGCGGTAATGCGCTTTTGTATAAAGTCACAAATATGATGAGTATGACCACCCGTTCTGCAACATCAATGGCAACCGGCGGCGCCTCAATGGCTAAAGATGCATTGGGTGGTGCTTATAATAAAATGACAAGCAGTATGGCGGACAGTCATGCTTCAGGTGGATATTTTAAAGATAAAATTTCAGGTAAGCAAAATGTTTAAGAAGACAAAAAATATAGATACGGCCTTTCGCCATGTGCGGTTATTTTCTATTGCATTCCTGGCAGGATGTATCATCATCTCAGTGATGATCGCTTATAAAAGTTATCAACTTGCAACACAATCTCAGCAGCGAATTTTCATTCTTGCAAACGGCAAAGCGCTGGAAGCTTATGCAGCAGACCGCAAGGATAATATCCCGGTAGAAGCAAGGGATCATGTAAAAATGTTCCATCATTATTTTTTTACGATGGACCCTGACGATAAGGTAATACAATCCAATATTACCAAAGCATTGTATCTAGCTGATGGTTCTGCAAAACAACAATACAATAATCTGAAGGAGAATGGATATTATACCAACCTGATTTCCGGTAACATCAGCCAGGAAATACAGGCAGACAGCATTATGATCAATACAGAAAATTATCCTTTTTATTTCCGGTACAAAGGGCAGCAGAAGATAATCCGGCCTACTACCATTGTTACCCGCAGTTTAATCACGGAAGGTTATCTGAGAAATGTATCAAGAAGTGATAATAATTCACATGGCTTTTTGATTGAACGCTGGCGGACTTTGGAAAATAAGGACATCAACATTCAAAACCGGAATTAAAATGCTCTGGAGAAAAAGGAAAAAGGGAAGTACAGCAGCAGGCAACTGGACGGATAAAGCGGCTGGTAGGATTGCAGGTGCAGGAATCAAATTGCAAACAAAATTCGCTGAAGCCATGAATAAAAGAACTTCAAAATTATCTAATCAGAAATTAAAGATTGCACTGGTCATCTTTTGCCTTTCAAGCGGGGGTTTCAGTATTTACCTGGCCGGTAATGCCATTTTTTCTAAAGATAAAAATCAACCGGCCATAGAAGTCAAACCCATTCATGTCCCTAAACACTATGACAAAACCGGCAGTGAAATTAACGAACCTGATAACTATATCAGCGACGAGCTCTATCACGAAATACAGGAATATAAGCGCTATATGGATAGTCTTGGGCAACCCATTCGTCCCGGTCTGCAGGACAGCATAAAACTTTTTGAACAAATCTATCATTCACAAATAAAATGAAGCGTATGAATAACGTGAATCAACCGTCCCGCCTGAATGCGGGACGAAAAAGAAAAATGATGTTGGCATTGCCTTTACTGGTGATACCGTTTCTGACAATGGCATTTTGGGCTTTGGGAGGAGGTAAAGGCCATAGTCAAGCTGCCGGTGTAGAAATTAGTCAGGGATTGAATCCGAAACTTCCCGATGCCAACCTCAAAGAAGAAAAATTGCTGGATAAACTCGGCTTTTATGATAAAGCTGATAAGGACTCAGCAAAGATGGCTGAATGGATGCGAAGCGATCCTTATTATAATCAGAAACCGGATACGGAAACAGTTTCGACCTACGAACTGGAGCAACTAACACAGACGACTGCTTCAAAATATAACCAGCGTTTGAATTTATCTCCGTTTGAGCAATCAAAACATAAGCCGGAAGATGAAGTGATGCAAAAGCTGTCTTTATTGCAAAAACAACTGGATAATAATTCAAATCTTTCTCATAAGCAGGATGCCGGATACGATAACAATTATCAGGCTCATACGGAATTTGGCAGCGAAGTTGACAGGCTGGAGACCATGATGAACCAAATGAATACAGGCAACGGTGAAGATCCCGAGATACAACAACTTTCTTCTGTGATGGATAAGATACTCGATGTTCAGCATCCTGACAGGGTAAAAGAAAGATTAGAACAAAAGAAGGCACAGAAATCTTCAAATATATTGGCCGTTACCGCAACAGCCGGCGATGATACACTGGATTATGGATTTTTCGGAATGGAAAACGAAAGAATTGAAAAATCCTCTAATGCTATTGAAGCTGTGGTCAACGAAAACCAGGTATTGGTCAACGGTGCTGTGATCAAATTGAGATTATTGCAGGATATGTTTATTAACAGTTCCAGAATACCGTCGGGAAATTTTGTCTTTGGCATTGCTTCATTAAATGGCGAACGCCTCGAAATTGAAATTAATTCTATCCGAAGCGGTAGCTCATTATACCCTGTAAAGGTGGAAGTGTATGATGTGGATGGACTTCCCGGTATTCATATCCCGGGCGCCATTACCAGGGATGTTGCCAAGCAATCTGCTGACAATAGTTTGCAAATGATGGAACTTACAACATTTGATCCTTCTCTAAAAGCGCAGGCAGCAGCAGCCGGGATTAATACTGCTAAATCATTACTTGCCAAGAAAGTGAAACTGGTAAAAGTGATGGTAAAAGCCGGGTATAAAGTATTGCTCCTGGATAAATCTACGAAACAATAATTATTCATACTTAAAAACAAGAAAATGAAACGGATCGTGTGTTTGATTTGCGTGTGCTGGATGTTCGTTTCCGCCTATGCACAAACTTCCTCTCTACAGATCACAACGGACAAAACTACCAGCCTTATTTTTCCATTTCCTATTCGTCATGTGGACAGGGGAACGAAAGATGTATTGGTACAACCAGTAAAGGAAGCGGATAATATCCTCCTGGTAAAGGCTGCATCTGTAAAATTTCCGGAAACAAATCTAAGCGTAGTAACCGGGGATGGTTCGGTGTATTCCTTCAAAGTAAATTATACCGATCAACCGGAAAACTGGATTTATTATTTACCGGAACTCAAAAAATCCACCATTGCCACTTATGCCAATGGCATACTCGACAATCACCGGACTGTACGAGGTATCGGGGACCGCAAATGGAATATTGCAGCCAGCGTCAACGGTATTTACATCAAAGATGATGTCATGTACTACCAGATATTGCTATGCAATCAGAGTACAATTGATTATGACATTGATTTGCTAAAATTCTATATCCGTGATAAGAGGAAAAGCAAACGAACAGCGGCCCAGGAAAATGAACTGACTCCCTTGCATATCTCCGGTAATACAAGAAAAGTAAAAGCTTGTGATTTTTCCATGATAGTCGTGGCCCTTGACAAGTTTACTATTCCTGATGCTAAATACCTGGCGATTCAATTAATGGAGAAGAACGGAGGCAGACATCTATTGATGAAGGTGAACAATAACAAAATCATCCGGTCCATCCCTTTGCCTGATCTGAAATGAGCTAATGTCTTCTGATATGGAAAACAATTATCCTATACCCAGAAATATTCTGGACAATTATGATCTTGCCGGTCTCATGAGTAAGATGGCAAAAGCTGATTGGTACTATGATTATACAGAAGATGGATCCGTGTGGAGAAAAGGATATGCGGAAGTCAAAGGGATAATAGAAGACCTCAAACAGCTAAGCAAGGTTGAGAACGGCCTATTTGCTGCCAATTATTTGTGGGATGCGTATGTACCACTCTATTCTGTGCCAAGACCTGAATTTATGAGACAAGAAGAGAACAAAAGTTTATCACTTCAAAATTCTACAATCATGTTAGAAAACAATTATGAATACCTGAGCAAGCAGTTATTGCTGACAGGATTCGGTGAAAGCCACAAAGAAGAATTGAAAGAAAAGATGCAACAAGGCCAAGCTGAGTTTATGCTTACTCATAAGCAGGATTATGGTCATGACAGCACAGTTGCTACGTTGCAATTCAGAAAGTCAGATGAAAGCGATATGTACTTCTTCAATCGTTATAATCTCATGCTTCAAAACAAGCAACATCCCGACGCGATCAAACAGACCTTTTACATTAACCCCAAAGAGGATAACATTACGCTGAAAGAGGCGTATAATCTTATGAGCGGCCGGGCAGTCCATAAGGAGCTTTCTAATAAAGAAGGTGAAAAATACAATGCCTGGGTTCAACTTGATTTTAAGGAAACGGACAAGCATGGAAACTATGTGACAAAGCAATTCCACCAGAACTATGGGTATGATCTGCAGGCTGTATTGGCCAAGCATCCCATCAAGGAACTCGCTTCGGAAAAAGATAAAACCAGGTTGATGGAGTCCTTAGAACGAGGCAACCGGCAATCAGTAACGTTGGAAATAAACGGAAAAGAACAAAAGATCTTTATCGAAGCGTGCCCTCAATTCAAGTCACTGAATTTTTATGATACCTCCGGTCAGCGTCTTCGTTCCGACAAACTCTACGAAAACAATTCGCAAGAACAGTCAGAAAAACAAGAGAAAAAACAAAGTCAAAAGCAAACAGCAGGCGATGACGATGGAGAGCTGGAAACCGGGCAGAAGAAAACAAAACGTAAGAGGCAAAGCATCACCTGATTGAAGATTGAGAAACTTAAACAGATATGATGCAAGAACAAATAGAGGCGATAGAACTTAGTGGGAAGGTCGCATCATTTATGGAAATGATAAAGGAAGATGCCCGTATCAATCCTGCCCATATCAGTTTATATTCTGCTCTGGTTCACTGTTGCCGGAAGAAGCAATATCTGCATCCGGTAACAGTTTTCAGTCATGAAATCATGCCGCTTTGCAAAATATCGGGAACGGCCACATATCACCGCAGCATCCGCGAACTACATCAATACGGTTATATACGGTACGTTCCCTCTTACAACCATTTTTTGGGAAGTCTGGTTTATTTTAAGTTCTAATGATACTGAATTGTGAAGAATGGCTATCGAGATTATTACCAAGGATGACCTTGAGCAGTTTCGCCTCAGATTGCTTGACGATATAAAAGAGTTTATTGCCAAACAAGACAACTCCACAGTTAAGAAATGGCTCCGTAGCCATGAAGTAAAAAAGATGCTCAATATATCAACGGGAACATTGCAAAACCTGGCAATAAATGGGAAACTGCATCCTACTAAAATTGGCGGTATTAATTACTACCGCTATGAGGAAATAGAGATTCTATTAAATGCAGGAACTGAGGGCAAACTAAGTTAGCAATATAATTGAAGGCGCTCACTGGAGCGCCTCTTTTATTGCGGTCGAGATGATAGAATCATCTATCTCTTCAAGATAGGTCGTAGTTTGTAATTCGGTTTCATGTCCCATCGCTTCTTTGATAATAGCAACATCTACTCTTTTGTCCCGAAGGTTGGTGGCAAAAGCATGCCGGATTGTATATGAAGTAATATGTTTGGGGCTATCAATCATATCTTCCATTGTCTTCAAATCTTCATTGTAATCCTTTAATGCACTTTCTATACGTGTGTCTATTTTTCGTGCAGTATCATGTATAGATTGCAGAATAGGGAAAACATATTCAGCATCACTTTGCAAGGGGTATTCTTGGAATGTCTCGACAACTTTCTGAGCCTTTGGATGTAGCTCGAAGTCATAATTTCTTTTATTTTTTGAGCGTTTATAACAGATATTTCCACGGTAGACATTCAGCTTCTTTTTTAGCTTCGCCATGTCGGTGAAATTAATACCACGGCTGTAGTAACTGAAAATACAGTACTGTTGAGATCTGAACAGTCTGGAATTAGGATCAAGTTCAAGAGCCTCTATTTTCTTGATATAGTCAAAGGAAATTGCTCTTTTTCGGGTCTTGATTCTTTTATAGGGTTTGAAGGCAATACAATATTTAGGATGATGTTTTTCGGGACAATGCTTTTCTTTGATGGCAAGATTCCAAAGCCGGTAAAATGTACGGAGATATAGACTTTTGGTACTTTCGGTTGGTCTTCCATTAATAAAGAATTCATAGGCTTTAAAATCCTTTTCAGTAAAAGCAGTAAATGGCTTATCCGCTCCATTTAAAAGTTTGTCAATGGTGGCCCGGCTGGCGGAGAATACGTCTGCATAGCCAGTTCTACCCTGGCTCTCCATGTTAGCGATAACTTCATCATAAAAGGCCAGGATTTTCTTATGCCCAACAGGTTCTTTCTTTTTAGCCACTCGTTGTTTCAGTTCAGACATCGTCAACGATTCTCCATTCTTCTCAGCCAGGCGTATCTCAAAATCCGCCTCGTCTGCTATCGCAGATATTTTCTTTAAAACCGCTTTATATTTGGGATGTTCCGGTTTGGGAAGATTATTCTTTTCATCCCAGTTTTCTTTAGTGGAGCTGAAACCGGTACTAAGGTATTTGACATCTTTATAGTGGGTAAACCGCATCTGGACGGCAAACTCGTCATTCTTGAGTCGGCTATAGGTCCAGAGTATTGGTTCGATGATCACTTGCATAGGGTGCAATTTTTGGTTTTAAAATGATTTTACTAAAACTGAACTAAAACTAAATTTTGATATTGGTTGATATTCTTTGAAAGCAAGCAAGTCTGAAATCCGCTACAGTACTGCATTTCAAGCAATATCAAATATACTTTAGTAAAATCAAATATTGTGCTAAGATAGCATGGCATGCAAGAGGTCACCGGTTCGACTCCGGTATTCTCCACAAATAATAAAGGTGCCGATTTCAGGCACCTTTATTATTTATCTATCAGTGCTTTTTCTTAACCTTATAAACGGGCCTTTTCCATTAGGGTAGCTTTATAGCCTGCCTGTTGTAATAACTCCACAATCTGTTGTGGCGATAAGTTGCTTGTTTCCACCCTTAGCAGTTTACCCGGGTTCGTTAAATCTACGTTCCATCGCACAATTTCCGGGTGACCCTCCAGGAAGGATTTTACTTTTGCCTCACAGCCGCTACACTGGATGTTCGTTTTAAACTGGTATATCTTCATCCTGTTTTGTTTTATTGTTAAGTAAAAATTTACATCTTCTTCCATTTTAGCCGAAGGCTATTTGTTACCACACTTACACTACTGAGTGCCATTGCTGCCCCGGCAATCATAGGATTCAGTAAAAAACCGGTAAATGGATATAATATACCTGCTGCTACGGGTATGCCAATCAGGTTATAAATAAATGCCCAGAAGAGGTTTTGGTGGATCGTTCCTACTGTTTGTGCTGATAAGCGGAGGGCATCCGGAATTTTATTCAGGTCTGAGGAAAGAATTGTCATCTGCGCCACATCAATAGCAATATCGCTGCCTTTCCCCATAGCGATGCTAAAATCGGCACGGGCCAATGCGTTGCTGTCATTTATCCCGTCACCTGCCATTGCAACCATTTTTCCTTGTTGTTGCAATGACCGGATAAAATTTTCTTTATCCGCCGGAAGCATACCGGCCTTGAAATGGCGGATCCCGGCTTTCGCAGCCACAGCAGCGGCTGTTTGTTCATTATCACCGGTAACCATATAGACCTCAATCCCTGCATTTACGAGCCGGGAAACAGCATTGTTGACTCCCGGCTTTATTTCGTCGCCAATGGCGATAACGGCTACGGTTTCCCGTTCATTCGCAAAATAGATTACAGTTTTTGCTTCTTGCAACCACTTACCAGCAGCAGCTTGCAGAGGAAGGGCTACCGGTATATTATTTATATCCAATAAATTTTTACTACCGGCAAAATATTCCCGGCCATTGACAACGGCTTGAATTCCATATCCTGTTATACTTTCGAACGACATCAGCTGCACCAATCCTTGGTGACCAAATTTTTTAGTCACAGCTTCCGCCAGAGGATGCTCCGACTGATTTTCCATGGATACTAAAACAGGCAGTAATGACCGGTCATTGTTAAGCCAGTATTCATCTGTTACAACAGGACGTCCAATAGTGATGGTACCTGTCTTATCCAAAACAACTGTATCGATATTTTTTCCTGCTTCCAGGCTTTCCGCATTTTTTATCAGGATACCATTTTCTGCTCCCTTTCCAATTCCCACCATAATAGCAGTAGGTGTTGCCAAACCAAGTGCACAAGGACAAGCTATCACCAATACAGTAACGAAAGCCAGTAGTCCGTGCGTGAATGCATTGGTGCCGCCCAGTATAATCCACAAAATCATACTCAGCACAGCAATGCCAATCACAACCGGGACAAATATTCTGGCAATTTTATCAACAGCTTTTTGTACTGGTGCCCGGCTGCCCTGCGCCTCTTTCACCATAGTAATAATTTGTGCCAGCATAGTGCTTGCACCCACTTTTTCTGCTACAAACCGGAAACTCCCTTTTTGATTGATTGTGCCCGCAAATACTTTATCGCCATTCTTTTTTTCCACGGGCAATGGCTCGCCGCTGATCATACTCTCATCAACAAACGATTGACCATTGCTAACTGTTCCGTCAACAGGAATTTTCTCACCAGGTTTTACCAATACGATGATACCTACTTTAACTGCAGCAACCGGTATTTCCAGTTGCTGCTCACCATCTTGCACCACCGTAACAGTTTTTGGTTGAAGACCAATCAGCTTTTTAATGGCTGATGACGTGCTGCTTTTCGCACGTTCCTCCAGCAGTTTTCCCAGAAGAATAAAAGCAATTACAACTGCCGCAGCCTCAAAATACACATGAGCTTCCAAATCCCTTTGTATCCAGAATGAAGGATATACCGTATTGAATACACTGAACAAATACGCTACTCCTGTACTCACTGCCACCAGGGTATCCATATTGGATGAGCGGTGTTTGAACTGCTTCCATGCATTTATAAAAAATTGCCTGCCACAATACAAAACAACTGGCGTTGCCAGCAACCACATGATATAATTTGCATAAGGTTTATGCATGAAAAACATACCTATAACAACTATCGGAACTGATAATGTGATTGCAAGAATAGTTTTATGTTTCAGTAGCCGGAGATTTTCTTTTTGTAATCGTTCCAGTTCATCGTTTGTTTCCTCCGCCTCTTCAAGAACCAGATCATACCCAATTGACTGAATCGTATCTTTCATAGCAGCAGGATCAGTGATACCGGGAATGTATTCAACCGTTGCAGTAGCATTCGCATAATTAACCGAAGCAGCAATAACACCAGGAAGATTCTCTAACACGGTTTGCACACTCACAGCACAAGATGCACAGGACATGTGTAAAACGGGAAAGAACTTTTGCACTGTTGGTACAGCATATCCTAAATCGCGGATTGCGCGGACAGCTCTCGTAATAGCGCGGGAATCATCGCCAATAGTTATGACAGCCCGTTTATTATTTAACTCAACCTTATGGGCCAATATTCCGGCAACCTTATCAAGTCCTTTATCAACAATCAAAGCACAATGTTCACTATCCACATTTTTAAGGGGCAGGTTTACCGTATGTGTTTCCTCCTTTGTCATTTCAAACATTTACTACTGTAAAGTTAACTTGACTGGAGCGCCTGCTGTTTCAAAATGATGGAATGCTTTTACAGTATTTTGGCGGGTAATAACAGTTCAATAATTTGAACAAACTGTTAGTTTGTGGTGATCAGATCTTATCTAGTGTCCGGCGTTTCATTTGACCTGGTTTTTTAAAGTGGGTTGGTGTAAGGCCGGTAATTTTTTTAAATTGTGCCGATAAATGCGCTACACTGCTATAACCGAGCTCAAGTGCAATTTGGCCCAGGCTCATTTCATTGTAAAAGATCAGTTCCTTTGCCTTTTCAATTTTCAGGTTTATGAAATATTTTTCAATAGTGATCCCTTCCACTTCGGAAAACAATTTACTGATCGTGGAGTAATCTTTAAAAACGTGGTCGCTCAGATATTTTACCACGCTAAAATGCTCTCCGATATTTGCATCCTGCACTTTCCTGATCAATAAAACTTTAACCTTTTCAATCAACTGTGTTTTTTGGTCATCAAGCAATTCAAAGCCCACTTTTTTCAGATCTGTGGCAAATTTTTCCAGTTGATTTTTTGTGGGCTTTTTCAACAATTCCACCTCTCCCAGCCGGATATATTTTGCCTGCAATCCGTTATTATTCAGAAGTTCCTCCACGCTCATTATACAGCGGGGACAAACCATATTCTTAATGACGAGGTGCATAAATCATCAGGTAAACATTCCTGCATTACTAATTATACAATTTTTACTGGGGCATTAATTGAGCTTTTCAATAAACTGTCCTATCTTAAAATAATCATAAGATATTGCTTTCCCGCTATCTTGTTCTATTATTTTCTTACAAATTATATAACCTTTATCGCAGCTTATCCAAACACCTTCATCATCGATATTTAAAATGCGTCCGTAATCTGTAACAACAGAACTATGATGGAACCCGGCACTGTGCACCTCAAAAATTTGATTTTTCAATATAAAAAATGGATACGGATACGGAGGATTCAGTGCACGAAAAAAAGCTTTTTGATAGTCAAGCGACCTGGTAAAATCAATGGCACAGTCTTTAAGTTTCCTGCGGCCCACCCAGCTGGCCTTTGATTTATCCTGTGGTATTTCGGGAATATTTCCGGATAAATATCCATCGACAATTTGCAACAATACCTCTTGCACCTTTTGATTAAAATGTTCCATATACCAAGTGGCTGTTTTTTCAAAGTCGTTATCAATTGCATACTGGTAAACAATCGGTCCGTCATCGATAAATTCATTCATCCTGTGTATCGTAAACCCTAGCTTTGGTTCATTATTCAAAATTGCCCATACTGTACCATGCATACCGCGATAGGCAGGCAACAATGTGTAATGTATATTCAACACCCTTGCAGATGCTAAAAATGAACGTTTAATTATGGGACGCCAGGCAGCACAAATAATAAGATCAAATCTTCCCTCCATTGAATTAACACACAGAAAGCCGTCTTGAATAAGGGCATCTCTCCATTCCTCATTATTCGTTAAAATAAATAGCTGATGAATTTTCGTAATCTTTAATGAATGTAATGCAGCTTTTGCACCCCATCCTTCGCCTGCCAAAAGAATTTTTGCCATTTTAAACCTATTATCGTTCAACAGAAATACTTTCCCGATTACCTGTTGTTAAAAATTATGCATTACAAATGTACTTAATCACTTCAATAACGGCTTACTGCCTGGTCGTTGAAAAATAATACGTTCCTGAACCTAGATCTACAGCAACGTACCCATTTTTTGCTCCTTCAATTGTAATCTCTTTGATAGATGAAAGCGGAGTTCCGCTTTCTGTAATGGCTTTGGGACCCTGAGCGGGAATATAAATGGTTGCCCTCGTATTTGCCGGAATTGCCACATCTAACACCAGCTGACCATTTGCAGTTTTCCATTTGACTGCAATTTTGCCATAATAAGTTGCCAGTTCTGCCCTAACAGAATCAACTCCCTGCCCTATGTGTGGTTGGATCCTGATATGTTTATAACCTACCCCATCATTATACGTATCAATACCGGCCATTACACGATACATCCAATCGCCAATTGCCCCGTACGCATAATGGTTAAATGAATTCATGCCCGGAGTTTGAAATGTGCCGTCCGGTTTTTCCCCATCCCATCTTTCCCAAATAGTGGTAGCCCCCATGGTTACCGGGTATAGCCAGGAGGGATAAGTTTTTTGCAGCAGGAGTTTATAGGCCAGCGAATCATATCCATAACGGCTGAGCACATGGCACAAGTAAGGCGTTCCCAGGAAGCCCGTTGTAAGATGATTGTCATAGCTTTTTACATTTTCTGCCAGTCTTTCTGCCGCTTGTTTTCTAAGTGATTCAGGTAGCATATCAAAATTCAATGCGAGTACGTAAGCCGTCTGTGTTCCTGAAACAAGCCGGCCGCTGGGTGTCATATATTCTTTTAGAAACGCATCCTTTATATGCTGTAAAAGTTCCGAATATGTATGTACATCCTCCGATTTACCCAATACGTTTGCAGCGTTAATCAACAGTTGTGTGGAATAGGCAAAAAAGCATTGTGCTATCAGGTATTTATCAGTAACAGCCGATCGTCCGTCATTGTCATCAAAGGGCCGGTAAAATAACCAGTCTCCAAAATGAAAACCGGTATTCCATAAATAATCCCGACTGTTTTTTTGCATAAAGCCTACCCAGGCTTTCATGCTGGCATATTGGTTTTTCAGCACCTGTGTATCTCCGTAAGCAAGATAAAGATTCCAGGGCACGATGGTTGCCACATCGGCCCAGCCGGCAGAGCCGCCAGCCTGGGGGTTCAGGACATTGGGAACAACAAAAGGCACCCGCCCGTCAGCCGATTGGTCTGCAGCAACATCTTTTAACCACTTCAAAAAAAAATTATGGACATCCATATTGAACATGGCTGTACGCGAAAAAGCCTGTGCATCGCCAGTCCAGCCCAGCCGTTCATCCCGCTGCGGACAATCCGTAGGTACATCCAGAAAATTGCCCCGCTGACCCCATTGAATATTATGTTGCAACTGATTCAATAACGGATCGGAACAGGTGAAAGTACCCGTAAATGGCATATCTGAATAAAGAGAAACAGCTGTAAAATTTTCCGGTTTTAATTCCCCCGGGTAACCCTCGATGCGGATATAACGGAAGCCATGAAACGTAAAATGAGGTTCCAATACTTCTTCGCCCTCACCATCCAATATATAAATATCCTGTGCTTTGGCACCCCGGAGATTATCGGTATAAAAATTACCGTCCCGGTCCAGCACCTCAGCATGGCTTACGGTAACTGTATCTCCTTTTTTACCATTTGCCTTCATGACAACCCAGCCAACCAGGTTTTGCCCAAAGTCGATCACCTTTTCTCCTTTTGGTGTTGTTACTATTTTCACCGGCTTAAAAGTTTCATGTTTCCGGATTGGCTGATTATATGTTGCCAATAAAATATCATTTGCATAATCTTTGACCATCACCCCGCTCCAGTCATCATCTTTATAGGATGTAGTCGTCCATCCATTCTTTTTCAATCGGGCATCGTAGAACTCACCGTTATAAATTTCCGAACTACGAATGGCGCCCTGCGAAGATGTCCATGTACCATCAGATACCACAGTTGCATGGCTGCCATCAGCATATTCAATTTCCAGTTGCAGTAGTAATCCCACTTTCCTTCCGTATAAATTTCGATTGGTTTCCCATCCCAAAGGTGTACGAAACCAGCCACTACCCACTGTAACACCAATAGCATTGAGACCTGTCTTCAACAAACCGGTAACATCATACGACTGATATTGAAGCCTGTTTTTGTAACTGGTCCACCCGGGTGTCAGATAAGCATCCCCAATTCTTTTACCATTCAGCTTCGCTTCGTACATACCCCGTGATGTGATATAAACAGTTGCCGATTTTATTTTTTTGCCCGCTGAAAATTCTTTTCTAAAAAGTATGGGTGGAGCATTTACAGAATCATTAGTAATGACAGATTCAATCCATTTTGCCTTCCAGTCATTCAATGAAAAGAAACCTGTTTGCCAAAATGAGGGGGTGCTCCATGAAGACATTTTTCCACTGTTATCCCAAACACGTACCTGCCAGGTATATTTTTTTCCCGATTGTAAAGTACCACCCTGGTAAGCCACAAATACTGACTGATCAGAATTGACTTTTCCAGAATTCCATACAATGCGTTTATCCTCCATGACTTTTACCTGGTAGGCAGATTGCTGCACATTTCGTTTTGCGGCATTCAATTGCCAACTGAACCGGGGCTGTTGTATATCCAGCCCGATAGGATGCTCAAGTCCTTCAACCAGCAGATGCGTAAGATTTACCTGGGCAAATGTGTACTGCAACAATAGTAGCGCAAGGAGTAAAAACAGATATTTTTTCATATTGGCAAAATTATTGGGTCATGTTTATTTGAAATGATTGATGCGATAGCAGTATTGATTTTGCGCTGTCATTTAAAGTATTCAGCCTGTCATCAACTTATATATCTTTGAATTTATTGATCCCTTCATTTAAACGTATCCTTTGTCCTTTCCAAATCAAAAACCCACTGGTTCGAACCGGCAGCATAATTTCTATACTCCAGTTTCCCTTATCTTCTTTGTAAGAAACCTGGATACTTCCATTCGGGTGAGGCATTGATCCGCTGGCTTGTTTCAGATTTCCCAGATGCGGCTCAATTTTAATTTGCGAAAACCCGGGTGCAGCAGCATCAATACCCAGTACTGTTCTGAAAAACTCAATATTCGGGCTACTGCCCCAGGCATGACAATCAGACCGGCTTCCACTTACATTCGACATTTCCGCCCAGGTACTAAGTCCCATATTGATATTTTCCTGCCATTTTCCAAGCCATTGCATATAGTAATCTCCCAGGCCTGCTTTGACCAGTGCCTGATGAAGATAATACTTGAAATAAATTGACGCTGGAGCCAGCGTGGTATCGTTTAATAATTTCCAACCTAACTTCCTGGCATTTTCGCCGTCTATCATTCCTACCAGGATTGCTAACGCATTAGCATGTTGAGAAAAAAGATTCTTTTCTTCTGTATCGGCATACATTCCCCTGGCTGCATCCCAATAACGCTTTTGAATCGTCTGCTTCAGCTGTGCAGCTTTTTGCATATACAGATTTGCATAGTCCATGAAGCCAAGCGTTCTTTCCATTTCGGCTGCCAGTTGAAAAGTCCACATCAGTTGCAGATCAAGTACCGAAGAATAACCTGCCTGGCTTACTGGTGCCTGTCCGTAATCCCAGCCGGCATACCCATCAACCCAGTCTGTAAAAATCCAGTACGGCACATCTTTTAACGAGCCATCATTTTGCTGATAATGCTGAAAAAAAGTAAGTACTTGCCGTTCGCCCGGCAGTTTATCCTTTATAAAAGCAGCATCGGGCCTGTACATCCAGTAATCGTGCAGCATGCCAATCCACCATAATGAAAACGTAGGAATCTGTTGTTGCAGATCCGTTGGGTACCTGCTGAGTGTAATACCTTCCGCAATGCGGGAATGATCCATCAAGGTTAAGGCATTCTTCACCAGCCGGTCATCGCCGGTATTATATAATGTTACCAACGCCTGAATACGTGCATCCCCAATATATTGAAGCTGCTCGTAATAAGGACAATCCATATATGTTTCAAATGCGCATAACCTCGCGGTACGCCAGCCAATATCAAGTATTTTATTCAACGTATCATTGTCTGCCGTAAAAGTTGTTTTTCGTTCAAACGGGTAACCGGTAAAGGTTCCGTAAATATCTTCAATCACCAGCGGTTCATCCCGGGTGGTAATTCGCAGCTGAATGTACCGGTATGTTCTCCACCAAAGAGAGGTGAAATGTTGTAAAATTCTTCCATCGGCAATAATACTATCCTGCTTACCAATCATCACTTTCTGATCAGTTTCATTTCGGTTACCCTTCAATGTTGTTGCCGTCCATTTTCCCGTTTTTTTATCCTTTTCACCAATATATAAAGACTCGGCATAGGTTAGTGAAATGCCGGCATCTTTCCCTTGACTAAAGACAAGCGTGGGATATGCATTAGTTAAATATCCCTGGTCCAGTAAAATTGTTGCAGATGTATGCGCAGGTATAGCTATTGCTGTTTTTGTCGCTGGAAACGCCGGGTTAACGGTCACCCCTTCTGCCATGCGTAATGTAGCAAGCCGCTGCAATTTTAATTCCATTTGCGGCAACGGCGATGGTACGAGCATCCAGCCACGGGAATCTCTTGCTGCATCTTTTGTAAGGCCGTTGCCAATGCTTCTTGCAGAGCCCCAATCTTGATCATTACAGGCAGGAAGATTCCAGTCTGACGCATGAAATTTCATTTGAATCATTTCTCCGGGCCCTGCCACATAATAACCCGGCACTCTGGGCATAATTGGTGCATAGCTGCTGTCTTTAATACTTCGCCATGTATTATTTGTGTTGGCAATCTCTTCCAGCTGCGTATCCCCTTGTAAAATAAAAGCCGACAAATTGCTGATCTGCGCCTCTGGCTTGTACATCCCATCATTCCACACTACAGCCGCCAGGCAGTTTTCCCCGGCATGCAGGTAAGCGGCAATATCCACTGTTTCAAAATTCCAGAAATACAGATCACCACGGGCAGGCCCAAGCGAAACAAGTTGCCCGTTGACATATAATTTGTAACGGTTATCACCTGAAACATGAACTACAAAAGAAGCGGGTTTTTCCGCAAGTGTAATTTTTTTCCTGAATTTATACACTGCATACGCTTTTAGCGATGGATCGTTGTACGCCGACCACTGGTTTAGCGGCCCACCGGGCCCTGTTATCCATTGGGCATTCCATGGCCGCTGTAGCAAACCGGGATTCATCTTTTGTGCAAATAAGCACCCACTGGTTAGCAACAAGCAAACAGCCACCAGTATTCTTTGATAATTCATGTGCCGGTTTTTATTTATCATCACTGCTGTGTTTAATTCTTAAGTTATGGAAATTCGTATGAATACATTTGTGTTAATCAAACAAATTTTTTGATAAACGCTCCAGTTTGCTATACGGCTTTACTGAAATTATACCCAGAGTCCTCTTCTCTTTCTGCCAGTGCACCGCCATTGCAGCTCCAATGGCAGAAGCACGGGGAATTTCGGCGGAAAAAACTTTAATACCTGAAAATGCTGTAGCCAGCAATCGCATAAACAGGTCATTATTGCTGAAACCACCATCGACATATATTTTTTTTGCCGGCGTATTATTTAGAATAAGATCAGTAGACCTGCACTGTAGTCTCACAAGATCAATCATGAACCGGTGGTAGGCTTCCTCATAGCTTTCAAACCCAGTTAAATCATATTCAGGAAAAACGAAAGCTTGATTATCGTCTGTTACTGCTTTTTTCTGAAAATCAGTTTTGGTACTCAATGCATTTAGTAATTCAATATTTACCACTATTTTTTTATAATATTCCAGCGGCTTATGAAAATAATCAGCGAAATGCTTTATCATCTGTTCATGCTTATATCCCAAGAAAACCCTGGATGCCTTTACCGGCTGCCCCTTAAAAGAAAAATAACAAAGACAATCCTGACGGAGCTCTTCACTGGTGAGCGGCGCAACGTTAAAAGGATTAAGACTGATGCACCAGGTTCCGGTGGATAGTAATACAAATGGCTCCTGGAAAGTTTCAGAATAAGGAATTAAAGCTGCAGAACTATCATGTATGCCAATGCCGGCCTTACATTGTCTGTTACACCATTCAAATGGTATTACTGTACTTGATGGCATTACCGGTGCTAGCTTTTTATCAATTCCTTCCCGCTTCACCCAGTCATGATAAGTTTGTTTTTCAAAATCCCATAACATAGTATGACAACCGATACTCGTTATATCTGAAGCAGCTACACCCGTCAATACATAACTCAGATACTGCGGCAAATGCAGGGCATAACGGATTTTCTCAAATATCTGCGGTTGCTCATATTTCATCCGGTATAACTGCATGCCTGCGTTTAAACTTCCCAGTAGTGGAGAAGCGGTTTGTCTTGCAAGCAACTGTGGGTCACCATACTTTTCAAAAAACTGTTGCTGCAAAAAACCCGGAAAGGGTTTGAGGTAATTATACAGCGGTGATAGCTCCCGGCCGTTTTTATCAAGATACACAAGGCTTGCTCCGTAACCCGAAAAATTTACGCATTGGATAACAAATCGCCTGTCCGCAATGAGTCGTTCAAAAACATTTTTGATCCACGTTTTAAGCATTGCCAAATTTTCACAGGGAAAGCCATCTTCATCAGTAGCTTCGGGAAATTGGTTCGCTTCTTCCAGCAATACATTGTAGTGCTCGTCAAACAACACTACTTTTTTGTTGGTCTTTCCAACATCAAATATGGCTATAACGGGAACAGGCATATTTTTTTGAAACGGTTTCTGTTAAAACAATTAATTATCTCTCACCTGTCTACCGGCGGCAATACATTCTTGTCACTCAACATTTCATCAAACGCGGTTTGCAAAAGCATTTATAATCCTGTAGCTATCGCTTTGCTGCCTCTTTCCTTAATTAAAGAGGCTCTCACCCGTTCATTTCTGAAAATTTCTAACGGATTCAATGCACCGCCGTTTCGAAGTCTTGCCTCTGCCACCAGCGGCCGCACATCGGTCCGGAAAGCCTGCTGCAAAACTTCCTGTGCCGTCACCACATCATTGTTATTTTGCGCTTCCGCCAATTGATCCCTGTCAACCAGCAATGCCTGCGCATAGCTGATCATAATCGCTTCCACGGACTGTAATAAATCTTCCAGCGGGTCTTTTACATTATGCGATGCATCAATCATCCAGCCTAAGTCCCTGGCATGATTCATTCCCTTTGCATCCATGCCTTGCACCAGTTCGTTAAAGATTAAAAATAACTGGTAGGGTTTTATGCTGCCAACCGTTAAATCATCATCACCGTATTTTGAATCATTAAAATGAAAACCGCCGAGTTTTTCTTCCATTAACAGCAGGGCAACGATTTGTTCAATATTCGCATTGGGTAAATGATGCCCGAGGTCTACAAGTGTAAATGCTTTTTTTCCCAGTTTGCTGGCATATAATAATGATTGCCCCCAATCGCCAACAGTCATCGAATAAAAATTGGGTTCATACGCTTTATATTCCACAAACATTTTCCAATGATCGGGCAAAGCGGCATAAACCTGCTGCAGGCTATCCAGCGTGTTTTCAAAGGCTTTCCTGAAATTGAGCTGGCCTGGAAAACAAGAGCCATCACTCAGCCAAACAGTAAGTGATTCAGAACCCAGTTCCTCTCCATATTTAATCACTTCAATGTTGTGTGCAATTGCCTGCTGGCGTACCGCTTTATCAACATGCTGCATGGAGCCAAATTTGTAGCTCCATTGCTGCTCAGGCTGATCCTGGAAGGTATTAGAATTCATGGCATCAAACTTCAGCCCATGCTGCACTGCCAGTGCTTTGATGTTTGCTGCATTGGAAGGTATATCCCAAGGTATGTGTAAGGAAATAGCGCCGCTTGACCGATTTAATGCATGCAGCAAACCGATATCTTCAATTTTTTCTTCGAGGCTCCGGGGTTCGCCTCCAGCGGCAAACCTGCCAAAGCGGGTACCGCCTGTACCCAGGGCCCAGGAGGGAATGGCCACCTGGAAATCGATCAGCTTTTGCAGGAGGTCGTCAATATTTTTTACTTCAGCAGCTACGTACTCAAACCTGCGTTGATGTTCCTTTAATAATAACCGGTTATATGTTTCTATTTTATTTTTTTCAATTTGCATAAGAGATTAATTTATGGCAGATAAAAAACTTCTTTTAATGGAATTGTTACTGGCGAATCATCTTCATTCGTTTCCATTATATCTTTCATGTATGTCCACCATTTTTGCATGATAGCTTCCCCCGGTAAATCGTTTAAATTTTTTTCGTCCTCAATAGTCAGGTAAGCAAAGAGGTCATTAGTTGTATCATCAAGAAAAATTGAATACGCATGAATGCCCCGGCTTTTTAATAATGACGCCAACTCGGGCCAAATTTCGTCATGTCGTTTTTTGTATTCGTCAATAAAGCCGCTAAGCAATTTCATTTTAAATGCGACACGCTGCATAGTATTGTTTGTTTCTGTGTAAGTAATCAACTGCAAAATTTTGCAACGACTGCTTGCGGACTGACAATAAAATCACTGCATTGCTCAACTGCCGGGAAAAAGTTTTTCCTTATTTCATTAAACGTCTACCGCAAAAAAGCAGCTGCCACACCCCCGTCAACATTGAGTGTATTGCCGGTAGATTTATTCAACAATCCGCTAACAAATGCAAAACAGGCATTGGCAATATCAACAGGTAAAATCGTTTCATTAAGTAATGTGCGTTTTGCATAAAAGGCCGGCAACTCTTCCACAGAAATTCCATATGCTTTTGCCCTTCCCTCTGCCCAGCCGCCTGCCCAGATATTTGAATCCGCAATGACTGCATCAGGATTCACAGTGTTTACGCGGATTTTATCAACTCCAATTTCAGCAGCAAGCAGCCGTGAGAGATGTGCCTGCGCTGCTTTTGCAGAACCATAACCGGTATTGTTGGGGCCGGCAACAACCGAATTTTTTGAAACAATATTAATGATATCGCCCCCAAAACCCTGCTGGCGCATGATCGCCACGCCCAGCTTTGAAACCAGAAATTGACCTTTCGCCAATATAGTGTACAGCTTATCCCAATCTTCAACAGTGTGATCTGTAATGGATTTGGAAATACTGATGCCAGCATTATTCACCACAATATCAACACCTCCAAACGCAAGCGATGCCGCCGCAAAAGCATTTTCCACCGAGGAAGGATTGGTGACATCGAGCAAAACAGAAGCAATGGGATCTTTTCCAAAAAGTTTTTGAAATTCCTCGCTGGCTTCATTCATTCTTTCTTCATTAATATCATTAATGAGCACACAAGCGCCTTCCTCTGCAAATTTTTTGGCAATAGCTTTTCCTATGCCGCCGGCACTTCCCGTAACCAGTGCTATCCTGCCGCTTAACGCTTTTGGCTTCGGCATGCGCTGCAGTTTGGCTTCTTCCAGCAGCCAGTATTCAATATTAAAAGCTTCCTGCCTGGGCAGCGATGTATATTCACTCACAGCTTCTGCTCCCTTCATCACATTAATGGCATTGATATAAAATTCAGCCGCTACTCTGGCTGTTTGCTTGTCTTTTGCAAACGTGAACATACCAACACCGGGATATAAGATCACAACAGGATTGGGGTCACGCATGGCAGGACTGTCAGGATGCTTGCATTGTTCATAATACGCTGCATACATCTTCCTGTATTCTTCAAATTGAGGCGCTAACTTTTCCTTGATTGCGGCAGCGTTGGTTACATCTTCACCGGTGGCAAGATTCAATACCAGCGGAGAAATTTTTGTGCGAAGAAAATGATCAGGGCAACTGGTACCCATGGGCGCCAGTTTAGACAGATCGTTGGAGTTAATAAATTCCAATACTCGTTCATAATCGGTAAAATGGCCAATCATTTTTGTTTGCGAAGAGCAAAAACCACGGAGCAACGGGGCCAGTGTTGTTGCTTTTGCAAGCCGGTCCTCTTTAGCTAAAGATTGCAGCTTTTGTCCGCCAAATACCGGACACTTTTTTCCATAATGATCTTCCAGGTATTGCGCACAACGCTCAATCACTTCGAGGGTGTTGATATAACTTTCATAGGCCGTGTTGCCCCAGGTAAATAAGCCATGCGAACCGAGCATAATACCGCGGATACCGGGATTCTCGTCCAGGCAGGCTTTTAATTTTAAACCAAGATCAAAGCCCGGACGTTGCCAGTCCACCCAGCCTATGGTGCCGCCGAATAATTCCTGTGTTATCTTTTTCCCGTCTTTCGCGGCAGCGATGGCAATGGCAGCATCCGGGTGCAAATGATCGATGTGTTTGAAAGGAAGAAATCCGTGCAATGGCGTATCAATTGATGGCGCTTTCGAATGCAGATCGTAAATACAGTGATTGAACAACTCCACCATTTCATCTTCGTGTTCTATGCCGCGGTAAACGTGCTTAAGATTGCGCAAACGATCAACATATAAAGCTGCCAACCCGCTTTTGGTCAGGGTGCCTAAATCACCACCTGAACCCTTCACCCACATCACTTCCACTTCATTTCCGTTGAGTGGATCTTTTGCCATTACCTTGCAGGAGGTATTGCCACCTCCGTAATTTGTCAGGCGCAGATCGGCGCCCAGTAAATTGGAACGATAAATGAGCAGTGCAACTTCATCATCTGCCAGTTTCGCCACTTCATCATCATTCCATAAATAACGCACATGCCTGAAGTTGCCTGATCCGGAATTGCTGCTCGGCCTTTTATTTTTAGTATCGTTACTCATAGCTTAGTGTAAAATTTACTCATCAACATTGTAAAACAAAACACCTTCCCGCCTTTATGCAAAGTCTTATTTTAATGAATTGCCATACCCCACCAGCATCACGGACAGGATAATTGTAACAATCCCGATAGTGATAACAGTTTTCGTTTTCCTGCCCGCCCCCTTCCATTCCTTCAATACCAACCCCCACATATTGGCAATGAGTATGATAAATGCCATGTGCAAGATCCAGCTGCTGGCACCATTGCCAAGCTTGCTTTCGCCCATTCCGTAAAAGAAAAACTGTAAAAACCAGGTAGTGCCGGCCAATGCTGAAAAAATATAATTATTGATTAACGGGGATGCCTTATCTGCATAATCCGAAAAACTTTTATTACGGACATTTAAAATCATACACCAGGTAAAATTAGTTGCTAACCCGCCCCAGAGCAATACAACATAGGTAACATTATTCTGGTACAGCGGGTTCATGCCTGCAGCCACCGCAGCTTCTGCCATCGGCTTTCCCGCCTCAATACCAAAATTGAAGCAGGCACTCATAATACCCGAAAAAATCGCTACGACCAGCCCTTTTACAAGATTAAACTCCGCTATGCTTTTCTTCTTCTCTTCATCCGGCATTTCCCTCTCTTTCATCATTCCGGCTCTCCCGCAAATGTAAATACCCAGCAAACAAACAATAACACCCGCCAGAACAATACGCCCCCAGCCCGTGGTAAGCAGATCATGCAAGGTTGTTTTACCTTCTGCCGGATAAAAATTATAATAGATCGAAGGTACCAGTGCGCCAAAAGCAGAACAAAATCCCAGTACGATTGAATTCCCCAGTGACATTCCAAGGTAACGAACGCCAAGCCCATAGGTAAGTCCGCCAAAACCCCACAATATGCCAAACAGGATTGTATACCGGATGGTAGCTGCGTCAGTTGTACGGATGATCTCAGCAAAACCGGGGACGGTCAGCCACGCAGCAAGCGGTGGTACAATAAGCCACGAAAATAATCCCCCCACAATCCAATAGCTTTCCCAGCGCCATCTTTTCACCTTTTTATAGGGCATATAAAAACTACCAGACGCAAAACCGCCGATAAAGTGAAAGAAAACTCCTATTAATACCTGCATGGCAACAATCGTTTGGCTGAATGTATTCTCACAGGAAGATATAAAGAAAAACAATTCGATTTCCCGCAGACTGAAGTAATTCAGCGCATAAAGTAAAAAATGAGCAATCGTTTGTCTGACGCACTACCATTTTAGCCGTTTCTTTCAAAAATTTAACCGGGAAATTCATTCAGCGAAAAGGGTACTATCTTTAATACAGTAAAGTGTAGGTACTAAAGATATTATAATCACCAAATGACAGGAAAACAGGCCTATGTTTCAACTCAACAATAAAACCGCGGTAATCACGGGTGGCGGCAGCGGTATTGGGAAAGCGATTTCAATTGCTTTTGCCCGCCAGGGCGCCACGGTACACATACTCGAACTGAGCGAGGAGCATGCAAAAGAAGTGGCAGCTGAAATAAAAAAAGACGGGGGCCAGGTTTTCTTTCATGCCTGCGATGTAGCCAGTCAAAAAGCCGTACTTCAAACATTTGAAAAAATCGGGCCTATTCAAATACTTGTCAACAATGCCGGTATCGCCAGTATTGGCAAGGCAGATACAACAACAGAAGATGAATTTGATAAGGTGATGCAGGTAAATGTGAAAGGCGTGTACAATTGTATTTATGCAGCCATACCTCAGCTGCGTAAAGCCGGGGGCGGTACGATTCTGAATATGGCTTCCGTAGCAGCGCTGACAGGATTAAGTGACCGCTTTGCCTACAGCACCTCGAAAGGGGCTATTTATTCCATGACACTAAGCGTGGCAAAAGATTATATTGGTGAAAATATCCGCTGTAATTCTATTTCGCCGGCCCGGGTACACACACCTTTCGTAGATGGTTACCTGAAAAAGAATTATCCCGGCAGAGAAAATGAAATGTTTGAAAAATTATCAAAAACACAACCTATCGGACGAATGGGTAAACCCGATGAAATTGCCAGCCTCGCACTTTTCCTGTGCAGCGACGAAGCTGCCTTTATCACCGGATGCGACTACCCGATAGACGGGGGATTTACAAAACTTAATACATAATAATTTTAGGTAATGAAACTCATTCGTTTTGGAGAACAGGGATCAGAAAAACCCGGTATTCAAATAGACAATATCCGCTATGATGTATCGGAGTTTATTCATGATTACGATGAAAAATTTTTTGCCGGCGATGGCTTATCACTGCTGGAAAAGATTTGCCAGGAAACGAAACTGAAAACAGTGCCCCATAACATACGGCTGGGCGCTCCGATTGCCAGACCTTCCAAACTCATTTGCATCGGGCTTAATTATTCTGATCATGCGGCAGAAAGCAATATGCAACTGCCCAGCGAGCCGGTTGTTTTTTTTAAATCCACAACAGCGATTGTTGGCCCTGATGATGACCTTGTTATACCGCGTAACAGCCAAAAAACCGATTGGGAAGTGGAACTGGCGTTGGTCATCGGGAAAAAAGCCCGCTACGTTGAAGAAGACAATGCAATGGACTATGTGGCAGGTTACCTGCTGCACAACGACTACAGTGAACGGGCATTTCAACTGGAACGAAGCGGGCAGTGGGTAAAAGGTAAAAGTTGTGACACTTTCGCTCCGCTGGGACCCTGGTTTGCCACAAAAGATGAAATTGCTGATGTGAACAATCTTCGGTTATGGCTCACCGTGAACGGAACCCAATACCAGGACGGCAACACGAAAAACCTGGTCTTTAAAATTCCATTCCTGGTAGCCTATCTTAGCCAATTCATGACATTGTTGCCCGGCGATATTATTTCTACCGGCACCCCAGCTGGTGTGGGTATGGGGCAAAAACCCGCTCCCATTTATTTAAAGCCAGGCGATGAAATTGAACTGGGTATTGACGAACTTGGCAGCAGCAAACAAAAAGCAGTACCTTTCAAACTAACGGACTGATGAAAGTAAAACGCTATTGCCTGGCCCTTGACCTGAAAAACGATCCGGCACTGATTGATGAATATGAGAAATATCACCGAAACGTGTGGCCGGAAATCATAAAAAGCATTAAAGATGCCGGAATAGCAGTGCTCGATATTTACCGCACCGGTAACCGGCTGTGCATGATTGTGGAAGTCGATGAAGATTTTTCTTTTGAAAAAAAAGCGGCAGCAGACAGGGATAACCCCACAGTACAGGAATGGGAAGCCTTGATGTGGAAATTTCAGCAAGCCCTGCCCTGGGCAAAAGCCGGTGAAAAATGGATCTTAATGGACAAAATATTTGAATTGCCATGACCATTGATGCGCATGTTCATTTCTGGAAATTTGACAAAAAGCGAGACAGTTGGATTACCAATGACATGAAAGTGCTGCGGCAAAACTATTTACCCGAAGATTTATCCCTTACTTTAAAAAGGAATAACGTCGATGGCTGTGTGGCTGTTCAGGCCGAACAGTCGGAGCTGGAGACACATTTCCTGGTTGAACTGGCCAAAACGCATCCGATCATTAAAGGAGTGGTGGGCTGGGTGGACTTTCAAAAAGACGATATCGGGGAGCGATTGTCTTATTTTTCTCAGTATAATTGTATTAAAGGCTGGCGACATATAGCCCAGGCTGAACCGGACGATTTTTTGCTGCGAGAAAACTTTCAGCGTGGTATTCGGCTATTACAGGGCTATGGCTACACGTATGATATTCTTATTTACCAGCACCAGTTAAAACCGGCCTTGCAATTTGTGGAGCAATTCCCGGAACAGCCATTTATTCTTGATCATTGTGCCAAACCTGACATCAGGAGCAAAAGCATTGATAACTGGAAAATATTTATGCAGGAAATGGCTACTCATCCCAATGTGATGTGTAAATTATCCGGCCTCTTTACAGAAGCCGCCTGGAAAGCCTGGAGCCCGGCCGATTTTTATCCTTACCTCGATGTGGTTTTTGAAGCGTTTGGCACCGACCGGCTGATATATGGAAGCGACTGGCCCGTTATACTGCTTTCGGGGATTTATGTGCAATGGAAAAGCCTTTTGGAAAAATATATGGAGGCCTTACCGGAAGAAGACAAAGCAAAAGTATTTGGGGAAAATGCCCTTCGCTTTTATAAGCTTCAGTGAACCGGCTAATTATCTTCGACAACCGTTGCCTGCTGACAGGATTCAATTTTATTCACCCCAGATTTCATCTTCGCCTTTCAGCCATCTTTTTACGAGCGCAGTGCTAACTGACTTAGGCCGCTCAATCGGGAAACCGAGAGCTCTGTCCCAGCAAAGGCTGGCCAGCACACCCAAGGCTCGGCTTACACCAAACAACACTGTGTAAAACTCGTATTCCACCATTCCGTAATGTACCAGCAGGGCACCACTGTGTGCATCTACATTGGGCCAGGGATTTTTGATTTTTCCAAGCGACTGCAGGATGGGGGGCACAACATCATAAATATTCCAGACCGTTTGTACCAGCGGATCATCCGGCATGTGTTTTTTACCAAATTCCATTTGGGCAGTAAACCGTGGATCGGTCTGGCGCAGTACCGCATGACCATAGCCCGGCACCACTTTCCCCTCGCTTAATGTACGTTTTACATACTCAGCAATCTGTTCTTTACTGGGTACTTCGGTTTTTAATTCTTCGCGTAATTCAAAAATCCATTTAATTACTTCCTGGTTGGCCAGGCCGTGCAACGGACCAGCCAGCCCGTTCATACCGGCAGCAAATGCCAGGTAAGGATCGCTGAGTGCAGAACCCACCAGGTGTGTAGCATGGGCCGACACATTGCCGCCTTCGTGATCGGCATGAATGGTCATGTATAAACGCATCAACTCTTTAAAACTTTCATCTTCAAACCCCATCATATGAGCGAAATTCCCAGCCCAATCTAAGAGGCCATTCGGCTGAATATGTTTGCCATTTTTATATTTTCGACGATAGATGTAGGCAGCAATCCGCGGCAGGCGGGCAATCAGGTCCATGGCATCGTCAAACACAGCATCCCAATAATCTTTTTTACTCATACCGGCAGCATAGCGCCTGGAGAACTGGGATTCTGTCTGCAAAGCCATCACAGCTACCACAAACTGGGTCATTGGGTGAGCACTTTCGGGTAGAGCTTCGATGGTGTCAAAAACATGGTTGGGCACGTGGCTGCGGCGTTGCAGAACCGAGGTCACCTCATGTGCATCTGCCTCTGTGGGTAATTCGCCAACCAGCATCAGGTAAAACAAACCTTCCGGTAAGGGCTCTGTACCACCATTGGCTTTGGGTAATTTCTGTTGCAATTCCGGGATAGAGTACCCCCTGAAACGAATGCCGTCCTGGGAATCTAACAGCGAGGTTTCGCTTACCAGGCCTGTAACACCACGCATACCCTGGTAAATCTGGGAAAGATGCACTTCGCCTATTTTCTTGTTCCCGTGTTCTTTCAGTATATCTTTAATTTCTGCTGCAACCTGATCGGCTTTGGCCTTGAACCTGTCTTTAAGAACGCCCATTTTATCTGGTTTTTATAGTAACAACAATGCAATCTTTAAAAGGTTAAAGTTAGGCATGACGAATTGTTCGGCAAAATAAACGGGTTCAAAGTTTGGTCATATTTCCCTCAGGTATTGCAATAAAGTCGAATACGTAAGGCAGTATATGTCTATTTACCACATGATGCCCCGGAACTTATTTCGGAGCTTTCCGGTAAAACCAATAGGCTACCCCGGAGAAAACAATATTCGGTAGCCAGGCTGCAATAAGCGGTGGAAAATTACCCTTAATGGAAAAAGTCGTTGAAAACCTGTCGGACAATATAAAGACGGCTGCGATGGCAATGCCGATTGCAAGATGTAGTCCGCTGCCACCGCGGGTTTTACGGCTGGCAATTACAGCGCCGATGATTGTTAACAGCAATACAGTAAATGGGGTGGCTGTTCTGCGAAAACGCTCGACCTGGAGCGTATTCAAACCTTCGGTTCCTCTCAACTGCTCCTGGTGTATGTATGATACAAGCTGCGGTGTGCTCAACTTATCTTTCAGGTAATCATCACGGCGAAGATCTTCCGGCTTAATGTTGAGATTGATATTCATATTACGCACGGCGGTAATTGTTTCCTTCATGCTGTCCACCGTTCGGGCAACCACATTTTCCAGGCGCCAATTTTTCTTTGCCGTATCCCAGCGCATTAGCTCGGCCCGCAGGTTATAAACAACTTTATTCCCTTTCACACGGTCCAGAAAAAAAACAGTAGCTGTTTTACCGGCCGTATCATAATATTTTATGCCGACATACGTATTGGAGTCGGACCGCATATAAAATTTATCCTGCACACCAAATCCGCGGGCGGGATCATTTTTATTTAAATAAACAGTTTCAAAATCACTTCTCAGTTGATTCGCCCGGGGAATTAACTCCCGGGTAGCATACCATAATAGCAATGCCAGGAATAAACCGCCCACCAAATAAGGCTTCAGGAACCGGTTGAAACTGGTGCCGCTTGCCAGGATCGCAACAATTTCGGAACGGGTTGCCATCCGGCTGGTGAAAAAAATGACGGCGATGAAAACAAACAAAGGGAAAAGCAGGCCCCAGATATATGGCACAAAACCCACATAATATTTTGTAATGATTTCGTAAGTACTTAACCCGGTTTTTACAAAGTCATCTGTTTTTTCACTGCTATCAATGGCGACGGCAATAACAGTAAACAGCAACATGCAGAAAAAAAAGGAAACCAGGAATTTTTTTAGTATGTACCAGTCTATCTTCTTCATCTGCTGCGAAGTAACAGAATTCTCGGGTAATGAATTGTGAAAACCTTGTGCCAGCATCATACCGGCAGTGCAGTCAACCCTTTTCATCACGAAGAATCCTGGTTACCCGGTAAATCACAACCGCGAGTATATTGAAAATGCACACAGAAGCTAGCCACATAACCCTTTGCTGAGAAGAAAGCCGTGGATCTTTGACAATATTGGCAATTCCTAAAAACAGCAGTCCGAGGTAAATTAAAATAACAATACTGATCATTGTAAAATTATTGTTGCCCGATCAAGTTTTATAAAGCTAATAAAAAAGTCAGGCAAAGCAAAAGGCCATCCGCTTACCCGGATGGCCTGGAGCCTGTTCAACATGAACGGAATCCACAATAACAGGCCGGTTTAATGATTAATGGAAAACATTGGTGGTTATATCGCTTTACCAACAGTTAGGATCCACTTCAAAAGTGCGAAAACATCGGCCCTGCAGACAAGGGGAAAAACACCCTTTTTAAAAGGGTATTTTTCACGGACAGTATACTTTTACTCCTCGCCCCGCTGGAAATTATGCTTCACCTCATTTCCTTCGAGCCAGAATTCGTATTGCAGCCGGCTTTGTTGCGTTTGTGAAACGTAGACATAAGAGAGTTTTTTGCCATTTAACGATTGGAGTATTTTAGCGAGTTTCTCCGTGTTTTCTTTCAATTCTTTTTTCTTTTCATCAATAGCGGATGTGTATTTTTCCACCTCCGCATGGCTGTTGTAAATTACTTGCAGTTTCGTCACCGAACATTGGCCTCCCGGGCAGGTGCTATCCAGCAATTGCAGCCAGCTTTTTCTTGCTTCCTCCAGTTTTTTAGGTAACACTTGCAGCTGCGTTTCTGCTGCAAGGAACTTTAAAACAACCGATTCAATATTCATAAAACCTGTTTTAATCTAACCTGAATCATTTGTTGCAGTATGGATTACTGCTAAATAGGCAGTGTTACCAGCTGCATCTACAACCGCGTTTGCAACACCTGCACCATTTGATTTTTCCAGGCAGTAAACCCACCGGAAATAATCTGTTTTCTTGCTTCAGCCACAAGCCAAAGATAAAATGCAAGGTTGTGCACACTTGCAATGGTAAGTCCGAGAATTTCTTTTGATTTCATCAGGTGGCGCAGGTAAGCCTTGCTATAGTAGCGGCTTATTTCACAGTCCAGTTCTTCATCAATAGCTGAGAAATCTTTCTCCCATTTTTTATTATCGATATTGATTACGCCACGGGTGGTAAACAGCATTGCATTGCGCCCATTCCGGGTGGGCATTACACAATCAAACATATCTATTCCCATACCGATGCACTCGAGTATATTCCAGGGTGTACCGACGCCCATCAGGTAGCGGGGTTTATTTTTTGGTAAATGGTCACAGCACCAGTCGCAAATTTCATACATCACCGGTTCCGGCTCTCCCACGCTTAACCCACCAATAGCGTTGCCTGCCGCATTTTTTTCAGCGATGTATTCGCAGGATTGTTTTCGCAAATCACGGAACGTACCACCCTGCACAATGGGAAAAAGATTTTGGGTATACCCGTATTTATCAGGCGTAGCATGAAAGTGTTGCCAGCAGCGGTCGAGCCAGCGATGCGTAAGTTCCATACTCTTTTTGGCGTAAGTATGATCGCAACCGCCCGGCGGACATTCATCAAAGGCCATAATGATATCACCACCAATACTGCGTTGAATATCCATCACCCGTTCCGGGGTGAATAAATGCTTCGAACCATCGATATGTGACTGAAAGGTGACACCTTCTTCTTTTATCTTGCGGGTACCGGCCAACGAAAAAACCTGGTAACCGCCGCTATCGGTCAGTATTGGTCTGTCCCACCCGTTGAATTGATGCAGCCCTCCCGCAGCTTCAAGTACTTCCAGCCCGGGCCGTAAGTAGAGATGATAGGTATTACCTAGAATAATCTGCGCCTTTACATCATTTTTCAACTGCTGCTGGCTAACCGCTTTTACACTGCCGGCGGTACCCACCGGCATAAAAATAGGCGTTAGTATCTCGCCGTGATCCGTACTAATTTTTCCAGCCCTGGCTTTGCTGCCGTGATCGCTGTACTGTAAGTCAAATTGTAAAGAAGCCATGACGGGTGCAAGATACAGGAAGACTGCTAAACCGGCAGCCGTAAACGTATTACGTATTTGTACACAGCAATCAATTATTCACAACTGTGAAATCATTTTAGTGCCGTAATCCTGCCTTCTCAGCTATTTTCGCAGCCGGACTCCATAAAAGCCACCAAAACTGCAAAGTATGACGAACTGGTTGTTACTGAAATCCCACATTGGTGAGATTGTTTTCTATTTTTTTGCAGCAGTGGCAATCATCCAGGTATTTTACCAGCTATTCTTTTTTTCGCGGGTTGCATTTTTTACAGCAAAACCTAGGATTCAATCCCAGCAGCACCCTGTATCCGTTATTATCTGTGCCAGGGATGAAGATGAGAATATTGCCCGTAACCTGCCCGGCGTGCTGGTGCAGCAATATAACAGTTCCCATGAAGTAATAGTAGTGAATGATAACTCCGTTGATGACTCCAAATACATTTTGCAGGAGTTACGGAAAACATTCAAACTATTATCGGTGGTGGAGCTCACGCAGGAGGCGAAACTGATTAGCGGGAAAAAATATCCTTTATCCATTGGCATTCGCGAGGCAAAGCATGAAATCCTGCTGCTGACCGATGCGGATTGTGTGCCTGCCAGTGAGTTCTGGCTGCAAAAAATGCAGGAAGCATACAGCAACGGGGTGGAAATTGTGCTGGGTTACGGGGCTTATCATAAACGTCCCGGCTTGCTGAACAAGCTAATCCGGTTTGAAACGTTTCATACAGCTTTGCAATATCTTTCATTTGCCTTAGCCGGGTTGCCGTATATGGGCGTAGGCAGAAATTTATCGTATAAAAAAGACCTGTTTCTCCGCAACAAGGGTTTTTCATCCATCAATCATATACCAGGAGGTGACGACGACCTGTTTATTAATAAAGTAGCAACTAAAAATAACACAAGCGTGGTTTTGGATAAAGAGACCATTACCCTCTCAATGCCCAAAACCAGTTTTGGCGGATGGCTCAAGCAAAAGCAACGTCACTACAGCACAGCAAAATACTATAAGCCAAAGCACAAATTCCTGCTGGGACTTTATACAGCAAGCCAGTTTTTATTTTACCCGCTCTTGATTGCCGCAGCACTTTTATTTGACTGGCGCCTGGCCGTTGCTGCCGGGGCTTTCAAATTAATGGTGCAGGGCCTTGTTTATTTCAGGGCCATGAAAAAATTAAATGAAGCAGACTTATGGGGTTGGTTTATTTTACTGGATCTGTGGATGTTCTTTTATTACCTCATCTTTGCACCGGCTTTGTGGAAGAAACCACGTAATAACTGGAATTAAAAGATCCCGGGTAGTGTATGGATATCATCCTTCAATATTTTTCTGATTTTACCGCCGTCCAATTGCAGCAATTCCAGTTGCTGGAAATACTTTATAAAGAATGGAATGAAAAAATCAATGTGATTTCCCGTAAAGACATCGGCAGCCTGTATGAAAAACATGTACTTCACTCGCTGAGTATTGCCGCTGTTTTCGATTTTGCACCAGGATCGGACATCATTGATATCGGCACTGGAGGCGGTTTTCCGGGCATTCCGCTGGCTATTTTTTTTCCCGAAGTGCGTTTTCATCTTGTTGACAGCGTTGCCAAAAAACTAAAGGTAGTGGAGGCTGTTGCCGCTGCTATTGGGTTGAAAAATGTTACCACGCAGCATGTCCGTGCAGAACAGATTAAAAACAGGAAATTTGATTTTGCTGTGTCCAGGGCTGTGGCGCCTTTAAAGGATTTATGGACCTGGAGTAAACCCCTTTTAAAAAAGAAACCAATGCCAACATCCGGGCACCGGCCTGGGTTGATTTGCCTGAAAGGCGGCGATCTGGCGACTGAAATACAACAAAGCGGAACCCGACCCCGTATGATGGAAATTGCCGATATTTTCCCGGTTGATTCTTTTAAAGAGAAATATATTTTATACGTAGAAATACCATAAGAATTAGTCGCTAAAAACAACCCGGCCAGCTTATTACCACAAAGTGGTATTGCCCGATTCTCGCTGAACCCCCACCTTTGCCAATATGAATGAAATAAAAGTATGTATTGTAGACGATAACCCCGATCTGCGCAGTGCCCTGGAGGAAATTATCGGGATGTCGGAAGGTTATCGTTGTGTGGGAACGATGAGTAGTGCTGATGAAGCCCTTGTAAAGCTACCACTCATAAAACCAGATGTTGTTTTGATGGATATCAACCTGGGAAGCGGGGAAAGCGGCATTGATTGCGTACGGGAATTAAAACCAAAAATTCCGCAAACCAATTTTATGATGTGTACCGTATATGAGGAGAACGAAAAAATTTTTGAAGCCCTGCGGGCCGGTGCAAGCGGGTATATTTTAAAGAAAACAGCTCCGATAAAAATGCTGGAATCCATCAAAGAACTTTTCGAGGGCGGCGCTCCCATGAGCAGCCAGATTGCCCGGAAAGTGGTGGCGGCCTTCCAGGAAAAAACAACAACCGCCCATAATCCCGAAAATGGCCAGCTCGATGACCTCTCAAACCGTGAAAAAGGAATCCTGGAATTACTGTCAAAAGGATTGATGTATAAAGAGATTGCCGGCGAGCTGCATATCAGCCAGGAAACGGTTCGTAAACATGTTTATCATATTTATGAAAAATTACATGTCAATAACCGCGTGGAAGCTATTAATAAATTTTATGGCAGATAATTCAACACAAATAGTTATCCCAAAATAGTTCTTCATTAAAAAATACTACTAAAGTGGTATTTTTTATCCTTAAGAAGCGGTCTACTTTTAGTGTTCTGATTAAACGAGTTTTCTCAGGGATTCTTTAACCGGAATCATTAACCATAAACCCCCTGCCCTGTAAGTTCAAGTAATCGTTTGAATGCGACTCTAATCAAAAAAATGAAAAAAGCTCCGGTATCGGAGCTTTTCGTTTTTGATTATTTGCTATCTGTTTACCAGTTTAGTTCCAGTTTGTTGTTTCGCCGGTCCACATCCGCCAATCGCAGGGAAGGATCAATTTCGACTTTGGTAATGTTGGTGAGCTTTTGATCGGTTTCAATCACGTACGTATCGCTTGTCCACTTCCATGGCGCATATACTTTCCTGGGGATAGTGGAATCTTCCACTGGTTTTTCACCATACATCAGGTCCATTGGAATGTAATGAAGTTCTTTTGAACCGTCTTTTAAGGTGAGTTGTAAATCAATGGGCATGGGCATCAGACCAATATTGCGCAGGCGTATTTTTGTTTTCCCTCCATCCTGCCATAGACTGTCCACTGAATAATCAATCGTTTTTGTTGTAGCAATCCAATATTCTTTATACCAGTCGAGTTTCATGCCGCTTACTTTCTCAGCAACACGGATAAAGTCATTGGCATTGGGGTGCTTAAACCGCCACAGTCTGTAATACTCGAGTAAAATTTTATCCCGCACCTGTGCACCGGTTATATAGCCTAACTGCTCCAGGAACACAGCTCCTTTTGAATAAGCAGCAAGACTGTAAGCAAAATTAGTGTTATAATGATCGGCATGCGTGGTCATGGGCTCTTCCCGCCCGCTTTTTGCCAGGTAATAATAGCCGCCGTAATTACTCTCTTGCGCAAAGCCTGTATCGTTTTTCAGCCAGGCAGAAACGCGTTCTTCTGCATATTGCGTAAAGCCTTCATCCATCCAGGGATAAAGTGATTCGTTTGTTCCCATCATACCCTGGTACCAGCTATGCATCCATTCATGCACAGCTGCCCCCGGGCCATAGAGCAATGTAGCCATCGGGTACTCCATTCCTCCATCACCACCATGTATAAACGAATATTGCTTATACGGGTATGGACCAAAGGTCTTTTCAATATAGGGAAGGGCTTTTTGAGCCATATCCAGCAACGCTTCCCATTGCTGTGCGGTGGCGGTGGTGGGCTTGTACAAAACATGTATCACCAGGTTATCCCTTACTTTACGCGAAACGTGTACATAGTCTGGATCGGCAGCCCATACAAAATCGTGTACGTTTGGAGCCACAAAATGCCAGGTTAGTTTATCACCGGCAGGCTGTTTTACGGTTGTGCCGGGTGTTTCGTAGCCATACCCAATCTGGTTTGCATTTTGCAAATACCCTGATCCGCCGAGGATGTATTTTTTATCAATTGTGATTTTTACATCATAGTCGCCCCACACGCCATAAAATTCCCGTCCAACGTATGGAGTTGGGTGCCATCCTTCATAATCATATTCGCACATTTTAGGATACCACTGGCTCATGGAGTAGCGGACTTTTGTACCGGGATTATCCCGCCCGCTGCGGCGAACTTGCAGTGGCACCTGGGCTTCAAACTGCAAGTCAAAGGTCGCTTTCGATTTGGGCAAAATCGGCTTATCCAAATCCACCTCCATAATTGTTTCCAGGATTTTAAAATTTTGCGGCCGTCCGTTCATTTTTAATGAACTGATTTTCTGGTACCCGATTTCATCTGGCTTCAGGTTTTGTATGCGGTCACGCACCCGCTGATCCCAGTCGACAACCGGGTTCCCGTTTTTATCAGTTCGCAATACAATTGTTCCCTGACGGCGACTGCGGTTATCCATCATGCTGTTTGGCTGAAAGGCGTTCCAGTACAGATGATAAAAAACCCTGGTCAGCGTATCCGGAGAGTTATTCCAGTATTCCAGTACCTGGTGGCCGGTAAACTGGTTGGTTTGCACATTCATGGTCACGTCCATCGTGTACTTCACCCACTGCTGCCATCTGTCAGGCTGGGCAAAGGAAAAAAGTAAACAGAGCTGGAAAAGAGAAAAAAGCAATAATCGTTTCATTGTAATAAATGCTTTGTTATGGTGAATGGTCGAAAATACAAATAAAAACAGCATAGCAGGCTGCCATGCTGTTAAATCAACAGGGATAAAATTATGCAGTCGTTCTTATAACGTGATGGATTCGCGCAACAAACGTCCTTTACCATTGAAATAAAGATATTTTTTTTGCAAATCGCTCTTCTTCACTTTTACCCTGTATTGCATGCCGCCCCCGGGCAAATAAAGCACTGCCGTTTCTTCTTTGTCCCAGTCGGCGTATTTGCATTTTTCAAAGCCGTCTTTAATTTCAGATGCAAGGCTGTCGAATGCATATTCTTTTTCGGTGCCGCGCCAATCGCCTTTATTGGTATACGATGCCAGCATTTTAGCTCCGTCCAGTTCAAAACTCACATCCACTTTTACCAGTTGATCTTTAAACTCGGCGTTCTCGGCTTTGGGGTATTGATTGGCAAACGTTTCCCTGACTGCTTTGGGTATTTCGCGGATTTGCGCAAAAGAAGCACCCTGTAGTACTAAAGAAAATAATAAAACCGGTAATAAATATTTTTTAATCATAGCGTTAAATTTCATTTGCAAAAGTGCAGCCAAAAATTATACAAATACCTGTACAAAAAATTTTTAATCTTTTTTTATCGGTTTATCATTTCCCTGCACCACCACTACAATCTCGCCTTTCACCCCTTTTTCTTTGAAATAATCACACACGTCACGCAACGATCCGCGTTTGTTTTCTTCAAACATTTTCGTGAGTTCCCTGCTGACACAGCAATTCCTTTCCTCACCAAAATATAAGATGCATTCCTCCAGTGTCTTCACCAGACGCATGGGCGATTCGTAGAAAATAATTGTCCGTTCCTCTTCCGCCAGTTTTTTAAATAAAGTCTGCCGCCCTTTTTTTATGGGTAAAAATCCTTCAAATACAAAGCGGTTTGCAGGAATACCGCTATTGATTAAAGCCGGCACAAAGGCAGTGGCGCCGGGCAGGCATTCAACTCTTACGCCTGCTTTTATGCATTCCCGCACCAGCAGGTAGGCAGGATCGGAAATGCCGGGAGTACCGGCATCCGTAATCAATGCAATCTTTTTACCGCCGGTTAACTGGTTTACGAGATGATGTACAACCTTATGCTCATTGTGCTGGTGATACGGGGATAGCGGTTTGGAAACCTGGTAATGATTCAGCAAATGCGAAGTAGTGCGGGTGTCTTCTGCAATAATCATATCCACCTCTTTTATCACTTCCAGCGCCCTTAGTGTAATATCTTTTAAGTTACCAATGGGGGAAGGAACGATGTAAAGCACTGCTGATATGTTATTGAATTTGTGTTTGACAAGTACCGTTATGGCAACCTGCCAATTTCGGTGTTAGTTTACACTCACTTCAAAGTATTCCATCACCGGATTGGCGAGCAGTTTTTTGCTGGCCTCTTCGGCAATTTGTTTAGCCTGTTCAGCGGAACCGGCGTTGACCTGCAGGGTAATATTTTTTCCTACCCGCACATCGTCTACCTGGCTGATGCCAAGATTTTGCAAACCGCCCATTACAGCCTTTCCCTGCGGATCGAGTAATTCTTTTAAGGGCATTACTTTTATCTGAACAGTGTATGTCATGCAACTCTATTTTTGAAGGCCAAAGATACAATAACGTATAAAACAATGATGACCGGAACGGCGAGCCATTTCAATATCACCAGAGCTGCCACTCCTGCCAGTATCAGCAAAAAACGCAGTTGGTTATTCCTCCAGCCAAAATCATGAAATTTTAAACTCATCATCGGCAGGCGGCTTACCATGAAGTATGATAAAAGGATAATCACGGCATACAGCACCCATTTGTTAATCACATAATTCTGTATGCCAAAATACTGGTACCAGATAATCAGCGGTAAGGAAGCCACGAATAATCCTGCAGCCGGTGAAGGCAATCCCCGGAATGTGTGTTCCTGCTCCGTATCTATATTAAATTTTGCCAGTCGCCAGGCAGCTGTGCAGGCAATCAAAAAAGCCGGCAGCAACCAGATGATAGAAATATCTAGCCCGTCCTGCTGCTGGGCAAAACTGATGCGCAACAACTGGTAAATGATCATTGACGGCGCCACGCCAAAACTAACCACATCTGCCAGGGAATCCAGTTGCTTGCCCATTGCCGAGGCAGCATTGAATAAACGGGCAATAAACCCATCCAGGAAATCAACCACCGCCGCGGCAAAAATGCACAAAGCGCCCCAGGTTATTTTTTCCGGCAGGTTAACCTGCGAATAGCCATCTGCTTGCAGGATAACAATCTGTTCGCCGGTTTGAAGAATAAACAGGATGGCCAGGCAGCCGAATACAAGATTTAATAGTGTAAAATAGTTGGGAATATTTTTCATGCAAATAATTGTGGCGAAATAACAAAAATAATCGGTTAGGAACAGCTATTATTTCTTCATCAGCCGTTCAATCTCCTCTGCTTTGATGGGAATCTTGGCCATCAGGTCCTTGTTCCCGTTGCGGGTGATCCAGACATTGTTTTCAATGCGCACACCCATCTTTTCTTCTTCAATATAAATACCCGGCTCCACGGTAAATACCATTCCCGGACGAATGGGTTCTGTTCGTGTGCCAAGGTCATGTACATCAATGCCCAGGTGATGCGATATGCCATGATAAAGGTATTTTCTATAGGCCCTGTTTTCCGGGTCTTCATTCTTTACATCTTCTTTTTTCAGCAAGCCTATTTTCAAAAATGTTTTCGTGGCTTCATCGCCCACTTTGTCGGTATAAGCAGCAATTGTAATACCCGGTTTCAGCAGGCTTTTTGCAAAATCATGCAAGTGCAGGCACGCATCATACACGTCCCGCTGGCGTTTGGTAAACTTGCCGTTAACAGGAATTGTTCGCGTCAGGTCGGCACAGTAGCCGCCATATTCTGCCCCAAAATCCATCAGTATCAACTCGCCATTTTTACATTCCTCGTTATTGAAAATATAATGAAGCGTCCTGGCTCTGTCGCCGCTGGCAATAATGCTGGCATATGCGGGACCGGTGGCCTGCTGGCTTAGAAAGGAATGCCATATTTCCGCTTCAATTTCGTATTCCATAACTCCGGGCCGAATGAATTTTAGCAACCGACGAAAAGTAACATCAGTTATATCAATGGCTTTTTGCATCACCTCCACCTCTTCTGCGGTTTTTATACTTCTGAGTTCTTTCATAATCCTGGCTGCCCTCTCGTAGTGATGAAGTGGATAACGGCTGCGCATTTCTTCGATAAAACGATAGTCCCTGGTTTTTATCAGGCTGGATTTTCGGTCGTTTTCGTTGCTGTCAAGGTAAATGGTTTCGGCCAGGTGTACCCATTGTTGCAACAGCGGGTCAATGCTATCCAGCCAAACGATGGTTTTAATACCGCTGATCGCTTGTGCTTCTTTCACCCGCAGTCGTTTCCCATCCCATTTTTCTTTCAACTCATTGGGGCGAACCAATACCAGCACTTCACGAAATTTCGGATCCGGGTTTTCCGGGAAAAGTATGATCATGCTTTCCTCCTGAGTAATACCACTCAGCCAGTACAGGTCGCTGTTTTGCCTGAAAGGATATAAAGCGTCGCCATTGGAGGGCATTTCATCATTGCTCACAAAAATGGCGATAGAACCGGGCTTCATAGCTTTTACAAACCGCTGCCGGTTTTTGACAAAAAGCGCAGAATTGAGCGGGAGATTTTTCATAATAACTATTTGAAAGCTAAAGATAAACAGGCTGGCGATCAACTTATTACCGGTTGCAAAAAAATTGACTGCCCGTTAGAAAAATAAACAATTTCTAAAAAAAGTGGCGTATCTGTAAAATATGTGTTCACAATAACAATCTTTTTTAAAAAAAATCTACAAAAAGAGCGAAACCCGCAAACAACTATACAATGTGTCTTACGAACACTCGTTTGTATATCGTGAGATTTCTGTTTTATTTTTGTCCTCCCTAATCCTTAAAACTTTACAGCTTATGTCTGTGTCCACCTTATTGATGCCGGCTACTGAGTTGGCAAAACTTGGTTTCAGCAATTTTGAAAATATTCACTACCAGCTTGCTCCCGATGAACTGGTGCAGGCCACGCTACGCTCCGGTGAGGGGGAATTGAATGATACCGGCGCTCTGGTTATTCATACAGGCGAGTTTACAGGCAGGTCGCCTAAAGATAAATTTATCGTTAAAGACGAGCTAACGGCTGATACTGTACACTGGAATGAATTTAACAACCCGATTGCCCCCGCTTATTTCGATATCATTTTCAAAAAAGTGATTGCTTATTTAAACCAGCAATCAGCCGTGTGGATACGCGACTGTTATGCCTGCGCAGATCCACGCTTCCGGCTAAACCTTCGCGTAGTGAATGACAAACCATGGACAAATTTATTTGCTTACAACATGTTCCTTCGTCCGCAGGAAGAAGAACTGGACCATTTTCAACCCGATTGGCAAATTATCAGCGCCGCGGGTTTAAAACTGGATGCCGCAGCATGTGGTATTCGCCAGCACAATGTTTCCATCATTTCCTTTACACACAAAATGATCATCATAGCCGGCAGCGGCTATACGGGCGAAGTAAAAAAAGCCGTTTTTTCCATCCTCAATTACTTGCTGCCACTACGGGAAAATGTTTTGAGTATGCACTGTAGTGCCAACATTGGCGAGCAGGGAGATACGGCCATTTTTTTTGGACTGAGCGGTACCGGCAAAACCACACTCAGTGCCGACCCCACCCGCCAGCTTATTGGCGATGACGAACATGGCTGGACAGACAATACGATTTTTAATTTTGAAGGTGGTTGTTATGCTAAAACCATCAACCTAAGCGAAGAAAAAGAACCGGCAATTTTTCATGCTATCCGGCCAGGTGCGCTGGTAGAGAATGTCCGCTTCTTTCCAGGAACGAACCGGATTAATTTTGAAGACAGTTCTATTACAGAAAATACAAGGGTCTCCTATCCCCTTCAGTATATAAGTAATGCACATGAACCGGCAATCGGTGGCATACCGCAAAACATTTTCTTTCTTACCTGCGATGCTTTTGGAGTATTGCCCCCTATTGCCAGGCTTACCCCCGGTCAAGCCATGTACCAGTTTATTTCGGGCTATACTGCCAAGGTTGCCGGCACAGAAACAGGTATCACAGAACCCAAACCTACTTTTAGTACCTGCTTTGGAGCCCCGTTCATTCCCCTGCATCCCGCCATTTATGCTCAAATGCTGGGTGACAAGATGCGGCATCATCAAGTGAAAGTGTGGCTGGTGAATACCGGCTGGACAGGTGGCCCTTACGGAACCGGAAGCAGAATAAAACTGCAGTATACCAGGGCAATGATTGCGGCAGCTATTCGCGGAGACCTTGAATTTGTAAACTATCACACGCACCCCGTATTCGGTGTAGCCATGCCTGAAACCTGCCCGGGCGTTCCTGCAGGATTGCTGAACCCCGAAAATACCTGGACTGATAAATCCGCTTATCAAAAACAATCGGCTTACCTGGCAAATTTGTTTGTAAACAATTTTGAAAAATATAAGGACGGTGTAAGCGACGAGGTGCTGACTGCAGCTCCAAAACAATAAGCTGCGAAGTGCAAAATTTCAGTAAACCCTGTCTCCATACAAAAGACAGGGTTTTTATTTTTTTTTTAACAACGTTCCGACCTTTCTTGAAAATCTTTTTGAAGGCCTTTTCGTTCTAAACGAATATGCATTTTATCAAAAAATTATTCCTGGCCCTGTGTATGATATCCACTTGGGCCTATGGGCAAACCGGCGATCAGTTTGTCCAGTGGTCGGCCGACAGGAAGCTGAAATGGGATGATTATTTAGCAATGCCAGACAGCAAATCGGATGCAGCTGCCAATACCAGCACTGTCATCGGTTTTAAATATCATATCAGAAATGACGTACCGCACTATTCGATTTTTTGTCATTTTGCTAAAACCCAGTCGTGGGGCCGGTATAAAAACGATTATATCCTTTCGCATGAGCAGGGGCATTTTGATATTGCTGAAATTTTTACAAGAAAGCTGAATAAGGAAGTGCTTGCGTATAAATTTAATTCGCAAACCTTTCGCCAGGATCTCAACAAACTATATACATCAGTGATGAATGAAAAAGAGCATTTCCAGCAGCAGTATGACAGAGAAACAGATTTCAGTCGCAATAAGCGGATGCAGGAAATTTGGTTGAAAAAAATTAATCAGGAACTCGAAAAGCTTGCTAACTATGCCGGTTATAATCAAAACAGTCCGTAAAGCTGGCTGTCTACTTTGCGGATGATCTCGCCTAAATGCTCTTCATTCTCGGCAAACTTATTTTTATCAATATTGATCACCAGCAATGGACCTTCTTTGTAAGCATCAATCCATTTATTATAAAATTCGTTAAGCCGTTTCAGGTAGTCGAGCCGTATATTTTCTTCGTACTCTCGTCCCCGCTTTTGAATCTGGCCCACCAGCGTAGGTACAGATGCCTGTAAATAAATCAGCAAATCCGGCGGCTGAATCATTTGTTTCAGGGTCTGAAAAAAATGGAAATAATTATCATAGTCCCGTTTGCTCATTAGGCCCATTTCGTGCAGGTTAGGAGCAAAGATGTGGGCATCTTCATAAATAGTTCGATCCTGGATCACGGTTTCGGTACCTCTTTGTATATCTACCAGTTGCCGCAGCCGGCTGTTAAGAAAATAAATCTGCAGGTTGAAGCTCCAGCGGGGCATATCCTCATAGAAATCCATCAGGTAAGGGTTATGATCCACATCTTCAAAATGAGGTATCCATTTATAATGCTTGCTCAGCATTTCTGTCAGCGTCGTTTTACCAGCCCCGATATTTCCTGCAACGGCTATGTGTTTTGGTTTCTTTGTTTTTGCCATACTGCTTAAAGCCTCGAACGAGGCTTTTTAAGTTAAACAATGTTAAATCAGTTACGTGCTTTCAAAACTTGAAAGTATGCAAACTTAGGAATACCGCAAATAGAAAAGTGCTTCTCTAACACTTCTGGTATCACCCAATTTAAAAGTAGTTGAGCCCCATTGCTTCACGCACCAGTTTCATAGTAGCTGCGGCACTGTTCCGGGCTTTTTCGGCCCCTTTTTCCATCACTTCTTGCAGGAATGTTTCGTCATGGCGGATAGCCTCCGCCTTTTCCCGGATCGGCCTGATAAATGCAATCATATCTTCGGCAAGTTGTTTCTTCATATCGCCATACCGAATGCTGCAATGATTGTAGTCATTTTCAAATTTGCGCACTGTTTCAGCATCACTTACCAGTTTCATCAGCAGAAAAATATTTTCAATATAATCCGGTTTTTCTGAGTTGGGTGTGGTAGGTCCGCTGTCTGTTTTGGCTTTCATTACTTTTTTTCGGATGAGTTCATCATCATCCGCCAGGTACAGCGTTGCAAGCTGGTTCTCGCTTTTGCTCATTTTCCCGGCCCCGTCAAGGCTGGGCACTTTAATCAGTTCCCTGCCATAATTAAATGCGACCGGCTCGGGAAATACGTCCCCGTAACGGTGATTAAACCGGTTTACAAAATTGCGGGCCATTTCCAGGTGCTGCTCCTGGTCCTTCCCCACCGGCACCAGCTGTGCACGGTGCAATATAATATCAGCTGCCTGCAGTACAGGGTAGGTGAGCAAACCGGCATTAATATTATCAGGTTGCAGCCGGGCTTTATCTTTAAAAGTCGTGGTTTTTTCCAGTTCTCCCTTGTAGGCCAGCATATTGAGGTAGAGATACAACTCTGAGGTTTCATAGATATGGCTCTGGCAATAGAGGGTCACCTTATCGGGATCGAGACCGCAGGCAATATGCTCTGCCAGTACCCGCTGCACATGTTGCTTCAGTTCTTTGGTGTCCGGATGGGTTGTCAGGGAATGCAGGTCAGCCACCATGAAATAACACTCATATTCATCCTGCATCCGCACATAATTGCGTAGCGCCCCAAAATAGTTACCCAGGTGTAAAAAACCGGTAGGGCGGATGCCGCTCATAACAATCTCATTCTTTTTTTCCATGATCCTTTGTTTTCTGGTATCGTTTCAGGCTAAGGGCAGCGAAGATAAGAATAGTTTATAGTTTGAAAACCGCGGTTTCGCGGTGCATTTTTAACCTTTCCATCCATCCAAAAGCTTTATCCATAAAAGTGTAATAATTATATTTGTTGCATGGAAGTGAATGATGCCCTGGTTGACAAACTGGCCCATCTTGCCAAACTGGAATTTAATGATGCAGAAAAAACAGAGATCAAAGAAGACCTGCGCAGGATGATTAC
>DASTSN010000116.1:0-45817 GCA_035760665.1 Chitinophagaceae bacterium | reverse complement strand
TTTGCCAAGTTTTCACCGGACGGTCAGTCTATTGCCTTCAGTGGAAATTATGACGGAAACATGGATGTCTATACGATGCCGGTTTCAGGAGGTGTTCCGCAACGATTAACAGAACACGGCTATCCTGACCGGGTGATTGACTGGACAAACGACGGTAAAAAAGTTTTATTTGCCTCCAGCAGGGAAAGTGGTAAAAACCGCTTCAATCAATTTTACACGGTACCGGCAACCGGCGGTCCGGAAGATAAATTACCGCTGGCATACGCGGAGTGGGGATCTTATTCACCGGATGGCAAACAAATGGCATTAACTTTTCGTTCCCAGGCTTTCCGCAACTGGAAACGTTACCGGGGCGGCTGGATTGCTGCTATACATATTTTCAATTTTGAAACGCTGGCTTCTGAAAACATATCTGCCGGCAGCGAAGCAGGAGATGAATTTCCCATGTGGCATGACAACTACATTTATTTTCTGTCGGACCGGGGCCCAGAGGAACGCATGAATCTTTGGCGCTACAATACCGGCACAAAGGCCTTTGAGCAGCTAACAAAATTCACAGATTACGATGTGCATTTTCCTTCCATGGGACCGGACGATATTGTTTTTGAAGCCGGTGGAAAACTGTACCTGTTCAATTTTACCACGCAGCAAGCCAGGGAGGTTAAGGTAACCATTATTACAGATAAGATGATGCTCAAGCCCAGGACTGAATCGGTGGAAAAGTATGTTCAGCATGTGGCGATCAGTCCAGATGGTAACCGTGTGCTGGTGGAGGCAAGGGGTGATCTTTTTTCATTGCCTGCAGAAGACGGGTATGTAAAAGACCTGACGATGACATCGGGTGTGGCAGAACGTTACCCTGCATGGGCGCCGGATGGCAGAACCATTGCGTACTGGAGTGACAGTACCGGTGAATATGAATTGTGGATCATGCAGCCGGGCATGGAGCATGCTGCTGTGAAAGTGACCAGTTATGGGCCAGGATATCGTTACAGTTTATTCTGGTCGCCCGACAGCAAGAAACTGGCTTTTATTGATAAAACCGGTTCCATCCAGGTTTATGATCTCGGGTCAAATAAAACTTATTTTGTAGACAAGGGGCTCTACTACACGCATGGTAATATGGAAGGTTTTCGTTGCAGCTGGTCCGCTGACAGCCGCTGGCTGACTTACCAGCGGGACCTGGAAAACTCGCATACAGCTGTCTTTATTTATGATTTTCAAAATAAGCAGACACGCCAGGTGACCAGCGGGTTTTACAATGCCGGTTCGCCGGTGTTTGACCCGGAGGGAAAATATTTATACCTGCTCACGGCACAGTCATTTAACCCTTATTACAGCAGTTTTGATAATTCATTTATTTATGCAAATGCCACGCAAGTGGCGGCCATCAGCCTGCAAAAAAGCACTCCCTCCTTGCTGGCGCCTAAAAATGATACAGTGGCTGTAAAAGAAGCGGCGGAAAAACCAGCACCGGAAACCGGTAAAAAATCAAAACCTGCTAAAGGAAAAGAACCGGAAAAAGCCGAGCAGGAGCCTGCAATAAAACCGGTGCAGATTGATTTTGACGGACTGGAAGAGCGAATGACCCTGTTACCGGCGGACCCTGGCAATCTCGGTAATCTGGCAGCGGTGAAAGGAAAAATTATTTACATCCGCTATCCCAATACCGGCGCAACGGGTGGTCAGTCGGCTATAAAATTGTATGATACAGAAAAACGCGAAGAAAAAACAATACTGGATAACGCGGATGACTTTTGGCTGGCAGCCAATCGCGAAAAAATGCTGGTGGCCAGGGGCAATGATTATGCACTGATATCACCGGCGGAAGGACAAAAATTTGAAAAGCCACTGCGGGTAAAAGAAATGGTAATGACAATTAATCCTGTGCAGGAATGGAAACAGATTTTTACCGATGCGTGGCGGCTTGAGCGGGATTATTTTTACGATCCCCATCTGCACGGGGTTGACTGGAACCTGGTAAAAGAACGTTACCTGAAAATGCTGGATGGCGCCATGACAAGAGAGGAGGTTGACTTTGTAATAGGCGAGATGTTAGGAGAACTCAGTGCTTCGCATACTTACCACGTCGGGGGCGATTTGGAGTCACAAAAAAGCCAGCCCGTTGGATACCTGGGGATAGACTGGCAGGCAGCCGGTAATTTTTACCGGATCGGGAAAATATTGCGTGCAGCGCCCTGGGATGCAGAAGTACATTCACCCCTCAATGAGCCGGGGCTGGAAATCCGGGAAGGTGATTATATTCTTGCGGTGAATGGCATACCGATTACCACTGCAACAGAACCCTATGCCGCCTTCCAGGGACTGGCCGGTAAAACCGTAGAACTTACCTATAATACAGTCCCTTCCTTTACCGGCGCGAAAACCGCTATCGTCAATACAATGGGAGATGAATACCGCCTGCGTAATCTTGCCTGGATAGAAGGCATGCGAAAACATGTGGAAGATGCAACCAACGGCGAGGTCGGTTATATTTTTGTGCCCAGCACGGGTATTGATGGACAAACCGAATTGCTTCGCCAGCTCAATGCACAAACGGACAAAAAGGCGCTGATTATTGATGAACGCTTTAATGATGGTGGACAAATTCCAGACCGGTTCATCGAAATGTTGAATCGCACACCGCTGGCTTATATCGCCACAAGAGACGGGAAACCCTGGCAATGGCCACCAAATGCTAATTTTGGTCCCAAGGTCATGCTGATTAATGGCTGGAGCGGTTCGGGTGGAGATGCCTTTCCGGATTTTTTCCGTAAAAAAGGGCTGGGTCCCTTGATTGGTGCCAGAACCTGGGGCGGATTGATTGGCATTAGCGGCTGTCCGCAACTGATCGATGGTGGAGGTATAACGACTCCGTCGTTTCGTATCTACAATATTGATGGAACATGGTTTAAAGAAGGGCATGGCGTAGACCCGGATATTGCCGTACCCGAAGACCTGACAGCGATGGCAAAGGGTATTGATCCGCAATTAGAACGGGCTATCAGCGAAATAAAAATCCTGCTAAAAACAAAGGAATTTGTACCGCCGAAGGTACCAGCTTACCAAAAGCGATAAAAGAAAGAGGCCCGAAAGGGCCTTTTTTTATGCGTGTTTTGCTGGCTGTTACAAATAGAACTTGTACAAATAAGTGTTATGTTTTAACGGTTACCAGTTTGAAGTGCCGGGCTTAACATATTCATTCCATAATGGATACGCATGAATATTCATGACCAGCTCATTTCATGTTATAAATTTTGTAGGTAACAGCGATCGCGACGATCAGGACGATTAACAAAGCATCAACAAGATGGCGCTTCTCCAGTTTTTTGAAGTATTGCATAGGTGCGGATTTTTTTTAATGGGCTAAAATAATTATTTGTATTTGAAAATCAAAGTGGCAGCAGGCAGTTTCTTTCAAAATACTGATAATGTATTCAATCATGTACCTTTGCGCCTCTTTATGAAGTACGAAAATGAGATAAACAGGCGGCGTACGTTCGCCATCATCAGCCACCCGGATGCGGGTAAAACCACGCTTACGGAAAAACTGTTGTTGTTTGGTGGAGCCATACAGGTGGCCGGTGCAGTTAAAAGTAATAAGATAAAGAAACATGCGACCAGCGATTTCATGGAAATCGAGCGGCAAAGGGGTATTTCGGTGGCCACTTCTGTTATGACTTTTGAATACAAGAATATCCTGATTAACCTGCTGGATACACCCGGACACAAAGATTTTGCAGAAGATACGTTTCGCACATTAACGGCGGTGGACAGTGTGATCCTGGTGGTGGACAGTGTAAACGGTGTAGAAGAGCAAACACGTCGCCTCATGGAGGTTTGCCGGATGCGGGATACACCTGTTATTGTATTCATCAATAAAATGGACCGCGACGGCAAGAACCGGTTTGATTTACTGGAAGAAATCGAAAAGGAATTATCGATCCAGTTGCATCCCATGACATGGCCTATTAACAGCGGGAAGGAATTTAAAGGTGTATATGATTTGCATAATAAAAGCCTTGTTTTATTTACAGCAAATACCAAAGCAACGGATGAAGATGTCGTGCAAATTAATGATCTGTCTTCCTTGCTGCTTGATGAGAAACTGGGCGAAAAAGATGCGGCTGTTTTACGGGAAGATGTGGAACTGGTGGATGGCGTTCATGGGCAATTGCATACCTATGATTACCTGGCAGGAAGGGTTGCGCCGGTTTTTTTTGGCAGCGCCGTAAACAATTTTGGGGTAAAAGAGATGCTGGATACTTTTATTCGTATTGCACCTTTGCCGCAGTGCCGGCAAACATCCATACGGGAAGTTTGCCCCGGTGAAAATAAATTCAGCGGTTTTGTTTTTAAAATTCATGCCAACCTGGATCCGAAGCACCGGGACCGGATTGCTTTTTTACGGGTGTGCAGCGGACGCTTTGAACGGAACAAATATTATCATCATGTGCGTCTTGACAAGGATATACGGTTTAGTAACCCTTACAGCTTTATGGCCCGTCAGAAAGATGTTATCGAGGAAGCATTCCCCGGCGATGTGGTGGGGTTATTTGATACCGGAAATTTTAAAATTGGCGACACGCTGACAGAAGGTGAAGACTTTTATTTTACCGGGATACCTTCTTTTTCCCCGGAGATTTTCAAAGAAGTCGTGAACAAAGACCCCATGAAGACGAAACAGCTTGAAAAGGGGTTGCTGCAATTAACTGATGAAGGGGTAGCACAGTTGTTTACGCAGTTTGGTGGAAATAAAAAAATCATTGGTTGTGTGGGTGAACTGCAATTTGAGGTCATCCAGTACCGGCTACTTCACGAATATGGTGCTTCTGTACAATTTACAACCTTACCATTTTACAAAGCCTGCTGGATTACCAGTACCGATCCTGCCAAACTACAGGATTTCACCAGGTTCAAGCAAGGAAACATTGCGGAAGATAAGGATGGGCATCTTGTGTACCTCGCACAAAGCGAATGGTTCCTGAATACAGAGCGGACAAACAACCCGGATATTGCCTTTCATTTTACCAGTGAAATTCATAAAGAGTCTGTATAATGTTTGCGGGTTGTATCTAACTTAAGTATCAGCGATGGGCAGTAGGTGTAACGGCTGATCTCCTGTCATCTATTTATCGTATCAGTGCAAATGTACCTCTCCGGAAGACGGCGCTTTCACAAAATGTTTTTGCTTTGACGATGTACACGTATACATCTGCTTTTTGCGGCTGTCCTTTGTAAGTGCCATCCCAGCATTGTGATGGATTGGAGGAATCGATCGAAGCTCCTTTCATCTGTATGAGCAATACAGTATCCCCGACCTTATAGTTTGATGCGTCAGCAACGGTCAGGCTGTTATTACAGACATTAGATCCAAGCACCTCGGTATAGGCATTGATTATATATTCCTGGGAGTTCACTGTTTCGCACGAATCCGCTACGAAAGTGGCACAGGAAGGATTTAGCTGATTGATTGTGGCCGTACCGCCCAAGGTGCCATTCCAGGCCGGGTTGCCTTGTTTGTTTAACAGATTATCAAAGCTGTAATACGCAAGCAAACCGGTTTGTGCAGATGGGTTGGGGAGCGATGTATTCATAAAAGCCATGATCTGGTTTTGTGTTCTTGCCACGTTCCAGATTCTTACTTTATTGATATAACCAACGAATTGTTCAGTCGTAATTCCATTTAGCATCGGTTACGTCTTCATGTTTGGATACAATATCTTCGGCAAATAATGGTCCTCCCGTGTAAGGAGTTGTCCTGTTGATCATTGCTTCAACAGTAATTTGGTTTTCGGGAACGTCGAGATCACCGACAGATACATAGGAGGGTTGTGAGGGTGTATAAAGCCAATTACTGCAAGCTACTCCGGATTGTCCCAAGCAAGTAGTTGCTGCATAGAGAAGAAAAGAAACAAAGCAGACGAGAATTGATTTCATGGGTCAAAATAAAGTATACCCACAAAATATTACTAATTTTTTAAAAAGCAGGATTGCTGCCAGTATAATTTGAAGGGGTAACAGATTTCAATTCTTTCTTTATTTTTTCAGCTACATCCAATGTATCGATGAATGCATGAATAGCTTTTTTGTCAATCTTGCTATTTCCTCTTGTAAGATTTTTTAACGCTTCATAGGGGTTGGGATAATTCTCCCGCCGGAGAATCGTCTGAATGGCTTCCGCCACTACGGCCCAGTTATTTTCCAGGTCGGCATAAATCTTTGCGTCGTTTATTATTAATTTTTGTAATCCCTTTTCAATTGATTTAAAGGCGATAATTGTATGCGCAAATGGCAACCCGATATTGCGCAGTACAGTTGAATCCGTTAAGTCGCGCTGCAGGCGGGATATCGGTAATTTCCCCGCCAAATGTTCAAAGATGGCATTGGCCAGGCCCAGGTTGCCCTCTGCATTTTCAAAGTCTATCGGGTTTACTTTATGCGGCATAGCCGATGAGCCTACTTCATTTTTTAAAACTTTTTGTTTAAAATAATCCATGGAGATATAAGTCCAGGTGTCCCGGCAAAAGTCAATCAGGATAGTATTGATTCGCTTCATGCAATCAAAATGTGCGGCCAGGTTATCGTAATGTTCTATTTGTGTAGTGAATTGGAGGCGGCTTAACCCCAGGGTATTGTTCACAAAATCGTTGGCCAGTTTTATCCAGTCTGTTTTTGGAAAAGCAACATAGTGGGCATTGAAGTTACCGGTAGCACCGCCAAATTTGGCACTGAAGGGTATATTGATAAATTGCTCGATCTGGTTTTCGATACGTTCGGCAAAGACCATGATTTCTTTACCCAGCCGGGTGGGGGAGGCTGGCTGGCCATGCGTATGTGCCAGCATGGGAATGTCTTTCCATTCTTTTGCCAGCAATTTTAATTGGGTGTTCAGGTTTAGTAAGCCCGGCAGGTATTCGTATTCAATAGCATGTTTCCAGCTTAACGGGATGGCCGTGTTGTTGATATCCTGCGAGGTAAGCCCAAAGTGTACCCATTCTTTCACCTCTTTCGCTCCGCACTTGTCTAACTCATTTTTTATAAAATACTCAACGGCTTTTACATCATGGTTGGTACTGAATTCAATTTGTTTGATTTCCTGTGCATCTTCCAGTCCAAAGTTTTCTGACAGTTTTTTCAGCTGTTTTACCGCTTTTCCGGGAAGTTTTACAAAACCTTTTTCTGCCAGGAACTGCAGGTATTCAATTTCAACCAGCACCCGGTATTTCATCAGGGCAAATTCAGAAAAATATTCATCCAGGTGCTGAACCTGTTTACGGTAGCGGCCGTCGGTTGCTGAAATAGCGGTGAGTGCGGTCAGTTCCATTTTTATATTTTAAAGTCGTGCTGTGACACGTTACCTTTGCTGCCGCAAAAATAACTGAATTGAATAAGAACAAGATAAAAGTTGGTATTGTAAGTTATTTAAACACCCGGCCCCTGATTTATGGCCTGGAAAAAGCACCGATACGCGAAGAAATTGATTTAATTGAAGCCTATCCGTCAAAACTGGCCGATATGCTGCTCAATAATGAAGTGGACGTGGGCCTGATACCTGTGGCGGTTATTCCGCAGCTTCAAACCTATCATATTGTAGGGGATTATGGTATTGCTACTGAAGGTGAAGTGGCATCGGTTTGCCTCTTTAGCGAGGTGCCGGTAGAAGAGGTTACCAGGGTTTACCTGGATTACCAGAGCCGCTCCTCGGTGGCCTTACTGAAATGGCTGATTCGCGAATACTGGGGGATTCACCCGGAAATTATTGAAACCAGTGATGAACACTATCGCAAAGAGATAAAGGGCACGGCAGCAGGGCTGGTGATTGGCGACCGGGCACTGGAGCAACGGAAGATTTCCACGTTTATGTATGACCTGGGATCGGAGTGGCGCTTTGTAACCGGATTACCCTTTGTTTTTGCTGCCTGGGTCAGCAATAAAAAACTGCCGGACGATTTTGTTCAGCGCTTTAACGCTGCCAATGCCCTGGGGTTGCAGCATCTTGATGAAATTGTAGCGGCTAACCCGTTTCCTTATTATGATTTGCGAAAATATTATACATTTCATATCAGCTATTTTCTGGATCAAAAGAAACGGGAAGGGTTGGAGTTGTTCTTGTCGTACCTGAAATAAGGTTATACAGTCCGGGAAGAACGGAGTATCTTTCCTCTACATTCTTACAGGAAACGTTAACTATAAGCCAGTTGTTCAATGGGTATTATTGGTAAGCAGTCAATCCGGTCTTCCATTTTTATCTACATTGGTTTTGCCATTGGTGCCCTGAATATCCTGGTTTTATTTCCCAACGAAAAATATTTTACACTGGATGAGTTTGGGCTTACCAAAATCCTGGTGGATGTTTCGTTACTCATTGCAATGCTTTGCACGCTGGGCACCTGCCCGGCCACGGTAAAATTTTATCCATTTTATTCATCGTATTTGCCGGCAAAAAAGAATGATTTGCCATTTATTACGATCCTCACAGTCACTATCGGTTGTCTGTTGTTTATGGCGGTAATGCCATTTTTAAAAGATTTGATCATTCGCAAATACGGGGAGCGGTCTCCTTTGTTTGTTGAATATTTTAACCTGATTTACCCGCTGACAATTGCCATGACTTTTTTGTACTTGTTCGAAGCGTACTCCTGGGCTGTAAAGCGAACGGTACTGCCGGCCATCACGCGGGAAGTGGTGGTGAGAGTATTGACAACTGTGCTGATTGTACTGGTGATGCTGGGCCTGCTCAATTTTAAGCAGTTTATCAATCTCTATTCGCTGATTTATATACCGCCGGTTTTGATTCTCCTCTTTTCGCTGATCAGGCACGGAGATTTATCATTGCATTTTACCATCAGTTCGGTAACAAAGCGCCTGAAAAACCGGATGATTGTTTTCAGCCTTTTTATTTTTTCCGGGCAGGCGCTGAATGTGCTGGCCAGGACACTTGACAGTATTATTATTTCCAGCCAGTCATCAGGCGGCTTAAGCGATACCGGCATCTTTACAATTGCCACTTACCTGGTGGCCTTGATGGAGGTGCCGGTAAGAGGAATGACAGGTATTGCTTTTTCCGTACTGGCGCAGGCCTGGAAGGATAATGACCGCGCAAAAGTTTTTAGCGTGTACAGCAAAACTGCGCTGAATTTACTGATTGCAGGACTGGCTATCATGGGGCTGCTGGTGCTGAATATGCCGAACCTGGTTGCCTTCCTGGGCGAGAAGTATGCCGGCATGCTTTCAGTTGTGCTGATTCTTGGTTTTTCCAAACTGATTGACCTGGGCACGGGGTTAAATTCACATTTGCTGCTCAGTTCAAAGCACTGGCGCATTGAGTTTATCACCAACGTGTTTCTTGTGCTGATGGCGGGCGTATTAAATTACTTGCTGGTCCGAAAATATGGGATCGTTGGTTCGGCGTGGGCTACGTTAATAGCCTTTACTGTGTATAATACGGTACGGTTTCTGCTGATCTGGAAACTGTTTAAAATGCAGCCTTTTACCAAGGCGAATCTGCTGGCGGTTCTAATAGCCTTTGCTGCCTATTTCCTGTGCCGGCTGGTACCGCAACTGACTAATATTTATGCTGACACAATCACACGTTCCGTGCTCTTTACTCTTTGCTTTGGTTTACCCGTTATTGGGTTGCGGCTTTCGGAAGATATTAATGGCCAGGTACGAAAACTGACCGGCAGCCTGTTTCAATATAAAAAATAATGTTCTCTGTTTTTTATTTTCCGAAAGGTAATTTCAGGGCAAATAGAATTCCTGCTAACCCGATTTTTAAACTGTTCCAGCCTTTCACTGCCGGCACGTAGATGATTGTAACGAGCACTTGTTTTTTAGACAGATTCCAAAGTTTTTGTAGGTAAATTTTATACTTTAGGGTATTGTTTTTCTGCACTGCATTGAACACAGCCATTTTCCTGTACAAGAGGGCCAGCTGATCTGGTGGAAGTTTTTTTTCCAGGTTTATCATTTGACGTTCGATCATCATTTTAGCGATATAATTGACCATATCGCCTTGCGTGGATGTTAGTGAAGCTTCATGTTCACGGTAGAAATACAAATCGTGGGATGGGTGATAAATAAATTTAAATTGCAGGAAAGCCCGCATAAAAAAATCGTAGTCTTCAATCAAAAATGCTGAGGGGTTATACCCTTTGATTGCAGCGTAAATTTCTGCCCTGTACAAAAAACAGGCTCCGCACCCCAGCCAGTTAGTGAAACTATCATAAATATTGTTGAAGGTTCTTTTGCCGGTTATTTCGTTTTGATCATTAATGATGGTATAATCAGTATACACGAGGCCGGCATCTTGATTTGTTTCAAGTATGTCAAGTAAGGTTTGTAATGCATGCGGAGCGTAATAGTTGTCGTCAGATGTCCACGTATGGTATTTACCTTTAGCCACATCAAATCCTGCGTTTAAGGAAAGCGGCAGCTTTTTATTTTGTGTGTTGTGAATGATCCGGATCCTGTTATCAACCGCGGCATATTCTTCAATGATTGTTGCTGTATGATCCGTTGAGCAGTCATTAACGATGATGAGTTCAAAATTGATGAAAGTTTGACGGAGACAACTTTCAATGGATGTCCTGATATAGTTAGCGCCATTATACGTGGGCAATACAATGGAAATGAGCGGTGCTGTCATCCTTAATTATTTAATAAAACAGAGATGATTTTCCTGGCGCTATCGCCTGTTCCGTAGGGGTTGATGATGTTTGTCATTTTTTTATAGGCAGCTGTATTTGATAAAAGAAGTGAGGCTTCTGCAACAATTTTTTCTGTTGAGGTGCCCACCAGTATAGCATTGCCGGCTTTCACGCCTTCCATTCGTTCTGTTACATTGCGCAATACCAGTACAGGCTTACCTAATGAAGGAGCTTCTTCCTGGATGCCGCCGGAATCAGTAATGACAAGGTAACTTCTGTCCATGATCCACAATAATTGTGGGTAATCCAGCGGCTCGATCAAATGAATGGAGGAATGGTTGCCCAGCTTTTTATAAACCACCTCCCGGACGTTGGGATTCAGGTGAACGGGATAAACGATCTCTGTTTCTGAAAATGTATTGGCCAGTTGCAGCAAGGCTTCACAGATATGTTCAAACGGTTCTCCAAAACTTTCTCTTCGATGAGCCGTTACTAAAATGGTCTTTTTCTGCTTGTCAAGGAAGGAAAAGGCTTTGGCGCAAGAGGGGTCTTTGCGCACTTTTTCAACACCCCATAACAAGGCATCAATCACAGTATTTCCCGTTACATAAACGTGATCGGATATATTTTCTTTAGCCAGATTTATTTTGCATTGTTCCGTCGGCGCAAAATGAAAGTCTGCAATCGTACTGATTATCTTTCTGTTAACTTCTTCAGGGAATGGGGCATATTTATTATCACTGCGAAGGCCTGCTTCAATATGTGCCACGCTTGTTTTTTTATAAAAACCGGCTAAGGCCCCTGTCATGGCTGTTGTTGTATCGCCTTGCACCAGGATGATATCCGGTTGATTATCTTCTAGCACGTCCTCCAGTTTCCGGATGGATTCCGCAGTAATATCAAACAACGTTTGATTTGGCTTCATCAGCGCAAGATCATAATCGGCCTGTAGCTGAAAAAAATGCATGATTTGGGATAGCATTTCTTTATGCTGACCTGTTATACAGATACTGACAGAAAGCTTGTCGGGGTAGCTGGCCGCTTCTTTTATGAGCGGTGCCATTTTAATAGCTTCCGGCCGTGTGCCAAAAATGAACAGTAATTTTTTTACCGGCATCAATTGTGCGTAATAAGGTTTAATAATGTGCCGCCAGCATCTTTATCATATAATGCCAGGGCTTTTGAAAAGGCAAGGGTACCCATTTTTTCCCAGTCAGTTCTTCTTTCCCAGGCCCGGTTCATCGCTTCCCCGATACAATTGACCGAAGGCGCAGCAGCAATAAAGCCGGATCTGTTATCTTCTATCCATTCAGATATGCCGCCAACGTCTGTGGCAACACAGGTTCGTCCGCAAAGCATTGCTTCCACCACGACCAGAGGCATCCCTTCCATCAAAGAAGGCATGACCAGGATTTCATTTTTTTGCCATACTTCCCGAATATTATCCGTTTTGCCATGAAAGAAAATCCTGTCTTGTATGTTCAGCATCCTGGCTAATGCTGTAAGGTAATCTTTGTCTTTACCTACTCCGTAAATATTCAGTTGCCATTTTCGTTGCAACCATACCTCACTGCCCAGTACTTCAAAAAGTAAATCCTGTCCTTTATGAATGGTTACCAGGTTTCCGATCATCGCCATTTGAATCGTTCCTTCCGTAGCCGGGTAGGCAATGATCCCGGTTTCCGGAAGATTTACGGGATTGCGGATAATGCTGGCATTCGGGATTTTACAGGCTAGCTGTCTTTCAGCAGTTAAACGGTTTCTTGCTGAAACAAACAATACTTTTTCAGCCCTTGCATAAGCTGTTTTTACCAGCGATGACTGCCAATCGCTGATGTCTCGTACTGAATCGTTATTATAATGCGCGATAATGAAAAGGCGGACTTCTTTTTGTTGCTTCAGGTATGCCAGTAAGGCCTTTTCGTTACAAATCGAGTAGGCTGTTCCGTTATAAATAATTACTTCGGGTTTGTGTTTTGAGATGCTATGGAGGGGATTTTTAATCTTCTTGCGCAGAAAATTCAAGCCCAGGTATAGCAGGCGTTTGAAGGCTCCGGCTGTGGGGGGGATCCAGCCGGGACGAGTGTATTCCAGCAGACCTTTTTCGATTAACGCTGTTATTTTTTTGTGCCTGACGGGATGCTCATACGAAAGGTGTATTACGCGGTGTTTTTCCGCGAGGGCTTTTTGTGCCATCTGGTACCAGAGTTCTTCACTGCCTCCCCAGGGATCCCTGATCATGGAAATAACGGCGATTGTCATTGATCTGATGAACGCTTTTTCCTGCACAAAATAATATTATTCAGATAGAGATCGTCCCTGTCCGGCAAAATTTTACTGAGCAACAGCGCCAGCAGGTTATTGCAGGAGTAGGTGATCACCCTGAAGGCAGAACGCAAAATGGGTATCTTTCTGATAACCGGGGTGATATGCTGGTGAATATACATGATCCAGAGTTGAAAAACTGTTTCAACGCTATTGCCCGTTTTAAGCTGGGAAATCACCTCAAAACCGTTTTTTTCAAATAGATGCCTGAGTGCGAAAGAGGTATAACGGGCATAGTCGTTGGGAACTTCGTGTTCACAAATAGCAAAGGGGCAGGTGACAAGGATCAGGCCGCCCGGTTTCAGCACCCGAAAGATTTCCGGCAGCAACTGTTCCAAGTTAAAGATATGTTCAAAAACTTCACTGCTGAAAATGGCATCGAAATAATTGTTTTGGAAAGGAATCGTTTTACCATCGTAAAATACATCAATGTCTTCGTTTTCGTGTGAATGGCCCGGGCTTTCATAGTCCATCCCGATGTATTCTGTTACTTGAAATAATGATTTGTATGGCTTTGCACCGCATCCAAGATCCAGCAACCTGCCTTGTAAGGAAGGAGCTAATTTTTTTATCCCCGCCAGCAAACGATGACGAATCAAATAGTTCGGATAGGTAATACCTGGGTTAAAATCCTTTGAAACGTACATTTGTCAGAGGTATTTAATTCCCATCCTGCCTGTTTCATCAATCCTGTTCAAAAGAAATGGACTTGGATATTTGATGAAATACTCATCGATAGCTTTTCTTGCGCCTTTCCAATGTCCGTAATCATCAATTATCAACACTCCTCCATTCTGAAGTAACGGAAAAAGATGTTCCATTTCATGTTTAGTTGATTCATACCAGTCTGTATCTAACCTGAGTAAGGCAATTTTTTGGGGTATTATATTGGGGATTGTATCCTCTACTTTACCCTTAACATAATGAATCAGATCAGGGTTATAAGAGGATAATGACATGGTATTCTTTACCTCATCCAGAGCTGAGTATGCCCATACAAGATTTTTTGACCGGTCAGTGTTAGATGATAGTAATGATTCTGCTTTCTCATTATAATAAGTTTCATCAAGTTCTGTAGGCTCCGACATGCCTTCATAAGTGTCGTAAAGATATAAATTACGGGATTTATCATTTTGTTGTATAAGACATTCTGCCGCAGCCAGCATGCTACCTCCTTTCCAAACACCGCACTCAACGATATCCCCCTGAATTTTGTTTTTAGTAATGTATTTAATAGCCTCTATCAGTGCAAATAGTCTTTCATTACTTGTCATTGTAAAAGGCTTTGCCTTATTTATGATCTTGATATGATCGTCACTGAAATCGCTGGGAAATTCAGTATTTAAATTGGTTTTGAACTTTACAATGTCATAATTAAAAGCTCTCAATACTTTTCGGATAATATTTTTCATACTTTTTATCTATTCGCAAGGTATTAATTCTCTGCTAAACACAATCAGCAAATAATACCTATTTTGCAGAAATCCCGTTGCAGGGATAATGTGGTATATGCCAACCAGAGAACTCTCAATTATTATTATTAATTATCATTCCACAGACCTGATTGCAGCCTGCCTGCAATCAGTGTATGATTTTAACAAGGAACTTTCTTTTGAAGTCATTGTGGTGGACAATTCGGCTGAAACGGAAGCTGGCATTTCCTTACAAAAAAGATTCCCTGGCATTTCGTGGATTGATATGGGCTATAATGCAGGTTTTGCCAGGGCGAACAATGCCGGTATCCGGCTGGCTACAGCACCATTGATCCTTTTATTAAACCCGGATACAATTGCCATTGACGATTCTCTCACTCGCTGTGTACAACTTTTCAGTCAGTCCGGGTATGCAGCATGTGGTGTGCAGTTGCTGAATGAAGACAGGTCGCCGCAGATATCCGGTAATTTTTTCATGAAAGGAGGATTAAATCATCTATTACCGTTACCCTACTGGGGGCGTTTTTTACGCTGGATTGCTTTTGGCGTAAAAGCTAAAAGTACCAATGTTCCAGTGGCAAAATCAGAGGAGGAAGTGGATTGGATAAACGGGGCATTTTTAATGGTCAAGCGTGATAAGCTGGAAATAGCCGGTTTGCTGGATGAAGATTTTTTCCTGTATGCCGAAGAAATAGAGTGGTGCAGCCGGATTCATAAAACAGGAAAGCTGTGTATTTTCGGGGATCTCCATTTTATTCATCTGCAAGGCGAAACGGTTAACAGGGACCAGCAGGCTAACGGGAAGGGGTATGCTGGACTTTTTACAAAAAAAGATCTGCAGGTTATGTTGTCCAATCACGTTCGTGTCCGAAAGCAGTATGGCATTGGCTGGTTTCTTTTTTTATTACTGAATTATACCTGGGGCATTGTGGTATTTGCGGTAGGTAGTTTTTTTCATTGCCTATTTACATTCCGGAATCCCCTGGCTGAATGGTCAAAGGTTTCTGCCTTTGCGTTAAATGTATTCCGTATCTGGAAGCTGAGTCCTGCTATTATCCGTAATAAGCCTTATTTCTATAAAGTGCTGTAAAGGTGGGGATTTAATACCATAACCGGGCCCGCACTTTTTTCAGGTATTTCTTTGCTGCATCATTTAATGGAGTTCGTTTTTCTGATGCCGGTATGCGTAAAATCTTTTTCCAGCCTGTCACCCAGCCAGCTGCATCGAATTTTGTTTTTCTTAAATATTCCAGGCTCCAAAGAAAGGCTGTCGAAAAATAATACAACTGCGGCAGGTACTTCCAGGCTACCGTGCTTTTATTAATCCACATACCACGTAGTTTATCTTTTCCGGGTAATCTGCCTAACGGGGATTCTTTATGTAGCACTTCCACACTAGCGTCGTACCGAATAGCATAACCGGCATTGATGACCCGGTAACTCAGGTCATATTCTTCCATGCCATAAAAAAAAGTTTCCGGGTAATAACCTACAGTCTCAAAAACCTCTTTTTTGATTGCATGGGCACAACCGGCAAAATAGGCGGCTGAAAACCGGGGAAGCTCTTTTCTTTTGTGAAATTGTTTGTGGGGAAAAGCTGTTTGCTGTAACGCTAAGGTGTCGTAATAATAAACTTTAAAGGCTGCAATACCTGTTGGCCTGTCTGCATACTGAGTACTGAAAATCTTTTGAATTTGCAGCAGGGCATCCATACTCTTAAAAACCGCATCATCATCGAGAAAAACGAGAATTGGTGACGAGCTTTTTTGAATGGCAAAATTCCTGCCTCTTGATACGCCCAGGTTGTCTGCCGTGCGATAGTAACGAAACGGTATTTCGGGGCAATTTTCAATAAAGCGTTCAACTGACTCATAGCTGACGGGTGAATTGTTATTCACAATAATCACTTCCTCCAGATACTCCTTTGCGTATTGCAGGGAGGAAATATTTTTGGCAAGTTCCAATAAATCCTCGGGCCTGTTATAGCTGATGATTACAATTGAAATCTTCATCATGCTTTTTGCAATGAATCTTGCTTTTTGTTTTTTCGCCACTCTATAAAAATGCTTGCTCCCAGCAATGCCAGGGTCAGCACGGTGAAAATCGTTTCTACTTCTTTCCCTTTTAAATACCCGGCCGGTTCAAACCTGAATTCGACAGCATGCTGACCGGCGGGCAAGGCGATACCACGCAGTACATAATCTGTTTTAACGATCGGCATTTCTTTTCCGTCAACAAATGCTTTCCAGCCCGCAGCGTAATAGATTTCACTGAATACGGCAAACTGATTGCTGGCAGCAGCATACCGATACGTGATCACATCGTTGTCATTTTTGACCAGGCTGATGGTCGCCGAACTGTCGGGCTGCGGCATAAAGGGCACAGCGGGTTTGAATGCTTCCTGCATGATGGCGGTGTCCCTGGTATCCAAATTGCCCAGCACAGCCATCTCTTCGTTGGCGTCTTTTACAAAGCGCACATTTTTTACAAACCAAACCGGTCCGTAAGCACTGTCACGTTTCTGGTAGGCCTGTGTTTGGCCAAGATTATCTTTCTGGATCAAGTATTTTGTGTTCAGCATATCCAGGATGTTTTCATTGGGAAATTGCTGGCTGAGGTATCGCTCAATCAGGTCCTGGTAAATACGCAACTTGGCTGGGTGGTAGCCACCCACGGAATTATAATAATACGAAGTAATGTTTTCTGAAAACCGGTTCCCATTTATATTCAATACCCGGTAGTATGAAGTGTCCTTCAGAATCTCATCATCAGCTTTGGTCCTTTGAAAGGCGGCTGTATTGTCAACTTTATCTACATAATTATCACTGCTCAGGTATTTTGTGTCAATACTCAGCAGGTCGATTAACAGCAACGCTGTGATAATAAGCGTTGCTGTGAGTGGTTTCAGGGTGTTACGGATCAGTAAAAATACCAGCAATGCTGCAGCGGCAATAAATCCGAGAGACCGGAGAATATCATTCATCATCAGGGATTGCCGGTCGGCTTTCATACCATCATAAAAAGTACGCACTGCTTCGGTTAGTTGTGCCTGGTTCATTTGTTGCACCTGCGATAAAATACTTTTGTCTGAGCCGCTCAGGAAATCAAAGGAGAAGTAAAGCAGGAATAAAACCACAAATACGGCACCCGTTGCAACCAGGCCTTTTTTATAGGGAACCAGCAGTTCTTTTTTATTCTCAGTAGCTATGATTTTATTCAGGCAGAGTACCGCCAGCATTGCCAGCAGCAGCTGCGGAATTACCATGATCATTGATGGTGCCCGGAATTTGTTGTAAAACGGCAGGTATTTGTAAAAAAGTTCGTTAAACCCTTCAAAGTAGCTGCCCCAGGAGAGCATGATCGCCAGTACAACGGCGGCACCGGCCCACCATTTATGTTTGCCATCCAGTATGAACATTGCCAGGATGGCGAGAAAACAAATAATTGCGCCGGAGTAGGGAGGGCCCGATGTGCCCACTTCGCCGGGTTTGGTCATACCGCCCCAGTAAAACGAAAAAGGTAGTTGCTGCTGCAGTTGTTGTGGCAGTGAACGCAAGGCTTCCACAGCTTTGGAATTTTCCTGGCTTACTTCTTCATGATCGCTGCTGCCACCGTATATGCGTGGCACCATCAGTACAAAGGGTTCCGCGATGTTCATACTGTAACTCAGCGCATAGTCTTTATCAAGCCCGGTTTGTGAATGGGCCACTGTACTGCTGGTATCCCTGAGCTCGGAAGCGCCGCCACGAATAGTTTCTTTCTGGTATTCATAAGTGGAAAAAAGGCTGATCGCATTACACAATACGCCAATGACTGTTGCCCCAATGGTGAATGCTGCCGCCAACAACAAATGTTTATACTCTTTGTTTTTTATCCAGTTTACCACGAAGAATATGGTCATAACGCCGATGGCCAGGAAAAGATAATAAGTAATCTGCAGGTGGTTCATGGCTACCATGGCTGAAGAAAATAGCGCTGTCAGTGCCGCACCCAGCCAGTATTTTTTTTCATAAATCAGCATGACTGAACCAAGGAGAGCAGGCATGTAAGCGATGGACCACATTTTGGTATCATGCCCTACACTGATAATAACCGGATCGTAGGTGGCATAGGCAAAGGCCAGCGATCCCAGGATAGCGATGTATGGATTGACCCGTAAAACAAGGCAGAGAATGTAAAAACAGATGCAGGCCAGGAAAAAAAACTGCAGGGGAACGGGGAGGTTTAGTGTCAGCAATAAATGTACGTAGCCACCGATGTAATTGCCGCCGATACCACCGATCTGGAAAGCCGGCATACCGCTGAATAAACTGTTTGTCCAAAGCGGGTAATGTCCGTGGGTTTCTTTAAAAACTTCCGATTGATGAATGGCCCCTTTCCAGTTGGTAATATCATGTTGGGAAATGACTTTCCCTTCGAGAACGGGTTTGCAGTAAATTGCTGCTACTACCAGGAAGACAACTATTGCGATGATATGCGGTAATGCCTTTTTTAAAAAGCCCTGTTTCATAGAAAATGATATATTAAGACGACAAAATAAGACTATTTTAAACTAACTTGTCCCATGCGTTGGTTATTATTTTTCTCCAGGCTCGGGGTCATTTGCGGCATATTTTTTTTACTAACAGTTTCCCTGCAGATGGGTAACTGGGCGCAGGATGAAGCTATTACTTCCACCATTGTGATTATTGGTTATTTCCTGGGTATCATCTTTATACCATTTGTGAATATTTGCTACCTGGTGCTGCTGGTATTGAACAAAAAGTTCTGGCTGGTTGTTCCTAAATGGCTGATCATTGTAAATATTTTATTTTTAATCGCTCAATTGTATTACATCTTTTTTCATCTCAACGAATGATACACGCAATTTTAAAAGATAAACCCACCAAATTATTTCTCGGCTTTACAGCGTTTTTTGTGGCTAATGCACTGATAGCGGAATGTATTGGCGGCAAAATTTTTTCTCTTGAAAAATTATTGGGTTTTCAGCCGGTCAATTTTACCTTATTTGGCCAAAGCGGCTTATCCTTTAACCTTACCTGTGGAGTGCTGTTGTGGCCGCTCGAGTTTGTGATGACGGATATCGTGAATGAGTATTTTGGACCGAAGGCGGTACGCCGGATCAGTTATACGGCCGTCATACTAATTTCGTATGCCTTCATCATGTTTTATGGCAGTATCCACATTCCTGCTGCCGGCTGGTGGATTGGCTCCAGGGCCGACCAGGGAGTACCGGATATGCAGGCAGCATTCAATGGTATTTTCGGGCAGGGCATGTGGATTATCTTCGGCAGTCTTGTTGCTTTTCTCTTGAGCCAGTTGGTGGATGTATATGTGTTTCATAAAATCAAAAAAGTTACCGGTGAGAAAAAAGTGTGGCTTCGGGCAACCGGTTCTACGCTGGTATCACAGCTCATTGACAGTTTTGTTGTGCTTTTCATAGCTTTTAAGCTGGGCAACGGTTGGGGCTGGGGGCAGGTGCTGGCAATCGGTTGTATGAATTATATCTATAAGTTTACTGTTGCCGTCCTGCTTACTCCTCTTATTTATTTGGTAGAAAAACGGATTGAAATTTACCTGGGACACAGCCTGGCCGAAAAGATGAAGAAAGAGGCCATGAGCCGGCACGAAGATCCCTTTACGAATATACCTGCCGCCGGGTAAGTGTGTTGGTAAACAGCTTTTCTAAAAGTATTCGGTGATGGCTGCAGCGTATTCTACAATCGTGGAAAACGCCTAATCATATCGGCCACTACTTTATCAATTGGCAGGGTTACGCTGTCTGCAGAAAAATTGTGCCAGTCAACAAAGCGAAAGGTTTCCGTTTCGCCCGTCGCATGATACACTTCGAGCTGTTGTTCATCAAAAACAAACGGTTCGCTGCGCAAGGGCGCTTTGATAGCTTCCAGTGGATGTGCGAAATAATATATTGAAATGATCTGGTGTTCCGGGTTGAATGCCGATAGCTGAAAAAAATCGGTAGTGTAAATATGATCGCCAATTTTTACCTCCAGGTCCATTTCTTCTTTAAACTCCCGTTTCAGGCAATCCCTTGTGCCTTCGCCAAATTCCAGTCCGCCGCCCGGAAATTTAGTGTAGTAGTTGCCGCGGATAAATTCGTCGCTCACCAGCACCTGTTTCTGTTCGTTAATTAAAATGCCGTACACACGAATATTGAACATTGTTAAAACCATTTTTTCTTTAAAAAATACCAACTGATGATGACCGATACACCAATGGATAAAATGATAGGGATGTAAAAAGCATGCGGTGAGTTGGCATACGGTATGGGAACATTCATACCGTAAATACCGGTTACCAGCGCCGGCAGGGAAAGAATAATTGTGATGGAAGTTAACCGCTTCAGCACATTGTTCAGGTTGTTGCTGATGATGCTGGCGAATGCATCAAGCGTACTGCTGAGGATATTGGTGTAGATATTGGCCATTTCAAGGGCTTGTGAAATATCTACAATCATGTCGTTCAGGAATTCTTTTTCTTCTTCGTTCAGCACGAGGAAATTGGTTCGTTCTATTTTTAACAATAGCATTTCATTGGAGCGGAGGGCTGTTACAAAATAGACCAGGCTTTTTTGAATTTTCATCAGTTCCAGCAGTTCTTCGTTGCGGTTGCTGGCGTACAATTTTTGCTCCATGATGTTGCGCCGCTGGTTAATCTCTTTCAGGTATTCGATATAGGTCTGCGTAATTTTTTCAAAAATTTTCAGCACCATCATATTTTTTTATCGGGGTGCCGGTTTTGAAAAGTATTCAGGAATTTTTTTATCGCGCCATTTTCAAAAGAGTTTACCGTAACAATCTGGTTGTGTGTTAAAATAATACAGATCGGTATCGTGATATAGTAGGCGTCGCTTTCGTTGAATGAGTTATTTTCGGTAGGTGTTTTTATGACGATGAGTTTGACGTTGTCGTCTTCTTCAAAACGGGCTCTTTCGTCAATATCCAGCGAATCGGTCAGAAAATCGATTGGTATATCCAGCGATTCGGAAAGCCGCGTAAATTCTTCCTGTTTCAGCGGGGGCAATACATTCACCCATGCGCCGTTTTCGGGCTTATCTATTTCCACCGTCTGGTGGTTAATATTCTGGAAATACTGAATCATAAACGGCGCAAAGGTAATGCCGGCGGACAGTTTATACATTAAAAAATCGGCAACAAATTGCGCTTTGGAAAAAATAATCCTGAGCCAGGCCGGTGGCGGTTGCGACGGAATGCTTATTGCTCCGGCAATTCCAGCTGACCTTCAAAAACTTTTTCGGCGGGACCGCAGAGCCAGATGTTTACGTAGCCTTCTTCATTTAACCGTTCGTATTCCACGCTCAGGGTGCCGCCCAGTGTTTTTACCTCCACATCGTTATAGCCGTTTTCGTTGTGATAACAAACCAGTGCTGCCGCGGTAACCCCTGTGCCACAGGAATAGGTTTCATCCTCCACGCCACGTTCGTAGGTTCTTACGATTATTTTATCAGGATCGGAGAGTTGTTCTACAAAATTGACATTGATGCCTTCGGTTTCAAAGTCTTTGCTGTAGCGGATTTCATGTCCTTTTTTATAGACATCCATATCCATCACATCGTGCACCAGTTTTACGTAATGCGGCGAGCCGGTATTGAGTACATAATCGCCGTGAAATTTTTTTATGGAACTAACGTCTTTCATTTTCAGGGACACAATTCCATCCGTATCAATTTCGGCTTCATGATTTCCATCCACCGCCAGGAATTTATAGGTATTCCGATGAATACCGAGATGGTAGGCAAATTTTACCATGCAACGGCCGCCATTACCACACATCGTACTTTCATTGCCGTCTGCATTGAAGTATTTCATTTCAAAATCGTAGCCTTCTTTTTCATTCAGCAACATCAGGCCATCGGCGCCAATGCCATAGCGCCGGTCGCAAAGTGAACGGATTTGAGAACTGTTCAGGCTGTTGTATGCTTTTGTCCTGTTGTCAAGGATGATGAAATCGTTGCCGGTTCCCTGGTATTTATAAAATTTAATTTCCATTTGTCCATACTTTATTACACGTGATCGGCAATAATGGTCAGTGCTTTTTCGATCAGGCTTTTTACAGCCGCTAAACCGTCTTTGGAAAATTCCTTTTTGACCCTGTTGGCGATAATAGCATTTAATGACAGGCAATGATGCCCCAGTAATTTACCAAGACTATAAATAGCTGATGTTTCCATTTCAAAATTCGCTATCCGGTGCTGGCCAAACTGAAACCCGGTTAGACTTTCAATCAGGCTGGGGTTTCGTATACCAAGCCGCAGTATACGGCCCTGCGGACCATAAAAACCCGGGCAGGTAACGGTAATGCCATGATAAAAGTCTTTTACAAAGTGTTTAATCAGGGATCCGCTGGCACCGGTGATGTAGGGGTAGCCAACAGGCCCATGCAGTTGTGTATGGGTAACAAAGGAGTGGAGCAATTGTTTTTCTTCGTCGTTTTGCTCCAGCCGGTAAAAGTTCAGCAGGTTGTCAATGCCCAGGCCGTGCGTGCCTGCCACATGACCATCCACCGGTATATCCGCCTGTAATGCACCCGAGGTTCCCAGCCGGATAATATTCAGCGAAACGAGCTGCGATTTTATTTCTCTTGTTGTGAAATCAATGTTTACCAGGGCGTCCAGTTCATTCAATGCGATATCAATATTATCGGTGCCGATGCCTGTGGAGACAACAGAAATGCGTTTGTTTCCAAGCCTGCCGGTATGTGTGATAAATTCCCTGTGTTGAGATGTATGTTCAACCTGATCAAAATGACGGCTGACTAACGGAACCCGGTCCGGATCGCCCACTAAAATTACGGTGCTGCCGAGTTCCTCGGGCCGCAGGTCGAGATGGTAAATGGCACCGCGGCTATTTATGATTAATTCTGATTCCTGGATTTTATTCATATCATTCTGTATCAATAATTATTGTCAAAAATATCCTATTTTCGCACCGGTTCAAAAAAATGAACGGTACCGTGGCCGAGTGGCTAGGCAGAGGTCTGCAAAACCTTTTACAGCAGTTCGAATCTGCTCGGTACCTCTATCGACCTGATGCAATTTTTTGATGTACACAATAAAAAATTGTAAAATCAGTTTTAAAAACATCCGGCACTGTGGCCGAGTTGGTTAGGCAGAGGCCCGCAAGGCCTTTCACAGTAGTTCGAATCTACTCGGTGCCTCAAATGCCGCCCTGAAAAGGCGGTTTTTTTTATGCCTGTTTAGCGGTGAATCCCCAAAAAATACTAGGAAAAATTTTGCGTGCATTGTTTTGCATCCATCGGTTTGAAAACAACGGTATATGCCGTGTGTTAGCGTTGTTTATGGCACGATGCTAACCTGCCACTGGCTTTTGTTTTTACCATAATACCAGGCATTGAGCGAGTCTTTGACATGAGAGGTATCGGCCACAGGCACGGTCATGCGAACAGTTATAGTAAAAGTAACCGAATCGGTTGTTTCCAGTTGTATACGAGGATTGATCGTTTTTAAATATTCGTACCGCCTGATGGCGCGGTTTTTATTTTGCGTGGTTTCAAATACAAACTTTAGGCTGTTGTTTGGCTGTGGCTGATTATGTACGTTCTCTTGCGTGTTGTTGGCAGCACTGTCTGGTAATTTTTTTTGCAGGTAAGTACTGTCTGTCACCGGCCTGGTTTCTTCCTGTTCAGGCTGGGTTTGCGTGGTTTCGGTTTGTCCCTTATTTTTTTTATATAATGCGTACCCACCCCAGATAGCAAAACCGATGCCGCCAAAAAGCAGCAGCGCTATAACAATTTTTTTTAGCGTAACGCCCGGTTTTTCGTGTTTCGTCAGTAGTTCTTTATAGCCTGTAAATGATTCTTCTGTTGGAGAGGTGGTAACAGGTTCCTTGATTCCTGTTTCTTTTCGTTTTTCGTTTAGCAATTCGCCACTGATAAAATCAATTTGCCCCGATTGGTTTTTAATCAGCGTACCAATGCCCTCAAGCTGGTAGGACTTTCCGATATTCAGGAATTGCTGCATCAGCTCCATATACGAGGATAAATCTGCCTGAGCAAGCGTTTTCATTTTGCCTGTTTGTGCGGAAATGAAACTTACCAGGTCGGCATCCTCCCTGGTTGCGGGATCATACTCAAATCGTATACCTTCCGGAGCTGTAATGCCCGGTTTTGTCTTGTAATCGGGATCGATGTATGCAGCAGGGTCCAGCAGGAACGTGCCAACGGCGGGCAAGGCCAGTCTTTTGTGTTGATATAGGTAGTCAACCAGTAATGGAGCTAATTTCAAAGCAGTTGGATTTTAACAGTTACACAAGATACTCATTTTGTAATGCTTATGCAAACTGTCTGGTAAAACTTACTTTTGCAGCATGTTGAATGAAAAAGAGGAGGCTTTCCTGGTATATTGGGAAGAAAACCGGCTAAAGCAAAAGAAGTTTGTAAAATATCTCCAGTATGGACTGCCATTGGGCGTATCTATCGGAGTCGCCACATTTATTAACGTTTTTTCCGGCTGGGATAAGCAGGCGGCCATGGTTTTCAATGCCGACCCTTCATTAATTCTTGTATTACTCATCGCCGTAATTGGTATAATCGTTTTTGTCTCCGTGTTTACAGTTCGCCACCGCTGGGAAATAAATGAACAGTATTACCAGGAATTGTTAGCGAAAAAAAACAAGCAATAGCAGGTTGTTCATGCAACGGTTGTTAAAAAGCGATGGTCAATTCTCCTAAATTTCGTTTTACCATTAATAATTTAAGAATGAAAAAAATCCTCCTCGTAAGTTTGGTTGCTGTTATCGTGGCACAGTCCTGTTTGAAAGGCAATGACACGCCAGCTTATCAATGTGATCCCAACACCTATGATTCCTGTGCCCTGAAAGCTTCTGCTTCAGAAATCACCGATGTAGAAAACTACCTGACGTCGAATAATATCACGGGTGCCGTTAAGCATTGCAGCGGTTTGTATTACAAGATTACCGATTCCGGCACTGGCGTCAAGCCTACAGTCTGTTCGGTTATTACTGTGCGTTATACCGGCAAGCTGACGAACGGCAACATTTTTGACCAGGCCAGCAGCCCGGTATCCTTCAATCTTTCACAGGTGATTCGCGGATGGATAAATGGCCTGCCTTATTTAAAAAAAGGCGGCAGTATGACACTCTATATTCCGCCGGCACTGGGATATGGTAATCAGCAAGTAGGTACCATCCCGCCAAATTCGATGCTGATATTTGATGTGAACCTGGTGGATGTGCAGTAAACATAGTTGTTTCTGTTTACTTTTGTCAAAACAGTTGTTGCTTGTCACACGAAGCTATTTCCGTATTTGACATTTTTAAAATAGGTATTGGCCCCTCCAGTTCCCATACATTGGGCCCCTGGCGGGCCGCGGAACGCTTTCTGCAATCGTTGGACACTACCAACCGGCTGAAGAAGGTTTCTTCCTTAAAAGTGCTGTTATACGGCTCCCTTGCCAAAACCGGCAAAGGGCACGGTACCGATGTGGCTGTTTTGCTTGGCTTGTGCGGGGAAGATCCGGTGACCTTTGAGGTGGCCGGTATTGATGCCCGTATCAGCGATATTCACTCCATGAAAAGAATCGTGCTGAAAGGCCTGCACGAGATTCAATTTGATCCCCGCGAGGATATTGATTTTTTATTTACCGAAACCCTGCCGTACCATCCGAATGCGCTTAGTTTTCTTGTTGAGTTGGATAATGGCGAAACATTTGCTGAAACCTATTATTCTATCGGCGGAGGCTTTGTGGTGAAAGAAGGTGATCAGCAACATGAGCGGGAAACAGTAGAATTGCCTTTTCCCGTGAATACTGCCCAGGACCTTTTGCACTGGTGCCGAAAAACCGGCCTGGCGATACATGAAGTGGTGTGGGAAAATGAAAACGCCTGGCGTGCCGAAGAGGAAACCCGGCAAAAACTTTTAACTATCTGGCAGGTAATGCGGGACTGCATTTACCGCGGTTGTCATGCAAAGGGGATGTTGCCTGGAGGCTTACATGTAAAACGACGGGCAGCTGATTTGAATAAAAAACTATTGCACGACCGCTTTTATACCGATTACGATTCCTGGTTGCAGGCGGTAAGAGCCGGCGGGAATGATTTTAAATACATTCTTGACTGGGTAAGTTGCTTTGCGCTGGCAGTCAATGAAGAAAATGCCTCGTTTGGCAGGGTGGTTACGGCACCCACGAACGGTGCAGCCGGTGTAATACCTGCCGTGTTGCAATACTATATTGCTTTTTGTCTTCAACCGGCAACCGATACCATGGAGGATAAAATTATACAGTTCCTGCTGACAGCGTCAGAGATTGGCAGCCTATTTAAAAAAGGCGCAACTATCTCTGCAGCCATGGGAGGCTGCCAGGCAGAAATCGGCGTATCATCGGCAATGGCGGCCGCTGCGCTGGCAGAAGGAATGGGCGGTACACAACGGCAGGTACTTATGGCAGCCGAAATTGCGATGGAACATCATCTCGGGCTGACTTGTGATCCCATCGCGGGGTTGGTGCAGGTGCCCTGTATAGAACGCAATACCATGGGAGCTATAAAAGCTATTACCGCTTCTCAGCTTGCCTTGCAAAGCACGCCGGATTTTGCCAAGGTTTCATTGGATGCTGTCATTCGTACCATGTGGGATACTGCCAAAGACATGAATTATAAATACAAAGAAACCGCTGAAGGCGGACTGGCCGTGAATATACCACTCAGTTTGCCCGAGTGCTGATAGGCCGGTATTTGATAACTAAAATTGACGATCTTTACCGGATCACTGTTAAAACGAATTGCAAATGAAAAAATGGTTGTACGTATTGCTGGCCGGGATTTCTTTCCTGCAGGTACAGGCACAAAAGAAAACGTCTTTATTTAACGGCAAAGATCTAACGGGCTGGAATATTCATGGCACAGAAAAATGGTATGTAAACAACGGGGAACTGGTTTGCGAAAGCGGACCCGATAAACAATATGGCTACCTGTCAACGGAAAAGGAGTATAAAAATTTTATTCTTACCCTGCAGTTTAAACAGGAGGCCAATGGTAACAGCGGCGTATTCTTCCGTTCTTCCATTCCCGAGGGGGTAAAAATCAATGGCTGGCAGGCCGAAGTGGCGCCGGCAGGACAGCATACCGGCGGTATTTATGAATCGTACGGACGTGGCTGGCTGGTATTGCCCAAAGCCGAAGATGAAAATTACCTGAAGCAAGGTGAATGGAATACCTATAAAATAAAAGTAGTGGGCGATGAAGTGACTACCTGGCTCAACGGGCACAAGATGGTGCACCTGAAAGATGAAAAAATAGGACAGGGGCATGGTTTTATAGCCCTGCAAATCCATGACGGTGGCGGCATTAAAGTACGCTGGAAGAATATCAATATCAGGGAACTGAAATAAATGCGTTCGCGGATTTTGTATCATCAAAAAAAGGCTCCCTTCACGGGGAGCCTTTTACGTAACCTACTGTTCGAACAATGCTGTATTAGCTGTTCCATCTGCGGATCCTGGAAGAGGCTGACCGCACACGGCGCTGACAATTCCACATGTCAATGACAGTAAAATTGCCTGTATTTTTTTTCAGGTATTCTGTACTGTTTGCAAGGGTTTCTTTTACTTCCTGTGTCAGCTTTTGTAACTCTTGTTCGTCTAAACGGACTACTTTGCTCATAGTGTCTGTGTTCATAATCTAAGGTTTGATTAATAAAAATTTAATCAATGGCAAACACGTTACAGATATGGAAGCAATGATGGCAAGTGTCAGAAGCTCTTTCGAGTGGAGTACCGGGTACGTAACTGAAGCTTCGGTTCTGAATTGCGGTGCAAAATTACAGGTAAACACCGATATAACCAAATGGGGTATGCGAAAACAGTAACAACGGTTGCAGGCTTTAACGTTTTGTGTGATAACAGCCGTTAGCCAGGCATCTCTAATTGTGCTGGAAATGAATCATTTTTACCGGTTGCATGTTCCAGGGTAACAAACCTGCCCGGGGGCTACAGTTATTGTTCACCCTCCTGTAACCATACTACCTTTTGTTCGGGTGTATGGGGTTTACCAATAATTTCCCTGTATAGTTCAGGCCTCCTCGCATTTTTATAACGGTAACCGCCGGCTTTGGTCAGTTTTTCAGCCACACAGGTAGCAATAACCAGGTCATCGCCCAGGGTGCGGCATTCGGCAAGAATATCTCCAAACGGGTCAATTATCATTGAGCAGCCATTTTTAAGCTGGTCATCATCCAGGCCAATCGGGTTGGCAAACACCACATAGGCAGCATTATCATATGCCCGCGATGGCAGCCATTTCATTAACCAGTCCCGGCCTTTCATTCCATCGAATTCGAGCCGCAGCGATGTGGGATCTGTTTCCCTGTTTTTCCAAAGGGCCGGATCTACAAAGCCGGCACCCGGCCTGGGGGAGGGTGTACACATCGTAACATGTGGCATGAAAATGATATCAGCACCCAGCAGGTTAGTGGCTCTTACGTTTTCTGGAATATTGGTATCGTAACAAATTAAAATGCCACATTTCCATCCATGCAGGTCAAAAACGCAATACTCGTTTCCCGGTAAAATATGCGGGTTGATAAAGGGGTGCAGTTTCCGGAATTTAGCCACCAGTCCGTTCTTTGAAACACAGACCTGAGCTTTGTAAATATTGTTCTCCCGGTCTTTTTCAAACAGGCCTGCCAGTATGGTTATATCGTGGCTGGCGGCAATCGCCGTCAGTGCCTGCATACTTTCTCCGTCTGGAATCAATTCTGCAACGGACAGTAATTCTTCCTTTGAAAGATGGCGGGCAAAGCTGTACCCGGTTACCGAACACTCGTGAAAACAGATCACCTTTGCACCGCCGGCAGCCGCCCGGGCAGAAAGCTTATCAATCACTGAAAGGTTATACGCTTTATCGTTACTCTTGTTTTCAAACTGCGCTGTGGCAATTTTCAGGTTGTTCATTTGGGGATGAATATTTCGTGTACGATGAGCGTAAAGATAACGGCAAAATCGTGAACCCGCATGAAGAGGAACGCTCAAAAACCCTGGCGAATTCATTTCCATCCTTAGGGCACTGGCTTTTCATAAATAAAACGGACCAGCACTTTTTTCTGATCGGTATCAGAACTGAGGAAAAGCCTGTATCGTTTTTCGCCGGCAGTGATAATCAACAAGGCCGTGTTGGGAGGAATGGCCCCCTCGTTTTCTGCAATCATAATCACCTCGTGTTCAGTTTTTACCAGGTCCATTTTAATAGTCATCGTAATTGGTTTCAATGCCAGCCGCTGATGACTGACTACAGGCTGGTTGTCGAGATTAACGGAAATCGTGTCGCCGTCAATTTCGGCGTTATCATAAAAATCAAGTCGTATCATACCGGTGTCCACCCTGATTTCATTAAAGATGGAGGAGGCTTCTTTTGTAAGTATGATTTTTCCCGGCGGGCAGGCTTGCTGGCTGTTCATCATGCGGCCCCCCCAGTCGCCACGAAGGGTTTGTGAATCTTTATCACGGTTATACGTAAGCGAATATTTTTTTATGCAGGGAACACAGTCCGGGGGGATATGAAAGGTGATAACCCCACTTTCGATAATCGACAGCGAATTGTTGCGGCGGTCATACACGCCTTCGAAATTTTCTTTTACAAAATTGCTGACATCGGAAAAATGATAGGTGGAACCTGTCACTTTTGAGCCTTCGATCTTCAGCTGCATTTCAATATAGTATACGGGGAAACAGCCGCCCGGTTCCTGGGTAAGTTTTCCCCGCCAGGTGCCGTTCAAATCCTGTGCATTTGCGCACAGGCATGCCAGTAGTAAAAATAGTATCCAGGTAAACCGCTGCATTTTGCGAAGAAAAATAAAATATTCCTGGAATCAGGCAGTAAAAATTATTTAGGCGGTGTTTATTCCGGCTTTTGATAAACAAAGCGGACCACCGCATTTTTCTGCTCGGTGGAGGTTATGCGCACTTCGTAGCGTTTATCACCGGCATCCACAATCATCAGGGATGTATTGGGTGGGATGCGGCCGAGGTTGTCAGCCACCATTACCAATTCGTGTACTGCATCGGTTTCGTCCAGGTGAATGGTAACCGTCAGCGGCGCGGTGGACAATCGTTTATGTGAAAGCACCAACTTTTTATCCAGGTAAACAGAGATGCTGTCGTCATCAATTTCTCCATTATCATAAATGCGTACTGTAACTGTAGGTACAGTAACGGTCAGGGTTTGCACCAGGTTGTTTTCACGCGACCGGATAACATAGGGGGTGGGTACTTCCTCTTTTTTAATTGTTGAAATTTTCGGGGGTTCTATTTTAGCAATACCTGGCTCCTCAATTTTTTGAATAGCATCTGTATCTCGTTTCTGTACTGTATTTTGTTTAATTGTCGCACCAGGTTTTTTTACCACGGTAGATTTTTTGACAGGCGGTGGCGGGGTTTTCCCTGGGGTACTGGAAATCGGTTTATGGGTGGTGATATTCTTTTTAACTACCGGTGGATTGCTTTTGGGTTGTGAATCCTTATTCTTGACCAGGTTGTCCTGCTGCGATTTTTGACGCAAAAATGGCTCAACATAAAAATCCGAAGTTGGAACTTTACGCAGGTATACTTTGCCACTGCCACAATTGTCGCCTTTTTTAGCTCCGTAAGAATTGTTTTCGTACTGGCTGGTGAACATTCCTTCCAGGAACTCTTCCCGGCCTGAGCGGGCAAATTGCAGGTTGCATTTCATAATACAGGCAACAGAACCGGGGCCCATTTTCACTTCCACTGTCTTTATTTCCTGCACCAGCGCATGTTGGGATGTAACATTAAAACTACCGGTTAGCGTGGCTTTCCCGTAAAAAACCGTTGTCAGGTACGAGTAAGATACACCGGAAATATTGTTACCATGTTGGTCTAATTGTAACTCAAATTTATATTGCTCACCGCCATCGGAAATAAAATAGCCACGCCAGATCCCTGTCAGGTTTTGGCTTTCTGCGTTGGTAAAGGCCAGTAAGAAAAAGAAACAGGCCGGTAAGCTTCGCCGGAATAATAACATGCTCATCACGCAGCGCAAATTAGCGAATTACTTCGTTTAGGTTTAGCTGAATGAAGTAAAAGAGTGTTAATTTTGCTCTTCAATTTTTTGAATTTTATCAAAATATGATTAATATTTCTTTCCCGGACGGAGCTGTCAGGCAATATAATGCAGGGGTAACAGCATTGGAAATCGCAAAGTCAATTTCAGAAGGACTGGCACGGAAAGTCATTGCTGCCAGTGTGAACGGGCAGGTTTGGGATGCCACCCGCCCGATTCTTGCAGATGCCTCTTTAAAATTGCTGACCTGGGATGATGCGGAGGGCAAAAGTACATTCTGGCATTCGTCGGCACACCTGATGGCGGAAGCGGTGGAAGCACTGTTTCCCGGCGTGAAATTTTGGGTGGGTCCGCCGGTCGAAAACGGTTTTTATTATGATATGGATCTTGGTGGCCGCAAAATGACAGAAGAGGATTTGGCTGCCCTGGAGAAAAAAATGAATGAACTGGCCAGGCAAAATAATGTGTACATAAGAAAAGAAATTCCGAAGGCGGAGGCCGTAAAATATTTTTCAGAAAAAGGGGATGAGTACAAGCTTGATCTGCTGGAAGGATTACAAGATGGGGAGATCACGTTTTACTCCCAGGGCAATTTTACCGATTTGTGCCGCGGGCCGCATATTCCAAGCACTGGTTTTATTAAAGCGATCAAGCTAACCAATATTGCAGGTGCTTACTGGAAAGGTGATGAAAAAAATAAAATGCTTACGAGGGTATATGGCGTCACTTTCCCCACGCAAAAAGAACTGGATGCCTATCTGCAAATGCTGGAAGAAGCCAAGAAGCGGGATCACCGGAAACTTGGTAAAGAACTCGGTATTTACACCATGGACGATGATGTAGGTCCCGGACTGATCATGTGGATGCCAAACGGAACGGTTATCATTGAAGAATTGGAAAAACTGGCCAAAGAAACAGAACTGGCGGCCGGTTATAAACGAGTGGTGACACCGCATATAGCTAAAGAAAGCATGTACCTCACAAGCGGTCATTTACCTTACTATGCCGATAGTATGTACCCGCCCATGGAAATGGAAGGTGAGAAGTACTATCTCAAATCCATGAACTGCCCGCACCACCATAAGATATTTGCTGCAGAACCCAAAAGTTATCGCGACCTGCCATACAGGATTGCCGAATACGGCACGGTATACCGTTACGAACAAAGCGGTGAATTATTTGGTCTGATGCGTGTTCGGTGCCTGCATATGAACGATGCACATATTTACTGCACAAAAGAGCAGTTTAAGCAGGAGTTCATGGCGGTCAATGAAATGTACCTGAAGTATTTTAAAATTTTCGGTATTGACAAATACGTGATGCGGCTTTCCCTGCACGCACCCGAAAAGTTGGGCATTAAATATGTAAATGAACCGGAGTTGTGGAAAGAAACAGAGGAAATGGTGCGCAACGTGCTCAAAGAATCTGGTATCCCATATGTGGAAGTGCAGGACGAAGCGGCTTTTTATGGTCCCAAGATTGACGTACAGATTTACAGCGTTATCGGGCGGGAATTTACGCTGGCCACCAACCAGGTGGATTTTTCACAGGGGCGCAGCTTTAAACTGCAATACACAACGCCGGATAACAAAACAGAAACCCCGCTGATTATTCACCGGGCACCACTTGGTACCCACGAACGATTTATCGGATTCCTGCTGGAACATTATGCTGGAAAGTTTCCGGCCTGGCTGGCACCGGTGCAGGTAAAAGTGTTGCCGATCAGTGATAAATTCCTGGATTATGCCAAATTGGTTCAGGATAAGCTGAAAAAAGCAGATATTCGTGCAGAAGTTGATGACCGGAATGAAAAGGTAGGTAAAAAAATACGCGATACAGAATTACAGAAAGTTCCTTACATGCTGGTTGTGGGGGAAAAAGAAATGAACGAACAGAAAGTGGCAGTCAGAAAACAAGGCAAAGGTGATGCCGGTGTGAAGGAATTGAAAGAATTTATCAGCGAAATCAGGCAGGAAATTGATGACCGTAGAGCTGATTAAACTAATTTTAGTAGCAAGAACCCAGAAGCAGAAAACAATACCCTTACCCTAAGGGCTATTCATCAAATAAAAAAGCAAACTGGCACCTCTTTAGGGGATGAGGGCAAAAAATTTATGGCAGTACCAAAAAAGAGTGGTGGTTTCAGACCCGGGGGAGGATTTAACAGGCCCGGTGGCGGTTTTAACCGAAATAGGTTTGTTCCGCGCAAAGAACCGGAACACCGCATCAACCAATTCATCAGGGTACCCCAGGTACGACTGGTGGGCGATAATGTAGAAGTGGGAATTTACAATACGCAGGACGCCTTGCGTATGGCAAAGGAACAAGAACTCGACCTTGTTGAAATTTCTCCGCAGGCAGATCCGCCCGTGTGTAAAATCATTGACTACAATAAATTTCTTTACGATAAGAAGAAAAAGGAAAAGGAGATGAAAGCCAAAAGCAAAGTCTCCGAAGTGAAAGAAATTCGTTTTACACCCAATACAGACGATCATGACTTTGACTTTAAAGCAAAGCATGCTGAGAATTTTTTGAAAGAAGGAAATAAAGTAAAAGCATACGTGCAGTTTAAGGGGAGAGCTATCCAGTTCCAGGACCGTGGTCAGCTTTTACTGTTAAAGTTTGCCGAACGACTGGCTGAGGTGGGTGTGCTGGAAAGCATGCCAAAACTGGAAGGTCGTCGTATGCTGGCGCTTTTTGCACCGAAAGGAAAGAAAAAATAACTGGTTCAAATATCTTTAAAAGCTCCCTGAAAAGGGAGCTTTTTTCTTTTACACATACTTGCGGGTTACCGTTCATGTAAATTTTTAAAAAATTCCGTAATCAAAATTGCAGCATTGATTAACTTACTTTCTTTTTTCCAAAATATCTATTTATGAGAAGATTGCAGTATTCATTTTTTCTTGTAGCAGCACTCCTGGTGATGGCTACACCGTCGATGGCACAAAAACGCCAGCGGCCAGATACGACAAAACCTGAAACACCAGCCACCAACGGTAAAATCGGTAACGGCAAACAGGCAAACGCAGCGCCAAAGCCTTACGATGAGGTAATTACCGACAAAGCAAAAACGGATGAGGGATTGTTTAAGGTGCACAAGGTAGAGGACAAATATTATTTTGAAATTCCTGATTCGTTGCTGGGCAGGGATATATTGGTGGTTAACCGCATTTCCAAAGCAGCTGCCGGTATGCGCAATGGATTCTTTGGTTATGCCGGGGACCAGATTGGGCAGAATGTCATCCGGTTTGAAAAGGGGCCCAATCACAAGATATTCCTTCGCAATATTTCATTTGCAGAATATGCAAAAGATTCAACTTCGCCCATGTTTACGGCTGTTAAGAATTCTAACGTGCAGCCCATTGCGGCGGCTTTTGACATAAAAGCCTTCTCTCCGGATTCAGCCGGTTCGGTGATTGACGTAACCGACTACATTAATGGTGATAATGATGTACTGTTTTTCAATAGCTCGCTGAAAACCTCTCAACATATTGGTCAGTTACAGGCTGATAAATCCTATATCGAGAGTGTTCGTTCTTACCCGATGAATGTAGAAGTTACAACAGTAAAAACCTATGGCCGCACTCCGGCACAGCCAAACGGCGCCGGCGGAAACAGGGGCGGGGCACCAACTGGTAATTTAACTGTAGAACTGAACAGCTCAATGGTTATTTTACCGAAAGTACCTATGCAATCAAGAGAATTTGACAAACGCATTGGTTACTTTACCGTGGGGTATACAGACTTTGATGCCAATCCCCAGGGTGTGGAAGATGTGGAGTTGGTGAAGAGATGGAGGCTGGAACCCAAAGAGGAGGATATGGAAAAATACAAACGCGGGGAACTGGTGGAGCCTAAAAAGCCGATCATTTATTATATTGATCCTGCTACTCCTAAAAAATGGGTGCCCTACCTGATACAGGGTATCAATGACTGGCAAAAAGCATTTGAAAAAGCAGGTTTTAAAAACGCTATTATTGGTAAAATGGCGCCTACAAAAGAAGAAGATCCTGAGTGGAGCCTGGAAGATGCCAGGTATTCCGCCATTGTGTACAAACCATCTGATGTGCCGAACGCCAGTGGTCCGAGTGTAGCAGACCCAAGAAGCGGTGAAATTATTGAAAGCCATATTAATTGGTATCATAACGTTATGGAGCTGATTCGTAACTGGTATATGATCCAGGCAGGTCCTAGTGATCCTAAAGCGAGAAAAATGGTATTTGACGATGAATTGATGGGACAACTGATCCGCTTTGTATCCTCGCATGAAGTAGGTCATACACTTGGTCTTCGTCACAATTTCGGTTCCAGTTCAACTGTTCCGGTTGAAAAATTAAGGGATAAAGCTTGGGTAGAAGCGCATGGCCATACGCCTTCAATCATGGACTATGCACGCTTTAACTACGTAGCACAACCAGAGGATCATATATCTGAAAAAGGATTATTCCCCCGCATAAATGATTATGATGAATGGGCAATTGAATGGGGTTACAAGCGTTTTTACCAGTTCAGCGACCCAGCAGCAGAAAAAGCATACCTGAATAAATGGGTGATCGAAAAATTAAAAGACAGAAGGCTTTGGTGGGGAGATGGTGAGTCAAACAGAGATGATCCACGCAGCCAGACTGAAGATTTGAGTGACGATGCAGTGAAGGCAAGCTTATATGGTATTAAAAACCTGCAGCGTATAGTTCCTGATCTTTTGCAATGGACTAAAGAAGACAATAAAGATTACTCCAGTTTGAAAGAAATTTACAACGAAGTGGTTTCCCAATTTGGCAGGTATACCATCCATGTGGCCCGCAATGTTGGAGGCATTTACCTGACACCCAAAACAGTTGAACAGGAAGGGGTGGTCTATGAATATGAACCAAAAGAAAAACAAAAACAGGCCGTAGGATTCCTGAATAGTCAGCTGTTTAACACTCCTATATGGCTTGCCGACAATAAAGTGTACGACCGGATTGGCGGCAGTCCGCTTACAACTATTGGCAGGCTGCAGGATAATGCCCTGAATACGCTCTTCAGCGCCAACACCCTGAATAAACTCATTCAGGCAGAAGCTGAAGATGGTGCAAATGCTTATCCGATTACAGAACTTTTCTCTGATGTCAGAAAAGGTGTTTGGACAGAACTGACGACAAAGAAAAAAATTGATGTTTACAGGAGAAACCTCCAAAAGTCATATGTTGCCCTGATGGATAAATTGCTCAACCCGCCCGCCCCGGATGCACAGGCTGCTATGATGGCAAGGGCATTTGGCATTACACCGGTGGATACAGAAAAATCTGATATTAAAAGTGTGGTAAGGGCCGAACTGGTTTCTTTGCAAAACCAGGTTAAGGCTGCTATCCCCTCCATTCCGGATGCTATGAGTCGTTATCACTTACAAGATATCTTGGTGAGAATTAATAACGCATTGAATCCTAAGGATTAATATAAATTCGCACTGGTTAAAAGAGCGGCCTTCGGGCCGCTTTTTTAATTTAATGATTCCTGTTTTGCTGTTTACACGAACCAGCTTATCTTTGCAGCCCGTTGAAAAAAACGGTTGTTCTTTAACATCCGGAAAAATAATCCGGGTACATTTCCTAAAGAGGCCCGTTAAGTGTCCCCCGGTGGGGAACGCCTCAAGGGTAAACAGATAAAGCATGTAAAAATGCCAAAAGTAAAAACGAATTCCAGTGCCAAAAAGCGATTTAAAGTAACCGGCACCGGCAAAATCACACACCAGAAGTCGTTCAAGCGTCACATTCTGACAAAGAAATCCAAAAAGCGCAAAAGAAATCTCCGTAAAGACGGGATGGTTGCCAAAGCAAATCTTGATTTTGTAAAACGCCTGCTTCGTTTGAAGTAATGGATTTTGAACTCACACTCTTTAACATTTAAACTCATTCAGATATGCCTCGTTCAGTAAACTCTGTTGCTTCAAAAGCCCGGCGTAAAAAGATTTTGAAGCAAGCCAAAGGATTCTATGGTAAACGTAAAAACGTTTACACCGTTGCCAAAAATGTAGTGGAAAAAGGAATGACCTATATGTATGTAGGTCGTAAACTCAAGAAAAGAAATTATCGCCAACTCTGGATTGCCCGTATCAATGCAGCCGTACGTGAAGAAGGACTCACGTATTCTGAATTCATTCACAAACTCCAGCAGAAAGGTATCAGTCTCGACCGCAAAGTGCTGGCTGATCTGGCAATGAACAATCCGGAAACATTCAAAAACCTGGTGAGACAGGTAAAAGGATAAACGAATCGGAAACCTTTTAAAGCCGGCTGTTCCTAACAGCCGGCTTTTTTTTAGGACTCCCGGTAAGCGCTGTACCTGGGATCGGTTTGCCGGGTGAAAAAATAGTCGGCTGAAAAAATTACAAACATTATACTTTTGTACGCGTTAATGCATTGCTGCGGTTTTTCCAGCAGCTCACTGAATACCCGTTATATTTTACATGAATAACACTTACAACGACCTCGTTCAGCAAACTTTTAATTTTCCGCAGGAAGGTTTTGAAGTAAAGGATGGATACCTGCAGTTCAATGGCCTGGATTTAAAAGCCCTGATTGATAAATACGGCACACCGATGAAGCTGACCTATCTTCCCAAAATCGGGATGCAGATCAGGAGGGCGAAGCAAATGTTTGCCAATGCGTTTAAGAAGCACCGTTACGAGGGTAAGTATTATTATTGCTATTGTACCAAAAGTTCTCATTTCTCCTTTATTGTGGAGGAAGCGCTTAAGCACGATATTCACCTGGAAACTTCCTATGCTTACGATATTGAAATCATTAAAAAGCTATACGAGAAGAAAAAAATCACAAAAGATACCTTCATTATTTGCAACGGGTTTAAGCAAAAGGGCTATACACGGCGGATTGCCAATTTGCTGAATTCGGGATTTCATAATGTAGTGCCCGTACTGGATAATAAGGAAGAATTACGGGAGTATGCGAAAGCTGTAAAAGTGCCTTTTAAACTGGGGATTCGCGTAGCTGCCGAGGAAGAACCTACTTTTCCCTTTTATACCTCAAGGCTGGGTATCCGGGCTAAAGATATCCTGGAGTTTTATGTAGACCGGATTGAAGGGTATGAAAGCAAATTTCAGCTGAAAATGCTGCACATTTTCCTGAATAAGGGTATTAAGGATGACGTGTATTACTGGAGTGAGCTTAATAAGATAATCAACCTGTATTGCCAGTTAAAGAAGATTTGCCCGGAACTCGACTCAATCAATATTGGCGGCGGATTCCCGATCAAACACTCCCTGGGTTTTGAGTACGACTACCAGTTCATGATTAATGAAATTGTCGGAAATATAAAATCAGCCTGTAAAAAAGCCAAAGTGCCAATGCCCAATATTTTTACCGAGTTTGGCAGTTTTACCGTGGGAGAGAGTATGGCGCATATTTACAGTGTAGAGGCTCAGAAAGTGCAAAACGACCGGGAGGTCTGGTATATGATTGATTCATCCTTCATCACTACATTACCTGATACCTGGGGTATTGGCGAACGATTTTTGATGTTGCCCATCAATAAATGGGACCAGGAATACCAGCGTGTTGTACTGGGAGGTATTACCTGCGACAGCCATGACTACTACGATTCTGAAGAACATATCAACGAAGTGTTTTTGCCCAAACTGAATAACGGGGAGCCCTTATACCTGGGATTCTTCCATACCGGGGCTTATCAGGACCAGATCAGCGGTTATGGGGGTATAAAACATTGCCTTATTCCTTCCCCCAAGCATGTAATTGTTGATTATGACAAAAACGGCAAACTCGTTGACTGGCTTAATGCAAAACAACAAACAGCCCAGAGCATGCTGAAGATTCTCGGCTATATGAAATAAGGCTAATTTTTTTTGGAAATAAAATCCTGCAAAAAATGAATTGCAGGATTTTTTATTTTAAATCAACAACCGCTAATGGTGGAGGTGCCCATTCGCCCTTCGGCCAAAATTTTTCCACTCGTGATATTCCCGCTTATCGTAACGGGCCCGGCCCAGGTAAGCTCTGTCTAAATAATACCGGTTATCATAACCCCGCCAATACGTGTGCCCCCAACGATCGCGGTAATAATAGCGTCCGTCGTGATACCGGCTCACCACAATACCCGGGAAGGGATTAATAATTAATGAAAAAGAAGCCCGTGGCGGGGGTGGCGGGTAAGCCGCATAATAACGGGACGAGCTGCAACTGGTCATGAACACCACTGCTGTCACCAGCAATGCCGCTTGTAAAATTTTTGCTGATTTCATAATGAACAATTTTATTTTTAGATGCAAGACCGTTGCCGGAAAATCATAAAAACATTTTAATATGAAATACTTTTTCATTCTCTTAACGTTTTCAGTTTGCAGCCAGCTTGCACTGGCACAGTCAGCAGAAGATTCCGTAAAAATGGTTATCAACCAGATGTTTGAAGGAATGAAAAATGCCGATGCTGCATTGGTGAAAAGTACCTTTTCGGATAGTGTGATTTTTCAATCCATCGCCAATGCAAAGGACGGAACCGTAAAAGTTGTTTCGGAAGACCCGGTAGCATTTTTAGATTTTATCGGCAAGCAGGCCAGGGGAGCTGCCGATGAAAGAATCGTATTTGAAACAGTGAAAATTGATGGCGACCTTGCAATTGCCTGGACACCTTACACGTTTTATTACAATGGTAAATTCAGCCATTGTGGCGTTGATAGCTTTCAACTGGTCAGGGTAAATGGCCGATGGAAAATTCAATACATCATTGATACACGCCGCAGGCAGGGATGCGAATGATTACTTGTTATTCAGCCGGTATTTCTTATTCACTTTAGGACTATTAAAATATTTGTTCAGTTCTTCTTCCGTCATATTGTTGGTAAAGTCCATCGGAATATCAATTAACTGAACCTGGATTTGCTTTAATTCATCGCGCAGCTTATTGGATTTTTTTACAATATCCGGATCACGGTCTCCCACAAGCGCATTATCACTCAGCATATATTCAAGCCGTTTGATGGATGTGCGCACCAGGGACGCCTGGTTCTGGTCTACGATTTTGGCCGGGGCAACTGCTTCTTTAATAGGTACCAGTGAAATACCAACACTGGGCAGCACTTTACCGGTGTTTTGCGCCCCCTGGTTGGCAGAGGTACTCAGGATGGTGCCTGTCAGCGCTGTGGTGGCGCCAGTCAGGTCGAACGTAGTACGGGTTTTCTTATTTTTTTTCAGTTTCTTATCCAACTGCAGAAAGGTGTACTTCAGTTGTAAAATATACGTACCGATATTTTTGGTCAGTAGTTTATAATCTTCCAGGGCCAGTGGGTAATTCAGCGCATCTTTTACAATGATTTTTACCACGGCGGTGTCCTTTTCCTTAAACTTTGTGGAGCCAATAAAAGAAAGCGTGACAATTTTTTGTTTATCAGGATCTGAGTCTTTTACAAAATCAAAATCGGGAGACCAGCGAAATTCATCATCACATTTTTTTACCAGCGAGAAGTTTTTGATGGGAATGCTGCTGGTAAACAGGATATCCTCAATTGGGAAACTTCCTTCTTCACATTGAATTTTGAAAGAAACGGTATCGCCTTCATCAATGGTGAGGGTGTTGCCTACAGTAGGCTTTACTTTTGAAGGAATGATTTCAGTGTTATAAAAAACGAGTGTAAAAGAAGTGTCCACTTTGTCCCTTGGGTCAGTAAGGCTTTGCACACCAATGGTTACTTTGTATTCATTGTCATATTTCAGCTTTCCCGACAGGAAGTATGATTTTTCCGCCTTGAAAGTCAGCAGGCCGTTGTCTTTATTAATCTTCAGTCCGGCGGGTGAGTTTTTCAGGTACCAGTAATATTTGGAAGGATCCCGGTTGATCAGAAACTGGTAACTGAGTAATGAGTCGACATGCTGGTTAAAATAAGGATTCAGGTTTATGATGCGTAATAGGGAGTCGGCTGGGTTGGCAGGCACAGTGTCGGTGCTATCGATAGGCAAGGGTACCTGCGCCCGGCAAACAGAAACTAACCCCACCATCAAACTAATCAGAACGAACAGCTTTCTCATTTTATATTGGTCGTTTGAACGTGTTAAATGGCTGCAATATTACTCTATTTTATGCTAATTGATTTTCTGACAAACGATTGCGAAACAATTCTTTTATGATAAAATTAAAAAACCCCGTCGTTGAAACGACAGGGTGTAAACCAAAACCAACTGCTTATGAGAAAATCGTTGTATGAATCGTTAATTTATTACAATTTCTTTCTTTTCAGGTTTGACTTCCGCTTTCTTCGGAAGGTTTAATGTTAAAATGCCATTAACATATTTTGCTTCTATTTCAGCAGCATTAATTTTTTCATCCAGTGTGAAAGAGCGTTTAAAAGATCTGTTTACAAATTCTCTACGGATATACTTTTCTGCTTGCTGCTCCTCGGCCTCCTTCTCTACAGCAATGGTGAGTATTTGTTTGTCAACACTGATCTTGAATGCCTCTTTTGCATATCCGGGTGCTGCCAGTTCTATCAAATACGCTGTCTCGTTTTCTAAAATATTTAAGGGTACTGAATTTTTATAGGTACCAGTTTCTCCATGAACGTAGCCCGCCGGAAAATCATTTATCAATTCGTGCATGAAATTTGAAAATTGCCGTGGCGTGTGATGACCTTTTATTTTTACAAGTGTCATTTTATTTTGTTTAATTGTTATATAAAAATTTATTTATAGATGTCAAATGCTGTACCAGTGCCCCGCAATCCTTCAATTCCTGACTGAATGAGTACTGCCCATTACAAAAAGTGCCATAATTTCCGAGATGCGAAATTTTTTGCGACAAATTTTCCTAAAAAAATTGCTGTTTAAACAGTAATCAACCTTTTTATCTATTTTTGTGTTTTCTTAAAATTAAATTTATAGTTTAATATGTATCCTGAAGAAATAGTCCTTCCCATGAAGGAAGAGTTGACAGATAATGGATTTACAGAATTACTGACTTCACAGGACGTGGAAGAGCAGTTGAAAAAGCAGGGAACCACCCTGGTTATGATTAATTCAGTTTGTGGTTGCTCGGCTGGTTCTGCCCGTCCCGGTGTTTTAATGGCCGTTGCTAATGCCTCTAAAAAACCTGATTTCCTGACAACCAGTTTTGCCGGCTTTGACATTGAAGCTATCAAAACACTCCGACAGCATTTGCTTCCCTATCCGCCGTCGTCTCCTTCAATTGCTTTGTTCAAAGATGGTCAGTTGGTACATTTCATCGAAAGACACCAGATCGAAGGCCGTCCGGCACAATTAATTGCCCACAACCTTCTTGGTGCTTTTGAAGAATATTGCAATTAAAGTGTGGCGTTAGTGAGTATTCATTTTTTTGTAACCTCTTCCTCTTACCGGAAGAGGTTTTTTACTTTTGCCGACTTCTATCAGATACTCGCAAATTCAGTTGTATATTCGTCCCTTCTTAGATCAAGTTTATACTATCTAACTTAATAACTAATGTATCCTAACCTGTATTACGCATTTAAAGACTTATTTGGGGTGGACTGGAAGTTTTTGCGTGTTATCAATTCCTTTGGTTTTTTTGTGGCCCTGTCATTTATACTGGCAGCGGTTGTGTTAACCGCTGAATTGCGCAGGAAAAGCAAGCAGGGTTTATTACAACCCACTGAAGTGAATGTGGTGGTTGGCAAACCCGCCAGCTTTGCTGAACTGATTTTGAATTTTATTCTGGGTTTTGTATTTGGATACAAAATTCTCGGATTGTTTTTGCTTAATAGTGCTGCTAAAGACGATCCCCAGGCGTTCATTTTTTCAGGGCTGGGGAGCTGGCCTGCAGGTATTATACTGGGATTGATTTTTGCCGGCTTTAAATGGTGGGAAAAAGACCGCCAGAAACTTCCCAAACCGGAGGAACGTAAAATTCGTTTTTGGCCGCACGATCGAGTTGGTGAAATTACCATCCTGGCTCTGGTGTTTGGATTATTGGGCGCTAAACTCTTTGACATTTTTGAAAACTGGGGAGATTTTCTAAAGCATCCATCAGAATACATTTTATCACCGGCAGGCCTTACATTTTATGGTGGTTTAATTTGTGCAGCCCTTGCTATCTGGTGGTATGCCCGCAAACATAAAATAGGCATTTGGCACCTGAATGATGCCGCAGCGCCTGCACTAATGCTGGCCTATGCAATTGGCAGGATTGGTTGCCAGGTTGCCGGCGATGGTGACTGGGGTATTTACAATGCAGCATTTCGCGTGGATAATGAAAAGATCGCCGTATCAACAATGGACAATTTCAACAGTACGTTGCGTTTAAATGCCGCTTATTTTGAAACCCATTATCAGTCGCTGGAGGCAGTTCCACATGCTTATTTTCCCAAACCTTCAGCACTTAGTTTTCTGCCCAACTGGTTATTTGCCTATAATTACCCGCACAATGTAAATGAAGCAGGAGTACCAATACCCGGTTGTGAAGGGAAATACTGCAACCAGCTTCCGCTGCCCGTTTTCCCGACCCCGTTATACGAGCTAACCGCCTGCCTGATACTCTTTTTCATTTTATGGTCGTTTCGAAAACGGTTCAAAATTCCTGGGACTTTATTTGCTTTTTACTTGATTCTAAACGGTATAGAAAGGTTCTTGATTGAAAAAATACGGGTGAACAACCGGTTGGATTTAGCAGGATTTCATCCCACCCAGGCGGAAGTGATTTCCACTTTACTGGTTTTGGCGGGCATAATGCTCTGGATCATCCTCGACAAGCGGGCAAAAGCAAAACTGGCGTAAACGGAATCGGGGCATTGCAAAAAAATATCGGGTAGGCTTCAGGTTTATGAAACCCAAAACAGACGCTTGTTTCAGCAGTTTATCTGCATAGTTGCGGGGAGGTTGTGGGTAATTTTTTAGTGCTTGCGATTATGAGATTTCGTCTTTCTGTGTTACCTTTGCAGATAGTCTCGGACGGTGAAATTCATACTAGTGTAATTAACTATCCATTTGCAACTTTCTGCAAACAAAGACTGTCATTTATTCGTTGTTCTTTAAACTTTAAGGAGAAATAATTTATGAGGCAGCTTAAAATTGCCACCCAGATTACCAACAGGGATTCCCAGGCCGTAGAGAAGTATTTGCAGGAAATTTCAAAGATTTCAATGATCACTCCCGAAGAGGAGACCACACTTGCCCAACGCATTAAAATGGGCGATCAGCGGGCTTTGGATAAATTGGTTCAGGCCAACCTGCGTTTCGTAGTATCGGTGGCCAAGCAATACCAGCACCAGGGACTTTCTCTGAGCGATCTGATCAATGAGGGGAACCTTGGATTAATTAAAGCTGCTCAGCGTTTCGACGAAACCAAAGGGTTTAAATTCATTTCTTATGCAGTTTGGTGGATTCGTCAGTCCATCCTGCAGGCCTTGGCCGAGCAGGGAAGACTTGTTCGCCTGCCGCAAAATAAAATCGGTACTTATAATAAAGCCAACAAAGCTTACATGGCTTTTGAACAAGAACATGAGCGGGAACCGTCTACCGAAGAATTAGCGGATATCCTGGAAATGAGTGAAACAGAAATCAACAACATTTTCCAAAGCAATACACGCCACACTTCATTAGATGCCCCGGTTCACGAAGCAGAAGATGTAGCCATGGGCGATTTGCTCGAGGGCGCCGATGATACGGATGATGATGTGATGAAAGATTCGCTGCGCAACGAAATTCGCCGGGTATTGAAATCGCTTTCTCCCCGTGAAGCTGAAATTGTGAATGCATACTTCGGCCTGGATGGAGAAAATGGTGTTACGATCGAACAGATTGGCCAGAAATACGATCTTACGAAAGAGCGTATCCGCCAGATCAAAGAAAGGGCTATTAAACGTTTGCAAAAAGCCCGTTACAGCAATGCACTGAAAGCCTACCTAGGCTAACAAATAGCAAATTGATGGGTTATTATTTTAAGCGGCTCCGGTCAATTTTTGATTGGAGCTGTTTTTTTCAGCTAAGCTTCTTCCGTTAAACTTTTTGCCGTTTCTGCAGTTAGATAAGATGAATATGAAAATTAAATTTTTCCTCATCCTGTTTGCGGCTGTTTTTTTTTCCTCCTGTGAGAAAAATGTAACGTTCAGGCTCGATCAATCAGCGCCTAAACTGGTTGTCGACGCCTCCATTGAAAATGGTAAACCACCGGTCGTCATTTTGTCGGCCAGCCTGGATTATTTTTCCAAAATCAATCCTTCAATACTCGAACAAAGTTTTGTCCACAATGCGGATGTCTTTATTTCAAACGGCTCGCTGACGCATAAACTCAAAGAATATACGGTGGATGCCGGTGGTGGATATTTGTTATATTATTA
>DASTSN010000115.1:0-62602 GCA_035760665.1 Chitinophagaceae bacterium | reverse complement strand
GTGCCAAACCAGATTTGCTGCAAAGCAAGGTAGACCTAAATGCACAAAAAGCTGCCAAACTGGAACAGGAAACACTAATCGCTAAACTGAAAGAACAATTAAGCCAGGTAATGAATGTAGCCAGTTCCATTGCTTATGAGGTTAGTGATTCTATTCCGATTAATACCCGTTTATCGTTACAGGAAATTATGGATGGTGCCCTAAAAACCAACCCTTCCCTGCTGATAGCCCGTAAAAATATTGATATCGCCAAACTTACGTTGAAAGAAACCAAAGCCGATCGTTTCCCCGTCATTTCATTTAACTCGGCGTACAATTACAGTCGTAACAGCAATAAAACGGTTGTTAATCCCTTCTCGCCGTTGTTTAGCCGCTCAAATGGTTATAACTATGGTCTGACAGCCAGCATTCCAATCCTGAATAACTTTACAGTAAAAAGACAAATTCGGCAGGCGCAACTGGATATTCAATACCAGGGACTGTTGTATGAAAACCAGCAATCGCTAGTCAACCTCGGTATCCTCAATGCTTATAAAGATTACGAACAGCAAAAAAAGGCATTAGCTCTGGAAGAAGAAAACATTTTACTGGCAAAAGAAAATGTCAGCATTGTGCTGGAAACCTACCGCCTTGGCGCAGCCACGCTCCTGCAATTAAAAGATGCGCAAAAAAGCCTGGAAGATGCCTACAACCGGCTGATCGCGGCCCGCTATAACACGAAACTGGCAGAAACCGAATTACTGCGGTTGAAAGGACAGATCCCAGAGTAAATACCTGCAGGTTTTAGTACAGTTATTACCAATCAAAAATTGCCTGCAATATGGGGCAATTGTCACTGCTTTTTTTGACATTGCTGTTAGTCATGGAAGCGTTTACGTAAGCAATCCTGTATTTCAGTTCCAGGTATTGCTGGAATTCTATAGCTTAGCGGCCAGTTTATCAATTAACTGCCAGGCATGGACAAACCCGGAAACTCATCAACACAAGCGCCGCTGGTCGGCATCATTATGGGAAGCGACAGTGACCTGCCTGTAATGCGGGCTGCCGCTGACATCCTGCAACAGTTTGGAATTGCGTACGAACTGACCGTTGTCTCGGCCCACCGCACCCCGCTTCGTATGGCAGACTATGCGCAAAAAGCAGCCGCTCGTGGTTTAAAAGTCATTATCGCAGGCGCGGGTGGTGCTGCACACCTGCCAGGCATGGTTGCTTCCCTGACACCCTTGCCGGTGATTGGCGTACCCATTAAATCGTCTAATTCTATTGACGGCTGGGATTCTGTTTTATCTATTTTACAAATGCCCAACGGTATACCGGTTGCGACAGTCGCTTTAAATGCGGCAAAAAATGCTGGTATTCTTGCTGCGTCCATCATTGGGTCGGCCGATCAAACCGTTTTCAAAAAAGTTGACGCCTACAAGCAATCGCTTAACCAGGAAGTGATGGGCAAAGTGGATAAATTGAAAAATGAAGGCTGGCCCAACGCTTTCGATTCATAAAGACCTGACACAACTATTTCTTTATTTTTCTGAAAGGATTACGAAGGCTTGCTCCAGGGCCGGAGAATGCTCATACAATTGATGAATAAAATCTCGTCCCCATTTTGCATAGTAATAACTAAAGTTGTCGATGCGCTCCTGGAGTCCATCACCGGGAAAAATCCGTTCTTTCACAGACTGCACCTGGCGTCGCTGGTCGGCAAATTTTCGTTTTTCTGCCCGCAGCATCTTCTTTTCTAATTCCTGCAACTGATGAAGGGTTCTTGTTTTCAGCGCCTCCACATGTTGCCCGAGTGTACTGTCAATGGCCACAGCCTGTTTTTTCAAGAGGTCGTATAACTGTGCGGCCCCGGTAAGATTCCCGTTCAGTGTCACCTGGTTTTTACTGTCTCTTGTCACCAGTTTGTTGACCAGTTGCTCTGTCGGCAAAAAGAAATCGGTACTCTCCAAGCCCAGCTTCGCGATTTTCTCCTGCCACTTTTTTTCGAGCAGCAAAAATGAATTGCGTAAAGCCAGCACAGGATAGGGCACATTGTAATGCGTGAATAAGTCTTTTAACTCCAACCAGTAGGCCAGTTCACCACCCCCACCAATAAATACGATGTTCGGTAAAATCATTTCCTGGAACAGCCCCCGCAGAATCACATTGGGACTAAAGCGTTCCGGGTGGGCATCCAGTTCTGCTAACAGTTCATCCTTGCTGAAACTTAGCTTTGTGTGAAGCACTTCGTATCGACTATTTACAAACTCTATTCGTTGGCGGATATCTCCTTCCAGGTAAAATAAATTGATTTCCCGCGGATGTGCCTGCACTTTATAAAGCCGGCCAAATTGTTCAGAGGTTTTTTGCACAATGGCAGACGGCTGCTGATACAGCAGGTCATCTTGAAAAACGGCGGTCATCTGCTTTTTCAATGCGGCATTATCTGGCAGCAGTACCAGCAAGCCGTATTCGCCAAATAAAGCATTTACCATTTTAAAGGTTGCCTGCTCAATTGTATCAGCTTCGCGATAATGTTCTTTCAGCAGTTGAATCAGGTCCCTGCCGTAGGGCAGCACACTCAGCTGTCCTTCCATCCGGGTAATGAGTGCCTGGAATGATTGATCAATGATCATCCTTCCAACGGCTCCTGTTTGCTGTGTTTTCCATTCTAACTTTTCGCCTTCCAGGTAAATATGTCCCAGCTCGTCCAGGTCAGCATCTTCGGAGCCCATATAATACACGGGTACAAAATGATGCCCGGGCATAACCCCGGTGAGATGCTCGGCAAGCTTTATAGCGTGCAGGATTTTGTATAAAAAATAAAGCGGGCCGGTAAAAATATTAGGCTGGTGCGCCGTGGTGATGGTGAAAGTATCCGGCGACAGCAATAAGTCAATATTCTTTTTTACCGCATCGGAAGCCGGAACAGCTTTATACTGGTTGCTGAGCTGCTGCACCAGCAGTTTCCTGTCGGTGGGGAATTGTTTTCGTGCCGCCAGGGCCTCACGGATACCCGTAAGCGAAGGCGGGTAGGCAAAAAAAGGTTTCAGGCTGTCCTGCTGATCAAGATAATCCAATACAATTTTACTAAAGCTGCCGGTCTCGCGGTAAGGTATTATTTTACTTGTACAGTCCATATATGGTATAAAAATAAGAAGTCTGCCAGGAAGGCATGATTCCTCAACAAATTTTTAACGAAAACGTTCGGGGCGAAAGGCATTTATAGCAATACTGGGCTGGCGGCCGGACAGGATTTCATTGACCAGTTTGCCCGTTGCAGCCGCTGCCGAAACCCCCAGCATAGCATGGCCGCCGGCAACAGTTACATTTTTGCAATGGCTGTGCCGGCCAATATAAGGCAACCCATCGGGCGTTACAGGCCGGTAGCCATACCATACTTTTTGCAGATCCGGCTGGGGAAGCTGCAGTGATGGATAGTATTTTTTGAATGCCTGGTAAATAGCCTGAACCCGTTTGGGCAAAACAGTATGACTGTGCCCGCTCAGTTCCATTGTACCGCCAATGCGCAACCAGCGATGAATGGGTGATGTAGCCGTCCTGTCATCCACCAGGATAGAGGGATATTGTAGGTTTTTTGCCAGGTTTTCATACACCATACTATATCCTTTTCCAGGTTGCAGCAGCAGCCTGATACCCAGCAGGGCGGACAGTTGCGGCAGCCAGCTGCCGTTGGCAATCACCAGCTCTTCGCAAGGCAGCGTACCCTTGTCCGTTAGTACCGTCGTAACTTTTCCATTGTTTTGTTCAAAACCCGTAATGGTCGTATTCAGCCAGAAGGAAACCCCGGCATTTTTAAGATAGCTAAATAAGGTCTGCATAAATTTAGCTGGGTTCAGGTGGCAATCATCCAGGTACAATACGCCACCGGCTACGCTCACTTCCACCTCCGGTTCGTATTGCTGCACTTGCTGGGGTGTGCAAATGATCGTCTTCAGCCCAAACCGGTGTGCCTGTTCTGCCAGTTCTTTTTCATGATCGCCAGTTTTTTCATACTTATACAGCATCCAGCAACCTTTTTCCATCATATCAAAAGCATCCTGAAATTCCTGTTTCAGATCATTCATCAATTCCCGGCTCAGTTGCAGCAGGTTATTCAGATGGGGAGCGTTTTCCTTCACCTTTGCAGCGGTGGCATTTTTGCGAAACTGCCATCCCCAGCGAATAAGATCGGAGCTGAGCCTCGGTTTGATGTAAAAGGGTGAGGAAGCGTTCATCATCCAGCGCAAACCTTGTGAAACGATGCCCGGAGTTGCCAGTGGTATAAAGTGGCTGGGAGAAATATAACCCATGTTTCCAAACGAGCATCCATCGGTAATCGTATTTCGATCCACTACAGTTACCGAGTACCCGACCTTGGATAAATAATAGGCGCTGCATAAGCCAATAACGCCGCCGCCTGCAATTGTTACTTTCATACCTGTTTACCTGTCTTTTGAAATGATTTCCGGTGGAAGAAAAAGTATTTGCCTGGCAAATTTAATTTTTGCAAACTACAGATACTGCATTTATTCGGTTGTTCACAACAAATTCATGAAAGGCAAACCTTGCAGGCCTCCGCAGCCGTGTGGATGCCAGGATGTAAGATTTGCTGTGGAAGCGAGTTTTGACGATAAATAGTAATGCCTTTTAGCTGTTGCTGCCATGCCATTTTGTAAATACGGTCAATATCTGCCGGGGTGGCCGTCTCCGGCAGGTTAATCGTTTTGGAAACGGCGTTATCCACATGCCGCTGGTAAGCCGCCTGCTGCAGCACATGCCATTCCGGGGCTATTTCATACGCCGTTTTGAAAAGGGCTTTTACCTCCGGTGAAAGACCCGGCAGCCGGGCTGCCGATCCCTCTGCCTGCAGGTGCGCCAATACCTGTTCGTTGTACTGGCCGGTCTGTACCAGGTAATCTGCAAAACAGCGGTTGATGACCGGCAGTTTTTCATCGTTGAGCACATGACGCCGTTCAAAAGCCAGGGCAAAAAATGGCTCGATGGACGAGGAAGCATCCGCAATAATGGAAATACTGCCGGTTGGCGCAATGCTGGTGAGGCTGGCATTCCGTAAAGGCCGTTCCGGGTAATACCTACTTTTCGCCCAGTTAGGAAAAGGCCCCCTTTCCCGAGCCAGTTGCGCCGAAGCTGCCATAGCACCGGACTGTATAAACGACATAAGCTTATCGGCAAGTGCCACCGCTTCTTCCGTATCATAAGATATTCCCAACTGGCAAAGCATATCTGCCCAGCCCATCACACCCAACCCTATTTTGCGGTTGCCCTGCACAATTGCCTTGGTTTCAGGAATAATATACTGGTTCGCATCAATCACATCGTCAAGAAAGCGCACCGCCAGCCTGACTACGCTTTCCAACTCCGGCCAGTCAATGCCGGTTGTATCGTCCAGTTGCTTGACAAATTTTGACAAGTTTACCGAACCCAGGTTGCAGGATTCAAAAGGCAGCAGCGGCACTTCACCACAAGGATTAGTGGCCTGAATCATCCCCAGTTCAGGTGTCGGATTTGCAGCATTGATGGTATCGAGAAAAAGTAAACCGGGATCGCCGCAGTCCCAGGCACTTTCCACAATCTCTGTCCACAGCTTTTCTGCCGAAATTGTTTTTACAATCACGTGGCTGTTGGGATGCAGCAGGTTCCAGGATTCCTTTTTTAGCACAGCTTGCATAAAGGCGTTACTGATACCCACTGAAATATTAAAATTCGTCAGGACAGAGGACTGCTGTTTGGCTGAGATAAAAGCTTCGATATCCGGGTGATCGACATTTAAAATACCCATATTCGCACCGCGGCGTTTACCGCCCTGTTTGACATGCTCAGTAGCGGCGTCAAATATTTTCATAAAAGATACCGGGCCGGAGGCGCTACCGCCGGTTTTTGTGATCAAATCATGCTGGGGCCGCAGGCGGGAAAAATTAAACCCGGTACCGCCCCCACTTTGTTGGATCAGAGCAGCCTGTTTCAGTGATGAGAAAATTCCATCCATTGAATCCTCCACCGGCAGCACAAAACAGGCACTGAGCTGGTGCAGTGCTGTGCCGGCATTCATCAAGGTTGGTGAGTTGGGCAGGAAAAGCAGCTGGCTCATCATTTCATAAAACAACTCTTCCCATTCCCGGCAAGCAGCTTCATTGCCCCAGCGCCGTTCTGCAGCTGCCACGGCATGTGCCACCCGGCGGAATAAGCCGTCTGCATCCTCTGCGAGGCGGCCTTCCTTATCCTTTCGCAGGTAGCGGCTTTCCAGCACCCTGCGTGCATTTGCAGATAACTGAACGGGCATAGCGAAGTGGTTAATGTTTAAAACTATGGGTAATAACGGGTACTCATCATGACAGTCGTTAGGGTACACGGTGATCTAGATCAAAGTAAATTAAAAACTTTTCAAATACATAAAAGAAAGGATCAAAACAGGATGAAGCTTTCTGAACAACTACCACTCTTGATTGAAAAACCAATCTATTCCAGTATTTGAGTTTAATAATATCGTTTGTATTTTGTAATACCCAGCGTATACTTACATTGAATAATAATCAACCATTGTTTTAATAATAGCATCATGGAAACATCCTCTCTTGTCATGCTAATTTTATTCTCCTTTATCTTTTCTATAACCCTTTGCTATGTTCTTTTTAGATGGATTTTTTCAATTAAAAGGCAATTATGGAATCAAAAACAACAAATAAATCTATTAATAAAAATTGCTGAAAAGCTGGGTGTTCCAAAAGAGGAAGTGGAGTTAATTGAAAATAAAAATAATAATAAAAACGCCTACCTAGATTGATCTCAAGCAAATTTGATTGTTATTTAAAATTTAATTTAGGTCTCAAATTATTATCAAATTGGCGTTGCTGAATAACCAAGTTTTATATTACTTCTATAAAGGCTTTTATAGAGGAATTATCTGAACTGTACTTACCAGGGAGCTTACAATTTGCCTTAATCACTCTTATTGCTAGGATTCAAGAAAAAAATTAATGAAAGGAAGAGAAAACAAGTCTTTAATCAATAAAATTTGAACCAATTCTGCTTAAAACAGAACGAACACATTCACTCGCGGACAGCGTCCGTTCTGTTAACTTTATAAAAATCTGTGGAGGTGAGGGGACTCGAACCCCTGTCCAAACATATTCCCCAAAAGCTTTCTACATGCTTATTTTGGAATTACTTGTCGGGAAATGACCGGAACCAAACAAACCAATCATGTCCGTAGCTGCATGGTCTTAGGCAACCGTCACAGCCTTCGGTTGCCGCAGCCTGTTTTTGTTGTTGAGTCGGCGGCGGAGCATGGTAACAGACCAACCTGCTCAACGCGGCCCAAATGACTACTTAATCACTGATTAGGCAGCCATGGCATACTGTGTATTGCCATTTATAGTTTGTGTATTCAGATTTAAGTGCTAATTACACAACGCACTGCATGCTTACACTTTCAAAGACCTATGCTGTCAAAACCAGGCACCCCCGGAAGTTTGCGCTCTGTTGCTGTTATGCCAGCCTGTAAAATTACAACTATTTTCCGGCTCACCTGCATACTGTACAGGCATTTCCGGAAAGCTTTGTCATTTACCTGTCTTTACCTGCATTTGCCTTAGATTTACCGCATGGCAGGCATACAAGACCCACAGGTAGTTTACCAAGAACTGGAACAGGAATGGACCGGCGTATTGCAACGACTGAACCGGCGAAAGAACAGGATCGGCTGGGGACGGCTGGTTAGCGCCGTGGCAGCCATTGCCTTACCCATCTGGCTTTGGCCCGTGGGCTGGTGGATCGCCCTGCTGGCAGCAGCGGCCTGCCTGGCCGTCTTTCTCAGGCTGCTGGTGCTAGATGTGCAAACCACCGCTGCCTTAGACAACGCCACACGCTTGCTGCAAATCAACCGTTCGGAAATCAGCATCCTGCAGCACCGGTTTACCCAGTTCCCGGACGGAAGCCGCCTGATGCCCGCCGGGCATCCCTATGCCGCCGACCTGGATATTTTTGGCCGCTCATCCCTGTACCAACTTTTAAACCGCACGAGTTCCGAACAGGGAAATGAAACGCTTGCCCGCTGGCTGCTGGCCCCCTCCCCCGTTAGCGAGCTGGTCTTACGGCAACAAGCCGTACAGGAACTATCGCTGCTAACCCGCTGGCGGCAGCAATGGCAGGCCTATGGCCAAACAGAAGGCATAACACGCAGCACCGAACAGAAACTGCTGCAATGGATACAGGCCCCTATCCATTTTACGGGCAAACCTGCCTGGCGAATCCTTCGTGTAGCCGTTCCCCTGATACTGTTTTCCCTGCTGGCGCTGAACATCACCGCCATATTGCCTGCTGCAATTTTCTGGGGTGTTACCTTTCTTTTTTTTATTCTCACCGGCGCCTTCAGCAGAAAGATTACCCCCTTGTACGACCAGCTGAATAAAGTAGCACCAGAAACCGGCACACTGTATCTCAGTATGAAATGGATCGAATCGCAGGCATTTGAAAGCCCGCTGCTGCAACAGTTACAGCAGGCCTGCCAGCACAACCACGGGCAGGCTTCTGCGGCGATCCGGGAGCTGAAAGCAATACTGGACCGTTTTGACCTGCGGCTCAACCCCCTGGTATTTTTTTTCCTGAATACTTTTCTTTTCTGGGACCTGCACCAGGTACTGCTGCTGGAACAATGGAAAACCCGGCACCGCCCACAAGTGCAGCAATGGTTTCACACGCTGGCCGAAATGGAAGCCCTGTGTTCGCTGGCCACCCTGCGCTTTAACAATCCTACCTGGTGTTTTCCTGTTTTCAGCAGCAAGCCCGGTACGCTTATCACGACTGCATTGGGTCACCCGCTGATTGAACACCGCAAACGAGTCTGCAACGATTTTTCCACCGGCGGCACCGGCCAGCTGAGCCTTATCACAGGCTCCAATATGGCTGGTAAAAGCACCTTTTTACGCAGCGCTGGTATCAATATCGTACTGGCCATGATGGGGGCACCCGTCTGTGCCAGCTCCTTCGAACTGTACCCGGTGCAGGCTTGCAGCAGCATGCGCATCAGCGATAACCTGGAAGAAAGCACGTCCACCTTCTACGCAGAACTGAAAAAATTAAAGTACATTATCGATGCCGTGAACCGGGGCGAGACCATCTTTATTTTGCTGGACGAGATTTTACGGGGTACCAATTCAGCCGACCGGCATGCTGGCTCCAAAGCCCTGATCCGCCAGTTACTGCTGCACAAAGCCACGGGCATGATTGCCACCCATGATCTGGAACTGGCCAAAATGGCCGATGCATTTCCCGGGCAGTTGCACAACTATCATTTTGACGTGCAGGTGGCCGGTGATGAATTGTACTTCGACTACAAACTAAAAGCTGGTGTGTGCCACAGCATGAATGCCTCCCTGCTGATGAAAAAAATCGGGATAGAAATGTAAAAAACCAAAAAATAAGAAACAGTAAGCCGTAAAACAGTTCTCTATATCTCCGTCGTACGTTAAGTGAACCCTCTCGCCTGTCTAAGCATCCACGCTTAGGCAGATATTTACTGGCAGACCTCCAGCGTACACGTAGCAGCTAGCCGGGGTAAACGTCAACCTCGTATAACCCACTCGTCAGTCTTTAATCAGATTCGCCAATCGCATAATGCACATAGCCCTGCAGCTGGTAGTCGGCCAAAACCACCTGTGCCGTCAGCGCCAGCTTTACACCGGGCAGCAGCTGCTCTTTGCGGTAACCCAGGAACTGCAGGGCCTGCCCGCATACAATAAAGCGGGCGCCGGCTTTTTGCTCCAGTTCTTGTACCAGGGCGCTATTGGGGTTGGGGCTGTTAAAATGCTGCTGGTAGGCGGCATCGTTACCCAGGCTGTGCAGGGCTTTGGCATGCACCACAATCACGGGCCTGATGTGCTGCACCGGTATGCCGGCCGCCACGTGCAGGTTGATAATGCGTGTAATTTCCAGCAGGCCCGCATTCACTTCGTCTGCCATCGGGGCGGGGTTGCTGTAGGTAAGTTCAAACAGTAATTTGTACAGGCGCCGGGGGCTGGGCACTTCGTCTATGCCTTTTACCGGCAGCACGCCGCTGGAAGGGCCGGCATTGATCAGCGGGTATTGCAGTTTATCCCGTTGTTTCAGCATTTTTTGTTTTTGTACAAACAGGTTTTCGATGCGCACCGAATCGGCAGCTGTGGCCGTGCGGAGCAGCCTGGTTTTTACAGCCTGCAGGCTGTCCAGCGGGCTTTGCTGGCCATGAACTATCAAAGACACAGCAAGGACAAACAGGAAAAGAACAACTTGTTTTTTCATAAAGCAGATAATCTTATATTATATGGCGCTGAAAATACGGAATAATCTTGCACAAGGCGGCATTAGGTTGCCGAGCATCATTCCCACTACCTGTCCGGCTGTGCAGCCGGCACAAAAAAAAGAATGGGTTTGTAAAAAGAAAAGCTTGGGTGGCGGCACAAAACTAACAGCCATTCGTGATAGATGTTTCCGTAGGTTTGTCCTTTCTTAAACACAATCAAAACAAAACCTTATTTTTGGTGGCTTTTTTAAAGATTGGATAAAAATTTTTTAACGATTGCAGGCCTTCAAAAGGATTTATTAAATAAAATCGACGTTTGTTTTAATTAATGGAAAAGAAAGTGACAAAAATTGGCGTATTAACCTCGGGTGGAGATTCGCCGGGCATGAATGCCGCCATCCGGGCGGTGGTACGCACCGGTTTGTATTATGGCCTGGAGGTATACGGCATTATGCGTGGCTACCAGGGTCTTATCGAAGACGACCTGTACCAGATGGAGAGCCGCTCCGTAGCCAATATTATCCAGCGCGGCGGCACCATTTTAAAAACGGCCCGCTGCAAAGAATTTTATGAATACGAAGGCCGCAAAAAAGCATACCAGACATTAAAGAAAAGAGGCATTAACGGGCTGGTGATCATTGGTGGCGACGGCTCATTCCGCGGCGCAGGCAAGCTGAGCAAGGAGTTTGATATTCCCTGCATCGGGCTGGCCGGTACCATTGATAAAGATATTGCCGGCACCGACTTCACCATTGGTTTTGATACAGCGGTGAACACCGCCGTGCAGGCCATTGATAAAATACGCGATACCGCCGATGCGCACGATCGCTTATTCATTATTGAAGTGATGGGCCGCGATGCAGGTTACATAGCCCTGCACAGTGGTATTGCCACCGGCGCCGAACACATACTGATACCCGAACGCAAAACCGATATTGATCATGTGGTAAGAAGCCTGCAGGAAAAAGAACGCCGGAAAAAACTGGTGAACATGATCGTGGTGGCCGAAGGTGATGAGTTTGGCGGAGCCGAAGAAGTGGCACGCCACGTAAAAGAAAAATTACCCAACGTGGAAACACGTGTGGCGATACTGGGACATATTCAGCGGGGCGGCTCCCCCTCCTGCCTGGACAGGCTGATTGCCAGCCGCATGGGCTACCATGCCGTGGAATGCCTGCTGGAAGGCCGCCACAATGTATTTGTGGGCATCCTGAACAACAAGATGCATTATATACCGCTGGAAAATGCCGTAAAAGCCACCACCAAAATCAGTGATGAATGGATTAAAATTGTAAAAATTCTTGCCAGCTGATTATTTACTAACAACAGGATAACCAACACGATTATGACGAACCGGGCAGAAAAATACTTTCACAAGGAAATGGATAAGAATGCGGGTATTGAACACACGTTTCACCGCACAAAAATTGTGGCAACGGTAGGCCCTGCCTGCGACACCTATGAAAAGCTGCTGGAGCTGGTAAAATGCGGCGTCAATGTTTTCCGCCTGAATTTCTCGCACGGCACCCACGAAGACAAAGCAAAAATCATCGAGCACATCCGCAATATCAATAAAACAGAACCCTACAACATCAGCATCCTGGCCGATCTACAGGGCCCCAAGCTGCGGGTGGGCGAAATTGAAAACGGCGCCCTGGAAATTAACCCCGGCGATATTCTCACCTTTACTTCCAAAGAAAAAGTTATTGGTACAAAAGAAAAGATCTATGTCTCCTACCCCAACCTGCACAAGGATGTAAAACCCGGCGACAAGGTGTTGATCGATGACGGGAAACTGGAAGTGGTGGTGACGGAAATTACCAAAGACGACCTGGTTAAAGTAAAAGTAACGTACGGTGGCACCTTGCTGCCGAAAAAAGGCGTCAACCTGCCGGATACGGAAATTTCCCTGCCGGCCCTTACCGAAAAAGACCTGGCTGATCTTGATTTTATCATCACCCAGGAGGTGGACTGGATTGCACTCTCCTTCGTGCGCAAGGCCGAAGATATTGTAGACCTGAAGAAAAGACTGGCCAATAAAAAAAGCACCAGTAAGGTGATTGCCAAAATCGAAATGCCATCAGCCCTGCGCGACCTGCGCAACATCGTGGTGGAATCGGATGCGGTAATGGTGGCCCGTGGCGACCTGGGCGTGGAGCTGCCCGTGGAAAAAGTGCCGATGGCGCAGCGGGATATTATTCGCAAATGTATTCACCGCGCCAAGCCCGTGATTGTGGCCACGCAGATGATGGAAAGCATGATTGACCGGGTGAAACCCAACCGCAGCGAAATCACCGATGTGGCCAACGCCGTGCTGGAAGGTGCCGATGCTGTGATGCTGAGTGCCGAAACCGCCACCGGTAAGCATCCGGCCCTGGTGGTGGAAACCATGCGCAAGATCATTATCGAAGTGGAAAATACAGAGTACCGCTATAACCGCGAGGAAGACCTGAAGCCCCAGCCCAAGTCGCCCTCGTTCCTTAGCGACGCCATTTGTTACAACGCCTGCAAATTAGCGCAGGATACCGAAGCCCAGGCCCTTGTGGGTATGACGCAAAGTGGCTACACCGGTTTTATGCTCAGCAGCTACCGGCCCAAATCGCCCCTGTATGTATTTACCAAAGTAAAATCACTGGTCAACCAGCTCAGCCTTAGCTGGGGTGTCCGGGCATTTTATTACGACGAAGAAGAAAGTCTCGACGATATTTTCCAGGACCAGATAAACATTCTGAAAGAAAGAGGCTTTGCCAAATCGGGCGATGTCATCGTTAGTACCGGCAGTACCCCCGTGCACCTGCACCTGCCCACCAACGTTTTAAAAATCATTAAGCTGGAGTAAGCTATCGTACAAGTTATTATGAAAAGGCCGGTATATTGTACCGGCCTTTTTCATTTTATCGCCATAACACCAAAATAATGCCCGCCAGGATATTCCCGATTAACTGGTAACCACCGTCGATGATAAACAAAGCCGACGGTTTACGCAGGTACAAAAACGAAATACTGACCGAAGCGGCGCCAAAACAAAGCCCGGTGATCAGCCCAATTTTTATTCCGGATTGCAGCAGCGTTAAATTCATCCGCACTACCAGCAAGGCGAGACCGATAGCTGTAAGAATCATGAGCAGAAAAGACATCAACATCATCCCCCCTAACCCCTTTTTGGCATTGGGATCCTGCATGTTCACAGCATGCAGCTGGCCCCATTTTGTACCAAACAGCACTTTTGAATACCACAGGGCACCCAGTACAAAATAAGCCAGGCCGGCAGCAAGAACAGCCAGCCAGTTGATCTGTGAGAAAATAGCTGTATTCATGTTTGAAGGTTTTGGTTCATAGAAAAATAAAAAAAATATTTTTCAGAAACGATGACCCGGGGGATGAGCTTCCTTTTTCTTATCTTAGGATACGATTGCTTCATCTAAACTATTTTTTCATGAAATCAAGACGAGCATTTCTTTCTGACAGCTCCCGCCTGGCGCTGGGAGGCTTGGTATTACCGCATTTGGGCCACGCTTCTTTCGCTGGTTTAAAAAACGGGATTGCCCCTTCGGACCAAATAAATATTGGCGCTATCGGCATCAACGGCATGGGCTGGGCCGATACGAATGCGGCGATGAAAATTCCCGGTGTGAACCTGGTAGCCCTTTGTGATGTGGACAAAAACGTGCTGGACAAACGAATGGGAGAATTGGAAAAAGCCAATGTTGACACTTCGAAAATAGCCACCTACGGCGACTACCGGAAACTCCTGGACAGGAAAGACATTGATGCAGTCATTATTGGCACCCCAGATCACTGGCATGCACTGATCATGATCCATGCCTGCGAAACCGGTAAAGATGTGTATGTCGAAAAACCCGTCGGTAACTCCATAGAGGAATGCCGCGCCATGGTGGCTGCCCAGCAAAAATATAACCGCGTGGTGCAGGCCGGGCAATGGCAGCGCAGCCAGCAGCATTTCAGGGATGCCGTGGATTTTATCCGCACCGGGCAACTGGGAAATATCCGCACGGTAAAAGTATGGTGCTACCAGGGCTGGATGAAACCAGACATCAAACAACCCGATTCTGCGCCGCCGGCCGGTGTAGATTACCAGCAGTGGCTGGGCCCGGCTACAAAACGGCCCTTTAATGCCAGCCGTTTTCATTTCAACTTTCGCTGGTTTTGGGATTATGCCGGCGGCCTGATGACCGACTGGGGGGTGCACCTGATGGACTATGCCATTTTCGGCATGGATGCTCCGGAACCCAAAACAGTGTCGGCACTCGGCGGTGATTTTGCTTACCCCGAGCTGGCACAGGAAACGCCGGATACCATGGGCGCCCTGTACGAGTTTGACCACTTCAACCTGATCTGGGACCATGCCATGGGTATTGATAACGGGCTTTTTGGAAGAGACCACGGTATCGCCTTTATCGGGAACAATGCCACCCTGGAACTTGACCGCGGCGGCTGGGAAGTGATCCCCGAACAGCGGAGTGAAAAGAAAGTACAGGTGGCGCGGCGGCAGCCCACCGACAACGGGCTGGATAAACATATGGAAAACTTTATCAGCGTGGTACGGTCGCGAAAAACAGCAGCGCTGAACTGCCCCGTGCAAACAGGCGCCCACATTGCCACCATTTGCCAGATGGGTAACATCGCCTACCGCAGTAAGGAAAAAGTAACCTGGGATCCTGTAAAAAAACAATTTACCAACGATGCCCTGAACCAGCAATACCTGCGGGCACATTATCACAACGGGTATACGCTGCCGAAAGTTTGATCGCCGGTATAGCATACATAAATAAAAACGCCTGCTGAGATATTTCTGCAGGCGTTTTTTGCTTATAAAAAAAATTGCTACAATTTTTTAATCTTAATATTCCTGAACCATACATTAAAGCCATGATCCTGTAAGGCGATGCGGCCTTTTTTATAGGTGCCAAACTCCGGCATATCTTTAAACTTGCTGCCAGCAACCAGTTTTTTCCAGTTATCATCCCACAGTGTAGTGCTGACTACATTTTCCCCGTTCAGGAATAAATCCAGCTTACCATTGTTGGCAATAATCTCGGCATGGTTCCATTCGAGCGCCGGCTTTACGGTTTCTTTCGAGCAGGAAATCAGGTCATACAAATCACCTGCACGGTGCTTGGGTATTTTCGCATCCGGGTGACCGTTATTATCCAGTACCTGCATTTCGGGACCGGTATACCAGGCATAGGCATACTTCACGGAATCGGTGCCTTCGTGCACATAAAACATGACACCGCTGTTGCCGCCGGTATCAATCTTCCAATCGTATTTCAGATCAAAATTTTCGAATTCATCATCTGTTACAATATCACCACCGCCGCCAGACTGCCAGTTTTCTTTTTTGCTGGCATCGAGGTGCAGGGTACTGTCGGCTTTCCAGGCACTGCCCACAGCACCGTCGCCGTATTTGTGCCAGCCCTTGGTAGTGCCGTCAAACAACAATTGCCAGCCGTCTTTTTTTTCCTGTTCAGTAAGTGTATTATCAGCAGTCACCGCTGAAGAATCTGTGTTGGTTGTTGTGGTTGTTGATTGCGTATTGTTATTACAGGCAAACAACACCACGGCTGCAGAAGCAGCCAGTAAGAGTTTGTGCATCAAACTTATTTTTTAAGTAAAAGAATATACTTTACAATAGCCTCTGCGCTGTCCAGCGAAAGTTCCGGGTGTGCAATCATGGGTACCTGTCCCCATACGCCACTGCCCCCGGCAATTACTTTCTTGGCCAGGTGTTGTACAATTGTATCAGGATAGCTGGCATATTTGGCAGCAATATCCTGGTAAGCAGGCCCTGTAACTTTCTCATCAATTTTATGGCAGGTTGCACAGTTCTGCGAAGCTTCAATCGCAAGACCTTTCTGGTAATCGGGATTTTGGGTAATGTCGGTTGTGGCTGTAGTGGCAGCCGATGTTTCTTCTTTTGTAGCTTCTTTGGAGCTGTCGCCGCTGTTGCAGGCCGCCAGTACTACTAACGTCAATGCAGGAACCAGGATTTTTTTCATATCGAATGTCATTTTAAAAATTAGTGAGGCCTAAAGTTATTACAGAAGCCCCAAAACTGAACGATTAAATTTTTCATCGCTGCCAGTGCCTGCAAAATCATCAAAGGCTTTTTCTGTTACGCGGATGATATGATCCTGGATAAAGACAGCTCCTTCTTTTGCACCGTCTTCGGGATGTTTTAAACAACATTCCCATTCCATCACGGCCCAGCCTTTGTAATCATATGCAGCCAGTTTGCTGAAGATGGATTTAAAATCCACCTGGCCGTCACCCAGTGAACGAAAACGGCCCGCACGGTCAATCCAGCTTTGATAGCCACCATACACCCCCTGCTTACCCGTTGGGTTAAATTCTGCATCTTTTACATGAAACATGCGAATCCGCTCATGGTAATAATCAATATAAGTGAGATAATCCAAACACTGCAGTACAAAATGTGAGGGATCATAAAGCAGGCAGGCCCGCGGATGATTGTTGACATGTTTTAAAAACAGTTCATACGAAACGCCATCGTGCAGGTCTTCTCCCGGGTGAATTTCGTAACAGAGATCCACGCCGCACTGGTCAAACTCATTCAGGATGGGCATCCAGCGGCTGGCTAACTCTTTAAAGCCTGTTTCCACCAACCCGGCGGGGCGTTGTGGCCAGGGATATACAGTAGGCCAGAGCAAAGCACCGCTAAACGTGGCATGTGCATGCAAGCCCAGATGCTGGCTGGCCTTTGCTGCATATTTCAATTGCTGAACAGCCCACTCCGTTCGGGCCTTGGGATTATTGCGAACCTGTTCTGGTGCAAAACCATCAAACAATGTATCGTATGCCGGATGTACCGCAACAAGCTGTCCCTGCAGGTGTGTGGAGAGTTCGGTAATTTGCAAACCGCATTCGTTCACCAGTCCTTTCAATTCATCGGCATAGGTTTTACTCTCAGCTGCTTTTTGCAGGTCGATGCAGCGGCTATCCCAGCTGGGAATCTGCACACCGGCGAAGCCGAGGCTCTTTGCCCATTCGCAAATCGTCTTCAGGTTGTTGAAGGGCGGTTGATCACCCATAAACTGTGCTAAAAAAATACCGGGTCCTTTTAAAGTTGTCATATTATTTAATTAATAGGAGTCTGTAAGGAAAGGTTATACTGTATGCTCGGTCCACTTTTTATCCGACTGTGAAGAGGCTACTACATTATCGATAAAGGCCATGCCGCGAATACCTTCGTCTACCTGCGGAAAATCGAGCATTTCCTTAGAGGGCTCTTTGCCGGACAGTTTAGCAGATAAGGTTAGGGCAAAATTCCTGTAAATATTTCCAAATGCCTCCAGGTAACCTTCGGGGTGACCACCCGGTGTGCGACAATTGTGTGTGGCGAAGCTGCTCAAACGGTCGCCGTAATTGCCGCCGGCCCTGAGTATTTGTGCGGGCTGATCAAGCCATTTTACCAGCAGGGTGTTAGGTTCCTGTTGCGCCCATTCAATGCCACCTTTTTCCCCGTAAATGCGTATTTTTAACGCATTCTCTTCACCCGCGGCTACCTGGGATGCCATCAGCACGCCTGCGGCGCCATTATTAAATTTTAATAATACGTTACCGTCATCATCCAATGCGCGGCCTTCCACCATCACATTCAGGTCGGCACAGAGGTGAGTAATTTGTAACCCCGTAATGTATTCGGCGAGGTGGGCGGCATGCGTACCGATATCGCCCATGCAACCGCTCTTTCCGCTTTTCTTTGGGTCGGTGCGCCAGGCTGCCTGCGCATTGCCTTCCCGTTCGGTGAGTTTGCTCAGCCATCCCTGCGGATATTCCACCCATACTTTCCTGATTTTCCCAAAGGCACCACCCTGCACCATTGCCCGGGCCTGCTTGACCATGGGATAACCCGAATAGGTATGCGTAAGACAAAGTGTGAGCCCCGTCTCTTCCACTTTCTTTTTTAATTGTATTGCTTCGTCGAGTGTAAAGGTGATGGGCTTTTCAATTACTACATTGAAGCCGTATTCCAGCGCCATCATTGCCGGTGCAAAGTGTGCAAAATTTGGCGTGACGATTGTAACAAAGTCAATGCGCTTATCGGCTGGCATTGCCGCTTCTTTTCTAATCATCTCATCATAGGTAAGATAAATCCTGTCTTCAGGCAGGTACAACGATTTACCGGAGTCCACGGCAATTGCTGGGTTAATACTCAGCGCTCCGCAAACGAGCTCTATTTGTCCATCCATATTGGCAGCAATGCGGTGAATGGCGCCGATGAAAGCATCTTTCCCTCCACCGATCATGCCCATTCGAAGTTTTCTTGTTAACATGATGATTGATTAAATGATTTTTAATATTGATGTGAATTAATTATGGAAATAAGGGATACAAATATATTTTTTTAGTAGTACATTTAATCCGCCTTTTTAAAAAACTAACGATATGCAAGCCATCCATCGAAAACAACTTTTCGTTGCCAGTTGCCTGGCGTTATTAGTCACTTCACTTTCATTTGGCATCAGGGCCGGCATCCTGGGACGCCTTGGTGTACAATTTCAATTAAATGCAGAACAATTAGGCACCATCGCAGCCACAGCTTTCTGGGGTTTTCCGCTGGCCATTATCATCGGGGGTATGGTGGTAGATGTGATTGGCATGAAACGATTACTCGTTGGAGCCGGAATTTTTCACCTTGCCGGTATAATGCTGACGATTTTCGCCACCGGGTACTGGTCATTATTTTTATCCACTTTATTAATTGGCCTTGGTAATGGCACCGTTGAAGCTGCCTGCAACCCGCTGGTAGCAACGATTTATTCTGATAATAAAACAACAAAGCTGAATCACTTTCACCTGTGGTTCCCGGGCGGTATCGTGATTGGCACCCTGCTGGTGTTTCTCTTTGACAAAATCGGGCTGGGCTGGCAAGTGCAGGTTGGCGTGATGCTGATCCCGACGATCTTATATTTATTTCTCTTCAACAAACTGGAGTTCCCGGTGACGGAACGGGTGGCCAGCGGTGTTTCTACCGGAGAAATGTACAAATCGCTGCTGCAGCCTTTGTTTATCATCATGATCATCCTGATGTTTGGCACCGCTATCACCGAGTTATTTACCGGACAGTGGATTGATGTGTTATTAAAAAATGTAACAGATAATGCCATTCTATTGCTGACGATTGAAACCGGTGTGATGGTGCTGGGAAGGGGTTTGGCAGAGCCGGTCGTACATAAATTTTCGCCTGCCGGTGTGCTGTTGTTATCGGCCATATTTGCAGCACTGGGTTTGTACCTGCTGGGGCACAGTACCGGCAACATGCTGTTTGTAGGTGCATTAATCTTTGGTATCGGGGTTTGTTATTTCTGGCCCACCATGCTGGGTTTTGTATCGGAAAACATGCCCAAAACCGGGGCCGTTGGACTGAACTTTATGGGCGGCGCCGGCATGTTTGCCGTATCGGTATACATGATATTTATGGGCGGGTATTACGATAAACTGGTGGCATCAAAACTGCCTGCCGGTGCTTCGCTGGCTGACTACACAGCGCCGGCTGCAACTCAGCAGATGACAGCTGCCCTGAATGAAGCAAAAAAAGCTGCCGGCCCGGAAATCATCAATGTAACCATGATTATACCCCTTGTATTAATTGTAGCATTTATAGCGTTAAACATTTATATGAGAGGGCGTCACAAAAAACAGGTACAGGTGGCTTGAGATTCTTTCTAATTAATTAGTAACTTTCAATCCGATTTCTTTCGTATGAAAAAAACCAATCGTCGGGAGGCGCTGAAACAAATTGCAACAGGTACAGTGGCACTGGGTGCTTCAGCCTTATTATCCGGCTCCTCCTGTGCGGCTGCTTCTTCTTCAAACAAATCAATCACACAACCTTTGAAATTAAAAGGAAATATCAATCATTCAGTATGCCAGTGGACATACAGCTTTCTAACCATTGAAGAACTTTGCAAGCTGGTAAAGGATATCGGTTTCTCCGCTATTGATCTTATTGCGCCCAAAGACTGGCCCACACTGCAGCAATACGGTATTTACAGTTCCATGTGTTACCATGGCGGCACCGTGAGCCTGACCAATGGATTTAACAATAAAATGTACCACGAGCAACTGGTTAAGGATTACCTGGACGTCATCCCGCTGATGGTAAAAGCCGGATATAAAGATGTGATCTGTTTCAGCGGCAGCCGCAATGGCATGGATGACGAAACCGGTTTGAAAAATTGCGTTGAAGGCCTGCAGCAAATATTACCCCTGGCTGAAAAAAACGGCATCACTGTTCACATGGAACTGCTAAACAGCAAGGTGGATCATAAAGATTATATGTGCGATCATTCTGCCTGGGGCGTTGAACTGGTCAAACGAACCGGTTCGCCAAATTTCAAATTGCTGTATGATATTTACCACATGCAGATTGATGAAGGAGATGTCATCCGCACCATACGTGACAATCACCAGTATTTTGGTCATTATCATACCGGGGGTGTACCGGGCCGTCACATCATCGACGAATCCCAGGAATTGTATTACCCGGCAATCATGCGGGCCATTGTTGAAACAGGTTACAAGGGATACGTGGCGCAGGAGTTTATACCCAATGAAAAAACCAACGAAGACAAAATTGCGGCACTGCGAAAAGCGATCAGTATCTGTGATGTATAGCAAATTATAGCAAAGAAGCCCGGAACTTACCAACACATTAGACCAATCCTTAAAACAATGTCACTGCTCAAAAAACAGGACTGGAAACTATTTACTTCTAAAATTTAAATATACCTACTCATGGCAGACAATCAGTACGACGCAATTGTAATCGGCTCCGGCATCAGTGGCGGATGGGCCGCAAAAGAACTTTGTGAAAAAGGTCTGAAAACGATCATGCTCGAACGCGGAATGAACATCGAGCATATCAAAGACTATACAGAAGCAAACAAAGAAGCCTGGGATTACCCGCACAGGGGTCAGCGTACACAGAAAATGATCGAAGATTATCCTGTATTGAAACGGGACTATCCCTTGAATGAACGCAACTTGTCCTGGTGGGCCAGCGATAAAGATTCCCCTTACACAGAAATCAAACGTTTTGACTGGTTTCGCGGTTACCATGTAGGTGGCCGCTCCTTGCTATGGGGACGGCAAAGCTATCGCTGGAGCGATATGTATTTTGAAGAAAATGCAAAACAGGGTATTGCCATCGACTGGCCGGTACGCTACAAAGACATTGAACCCTGGTACAGCTATGTAGAAAAATTTGCCGGTGTCAGCGGTTCAAAAGAAGGCCTGCCCGAACTGCCCGACAGTGAGTTCCTACCGCCGATGGAGCTAAACTGCGTGGAGAAAGATGCTGCAGAACGACTGAAAAAACAATACAAAGGTATCCGCAAACTGATCATCGGGCGCTGTGCACACGCTACTGTACCCCTGAACGGCCGCCAGTGCCAGTTCCGTGACAAATGCTGGTATGGTTGTCCTTTTGGCGGTTATTTCAGCACACAATCCGCCACGTTGCCCGCTGCGATGAAAACCGGGAACCTGACTGTACGCCCCTGGAGTATTGTTACTAAAATACTCTACGACAAGGATACGAAAAAAGCAACCGGCGTAGAAGTGCTGGATGCAGAAACCATGAAAACCTATGAGTACAAGGCTAAAGTGGTTTTCCTGAATGCTTCTACCTTAAACTCCGCCTGGGTATTGATGAACTCAGCAACTGATATTTGGCCTGACGGACTGGGCAGCAGCAGCGGCGAACTTGGCCACAACCTGATGGACCATCACCTGAATGTATCTGCCGGTGGTATTGTGGAAGGTTACGAAGACAAATATTACTTCGGCCGTCGCGCCAATGGCTTTTACATCCCACGGTACCGCAACTTCTTTGGTGATAAAAGAGATTACCTGCGTGGCTTTGGTTACCAGGGCGGTGCCAGCCGGCAAAGCTGGAGGAGAGATGTTGCCGAATACAGCATTGGTGGTGATTTCAAAGATGCCCTGACAGAACCAGGCACCTGGACAATTGGTATGGGTGGTTTTGGTGAAACACTCCCCTACCATGAAAATAAAGTAACGCTGGATAAAACCAGGAAAGATAAATGGGGACTTAACGTATTAGCCATTGATGCAGAACTAAAAGAGAATGAACTGAAAATGCGGAAAGATATGCTGGAAGATGCTAAGGAAATGCTGGAAGCAATGGGCGCCAAAAATGTCGGCGGTGGAGATTCAAACCCCTACCTGGGCAGAGGTATCCATGAAATGGGTACAGCACGCATGGGACACGATCCCAAAACCTCCGTGCTGAACAAATGGAACCAGGTATGGGATGCCATGAACGTGTTTGTGACCGATGGTTCATTCATGGTTTCAGCTGCCTGTCAAAACCCATCGCTGACCTACATGGCCTTTACAGCTAGAGCAGTCGATCATGCAGTAAGCGAACTTAAAAAAGGAAATATTTAAATTATGCCGGGAGATTCTTTACAGGTAAATATCAATGCCGGGGGCACTGATCAACACAGTTTTGACGCCATCGTTATTGGCTCTGGTATTAGCGGGGGCTGGGCCGCAAAGGAATTATGCGACAACGGCCTCAAAACACTGGTGCTGGAGCGCGGTAAAAATGTTGTACATCTCAAAGACTACCCTACGGCAACAAAAAATCCCTGGGATTTCCCGCACCGCGGGGAACTGCCGCTGCATATCACGCAGGATAGCCCGGTAGTTTCCCGTTGTTATGCATTTAGCGAAGCCACTGAACACTTTTTTGTAAAAGATACCGACCATCCTTACATACAGGAAAAACCCTTCGACTGGATTCGTGGTTACCAGGTAGGCGGAAAATCACTACTCTGGGCACGACAAACACAGCGCTGGAGCAAATACGATTTTGAAGGCCCCGCCCGTGACGGCTACGCAACGGACTGGCCTATTCGTTATAATGACCTGGCACCCTGGTACTCGCATGTGGAACTGTTTGCCGGCATCAGTGGCAATTACGATCACGTGGAAACGTTACCAGACGGCGAGTTTTTGCCCCCCTGGGAAATGAACTGCGTGGAAAAAGATGTTCAGCAAAAAATACTTTCGGCTTTCAAAGACCGGCACGTTGTACAGGGACGTTGTGCTCACCTGACACAACCCAGAGACATCCATATTCAGCAGGGGCGTAACCAATGCCAGGCAAGAAGCCTTTGCGAAAGAGGCTGCCCCTTTGGCGGGTATTTCAGTTCAAACGCCTCTACCATTCCCTGGGCGCTGAAAACGGGCAACCTGACCCTGCGGACCGATTCGGTGGTTCATTCCATTATTTATGATGAGAAAAAAGGCAAAGCGGTTGGTGTTCGTGTAATTGACGCTCATACGAAAGCAGCAACGGAGTATTTTGCAAAAATCATTTTTGTTAATGCTGCCTGCCTGAATACAAATCTTATTTTACTGAATTCAACTTCAGCACGTTTTCCCAATGGCTTCGGCAATGATAACGGGCTACTGGGAAAATTCATCGCCTTTCACAATTATCGGGGAACCGTTTCTGCCAGTTTTGATGGACCGGAAGATAAGTATTATTATGGTCGCCGCCCTACACAGCCTATGATGCCTAACTTCAGAAATGTATACAAACAGGAAACGGACTTCCTGCGTGGGTACATGTGTTTTTACGGCGCCGGTCGCGGCAGGGCGTACGCAGATGGTATTGGCGGCGAAGCAAAAGATGCCATGACTGAACCGGGTGGCTGGTATGTATCGATGATGATGCAGGGAGAAACAATTCCTAAGGAAACCAACCATGTTCGACTGAGTAAAGACCAGAAAGATGCATGGGGTATTCCGCAACTGATCACCTCAGTTGATTATGATGATAATGATGAAAAACTCTTTAAAGATTTTCTGACGCAGGCTTCTGAAATGCTGGACAAAGCCGGTTGCAAAAACATCCGGCAGCACGACAGCAAACAGGCTCCCGGGTTAGATATTCATGAAATGGGCGGTTGTCGTATGGGAAAAGACCCAAAAACCAGCTTGCTCAATAAATGGAACCAGTTTCACAACTGCTCCAACGTGTTTGTTACCGATGGCGCCTGCATGACATCAACCAGCACACAAAATCCCTCTTTAACGTTTATGGCACTGACAGCCCGCGCTGCCAACCATGCGGTGGAGGAGTTAAAAAAAGGTAATCTATAAAACAGATCGTATGCCCGGCGATTCTTTACAGGTCAATATCAACAATAAAGTCGCTTCGCAAAACACCTACGATGCCATCGTGGTGGGTAGTGGCATTAGTGGCGGCTGGGCAGCCAAGGAATTTTGTGAGAAAGGATTCAAAACACTGGTTCTGGAACGCGGCAGACAGGTTGAACATATTAAAGATTATCCCACTGCTACCATGGCTCCCTGGGAGTTTCAGCACCGGGGCACTATAACCGAGCAAATGCGCAAAGAACAGCACATACAGGTGCGTGGTTTTTGCAACGAAACCAACAAACATTTCTTTGTAAACGACCTGGATCATCCTTACACACAGGTTAAACCATATGACTGGATACGCGGATACCATGTCGGCGGTCGCTCACTGATGTGGGGCCGCCAGTGTTACCGCTGGAGTGACCTGGATTTTGAAGCGAATGCTAAAGAAGGCATAGGCGTTGATTGGCCAATACGATACAACGATATAGCCCCCTGGTATAGTTACGTGGAAAAATTTATAGGCGTCAGCGGTTCCAAGGAAGGTTTGCCGCAATTACCCGACGGTGATTTTTTGCCGCCTATGGAAATGAATTGTCTGGAACAACATATTGCCGAAAGCATTCAGCAACATTTTACCGACGGCCGCCGCATGATCATTGGCCGGGTGGCCAACCTGACAAAAGGATTAAAAGACCGCGGCCCCTGTCAGTTCAGGAATATGTGTGACCGTGGCTGTCCTTACGCAGGCTATTTCAGCAGCAACAGCGCTACTTTACCGGCAGCCCGTGCCACCGGGAACCTCAGCCTCCGCCCCTACTCAATTGTAAAAGAAATCCTTTACGATAAAGACAAAAAGAAAGCCACCGGAATCTGGATAATTGATGCCGAAACAATGAAAACCGAGGAGTTCTACGCCCCGGTTATTTTCCTGAATGCCTCCACCCTGGGCAGCACGGCAATCCTGTTGCAATCAGTTTCAGATGCCCATCCAAACGGTTTAGGTAACAGCAGCGATCAGCTGGGCCGCAACCTGATGGATCATCACTACCATGTTGGCGCCAGTGCCACGTTTGACGGCTTCAAGGATCGTTACAGCTTTGGCAGAAGAGCAAATGGCATTTACGTGCCCCGGTTCAGAAACATAAACGAGCAAACAAAACAGAAAGAATATGTACGGGGTTTTGGCTACCAGGGCGGTGCCTACCGGGGTCGCGTAAGCGATCTTGAAGGCATTGGTGCCAGCCTGAAAGAAAAATTAACCGAACCAGGCGACTGGGGTATGTGGCTTGGGGGCTGGGGTGAACAACTGCCGCATCCTGACAACCGTGTTACGCTCAGCAAAGACAAAAAAGACAAATGGGGTTTACCATTACTGGATATTGATGCCAAATGGAGAGAAAATGAACTGGCCATGCGTGCTGACATGATGAACAGCGCAGCCGAAATGCTGGAAAAAGCCGGGTGTAAAAACATCTCCACGTTCAATGATCCGGATGCAAACCCCGGTCTGTGTATCCACGAAATGGGGACGGCAAGAATGGGAAAAGATCCCAGGACGTCCGTATTGAATCAATACAACCAGGTATGGGATGCGCCAAATGTTTTTGTAACTGATGGCGCCTGCATGACCAGCAGTGCTAACCAAAATCCATCAATTACCTACATGGCACTCACGGCCAGGGCCGTTGACCACGCAGTAACACAGTTAAAAAAAGGAACTCTCTAATGCCACAGGACACAGCACATATCAACTTAAACAACCGTGCAGCATCGCAATACACCTATGATGCGATTGTTGTTGGCAGTGGCATCAGCGGGGGCTGGGCGGCAAAAGAATTGTGTGAAAAAGGATTAAAAGTGATACTGCTGGAACGCGGCAAAAATATCGAACACATAAAAGATTATGTAAACGCAAATAAAGAAGCCTGGGATTTTCCGCACCGCGGCAGGGCAACTAACCAGATGAAAGCGGATTATCCCGTTTTAAAACGCGATTACCCGCTTAATGAAACAAATCTTGATTTCTGGGTCAACGAAAAAGAGTCGCCGTATACAGAAATTCGCCGGTTCGACTGGTTCAGGGGATACCACGTAGGCGGGCGTTCGCTCATGTGGGGCCGCCAAACCTATCGCTGGAGTGATCTGGATTTTGAAGCCAATGCAAAAGAAGGCATAGCCATCGACTGGCCGGTTCGGTACAAAGACATTGAACCCTGGTACAGCTATGTGGAAAAATTCGCCGGTATCAGCGGATCGAAAGAAGGATTGCCGCAATTACCCGATAGCGAATTCATGCCACCCATGGAAATGAACTGCGTGGAAAAAGAAGTGGCTGCCCGCATAAAAAAACATTACAATGGCAAGCGTACCATGATCATTGGACGGGTTGCTAATATTACACAACCATTATCCGCCCGCAGCAGTTGTCAATACCGGAATAAATGCTGGCTCGGTTGTCCGTTTGGCGCTTATTTCAGCACCCAGTCGGCCACCCTGCCTGCTGCTATGAAAACCGGCAACCTGACACTCAGACCCTGGAGCATTGTCACAAAAATTATTTATAATAAAGAAACACAAAAAGCCACAGGCGTTGAAGTACTCGATGCTGTTACCAATCAAACATACCAGTATACAGCAAAAATTATTTTCCTGAATGCTTCCACATTCAACAGTGCCTGGATTTTAATGAATTCCGCCACTGACACCTGGCCCGGCGGACTGGGCAGCAGCAGTGGTGAACTGGGACATAACATCATGGACCAGCACCAAGGTGTGACGGCATCGGGCCATGTGGACGGCTTTGAAGACCGCTACTATTTCGGACGCAGGGCCAACGGTATTTATATTCCACGGTTCCGAAATTTACCCGGTGAAAAACGAGACTACCTGCGCGGCTTTGGCTACCAGGGCAGCGCCGGCCGGCAAGGCTGGAGCAGATCAGTACCTGAATTAACCATCGGCGCCGGTTTTAAAGAAGAGCTAACCGAGCCGGGAGGCTGGACGATTGGCATCAATGCTTTTGGCGAAATACTACCGGCACACAATAACCGCATTTTTTTAGATAAATCGAGAAAAGATAAATGGGGACTGAATATACTGGCCATTGATTTTGACCTGAATGAAAATGAAAAGAACATGCGGAAAGATATGCTGGCAGATGCCGTAGAAATGCTCGAAGCCGCCGGCGTGAAAAATGTGAATGGAAACGACCGCTACGAAAAAGGCGGGCGGGTTACCAGCATTCATGAAATGGGGGCCGCCCGCATGGGAAAAGATCCCAAAACTTCGGTGTTAAACAAATGGAACCAGGTGTGGGATGCTCAAAATGTTTTTGTAACGGATGGTTCCTTTATGGCATCATCATCCTGTGTAAACCCTTCACTCACATATATGGCCTTTACAGCAAGAGCTGCAGACCATGCTGTGAGTGAATTAAAAAAAAGAAATTTATAAAACGTTAAATAATCCCGCTTGCGCATGCTGAAAGCACGGGATAAAAATTGTATATACTGATTAAACATTTTAAACATTCATTATGGACAGAAGAGAGCTCTTAAAAATGGTTGCCCTGTTAACGGGTGGCGCGGTGATTGGTGGCGAAGTCTTCTTAACCGGTTGTACAAATACCGACAAGACAGCCGCCGGCGCAGCATTCAGTAAAGACGATATAGCTTTCCTGGATGAGGTAGCCGAAACAATTTTACCCAAAACAAACACGCCCGGTGCCAAAGATGCACAGGTAGGCCAGTTCATGACGGTGATGGTCAATGATTGCTACGAGCCCAAAGACCAGCAAACCTTCCATGAAGGCATGAAAAAACTGGACGAAGCCTGCAACAAAATGCATGGGCACAGTTTTATAAAAGCCACGCCGGAGCAGCGTCATGACCTGCTGGTTTCGCTTGACAAAGAAGCCAAGGATTACCAGAAAAGTAAAAAGCCGGAAGATCCCAATCACTATTTTACAATGATTAAGCAACTGACCCTGATGGGATTCTTTACCTCGAAGCCGGGTGCTACCGAAGCATTGCGGTATGTGGCCGTACCGGGTAAATACGAAGGCTGTATACCTTACAACAAAGGTGACAAAGCCTGGGCAACCTGATCTCGCAGGAGGATGGCAACTTTATAGCAAAACGTTCAGGCAATAGTTGGCGCAGGTAAACTTGTACAAGCAAGGATCGGCTTGGACTAGCATAATAACGATAATGGTTTGTTGCTGGTTTATAGTTTGCAGGATATAGTGATGCAAAATACTGAACCCTCTCGCTAATAGATATGGATATGAACCGGGTGATTGCTTCCGGGTAAGTTCCTGTAGCGATGGCGAAAATAATACCCGGATCCTTTAACACCATGCCCCTGTAAAAGACAGGACAAAGAAATAACCGCGATAGAGTCTTCCTGCACACTGGGCAAAGTTCTTATTGACTATGTACCACCATGGTATGCCCCAAAAATAAGGTGACGGTTTTACCATGTTGATAAGGAAAAATACAAAGGCAGCCGCTCATGAAAAGTAATGCAGATGTTGCTGCGGTTTTAAAAAAGCTAAAGTGTTAAACGGAGGACAGAGCCTGGCGAAGGGCGATTACCTCCGCAGGATCGATACAATTATTCCAATAACTCTCTTCTGAGTTTTCAAAAGCAGGATGAACGAATTCCATCCTGCTTTTTGTTTTGCTCCGGAGGGAAGCATGAAATTCCGTGCAACCTGTATGTACCGCAAGCTCCCGGATATTCTCTTTCCGAACGCCACTACCCGGCATAATAACAATACGGTTATCCGCCGCCGCTTGTAGGGCGGCAATCATATCCGCTCCCTGCGGCGCCGTAGGCTGTTGCCCTGATGTGAGAATGCGTTCACAGCCACATACTATAATTTGTTCAAGGGCCTCAAACGGATCCCGGCAGCGGTCAAAAGCCCTGTGAAATGTTACACCCATCGGGTACGCAGCCTCCACCAGCCTGGAAGTTCGTTCTTTGTCAATGCTGCCATCGGTGTGTAAAAGCCCGATCACTACCCCATCACATACTACTTGCCTGCAGGTTTTAACATCCTGCAGCATGATCGAAAATTCTTCATCGCTGTATAAAAAATCGCCGCCGCGTGGACGAATTATCGGATAAATCTGCACAGCAAAAGCGTTCCTGCACTGCAGTATATGCCCGTAAGAAGGAGTTGTGCCCCCTTCTGCAAGATTGGCACATAATTCAATCCGGTTGGCCCCACCATGTACAGCCGCTTGTGTAGTGATAAAATCAGAGGTAGCGATTTCAATCACGTATGTTCTTTTTTCCATGGACAGTTTTTAACGCAAATGAATAACCGAAAATGCGGAGCACTGTTCCGGATTCAGCAAGACATCATCAGGACGTGAACCAGCTTTTTGATACAATTAATTTTTCGATGTGATTATTTTTAACTGCGAAGCTAAATCCCTTATGAATGGCATAAGCTCCATACTCCCCTTTTTTATTAAGAGCAATAAATGCCACCTGTATATCTTTGGATTGATTGCCTTTGATTTTTACAATTCGTTCGATGGCTTTTTTACAGGCCATTTCCGGAGATAATCCATGTCGCATCATTTCTACAACAGTGTGCGAACCACTGATCCGGATGATGTCTTCTCCTTGTCCGGTGGAAGTAGCGGCACCCACTTCATTATCTACAAATAAGCCTGCGCCAATGATGGGCGAATCGCCCACCCGTCCACGCATTTTAAAGCCCATTCCGCTGGTGGTACAACTGCCGCTGAGGTTTCCGTTTGCATCCATGGCCACCATACCAATTGTATCGTGGTTCCAGTCTCCATTCGCTAACTTCTGCGGAGCAAAGGGGCCATGGCTCTTGCTGTTCTCAATATTTATAACAGGTTTATACTCGGATTTCTTCAGCCATTCCTCGTATGCATGCTGCGCATCGGGCGAAAGCTTTTGTTCTTCCAGCGGGAATCCTTCAGCTACGGCAAATTGCTGGGCACCACTGCCAACAAGCATCACATGGGGTGTTTTTTCCATCACCCGCCTGGCTACCGAGATGGGGTGCTTAATCCGTTCAAGGAAAGCCACACTGCCACAATTATAAAATTCGTCCATAATACTGGCGTCAAGCGTTACAAAGCCATCCCGGTCCGGGTTTGCCCCCAGGCCAACACAGCAGTTTTGTGAAGATTCAATCACCATTACTCCCTGCTCCACCGCATCCAAAGCACGCCCTTTGGCCTCCAGTACTTTCCATGCGGCTTTATTGGCCTGTATTCCCGTATCCCAGGTAGAAATAACAACTGGTTGGTCCTTGATGGTTGGCTGCCCGGGCGCCGCCAGGGCTTTTTTCCCTAAAACGGCAGCCAGCGATGTGAAGGCTGAAGCACTGATAAACTTTCTCCTGTTAATCATGTTGATCATTTTGATAACTCCGAAATTAAAACATTCGGCAACATCTGCTTGCACATCTGTCAAAAAAGCGAAAATGGTTACAGGATTCGGTAAAATTCTGCCAGAACGCCCGATCCCTGCCAAAATAGTTTAGCATTTTCCTCCGGTATATATTTTGATGTTTAAACATTGATTAAATACTTTTGTACTTTAAATACCAAATATGAAAATAGAAATCATCTCCGGGAGCCCGCGGCAAAACAGCACAACACAGCGTGTTGCATTGCACCTGCAGCACCGGCTGCAACAAACCACCAACCACGAAATAGGCATCATTGACCTGCGGGAATGGAACTTGCCGCCCCTGCAAAATATTTTTGTTTCAGTGGACGACACACCGGCAACCTTTAAACCGTTGGCAGAAAGAATTTTTGCGGCTGACGCCTTCATCCTGGTATCGCCCGAATACAACGGTAGCTACTCGCCTGCCATGAAAAACCTGCTGGACCATTTTCCCAAACAACACCACAAGCCCTTTGGTATTGTAACGGCATCACCCGGCGCTTTAGGCGGCATCCGTGCGGCCCAGCAGCTGCAGTTACTGGTGAACGCCCTTTTTGGAATTGGCTCGCCTTACATGCTGGTTGTCCCGACGGTTGACAAAAAATTTACTGCAGACGGAACCTTGCTCGACGAGAGTTTTCAAAACAGCATTCACAATTTTGTAAGCGAATATCTTTGGCTGGCAGAAAACCTGGCAGAAACCAATGTTATAGCAAATGCTCAATTAAACTAAAATTAGTTACATGAAAACAATCTTACATAAAGCCAGTTCACGTGGACATGCCAATCATGGCTGGCTGGAGAGTTATCATACCTTCAGCTTTGCCGGGTATTATGACCCTGCAAGAATGCATTTTGGCGCCCTTCGTGTATTAAACGATGACACAGTAGCCGGCGGCATGGGCTTTGGCACGCACCCGCATGATAATATGGAAATCATATCCATCCCTACTGAAGGTGACCTGGAGCATAAAGACAGCATGGGGAATGTACAGGTAATCAGACAGGGCGATGTACAGGTTATGAGTGCCGGCACAGGTATTCAGCACTCTGAAAAGAATAAAAACAGTAATACGCCAGTCAGGTTCTTCCAGATCTGGGTTTTTCCCAATAAAAAAAATGTAACACCCCGGTATGATCAGCAGTTTTTTTCAGCAGCCGACAAGCACAATAAGCTCCTGACTGTTGTATCGCCACTTGGCAGCCATGATGGAGGTGTGCAGATACACCAGGATGCATGGTTCAGCATGGGGAAACTCGATAAAGGTTTTGGCACTGCCTACACGTTAAAAAACAAGGCACATGGCGTATACGCATTCGTGATAGAAGGTGAAGTTACCATCAACGGGCAAAAGCTGAACCGTCGCGACGGGCTGGGCATTACGGAAGCAGAAACGCTGGGCATTACAGCAGATACAGACGCCGAACTGTTGTTAATGGAAGTTCCGGTTTAATGAAAATAACTAATCAATTAATTTTTATATGGCAGCAGCAAAATCAATCGAAGCAATTCTGGCACCACCCCCGCCGCATATGGTTGGAGATGGTTTTCGGGTACACAATTTTTTTCCCAACAGCCGCCTCATTGATAAACGGCGCATGAGCCCGTTTTTCCTGCTGGATTATAATGCAAAAATTTCTTTTGCCCCCAGCAATTCACCCAGGGGAGTTGCTGTGCATCCGCACCGGGGCTTTGAAACAGTCACCCTTGCTTACCAGGGGAAAATTGCCCATCACGACAGCGCCGGCAACAGCGGTGTAATCGGGCAAGGTGATGTACAATGGATGACGGCAGGCTCGGGTCTTTTGCACAAAGAATATCATGAAAAGGAATTCAGCAAGCAGGGAGGCCCCTTCCAAATGGTACAATTATGGGTAAACCTGCCGGCCAGGTTCAAGATGACCCCGCCGAAATACCAGGAAATTACGCATGCACAGCTGGGTAAGTATGTACTTCCCTCCCGCCTGGGCGCCATCGAAGTGATTGCCGGAAACTATAAGGATGTCCAGGGACCAGCCAGCACCTTTACGCCCATGCATGCATACAATGCCCGTTTACAAAAAGGGGCTTTTGCCAGCTTTACGTTCCCGGCTGCCTACAATACAGGCTTGCTGGTGGTTGAAGGAGCCATAACGGTCAACGACCAACCAGTCGGTACAGATCATTTTGTGCTGTTCAAAAATGACGGTGAGGAGTTCTCACTTACCGCAACGGAAGAAGCTGTTGTGCTGATTTTATCTGGTGAACCGATCCAAGAACCCATTGCACAATATGGTCCTTTCCTGATGAATACCTGGCAGGAACTGGAACAAGCAGTTGAAGACGTGAATGCCGGTAAATTCGGCATTTTAGAAGACTAATTATTAGCAGGAAAGACATTTGCCAGCACAACCCAAAAGAAAATCAGCCCCCTCATCATTACCAAAACTGAAATAAATTTCTTGCTCCAATGATTAAAATCATACTGTGTAAACAGGCAGAATAATAAACTTGCGAAAATTTTTTCTTGAAAAGAAAGATCAGGTATTACAGGTTGGTCTGGTTAAAACACGACTTACCCGCAGGTTTATCCGTATTTTTTGTAGCGCTGCCGCTTTGTCTCGGCATTGCACTGGCATCCGGGGCACCGGTCTATGCCGGCATTGTATCGGGCATTGTTGGCGGCCTGGTTGTTTCCTTTCTCAGCGGATCTTCGTTAAGTGTATCCGGGCCAGCTGCCGGACTAACGACGGTTGTTTCCGCAGCTATCATTTCCCTGGGCGATTACAGGGTGTTCCTGCTAACCGTCATGATCGCAGGTTTATTCCAGGTTGTGCTGGGCCTTTTCAAATTAGGTTCGATTGCCAATTATTTTCCGTCGGCCGTGATCAAAGGCATGCTGGCTGCTATTGGCATCATGCTGATGATTAAGCAAATACCGGTGGCGCTGGGTTATGACCAGCCTGATTTCTGGACCAGTGGCATCCTGGGTTTATTCAAAACAAAAAACCTCGTTACGTACTTTCATTATTTTAACCAGCATACCGCGCGGGGAGCCATCATCATTACCGTGCTGGCAATTTTCATTCTTGTATTCCTGCACCAGGCATTTTTTCGCAAAAACAATTTAATCCCGGCCTCCCTGCTGGTCGTCATTGCAGCAGTATTGATGAATTTTATTTTGCAAAAAGCTGCGATCCATTTTTCCCTGAAACAAACACAACTGGTCAATATTCCCCCAAACCTGTTTAGCCAGGTAGCCTTCCCGGATTTTTCCAAACTGTTTTCTTCTGTTGAAATACTGAAAGATGGCTTACTCATTGGCCTCCTGGCTTCGCTGGAAACACTCTTATGTATTGAAGCCATTGACAAACTGGATGAACACAACCGCATCACGCCCGTCAACCGGGAACTTATTGCACAGGGCATTGGCAACTTCACCTGCGGGCTCCTGGGTGCTATTCCTATCACAGCCGTTATCGTCAGGGGGGCCGCCAACGTAGACGCAGGGGCTAGAACGAAACTATCATCAGCAACGCACGGCGCCTTTTTGCTACTCGCTGTTGTATTGTTTCCTTTCCTGCTTAATAAAATTCCGCTTGCATCCCTGGCAGCTATTTTGATTATGACCGGGTTTAACCTGACCAAACCCAAACTCTACCGCCATATGTGGAGCCTGGGCTGGAAGCAGTTTCTTCCTTTCATTTTCACCATTGTTTTCATATTACTTACTGATTTGCTGATTGGTGTGAGCATTGGCTTACTGGTATCCATTTATTTTATCATTCGCAATAATTTTAAGGCAGAATACAAGATGGAGAAAACCAGGAAACACGAAACAGATGTGTGCCTGATCCGGCTGAATACAAACGTCACGTTTCTAAATAAAGTGAAACTCAAAGAAGCCCTGGAAAACGTCCCCCCCTATGCTGTTTTAACCATAGATGGAACTGCGTGCAATTTTATTGATTATGATATCCTTGAAATCATCTCCGAATTTGCGCACAAAGCACACGACAGGCATATCGAGCTGCACGTCAACGGTATTCAGAAAGTAAATACCAGTGCCATTCATTAACCAAGACAGCCAGGCTAGGTATTTGTTAAAAATAAAACCTTACCCCGCATGATGCAGCGATGCCCTATTTTTACAGGTCAATTGACATCATTTAAAATACCTGATGAGACGTATTCTGATTTTGCTGGGTCTAATAGCGTTATCCTGTGCACAGGCTGGGGCACAATCCTGTACCAATCTTGGCCAAACACCCGCTACCGCATTCCCGGTTTGCGGAACCAGTGTCTTCAACCAGTCGAGTGTGCCACCCTGCAGCAATGGCATCATTCCCACCAACTGCCCCAATGACGGCAATGTGTACCAGGACTTAAATCCATATTGGTATAAATTCACCTGTTTTTCATCGGGTACATTGGGTTTTTTGATTAAACCCAATAATGCCAATGACGATTACGACTGGCAGTTGTTTGATATAACTGGTCACAACCCGGCAGACGTGTATTCCAATGCCTCCTTGTTGGTTGCTTATAACTGGTCGGGCGAAACAGGTAATACGGGTGCATCCAACACCGGCAGTTCACTTTTCGTTTGCGGCACTACCCCCACCAGTCCTTACCGGCCTTTGTTCACTACGATGCCCACCCTGATCGAGGGCCATCAGTACCTACTGATGATCAGTCATTTCCTTGGCGACCAGCAAAGCGGCTACCAGCTTTCATTTGCTGGCGGCACAGCCAGCATCACCGACACCACGGCCCCCCAGTTAAAACAAGCCGTTACCAACTGCGATGCTACACAAATTACGATCCGGCTGAATAAAAAAATGAAATGTAACAGCCTAGCAGCCAACGGTAGTGATTTCAGCATTACACCTGGCGCAGTGAGTATAGTTGGGGCAACAGGTGCCGGTTGTTCCGGCAGTTTTGATGTAGACTCTGTGATCCTTTCCCTCAGTGGCCCGTTGCCGGTGGGCAACTACACAGTCACTGCCGTGAATGGCGCAGATGGAAATACCCTGTTAGATAACTGCGGCAATGGCATACCCGTAGGCGATACGGTTCATTTTGCGATCCTGCCGCTGCAGCCCACACCCATGGACAGCCTGCAGCCGGTAAAATGCGCCCCCTCCACACTGCAACTGGTATTCAGCAAACCCATCCGCTGTAATTCCATTGCTGCCAACGGGAGCGACTTTTTTGTGACAGGACCCGCGCCAGTCACGGTAACAGGTGCCGCCGGTATATGCAGCAACGGCACATCATCCATTATCAATGTACAGCTGTCGACAGGCATAGTAAACGGTGGCACCTACCAGATACACCTGCAACAAGGCATAGACGGTAATACACTGATTGACGAATGCGGACTGGAAACACCGGCCGGCGCCACAATTGGTTTTACAGTGAAAGACACTGTGTCAGCCGCTTTTACCCTTCAGCCTCGCCTGGGCTGCCGCTTTGATACGGTATACTATTTTCATGACGGCCGCAATGGCGTGAACCAGTGGACCTGGAGTTTTAATAATACCTCCATTTCCTCTGCACAAAACCCGGTAAAAATTTATCCCGCCTCGGGGCAGTTCACCACACAGTTGATCGTCTCTAACGGCTTTTGTGCCGATACAGCCACCACCACCCTTACGCTGAATAATGAAGTGAAAGCAGCTTTTGAAGGACCGGCAATCCTATGCCCGGAGGATTCTGTACGCTTTGTGAATAACAGCACTGGGCCCATTGATACCTGGCACTGGAGTTTTGGCAATGGCAGCAGCAGTCCCCTTCAGTCGCCGCCTGCTCAGCACTATCCCCTAACCGGCATAGAGACTTATTACCCCGTTCAGCTTATCGTGCACAGCACGATCGGCTGCCTCGACACCGCTACTTATAACATGCGGGTACTGAGCAGTTGCTACATAGCCGTACCCTCCGCCTTCACCCCCAATAATGACGGGCTGAATGATTACCTCTATCCTCTTAACGCATTGAAAGCCGACAATCTTGATTTCCGGGTCTTCAACCGCTGGGGGCAGCTGCTTTTTGCCACCAAAGACTGGCAAACCAAATGGGATGGCACTGTTCATGGAACGCCGCAACCTGCCGGCGTATATGTGTGGACACTGCGCTTCACACAGCACGATACAGGTAAAAAAGTGGAGATGAAAGGAACGACCATGCTGATACGGTAACTACTGCAGTTTTTTCATCACAAGAAAAAACCCTGCGAGCAGGGCGCAGGGCTCAAAAAAATTATTTCTGTGGCGTCAGCCCGAATACTCCTGAAGAGCATACCCACCGGTGAGGATACCAAGGTTTTTCCCGGGGAGATTAACAGGCACTGCAGGAAAATGGATTTAAAAAAACCCGGTTGTCCGGCAGCTGCTAAACTATAGAATTCATTGATTTGCTGCAATAGTGTTTTTCCTATTTTTTAAAAAAAAACAGGCGAACTGAATTTCATGACAATTATCAACTACAACGGCCTTACCTGTATCCTTAGTAGTTAGCTCTTCAAACCTTATCTCCGTCGTTTTCTCTGTGTCTTTCATGGTTGATTTTGTATGATTGAACTTAGAATACTGAATGCTTTATCATTGCGAAACCCGGGACTACCGGGTTTACGGCAGCGGCCGCTTTTTTAAAAAATTTATTATGTAATATCTTCCAATCTGATTATTTTCAAAAAAAAATAAATATGAAAAAACTTTTATTCTTCCTGCTCTTCACCGGGAGTACCCTGCTGACAAAAGCCCAATACACTTTTTATTCCACCAATTACGACGAGATAAGCAAGACCAGCAAAAATTCTCTTTCCAACACAGCACAACGCCAACTCTATAACATTTCTTTCAGCGACAAGCTCTTTATCCATAATATTTTTAACACCGGGGAAGAAACTATCCACGTTTCCCAGATTTACCAGATTACCGATGTTGAGGATCTTGGCGAAGGTATTACTATGTTTACTACCCTCTCGGGCATCTCCGGCAACACCTATCAATACATCCTACGAGTGAATGAATACGGCGAATCTTCCCTCACACAGGTACTGAAAGACGAGGATTACAACATCCGCTACAACGGCACCCTCACAAGCCTAAAAACATTTAAGCAGGATAATTAAACGATTAAAAATCCTGCAGCAGAGCCGCACACCTGCCCAGTATCCCTGGTTCCATCAGGCAACTGGCAGGGTTTTTTGTGTGACCCTAACCGGTAGTTTTTTTCAAGATTGCCGACAGGCCTCCTGCTAATTGTTGAATCGCTTTCATTATCGGCATCGTAGCACAGCTACTGATCGTTTGCGTCACGCAGAACTCCATCTGCTTTAGTAAGCCCCCTTCGTGGATAAACATGGCCGGATTATCGCTGCTGTTTTGAACAAATCCGTCAGGTTGTTACGGTAGGGAACGCACATCACACAACCAGGAATGAAATGAAAAATTCAACCAAATATGTTGTCCAGTTCCTATTGCTATGTATATAAGGGTGATGATGCAGTTCCAAATTTTTTGATTTGATTATAGGTGCAAATGATTCGAAGCGGCCAGCCGCTATCCAATTTTTATTAATTGCCTTCCAAATCGTTGTCAATCTGGTTGAGGATAGAGTCGATTGAAGGCAATAACCTGGGAGTGATGCCGTTTACAACATCAAGCGCAAACATTTTGCGATCATATAATACGGCCCGTAATACTGGGTCAGATAAATTTTTACCGGTCAAATCATTTTCCGTGACAATAGAATGGCCAAAAATATAAGGACGTGCCGTTTTATCCCATTGCCAGTCGATAGAAAAGAGTTTCCAGGTAGCAAGGCCTTCAAACTGCGCCGTGTAGCCTGCAATTTTCAGTTTCAAAGCTTCATCGCTGATTGACCTGTTCAGGAGTATATTTTTATAGGCCAGGATCGTAAGATCATACGGTCTTGTGTTCATTATTTTCCGGAAAACTGTTGTGTCGGTCCTGATTAGACCCTCCAGGTTCAAGAGGGAATCAAGCATGGATGAAATTCTTTTATTCAACGTGTAAATAGTTTGCACATCCTGTTTGTGTTTACTGAAATCGGTTCTGATCTGCTGCAAACAGGTTCTTTCTGCCCGGTGAAGTATTCTTTGCTGCACAAGAAAAATGATTCCTGCTGCCAGTAAAAGACTTGTGGTGATCGCCAAAATGGAAATCAATATTTTTTTCACCTGCATCATACATGTTGATTGCTATTCAAAAAAATTTAATAAATAGTTACAGTACTACCAGCTAGTGATTTTTTATGATGATCGAACAACTTTCGATCAAACATTGCCTGGTAGCCATGGTACGTCACTGTTTCCTGTCATTCACTTCGATCTCGTATCCGTCAGGATCCCGGAAGTAAATCTGGTGTACGCCATCCGCCCGGTAATCCATTGTAAAATTTCCTTTGGCCGTAAACCAGGTAATATTTGCCCGTTTTAATTTTTCTGTAAAATCGATGATTGAGGGAACCGAGAAAGCAATGTGCGTAAACCGAATGTGCATGGAATCTTTCAACCCTTCCACCAAATGCAACTGCAGCCGGTCGTTCAGCTTAAACCATGTCACGATCGATTTTCCATGAGCCGGAACCGGCATGGTATCGAACTGAAAAAGCTGCTGGTAAAAGGCCGCACTCTTTGCCATGTCTCTTACATATAAAGCCACATGATCAAATGAAGCCGCAGTGTTTGTACTGGAAAGCAGGGTAGAATGAATGAGCGCAATTTTCCACCTGCCATTTTCTTTTCGATAAACAACACTTTCATTCCACTGTTTGGTAATGGAATGATGATTCTCGGTTATCACCGACTGTAATTGGTGAACATCATACGCCATGTTCCCCATTATTTTGACAGAGAGGATATGAAAGCTATCTGTTCTTTGCAATACCCGGCCAGCATTGGCTTTATACGATTCCACTTCTTTTTTCAAATCCCAAATCTCACCGTTTTCAATTAGCAAATAATCTTTGCTGCAATTGGCAATATGTTTTTGTATGTCCCAGCGCTGTATGGTTGTATAATCGTCTTTCAGCAATTGCACGATCGCGGCAGAATCGGTTTTTCCCTGCGCAACTACCAGCAGCTGACTAAGCAGCGCAAAGGCGGTGACCATCAACTTTATTTTTGGTTGCATAGCAGTGGTTTTGATTTAGTGAAGAAATATTTTTTTAGTTCACATGATACTCAGTTTGTAAAAACCGGATGATTCCAGTTGCCTTTTCTTTTACTTTTTGCAAACGGGCAGCGTTCACCGCATCACTTCCTTTGAGCTGGTGCACGGCGTATATGAAATCAAGGATAAATTCCTTATTCACGGTTCGCAAAGAGGGGTTGCCGGCAGGTGGGTGGATATTTTCTCCGTCAATCATTGTTTCCAGCACATTGGGATCCAATAATCGCCCCATCATAGGCCGGATATCGTTTATTTCATCATCCTGCCTGTTTTGCGTGAGCAGTATCCTTTCCATCGCCTGATCATAGGAAAGAATACTGTCGGAGGCTTGTTGATTTCTGATCAAACGCAAGCCGCCGGAATTTTTCAGTTGCTTAATCGTACGATCTGCCGGAAAAAAATTAAAGGTCCTGGTGAGCTGTCGGGCAAAAAAATAGATTCTTTGCCCATATTGATTGGGATCAGGAGCATTCAGATACCATATGAGGGAATCGCTGCCCTGCTTTTTTTGCAAGTTCAGTTGTACATTCTTGTTTATTTCGGCTGTATCAGACCTGAGATCTTCGATAAAGGACTTGACATATTGATTCTCTTCCCTGTGTTCTATAATATGCTCTCTCCAGTTTTCTGCCAGGAATCCGCAGAACACAGCCAGGAATAACATGAAGAACTCAAACAAATACGTTTTCCAGTTCTTTTTGCCATGTCTATCCGGGTGATGATGAACGTCCATAATATGTTGGTTGAGCTGAGGTTCATTTTTCCGCAGTGCCGGGATCGGAGATGTTCCTGCGGCAAGAATAGTTCTCTAATATAACTAATTAAACTGAGGAAACAGTTTTACCAGCTTTCGAAATGACTAGGGCAAGATGGGACGCATAACCTGTTTAACGATCTTGTTGTTTTGCGTTCCTGGCGGCAGTAAGTAAAAAATACTCCTATTGGGGGTATTGCGTGGCAGTTATCCTGCTCTTAGTTTTATGCCTTGCATTTTTCCAAAAAAGGTTGTTGATAAAAATCCTGAACTGATATAGAAAATAGCGTTGCAGATTTGCCCTTCTTTAAATAACAGCTCGTTGCGCCTGAATTCCACTTCCGTCATGCAGGTAGTCAAAACAGACCAGCTTTCTGCTGAAAGTTCCGTAAAGGTTGCTATGAATTGTTTCAGGTTGTTCATTCCCGCTAAGGATGACGTTTTGGGGTATTGCTTGCCTGAAGCCAACCCAAAGTGGCAGCAATAACCAATAGTTGGTAAGGCATCTTAGTACGCCCTGGCAAATAATACACGCTGCACGGACGGTTTCCCGGTTAAAATACATTGCCCGTTTTCCTTTTTATTGTCCAGCGGAATGCAGCGAATAGTCGCTTTTGTTTTTTCTTTGATCACCGCTTCTGTTTCTGCAGTACCGTCCCAGTGCGCCGCAATAAAGCCACCTTTTTCATCCAGCAGTTTCTCAAATTCTTCCCAGCTATCGGCGGGTGTAATGTGCTGGTCCCGGTATTCTTTTGCCTTTTTAAACAGGTTGTGTTGGATATCCGTCAGCAACCCGTCAATATACTGGGCGATGCCGTCCAGTCCTACGGTTTTCTTTTCCTTCGTATCGCGGCGTGCCACTTCCACCACGTTATTTTCCAGATCCCGTGCACCAATGGCCACCCGTACCGGCACCCCTTTCATTTCGTATTCGGCAAATTTCCAGCCCGGGCGGCTGTTATCGCTATTATCGTATTTCACACTTACACCCAGGTTTTTGAGCTGGTCATGAATTTCCTTTGCTTTGGAATCAATGAGCTGGCGGGATTCTTCGCCTTTATAAATCGGGACAATCACCACCTGCAGCGGGGCAATCTTTGGCGGCAGTACCAGCCCCTGGTCATCGCTGTGCGCCATAACAAGAGCGCCGATCAGGCGGGTACTTACCCCCCAGCTGGTAGCCCACACATATTCCTGCTGGTTTTCTTTATTGAGAAATTTCACATCAAAAGCTTTGGCAAAATTCTGCCCCAGGAAATGAGACGTGCCAGCCTGCAATGCTTTACCGTCCTGCATCAATGCTTCTATACAATAGGTATCTTCAGCCCCGGCAAACCGTTCGCTGGCGGTTTTTACGCCGCGTATAACGGGCAGCGCCATAAAGTCTTCCGCAAAACTGGCATATACTTCCAGCATCCTGCGGGTTTCTTCCACCGCTTCATCTGAGGTAGCATGGGCGGTATGCCCTTCCTGCCACAAAAATTCGGCGGTTCGTAAAAATAACCTTGTCCGCATTTCCCAGCGCACCACATTGGCCCATTGGTTGATGAGCAGGGGTAGGTCGCGGTACGACTGCACCCAATCTTTATACGTATGCCAGATAATCGTTTCGCTGGTAGGGCGAACGATCAGTTCTTCTTCCAGTTTGGCTTCGGGATCCACCACCACGCCGCCGCCGGCGGGATCATTTTTCAGCCGGTAGTGGGTGACCACGGCACACTCTTTGGCAAAGCCTTCCACATGGGCGGCTTCCCGGCTCAGGAAACTCTTGGGAATAAAAAGCGGGAAATAGGCATTCACGTGACCGGTATCCTTAAACATTTTATCAAGGGCATCCCGCATCTTTTCCCAAAGAGCAAACCCGTAAGGTTTGATCACCATACAGCCCCTGACAGCGGAATAATCGGCAAGGCCGCCTTTCAATACAAGGTCGTTATACCACTGCGCATAATCTTCGTTCCTGGAAGTGATTTCTTTACTCATAATAAGGGTTTAAATCCTGTCGTAATCTTTATCGTTTAGTTAACAGTAAATAATGCAATTTTACTAAGCGGCCGGGAGCTGTGTTTCCCGATGAAATACACCCCCTAAAGTCGCACAAAAGTAGTAACTTCAATTTTAAACGATCAAACCATTTGCCATGAAACCATCCATTTTTATTCTGGCATTCGTTGCAGCAGCCGTCAGCAGTTGCACGTCCGTTTATAAAACCGGGCAAACTCCCGATGATGTCTATTTTTCACCCGAGCGTCCGCAGGCGGAATATGTAACGACCAACAATGACGATAACCGTTATTACTATAACAACGATGATTATTATGCCGATCGTTACCTGCGCATGAAAGTGCACAACCGTTTATTATGGTCGGACCTGGATGACTGGTACTATTATGGCAACCGTTATAATTACAGTTACTACAATAATTTTTACTGGAATAATCCCTGGAGCCCCTATACCTACTGGAATTACTATTATAATCCGTACTATTCACCGTTTGTGATTGTCAACCCTAAATCATCGTATACTTACAACAGGCCCCGGATGTTCAACCTGAACACCTACAACAATAACCAGCTCACCAGAGGCAATTATTCAAAACGCAGTTTTAACTTTAACAATAGCAACAGTAACAGGAGCGCCAACCGCTACTATAATTACAATAACAGTGGCAATAATGCCGGCGGTTTTCTGCGCAATGTGTTTGGAAATAATAACTCTTCCGGCAGTACAAATTCTCCTGCCCGATCCTATAATACAAATTCCGGCAGTAACAGTAGTTCAGGCGGTTCCCGTTCATCGGGTGGCGGCGGAACAGCGCCTGTGCGGAAATTTTAAAAACCAACTGTAGGATTCTCAGGTTATTTTTGCAGTAACCGGCACAACAAACAGTATCGAACGAAACACCTCTTTACCTAATACCCTGTACAGATGAAAAGATTTTTTTTCATAGCGGGCATTTTTTTGCCCTCACTAACACTATTCGCGCAGGAACCGGCAGATGCACTCCGTTATTCGTGGACCACGCAGAGCGGCACTGCCCGGCAACAGGCCATTGGCGGTGCCATGGGGTCGCTCGGCGGAGATATTTCTGCCACTTTTGTTAACCCTGCAGGGCTTGGCTTTTACAAGACCGGCGATTTTGTATTTACGCCTGGTTATAATTTGCAGTCAAACAAATCCACTTATTTTGGCTCAACTGAAAAAGATAAAAAAAACCAGTTCGTATGGGGCACTACCGGTTTTGTGATGGGTTGGGGAAACGGGGGACGGAATGGAAAAACTCGTTCGAGTTCGTTTAGCCTGGCCATCAACCGCAATGCGGATTTTAACAGCAATATCCTGTACAGGGGTTCGCAAAATCAAAGTTCCTTCTCGCAAAAGTTCCTGGAAGAAATTCAAAACAATAACGAACACGATGCCAATAACGTAGCCGGGAATTATCCCTATGGTACCAGCCTTGCCTTTAATACCTATTGGATTGATACCATTGGCGGCGGCACGTCGGGCAATTACCAGTTCCAAACCCGTGCTCCTATCGCTACGGGATTGCTGCAACAAAATACCATCCAAAGCAAGGGTGGCATCACTGAATTAGCCATTGCCGGAGCAGCCAATGTGAATGATAAATTTTATTATGGCGGCACTTTGGGCATCCCCATCTTACGGTATGAACGAACTACAGAGTTCCTCGAAGCCGATTCTACAAATAATCCAAATAATAATTTTGATTTTGCGGCTTTCAGCGACAACCTGAAAACGAGCGGCGTGGGGGTGAATTTAAAAGCGGGTATCATTTTTAAACCCGTGGAAGATATCCGGCTGGGGCTGGCCTTTCACTCGCCTACTTACTACAGTCTTTCCGATAAATACAGCGCTTCTGTCACCACAGATACAGAAGGCTACCAGGGTTTATTAACACAGTCAACTAACGATATCACCGGCGGAGCTTCTGATTTCCGGTATTCCCTGCTGACACCCTACCGGGTTATCCTGAGTGCCTCTTATGTGCTGCGGGAAATTGAAGATGTTACCCAGCAACGCGGCTTCCTCACTGCCGACCTGGAATATATCAATTACAAAGCTTCTTCATTTCACGCTGATCCCTCTTCGAATAATGATCAATCGACCAAAGATTACCTGAAACAGTTAAATACGGCAATTGATAACGCTTATAAAGGCGCCATCAACGTTCGTGTAGGTGGAGAGCTGAAATTTACTACTGTGATGGTGCGTGCCGGTGCAGCTTATTATGGGAATCCCTATAAAAATATTCATGGAGAGAAAGGAAGCCGTGTACAGGTAACCGGTGGCCTTGGCTACAGGAATAAAGGATTTTTTATTGACCTGGCTTATGTTGTGAATATTACAAAAGATGTAAATTTCCCTTACCGCCTGCAATATGCTCCTTACCAGGCTGCCAATGTGAAAGGCATGGGCGGGAATGCAGTGCTGACTGTTGGTTTTAAGATTTAACTGATCCACAACCGCATAAAAGAAAGAGGGCTCCTAGGCCCTCTCTCTTTTTAAAAAACCCTAAACGAGAAACTATTCATCATCGTTACCCCTGTTATTCGCATTCTTTTTAAATAATGTAAAGTCGGATTTTCCAAACTTGTAACTCAGCACCACGCGGAAAGTTCGCACATTCCACCTGCCATAGGAATACTGGTAAAAATTATCCGTATCGTAAATAGTGCCGTAGCGATTGGTGTTAAACAGGTCGTTGATGTTGAAGGTAATGCTGGCCCGTTTGTTTTTCATGAATTCTTTTTTCATAGCCACATCAACGCTGTACCGTTCGGCACGCTTGCCCTGTGGAATCACCATTGGCGACCTGTATTCGCCGATTAGCTGAAAACTCAGGTTGTTAAACAGCGAAGGCTGCTCTGTTACAATTTTGTAATTCGACATCAGTTTGGCTTCCCAGTTAAACCCTTCGTTACTTAAATCCAGTCCGTTAATTTTCGCATTCACCTTACGGTACTGCATTTCCAGCGTTGGTGTGATGTCAAAATTTTGTCCAAATTTTTGCTGCACGGTAAACTCAGCGCCCAGCCTGTTAGTACTCTGGGCATTGATAAATGTATTTAAGATGGCATTGGGATCAATGGCCGCATTATTCAAACGCTGGTATTGCGCAGCTGTAATCGTATCGCTGTACCCGGTAATATCACCCTGGTTATTCCTGTAATAGACAGACGCCAGGAAATTACTCCCCCTGCCGTATTGCTTATTGTAATTAAATTCAAATGAGTTGGTAAACTCGGGCCGCAGCTGCGGGTTCCCCTGGCGAAGGTTCACCGGATCATTGATATCAATGAAAGGATTCAGCTGCCAGAAATTTGGCCGGCGAATGCGGCGTGAATAATTCAGCTGAATTTCCGTTTTCTCATCCAGTTGTTTACTCAGGAATAAGCTCGGGAAAAAGGCATCCCAGATATTGCGAATCTTACTGGGATAGGAATATCCGAATTTCAGTGAGCTGTCAACCAGCATCCCGTCAAACTTGGACTGTTCGGCACGCAATCCCACCTGGTAACCGATGCTTTTCAATTTACCCGTATAGGTAATGTAAAATGCATTGATCATTTCGGTGTATTTGTAATTATTGCTGAGGGGCAGTTTCTCCTCAGACCCGTTATTAACGCTGTAAGCATTAAAGACGCTGCTGTAATCATTGATATAGCTACGGATGCCGGTTTCCAGTTTGGCGTCTTTGCCTTTCGGATCTGTAAAATCAGCCTGAAACGTCCATTGGTTATTATCATTGCTGCCTACATTATGCACTGTATTCGACGGCGCATATTCACTGCCGTCAGTATTGTAATAGGCATTAAAAAGATTGGAGTTTTGTTTCCCTCCGCCATTATTATAATTAATAAAAGCAGAGAACTCTTTACCCTCTTCAGGAAACTTATGCGTGAAATTCAGGTTGGTATGGCTCCGGTTAAACTCCGACTGATCATCTGATGTACGTTTTCCATTATACAACAATTCTTTATTCACATCCAGGTTTTCCTGATCTTGTGTCTGGCTGTTTGAAAAGCGTCCTTTGACGAGGCTTTCTGAAATTGTCAGCGTATTCCTGTTATCAATAAAGTAATCTACGCCAAAGCGGGCCGACTGAAAACGCCGCAGGCGATCGTTTACAGAATACTGGTTAAAATAATTTTCTGTCGCGCCATTTTTCCGGTTTTCCCGCAGGGTTTCACCATTGGCCTTGCCACCGGAACGGTTGTAGTTGCCGCTGGCAAAGAAGTTGAATTTTCCCTGCCGCAGGCTGAGGTTAAGACCTCCGTTTAAAATATTAGGCGAACCAACACCGGCACTGGCAATGCCGTTTAGACCAATTCGCCTGTTTTTCTTTAAAATAATATTAATAATACCGCCGCTGCTGGCTGCATCAAATTTGGCAGATGGATTGGTAATCACTTCTACTTTTTCGATATCATTTGCCGGTATCTGATCCAGCGTGAGGATGGTAGGCCTGCCATCAATAAAAATTTGCGGGGTGCTGTTGCGTAATTCCACAGTACCGTCTACGTTGACAGACAGGGAGGGAATATTTTTCATGATGTCCAATCCTGTTCCGCCGGCAGTGGTTATGTTTTTATCCACGTTAAAAATTCTGCGGTCCACGCCCATCTCCATCACCGGTTTCTGGGCAACCACCGTAACCATGCCCAATTGTTTCACTGCCTGCTCTAACTGCACATTCCCCAGGTCTTTTTCGACCGGTGTCGCTTCGCCCGGCTTATCATGTTCCAGTTGACCGACCATCACCGGCAATTCCATTTTTTCAAAGCCCACAGCAGTTACTACCAGCTGAAATTCTGCGAAGGAAGGAATATCAGAAAATTTAAAATCTCCATTAGGTTTACTGAACATAACACCTACCAGTGTATCTTTTTTTTCACCATTGCCGCGGGCTACTTTCGCGTAGAGTTCCACCGAAGCGGAAGGAATGCCTTTTTTATTGGCATCAACCAGGCGCCCATAAATCTTATTTTTTGTAATCTTTATAACAGGAGTTTCGGGCATTTGTATGGGCTCAGGTTCCACCTGTGCATACGAATGCAACAATAAAGCTTGTAATACCGTTAAGAATAAAAAATGCTTCATCAGAAAATGATTCTTTTGTTTCATGAATAAATCCAGTCAATATTTATTTCCGCAAATTGAATTACTGAAACCTGTCAATGGCTGACTAAGGCTGCTGCGAATAGGTAATGGTAAGTAAATGGTAAGTGAAACGAACTGCAAAGGTAGAACAATCGGCTTGTTAATTTTGTTAAAACAAAATAATAAACTGATCAAGCTATTTGACCGTTCATCGAAAATAAGCACCGGTCTTCAACGAATAGATTTCTCCAGGTAAGCTTCGATTCGGGTAAAATCAGCGGGTGAAAACCATTGAATCTGTTGATCTTTTTTAAACCAGGTCATCTGGCGTTTTGCGTAGCGGCGTGTATTCATTTTAATGCGTTCAATTGCCTGCTCCAGCGAACTGTTTCCATTAAGGTAATCAATCATTTCTGCATAGCCCACTGTTTGCAGCGCATTGACATGCCTGTATTGCCATAAACTTTTCACTTCTTCTTCCAGCCCTTCAGCGATCATCTTATCCGTTCGCTCATTGATATTCCTGTGCAGTTCGTCTTTTGGCAGGGTCAGTCCAATCTTCAGCACCTGGAAATTGCGCTGACTTTTTGTTCCTGTTCTGAAATCAAAGATGGAATTACCGGTGGCCTCCACTACTTCCAGGGCCCGCATCACACGGTGAGGGTTTTGTATTTCGCCGTGCTGATAAAATACGGGATCTTTTTTTTGGATCTCCTGCTGCAGCCAGGGAAGACCATACTTTTCATAATTTGCGCGGATTTGATGGCGCACTGTGCCGGGTATATCAGGCATTTCATCCATGCCCTCGCAAAAGGCTTTTATATACAACCCAGTGCCCCCGGCCAGTACCAGCACATTCTTTTCTTTAAAAATCTCCTGTGCCTTCTGCAGGGCATATTGCTCAAATACGGCAGCGTTGACCGTTTCAGAAACGGCGTGCGATGCGATAAAGTGATGCGGCACGGTTTGTAATTCTTGTAATGAGGGGCGAGCCACACCAATCGCCATTTCCTTGTAACACTGGCGGCTGTCGGCAGAAATGATTTCGGTATGGTATTTTTTTGCGATGGCGATTGCTACGGCCGTTTTCCCTACAGCCGTAGGGCCGGTCACTACAATCACGGTCTTGCCGTTGCTTTGTTCGGGGAATTGATCTGTATGCGGATTGGTACTCAATTTCGGTGCCGGTGAAGGATAACAGCAAATAAAAGCAGCCAGGGTGTATTCCTACAATTCATCCTCATCACGGGTCTCCTCTCCCATGCCCGTGGAATCGCTATCCTCCCCGTCGCCTTCTTCTCCAAAGCCTTCAGCGCCACTGCTGAGGTCATACTTCTCTTCCATTTCTGTAAACTTTTCTCCCAGCAGGCTTTTGGTACCATACTGACTTGGTGCAATACCTTCCACGCGAACGACGGCGGGGTACACCAGTTTTGGATTTTCTTCTTTACTGACATTAATCAGCTCTACAAGAAATACCCAGTTTTTATTGAAATCATACTGGTAAATAAATTTTTGATTCGGGTTCCGGATTTCGGCGCCGATAGTTGTTTCCTCCATGAGCAACGGGGGCGCCTTATATTCCTTATCATATTTTTCCAGGGAAATTTCTTTACCGCGCTGCCAGTTGTCGTTGCTGCGGTAAAAAGTGGCTTTGTGTTTGTTATCAAATTCGTACGCTTTCAGGATTGCATCATGCAAATCCCTGAACGACTGCGTATGACGGATGGCCACATCGCGGTAAATGCTGTCGTCTTCTTCAAAATAAATCCTGAATTTTAAAATCGCCATGACTGTTGCACTTGGTTAAATGACAAAAATAAGCATTTTATGCGGCTACCTGGAAGGCTGCAGGTTCATTTCCGCGGCCTTTTGCAACAGGAAATCGTAAGCTGCATCATACTCGTTGGGAATAAGCCCGTCCAGTATGGCATTCCTGATCGCGTTTTTCAAATCGCCCACCGGTTTCGACGGAGGCAGGTTAAAGAGCTCCATAATCATCTCGCCGGTGATGGGCGGCTGCCATGAACGGATACGGTCTTTTTCTTCCACCTCCTGGCAGCGGCTGCGGACCAGCTGAAAGTTTTCGAGATAACGCTTTACTTTCAGTTTATTCTTCGATGTTATATCCGCCTCGCACAGGATCATCAGGGCATCAAAATCCTCGCCTGCATCAAACAGCAACCGGCGGATAGCCGAATCGGTGATATTTTCATTTGTTAAACTGATGGGGCGCAGATGCAATTCAACCAGTTTGCGGACCAACCGCATTTTTTCGTTTTGGGGCAGTTTGAATTTGGCAAAAATTTTCGGCACCATTCTGCCACCCACCACTTCGTGCCCGTGAAACGTCCAGCCGTGGCCCTCTTCAAAACGCTTGGTTACCGGCTTGGCAATGTCGTGCAAGATGGCGGCCCATCGCAACCAAAGGTCACCGGATTTCTTTGCCACGTTATCCAGTACCTGCAGGGTATGGTGAAAATTATCCTTGTGACCAATACCCTCTTTATACTCCGCACCGGCCAGGTCCACCATTTGCGGGAAAATAATATGCAGCAACCCTGTTTCATACAATAAGCGGAACCCGATGGAAGGCTTGGAAGCTACAATAATTTTATTCAGTTCATCGGTGATGCGTTCCTGGGATACAATTTTTATCCTGTACGCATTATCGGTAACCGCCTGCAATGTTTTTTCCTCAATCGAAAAATTCAATTGCGTGGCGAACCGGATAGCCCGCATCATGCGAAGCGGGTCGTCGCTAAACGTCGTCAGCGGATCCAGCGGTGTTTTGATGATACGATCATGAATAGCCTGCAGCCCGTGAAAAGGGTCAACGAGTTTTCCATAGTCTTTTTCGTTCAGGCTGATGGCAAGTGTATTCATGGTGAAGTCGCGGCGGTTTTGATCATCTTCCAGCGTGCCGGGTTTTACTTCGGGGTTGCGGGAGTGATACTGGTAACTCTCTTTGCGGGCGCCGACAAACTCCAGGTCAAAAAAATTCGCTTTGTCTTCTGTGGAGGATGGCTCAGTACGGTGGGGATGCTCCGGAAAGTTTACACGAATATGCGCAGTACCATACGTCTTGAAATAGTTCACCTGCGGCACAGGATTCAATCGCTTTGCCACAGCTTTCGCTAATGCGATACCATCGCCCACACAAACGATATCGGCATCTTTTGTGGACCTGCCAATCAGTTTGTCCCGCACAAAGCCGCCAATCAGGTAGGTTTCAACGCCCAGTTCCCGGGCCGCATGTGCCACCTTTTTAAATAAAAACAATTCCCGTTCTGAACAATTGATATCCATATACCGGCAAAGATAATGGAAGGTGGCAGAGGCGGGAAATGCAAGGCTTGTATGCCCTGTTCAGACTCGTACAATGGTAACAGTACCATCGCTGTTCCAGTTGACCAACGCTGAAGATACGCCAGTGATTGTATCATCCTGCCGGTACTGCACAATGTAGTCCACTCCTGCTTTAATTTTTGAATCAATTGCGTCAAACTGCAGCGCAGGAGGCTAACCAGTAATATTGGCTGATGTGAATACCAGCGGTTTTCTAAACCGTTTTAACAGGTTGCGGCAAAACGGTTCTTTGCAAATGCGGATGCCAATGCTGCCAGTACTGCCCACCAGTTTTTCGGCCAGGCCGATTGCCTGCTCAAAAATGACTGCCGTGGACCGGGTAGTCTTTTTCAGGTACTCGAAAACCCGTAAGTCCGGGCTGGCAGTAAAGTGTAGTATGTCCCGTTCATCAGCCAACAGTACAATCCTGGAGTTTTTGCTCAACCCTTACTTAAAACGCCAATCCGTTCTACCGCGCCGGCATTGGTGGCATCGCAGCCAATCCCCCAAACTGTATCAGTCGGATACATCAGCAGGCCCCCCAGCCTGCAATACCCGCAGGCACTCATTGATATCGTTCTCAAAATCCCTCATACAATACGCGTTGATACACCTCCATAACTGATTTTACGTATACTGCCGGCGAAAAGTGACCGGCTTGTAACCGTCCCTTTTCTTTCATTGACTCCCGAAGTTCACTGTTCGTATAAATTTCTTTCATGGCTGCTGCAATTTCTTCAGCACTTTGCGGATTTACATAGTACGCCGCATTACCACCCACTTCGGGTAAACAGGACTGTCCGGAGGTAATGACCGGCAGGCGGCTCCATAAGGCTTCCAGTACCGGCAGGCCAAACCCCTCATAAAAAGAAGGGTAAATCATTGCAAGCGCTAACTGATAGATAACAGTAAGATCCTCTGTTGACAAATATGTAGGATCATTTTTTGCCCCAGTGGTTTCAGATAAAAAAATAACTTTATTCGTCAGCCCCTGCTGCAGCAGAAAATCTTTTACCCCCTGATAATATTTCCCTGACCCGCTGCCGATCACGACCAGTGGCAGTTCCAGTTCCTCCCGCAGCAGGAACAACGCCTTGCATACATTCAGCAGGTTTTTCCGGTCAATGATTGTACCGACCGATAAAAAAAACTGCCCGGGCAGGTTATAACGGTCAGCCACACGCTTTTTTTCTTCAGCTGAGACCTCACGGGCAAAAAGTGGCGAACAACTTTGGTAACAAATATCAATTTTGTCGGCCGGTGTTTGATAGATCGCAATCATATCTTCTTTGGTTTGCCGGCTGGTGGCAATGATGCGGTCAGCATGCTGACAGGCGTAACGGAATTTTTTGGAATAAATTTTTACATCCACCGGGTTATACTGTTCCGGAAATCGTTCATGGATCAGGTCGTGAATGGTGACAACCGACCTGATACCGGTCTTTGCAATACCAACAGGAATTTCGTGACTCAACCCGTGGTACAGATTCACAGACAGTCTTTGCAAATCCTTTTTCATCCCGCTACTCCGCCACAGCGATGGCAGCAATCTATCTGCCAGGCGGCCCGGCTGCACTTCCTGCACATTGGCTTCTGTAAACCGGAAAATACGGGATGGTTTTGGATTAAATAAATAATACTGGTGTTCCGGGTAGTAATTTGCCAGCAGGTGAATCAGTGTGCGGCTGTAATAACCCAGTCCGGTAGTATTGTGGTAGGCCCGCTTTGCATCAAATCCAATATTCATATCCGGTAATTACCTGCAAGATATTTAAAATGACGAAAGGTGTTCATTGCTGCCGGTTGCAATACAGCAAATGCCTGCAACGATCCGTTATGATTGCAACCTGAATTCACTACTTTTGACAGCATGCATCTGCCCGTGGGTTCCAATTTTGCCCGGCACCAAAACTAAACCAACATGAAAGTATCCGGTTTCTCATTTATAAAAAATGCTGTCAAATACGGCTACCCGGTATTACCTGCCTTACGTTCCATCTTACCGCTTTGCGACGAATTTGTTATTGCCGTAGGGGATTGCAACGATGGTACCCGGGAACTGATTGAAAACATGAAGGAAAGCCGGATACGGATCATTGACACCGTATGGGATGAAAGCCTGCGCACGGGGGGACGGGTACTGGCCGCGGAAACCGATAAAGCCTTTCAGGCTGTTTCAGCCGACAGTGACTGGGCTTTTTACATTCAAGGCGATGAGGTCATGCATGAACAATACATACCGACCGTACGGCAGGCCATGCAGCAATACAAAGATGATCGCCGCGTGGACGGGCTGCTTTTTAAATATTTACATTTCTGGGGCTCTTATGATTATGTAGGCGCATCCTCTCGCTGGTACCGAAATGAGATCCGGATCATCAGGAATGATAAAAGTATTTTCTCTTACAAAGACGCGCAGGGTTTTCGAAAGGGCAATAATGAAAAACTGCAGGTGAAGCCACTGGATGCCTGCATCTATCACTACGGCTGGGTACGTGAGCCTAAAGCCATGCAAAACAAAGCGCTGGGTGTTACCAAATACTGGAGCGAAAACGGCTACGATGAAAATAAGGTTGTTTTTGACGAAAACGATTTTGATTACGGGCAAATAGATGTACTGGAGAAATTTACCGGCACACATCCCGCCGTTATGCAGGAACTGATTGCAAGAAAGAACTGGCAGTTTCATTACGATATCTCCAAAAACCACCCGGCTTTCAAAGACCGCCTCAAAAACATACTGGAAAAAATCACAGGGAAACGGTTTTTTGATTATAAAAACTACCGTATCATTTAATTTGCAGCCTGTTTCATGCCTATATAAAATAAATTGTAACTGATGAATAAAAATGAACTCATTACCGAAGCCTGGCATAATCGTGAATTACTCAAAGAACTGAAATATACCGATGCCGTTCACGCCGTCATTGAAGAACTGGATAAGGGCCGGCTCCGCGTGGCTTCTCCCACAGAAAACGGGTGGGAAGTGCATGAGTGGGTTAAGCAGGCCATCTTGCTGTATTTTGGTATTCAGCAAATGCATACCTGGTCGCTGGAGCCTTTTGAGTTTTACGATAAAATGCCGCTGAAAAAGAATTATAAAGACCTGGGTGTACGGGCCGTTCCGCATGCAGTGGCACGTCACGGTGCTTATATTGCCCGAAATGTTGTATTAATGCCTTCCTATGTCAATATCGGGGCGTATGTGGATGAGGGCACCATGGTAGATACCTGGGCCACCGTGGGCAGTTGTGCACAAATTGGCAAAGGGGTACACCTGAGCGGCGGCGTGGGCATTGGCGGCGTACTGGAACCACTGCAAGCATCACCCGTTATCATCGAAGATGGTTGTTTCATCGGCAGCCGCTGCATCGTCGTGGAAGGGGTTATTGTAGAAAAGGAGGCCGTACTTGGCGCCAACGTGGTACTCACCCAGTCTACTAAAATCATAGATGTAAGCGGCAGCGAACCGAAAGAATACAAAGGCCGTGTACCCGCCCGCAGCGTGGTCATCCCCGGCAGTTACCTGAAAAAATTCCCTGCCGGCGAATACAACGTAAGCTGTGCACTCATCATCGGGCAGCGCAAGCCAAGCACCGATTTAAAGACAAGCCTGAATGATGCACTGCGGGATTTCAATGTTTCCGTTTAACCCATTGCCCTGCACAGTACCTGAACCGTTATTGTTTTGCCAAACACGTCGCAAAAAAACAGCCTGTCCGTAACCGGTTTTCTCATTACACTGGGCGGCGCCATCTTATTTTCCACAAAGGCCATTATTGTCAAACTGGCTTTTGGCCATACAAAGGTGGATGCCCTCACCCTGCTCACCCTGCGAATGGTTTTTTCCCTTCCGTTTTATATCGCTGCAGCCTGGCTGGGCAGCAGGCATAACAAGCATGAGCGCTTTACCCGCCGTCAATGGCTGCTGGTGATCACGCTGGGCTTGTTTGGGTATTACCTCAGCAGTTTGTTTGATTTTATCGGGCTGCAGTACGTATCGGCAGGGCTTGAACGGTTGATCCTGTTCCTGTATCCCACTTTTGCGGTACTGATCAATGCCTTTGTGTTTAAGCAAAAGCTGACCCGCATGCAGCAGCTTGCCCTGTTGCTGACCTATGCAGGCATTGCAGTTGCTTATGCTGGCGAACTGCATATTGAAACCGGCAATGCCCGTTTTTATACCGGAAGCCTGCTTATTTTTCTGTGCGCCGTTACGTACTCGGTTTACATAGCCGGCAGTGGCCGGGTCATTCCGCAGGTGGGTGCTACCCGGTTTACAGCATATGCCATGCTGGCTGCCACGGGCGGTATTTTTCTGCATTTTGCAGTGGCCGGCAATTATCAAAGCCTGACCGGCTCTGTCAGCTATATCTGGTACGGACTGGCGCTGGCCATCATTGCCACCGTGATACCCAGTTTTTTATTATCTGTGGGCATGAAAAAAATCGGGTCAAACAATGTTGCTATTATTTCCGGCATCGGGCCGGTATCTACCATTATACAAGCCAACCTGGTGCTGGGAGAAAAAATTTTTGCTGCCCAGGTAGCCGGGACGCTACTGGTGATCCTGGGTGTACTATTAATTGGTTGGCAAACAGGTAAAAATTTGGAAACAAATTGATTAATCAACTATATTTGCCGCCCCAAAGCCCAGGTGGCGAAATTGGTAGACGCACCGTCTTCAGGTGGCGGCGCCGCGAGGTGTGCTGGTTCGAATCCAGTCCTGGGCACTTACCCAAAAAAGGCAAAGCCTTGTAGTGAGCAACACTACGAGGCTTTTTCTTTTTCCCAATGTAACCGATTCATTGGATTGAGATACGTTGGTTTGTTGTTATGCTAACTATTGGATATCTGTTTATGCTGACAGGAAAAACGTTTTGCGGTTTGGCGAAGGGCGGGATATTCATTGGTCATCCAGCCCGGTACAATTGCCCATTTGAAAATATGTTGTTGAAGTTAACAACTAAAGCTGAATGTTATTCGTCAAGCAGGATATGCAGTCCAACAGAATTACTGAAAGTTGAAACACGGTTTACGTCTGCCCGTATTTTGCCAAACCTTTTGTTGCACACCGTTTTATTTTTTCGGAGCTATGGTCGTTGAATTAAAGCGTACAAGTTTGTCCCAATCTATCGAACCGTTGTCCATGCAAAAACTGTCCGTAAATTCTTTGGTGAATTTGTTTATCATTTGCGAATATGATTGAATGAAGTCGTCGTTCCGCTCTTTAGCTTGATGTCCTAACGGTTCTATGATTTTTGTATAAAGGTCTGTGTCACCTGAAACAAACTCCCAAAACTTTTGACCACAGTATTTGAAGTAGTCGCCTTTGTCTGAATTATTGTCTCTGCCGTAGCAACAACCGTTTACGGCCGTTATGTTGAGTTGTGAATTACTTGTACGAAGCGTCTTTTGAGCAGTCTTAAAATCTGCTCTCATTTTACCAATCTGTGAACTGTTACCCCAATTTGGACCAGATTTTATTGTTACAATATAGCGAACACCGTTTTTGTCGAACTCTAAGTCAATGCCGGGAATACCTGATTTACGGCCGTCATATACTTTGCCGTTGATAAAAATTGCAAGTCCTTCAAGCCAATCACCGAAAATTGTTTCTTCCTGTGATGAAATAAATGCATCGGTCAAGCTCTTTATAATATCCTGTGCAGTCAGAATATATTTTGCTTTGAAGAGATAGGGATTTTTCTTTCCCAAAACTTTCCGAAGCTTCAAGTCATTTAGTCCGGCAATTCTTTTTTGGTGAAAGGTTCCGATTTTAGATTTTTATTTACCCGACTATATTACTACTATCAACTTCTGTTGCGTCGCACTCTTGTACGTTTTGTTCGCTATTCGACATAAAACTCAGCTAAAAGAAACTGTGTTGATTTTTTCATTGATTGCTTCGGAAATTACATCATACCAGTTTATTTTCTCTGCAATTAAGCCTTTTATTTTTTCAATTTCCTCAGAAGATAAATTTCTCTCTAATTCTTGATGAGCTACGGTTTGAATATCTTCTTCATTCAGTGAATAAATAATTTTGCTTCGCATTATTAAATTGGTTTAATGATGAAATTTATTTTCACGATGCCAACTGATTGCTTTTTGATGTGGATAAATTTCTTTTCTTTTTGGGAGAAACATTTTGGATTTTTTATTAGCGAATATTCTGATGAAATCATAATCTCCCATTCTGCCAAAATCAGTATGTAATGAATTTATTTTGGAGGAAACTTGAATGGTAAAATTATCTTCTAAAGCAAACCAACCAGCATCAAAAGCCCAATGATGTAAATGACATAATGATAGCCCGTTTAAAACGTCATCTCTTCCTTTCTCATTATGAGGAACAATATGGGCTGCTTCAACTTCCCAACTCCTATCTTTTAAAGAATTTATTTTTAATCCACAAAAAGCACATTTGTAATCATAAGCCTCAATAACTGCTTGGCGAAATCCCCTTGTCCGCATTACAGTTTCCCTTGAAATCTTGGTTATCTTTTTTTCTTTATCGAATGGATTATAATTTTCTGGTCTTGAAGTTTCAATTAATTTCTTTACAATTTTTTGAACCTCATAAGATTTTGTTGAGAGAAATTCTTTTTCCGTTTGAGGAATTTTTAAAAGCTTCAATGCTTTATCAAATCCATTTTCAGTTAACATCCATTCTTTTTTATTCGTAAGAAGCATTGTTGAAGTTGGTCTTGAAACTAATTTTTCTTTGGCTAATGCATCTGCGGCACGATAAAGCAGCCGATGCCAAAGAGGTGTTTTTACAATTCTATTTTCTTTCCGATAAATTCTTTCTAAGACTGTACTTCTTTGACTCTCATTTAATACAAAACGATTAGCAATTTCGTTTACTATATCCTCTCCAGTAGCAAATTCTTTAATAGTTCCATTATGATTAAACAGGGTAATCAACAATGCTTCCTCCACCTCTTTTCGGGTTGGCATTTTTAAGTCTTGAAGCATTTTACCTTCGTAGCTCATAAGAAAATCATTTGCTGATATTATGCAGCTTGCCTAGCTGCGTTAGGGATAGAAGCGAAAAGCCCGGTGAAGGTTTTTGTGCGTTGGTTTTGTGCCGGACTTGTAGCGAATAGCCCGACCCGCCTGTGCATAGCTTTGTGTGTTGGCAAAGGCAGGGGAACGCCATAATAAAAAACATCATTATTCATTCTGTTGGCAACTAAAATTGTTGTTCCCGAACCCATGAAAGGGTCAAGTACGGTATCATTCTCTTTAGTAAACAGCTTCACAAACCACTCGGGAAGTTCTTCTGGGAAAGCAGCACTATGATTCTTGTTACTGCACTCTGTTGCTAAATGGAGAACATTTGTAGGAAAAGCTTTATCTCTTGTCAGCCAGTTTGAAATGTTCTTACCAAAACCGCTACCTACTTTTGAGTTGTCCCTTATTTTATCTGTGTTGCTAAGATTTTTCAACCTTGATTTTGCCCAATCACCCATTGGAACCATTACTTCCTCTTGGTACATATTAAACTTCTTGTCTTTATTGAATTGCAGAAGTCTTTCCCATGCGTCACGAAAACGATTAGGCCATTTACCAGGATAACAATTCTTTTTGTGCCAAATAAACTCCTCTGTCCATAACCAGCCTTGCTTACGCATTTCAAGAATTAATTCCATTACATAAACACTTCGTTCGCCTTCAACAACTTTCTCCTTTATGTTTAATATGAAAGTTCCAGTCGGCTTTAAAACCCGGAGAAGTTCTTTTGTAATTGGGAGAAACCATTCAACATACTTATCAGGGTGAATACCGCCATAGGTTCCCTTCCTTTGGTCGGCATATGGGGGAGATGTTACAATGAGGTCAACGGAGTTGTCAGGAAGTTTTTTGAGCATTGTTTTGCTGTCACCTAAAAATAAATCTGTTCTTATCTCCATAATAATGTCCTGTTTGTACAAATATAAAGCCTTTGTCCCCGAATGCCAAAAATCTTAGTAATTTTAGGGTGTCACGAAAAATGGCATAGAACGTTCGGGTATTGCCGATGATGGGGAATTAGTAATCCGTCCGTCCGGAACTGATGCCTGGCTTTTTGATAAAGTTAAATATTAAGAACCAAGCTGGGCTTTATTCGTCGAGCCCGAAGCGCAGCAAAGCAAAATTACCACTGCTTATTGCTCCAATGTCAAGCCCCACTATTGGCAATACCAATGTTAGCGGCTGGTGTTCAACCTTTCTTTGTCAACGATTGTCATTTTTGATTTCACTTGTGCGACTCGAAAAGAATTCGGCAAAGACGGTCAACCAAGGTGAGTATGATAAAAGGAGCCGAATACAGTTACTCGATTGAAGGAAAAACTTCGTCCGTCCGATTCAGCAGTGGCAAGAATATTTCTTTCATTTTCTCCTCAGGAAATTCATCCGCTTCCAATTCAAAAACAGATTCAGTGATGCGGGAAAACGGGATGGATCCCAATATGATCAGCGGGTTTTCCGGCGACCCTTCCACTATGATTACTTTGTATAAGCTCGACCTTGACCAGGGAGCAAGAAAGATCTATCTCATGAAAAGCGGGGGCGGTTTTTCATTTGGTAAGAATAAAAATACAGGCAGCGAAAAATATACATTCAGCCTGAAAAAGATCCGCTCCGGCTATTGGGAACTGGTCATTGACAAAGCCTTACCAAAAGGTGAATATGGTTTTTCGATGATGGGAATGGGCCAGCAACCGGGAGTGGAGGGTTTCGCTACCGTATTTACTTTCGGCATTGATTAAAAATTGCTGAGGAACTTTATGGAAGACGCGATGCCAACTCTGGAATCCATTATGGTTCTTACGAGCCAGACTTTAAGTTTGCATTAAATATGCTAACCTAATTCATAATCTGATTTAACCCTTCCGAAGTTATTTCTTTTTCACTCCTGACAATATGTTAATTATAATAGTATCTGAGAGATAAACCCTCTTACCGGCATTGTCACGGCTGTTTTTTAGGGTAAACTCAATTGGATAATCATATAGCTCATCGGCAGACGAGAACAAAAGAAAAACAGGAACCAGAATCCGGTCATAATTACATTTTTCAGGTTTCCAGGTTTCCGTTATTTTTCTGATAACCGAATCAATGTAATGCAAATGAGACGAATGATTTTTTTGAAAATAACCAATATTCACAACAGAGTCTCTGCCAGAAGTTAATTTAATATCGATAATATAATATTCAGAGTGCTGGTTGACATAGGCATCGCCTTCAAACGGAATGTTCTTCTTAATGATCTCTTTAAGCGCCAGCAATGGTTTGCTGCAACTATCCTGTGCCTTGCTTTGAACCATGGCACAGGATAGAATACTGTATAAGACGATTTTTCTCAATGACATCCTTTTTGCATGTTTAGATTGTGAGCATCATAAGTATACACAGGTGTCGAGTACCCGGCTAAAGTAAAGGGAGCATGAACTGCTGTATCTCGTGCCATGGTATTGATCGCTTTGATAGAAAATGTGTCGCTTCTTGCCTTATAAACGTTGGTTTCCTGCAATCCTCCCCATGATATTCCATTATATATGGAGTCCCTTAATGCAACAGGTATACCCGGATTTGGATATAATGCTTTTAAAGGATCGGTCATGATTGCAATAAGATTCGCGGCCATTGCCTGGTGCTGCGGAAGATTCCCCAGAGAATAATAATAAAGATTATTAGCCCGATATAAAACTTTAGGTGGCCAATACAAGGGAAAAAGCGTTTTAAAAGCTGTAGAATCAATGACTCCTGTAAGGTACTGATAACTCTTAAAATCAATATATGCATGAACGGCTTCGTGAATAATTGTTGCTGCAATATATTCCTGCGTTGAATTATTCAATACCCAGGGATTTAAACGGATCGTCGCGTAAAAATCACTTCCTGCGACATAGGCACTGTCTGGTTTTGTATCACCGTCATCATCGTTTTTTCCCCATGAAGGATTGACTGTAAATTTTAGATGTATCTTCTCATTCACTCCGAAAATAGTACTTAAGGCTACTTGGGCAAGGGCGTTGATGTTTGAATATTGAGTTAGTGAATCAACAATTTTTTTTATACAGGGAAAATTATTGGTTATTGAGGTGTCAATAATTACATTATCCGCCGCATAAGGATCATATGGCTCGTCTTCAATTGGCACCGGCTCAGGCTCCCATCCACTTCCACAATCATCAATTGGGGCAACCTTTGCATCCTTCTGCAATCTTACTACGCCAGGACAAGGGTCTCCCCCTCCATCATACCATCCTCCGCCGCCGCCTCCACCTGTTCCGTCTCCGGTTCCTGTCCAACCTCCGTCACCACCACTACCTCCTCCAATATCAATCCAATAGGTAGTACAAACCGAATAAGTTGATGGATTACAACAAGGAGCCACTGTTGTCCTGGCAGTATTGCAGGTGCCGCAAACAACGTAGTCCTCACAAGCAGTTATAGGCTGAACAAGTAAACTCTTTGCCTGTTTAACAGATTTTGTTATAAGTTCAGCTACGAAACCTGAACTGTCTCTTCCGAATATTCTCCCATCCTTGATTCGGAAACGAGTGTGTCCAAACACAGAATAGTCGAAAGAAGTAAATAAGTGAAAGATATCTCTTGCATTCCACTTTCGATGGTCCGCAGTATCGAATCCAAACAGTCTGTATTTATTATCATGAAGCATCCGGTAAATGGTATCTTCCGGATTCAACTTAACTGCCAAAATTGAATTTACATAATTATCAGAATCTCTGGCAAAAGGAATATAGACAATTGTACCCCCTGATTGCGCACTTCCTTTTCCCGAAATCTTTACTCCTTCAGGATTTATAATCCTCGCCTCATCCCATTTAGGGTAACCAGAAATTTTAGTTACAGACAAAAGAAAATTATGGTTATCATTTTGTCTTTTCAAGGCTTCGGCAATTGTTTTAATTTCCTTTGGAGCATGGTCATTAACGGCGAAGAAACGGTCAGAGGGTGTAGTGCTCTTATCTTGAATAGCATCAGTCTTTTTGCAAGACAGATAACCAATAAGAAAGAGGGAAAATAAAATAACGGCAGTGAATTTTGACAAGCTCATATCAGTAAGTTAGTGTATGAGCAAGTTAATTATTTAATAGATTCAAAACAATCGTAATGCTACCGAATTTTGATATTATGCTTAGGTGGAGGTAATTGAGTACCCTCTTTGCAAACAGAATTACAACAGCCTCATATGCTCTTCATCCGTCAACCCTTCCTGCACTTCATTGTATTCGATCAAAAAGTTATTCCTGCCTTCGCCAATTAC
>DASTSN010000114.1:0-9717 GCA_035760665.1 Chitinophagaceae bacterium | reverse complement strand
TCAGGCCTGCCTCCGTATGATTTTACTGGAAACCAGCTGTTTATAAATTAAAAAATTGCCGATTTGTGTAACGGCGCCCGCAAAACCTGGAAAAACCAGGGATTTTGTCACAAAAATTGTGGATTGTAAAACAATAGATGGCCGTCTTAAGACACAAGATGACCGTCTTAAGACACAAAATGACCATCTTAAAACACAAGATGGCCGTCTTAAGACACAAGATGACCATCTTAAGACACAAGATGACCGTCTTAAAACACAAGATGACTATCTTAAAACACAAAATAGCTATCTTAAGACACAAAAGCTCCCCCACTCAATTATTATACATTACAGCAAAGCCCGCGGGTGGCAGCAGCAGCAGGACAGCTTGTATTTTTTGAAAAAAGCTGTATTTTGGAAAAAACGCAATACACAGATAATGAAAATCAATTACTTAAAAATTGGTAATATTTGATTGTATTGCGTAAATTAAAGTGTTAGCAGTAAGCGTAAAAAGACACCGCACAGAAAATGAACAGACAGATTTTAAGACAATATATTGACGAATACAAACTTGACTTTGCACGAATAAATCAAGAAGAAATTTACAAGTGGAAAGCGGTTAAATGTTTCCAAGACAATTGGAACATTGAAGCGACAAATTTTCTTGAAATGCTTTCCAAATCAATTCGCCTTACTCAAAATTTATTAAAATCAGGACAGTATTTCCCATTGCGAATGTTAGAACATTACGCAACGCAAAGACCAGAAGAACTACGACAGTTGTTCAGAAATCTGTATGACGAAGAAAACGACATTTTCCAAAGAATAGAAGATTTTAGAAACGGGACAAAAGCAATAAACGATAGTTTATTTCCAGGAAAGAATACATACCAAGACCACAGAGCAATTATCGTTTACTTAACACTTCGTTATCCTGAACGATATTTTTTCTACAAGTTTGAAATGTTTAAACAGTTTTCACAACGACTTGAGATAACTTATAGACCTGTTCAGGGACACATTGAAAATATTGGACATTTCAACAGTTTGTGTGAAATCGTGAGGTATGAACTTTCCAACGACCAAGAACTTTTGCAACTTCACAAAGGCAGGATAACAGCAGATTGTTACAACGACATAAATCTAAACATTCTGACACAAGATTTTATTTATGCTGTTTCACGACACTTAAACCAACAGACCACAGTTTCTGTAACTTCAACTTTCCAAACTGCAAACGAAGTTTCTGCAACTAATCTTTCAACTTCAACAGACCAATTGACGTTTAGAGGCAAAACAGTAAATTTCATTCAAAACAACATAGACAACAAACGAATTGGCGACTTGGGCGAACTTTGGGCGTTGAAATACGAAATAGAGAAGTTGAGAGAAAGTGGACAATACAACTTAATTGACAAAATCAAACACACAGCGAAAGACGAAGGAGACGGAACGGGTTACGACATACAATCATTTGACGGAAATGGACAAAAAATTTACATTGAAGTTAAGACGACAAAAAGCGGAAAAAATTCAACGTTTTACATAACACGAACAGAACTTGAAAGAAGTAAAATTGAAAAAGAAAATTTCTATTTGTATAGACTATATAACTACAACGAAGACAATGACACGGCAGACATTCTGATAATTAAAGGCGACTTAACAACCTTGTGCGAGTTTCCGACAACATATAAAATTAACTTGACGAATGACTGAAACGCCTACTGCTAACACGGGTTTTGCGTCAGGCGGGCTGACGTGCAAACTTGGGGCTTTGTGCTTCTAATTACCCGTCTTTGGCATATCGAAAAATGTAAAAAGTAATTGGATTTCAACATGATCAAATTCATAATACGACAAAATAAAATCACCAAACTATATAATACCTTGTCATCAGCCGACAGGATTGAAAAACTTTCTGAAGAAATACTTTAAGAAGTTGGTGTCAGCCTTTTTTGCCGAGGCTAGCTTTAACTTTAGCAGAAATATTGATCAATGAACATAACTTATCTTTTTGGAGCAGGCGCAAGCGCAAACTCCCTTCCAGTAGTAAGTCAAGTTCCAAATCGGATAAATGAAATGATAATTCATTTGTCACATTCGCAGTTTGCACTCACAGGATTTTCTGAGCAAATACATGAACAAAGCGGTTATCGAATAGCAAATGAGGATATAAAAAGAAAGTTTGTTAGCGACCTTAAGTGGATGGTAAATATTGTACAAAAACATGCAAGCATCGATACTTACGCTAAAAAACTTTTTATTCGCCAAGACTTTGATGTCTTAAAAAAATTAAAATTAGTTTTTTCAACATATTTATATCTAGAACAATGCTTTCGTCCAGTTGATTACCGTTATGATACTTTTTTTGCATCAATTCTATTCGATAATATTAATAAATTACCAGACAACATTAGGATAATTAGTTGGAACTATGATTTTCAATTTGAAAAGGCTTTTGCGGATTACTCAAATGAAAGTACAATACAACTTAATAAAACTCATTTAAATATTTACCCTTCCTTTAATAACCAAAATACACCAAAAAATGGGTTTAAAATAATTAAATTAAACGGCACAACAGATATTATCGAATCCTCTTCTCAGGATGTTCAATACTTTTCCACCAAATTGATTGACAATATAGATACAAACAATATTTTGGAAGTTCTCGAAAAATACTATCAATTAACCAAAGACTCGTCAAAATATCAAGTAGCCCTTTCTTTTGCGTGGGAACAACAAAAACAAGACCCCAAATCTAGTTTTAGCATTGCAAAACAAGAAACTTCAGGCACGGATATATTAGTAGTTATCGGCTATTCTTTCCCATATTTTAATAGAGATATTGATAGAGCATTGATTAAAAATATGAATAACTTGTATAAGGTTTATTTCCAATCTCCTGAAGCTAGACAAATAAAAGAACGGTTTCTTTCTGTAAGATCAGATATAGATCAAGAAAACTTAATCGAACGAGTCAATATAAGCCAATTTTTACTCCCAGACGAACTTGAGTAGGAAACACTATAGGTAAAAAGTTACCCATAAATAAACGACTAAAGAAAACTCATAATTATAAATTAGCTTCTATTTAAACTGGGTTGTCTAAAGCAATAAATATTTTATGAAACTCCTCTTGTTTATCATCAGCCTTGTAACAGCCGCCAGTTGCAACCCTAAGCTGTTCAGCGCAAAATGGGTACGTGAACAATCGCCGGAACGTTTTGTCGCCCGGTTTGAAACCTCCAAAGGAAATTTTGATCTTCAAATTATGCGGCAAGCCTCCCCCGCTGCCGCCGACCGCTTTTACCAGTTAGTGAAGCATCACTATTACGACAATGCGCTTTTTTACCGGGTGGTACCCAACTTTGTGGTGCAGTTTGGAACAACTGACTCGGTAAAACTCAACCACTGGAGCCACTATACCATCCCGGACGAGGCCGTGCGGCAGGGCAATACCAGGGGCAGCCTCAGTTTTGCCAGGTCAGGCAAAGAAACCCGTGGCACAGAACTGTTCATCAACCTCAAAGACAACCTCTTTCTCGACAGCATTGACTATGCCGGCGTAAAGGGCTTTCCGGCCTTTGGCCGCGTGATTGCCGGTATGGAGGTGGTGGAAGCACTATACGATGGCTATGATGATAACACGATGGGGCAATTAAGCACTATGTACAGCAACCGTGCACAGTTTTTAAACAGCTTTCCCAAACTGGATTCCATTCGAAAAGCGTATCTCGTCAGGAGGCGGTAAATCAAAGGGGGCAAATCCTATGATTATGCAGCTTTTCCCCTCCTTTCTTATGCTTCTTTTTTTTCAAGAAAAAGAAAAGAAAGGCTATGACTGATTTTACAGGAAGGATTTTTCTCTCCTTTCTTTTGTTTCTCCAAAAGAAAAGGAGCCCGAAATCGATGTATGGCCCGATTTCGGAACGCCTTGATGAAGCTTTTGTGCTTGTGTAATGAATAACTGTATTAATGCTATTGATTGGCAGAATCTTTTTTTTGTTTTCTGTAGGGGGTGTTTTCCTATCGGCCTTGCATTTTCTTTTGTTTCTTTTCTTCAGGAAAAGAAAAGAAAGAGAACACAAGAAATGATCGCTATTCCCAAAAATCTTCACAAAAGATTTTCCGCTCTTTCTCTACATTTATGGGCTGAACCCTTTGCTCAAAACGTATGAATGGAATAACCGGAAAAACTGTTTTCATGTTTTGCCTGCCGGCGCTGCTGCTGTTTGTTTCCTGCACGCCGAAATTAAGCCCGCAGCGGCCTGCGCTGGAACAATCGGACTTTCAGCTGGATTCCCTGCCCGACTCGGAGATCAACATTCCCGTGAAGGTAAACCTGCAGCCCCTGTATGCCCTGGCCGAAAAAAACATTGACACGGTGTACACCTCTCCCAACTATCCCAGCGACTGGCTGCAGCAAGGCTGCGGCGTTCGATACAAATATCATTTTCGCCGCGGCCCCCTGCAACTGAAAGCTGCCGGCACGGTGCTGAACCTGGGCTTTACCGGCTATTACCAGGTCATTGGTTCTACCAGGGCCTGTGTGAACGGAACCGTACTCTCCCCCTGGACGCCGCCCTGCCATTGCGGTTTTGATGAAGGGGAACGGAAAGTAACGGTGAATTTTTCCAACTCGCTGTTCCTGACACCGGATTATCAGGTAAAGCTGAACATCCAGCGACTGGAGCCGCAGGCGGTGGATAAATGCCAGGTATGCTTTTGGGGACAAGATATTACCGCCCAGGTCATGCTGGGGCTGAAAGAGCAGTTGGATACCGCCAAAGCTACGATTGAAAAACGCTACGGCAGCACCGACCTGCGTTCCCGCTTTCAGCAATTATGGAACCAGCTGACGCAGGTATATCCCGTGAGCGGCTTGGGGTGGCTGCACATCAACCCGCTGAAACTGCGCATCAATAACATTTATGCTAAAAATGATTCGCTGAATATCAACCTGGGCCTGGCAGCCCGCCCCGCCATCAGCCCGGAGAAACCCCGCGAAGAAATATCCACGGTGCCGGATTTAGCTGACTTCAGCGACCGGCCTGGTTTTAATATTTTCCTGGATGCACAACTGGATTATGACTCGCTGAGTAATCTTGTCAATGCCCGGCTGCAGGATAAGGTTTTTGATTTTAGCAAAGGCCCGATCAAAAAGCATGTGATCGTACAGCAGTGCCGCCTGTATGGCGAAGGCAACGAAAAGCTGATCATCCGGGTGGATTTTGCCGGCTCCTACGAAGGGGTGGCATATTTTACCGGCAAACCCTACTTTGATGAACAGGCCAATACGATTGAAATCAGGGACCTTGATTTTGATGTAAAAACAAGAGACGTGCTGCTGAAATCGGCCCGCTGGTTGTTCAGTAAAAAAATAACCGGCGAACTGAAAAAATATTCCCGCTTTGAACTGGGCGCCTACATTGATACAGCCAAAACCATGATTAACGGGCAACTGAATAAAGAATGGGTAAAAGGCATTTCCAGCTATGGGCAAATAGAGCACATCCGGTTAATTGGCATCTATCCTTTATCCCGCCACTTAGTCATCCGCAGCAACTGCAGTGGTAATCTTGCCGTGGTGGTGAACTCAGTTGATTTCAGTTTCTGATACAGCCGATCCGGAACGAAACGTAAAATTTTTCTGCACCAGGTAACTAAAGAGGATCACGATGACAGTGGTGATGACCTGCGAAAGCACGGCATAGATATGAAAGATCTCCACGAATATTTTCAGCAGGATGTAATTCAGCATCAGGCTAAAGAGGTATTGCAGGAAGTACCGAAACAGCTGCACACGGCCCTTGAGAAACGAATTGCTGAACACCACATATTTCATCAGGAAAAAACCGATGGGAAACACCACGCAAAACGACATGAACAGGGCCGCCACGTGCGCCTTGAATGCATAAAAGCCCAGGTGCAGTGTTTGCTCATGCAGCACGTAATGAAAGCCGATGGCATACAGCACCAATCCCAGCAACGTGTTGGCGCCCCCGCAGGCAGCATACCGAAAAGTCTGAAGATCCATCAGCCTTTTAAAAGGCGGATAAAAGAAATCGATAATGGGTAAAAGAAAATCCCGGGCTGTGTGCAATTGTTTTTTCATGCCGCGCAAAGGTAAGCATAACCGGCCGCTTTGCAGGCGGTGGCGGCGAAAGGGCAAGTATGATCGCTGATTCGTACATTCGCAGCCTAATCAGCGAGGAAATGAGTATTGTCAACGAAATCAGGTCCATCACCGCCAGGGCTTTACAGCATTTGTACCAGTACAACTGCCCGGAAAATGACCTGACGATTAACCAGACCAAACCCGAATTTGAAGGCGATTATACCATTGTGCTGTTTTCATTGATCAAGCAACTGAAAAAATCACCCGAGCAGTTAGGCAGGGAAATCGGGGATTACCTGCTGGCACAAAACCCTGGTTTATTTACAAAGCACAATACCATCAAGGGATTTTTGAACCTGACGATCAGCGACCGCTACTGGATCGGGTTTCTGCAAGCCAACTTTGCCAACCCGACTTATGGCGCCGGCGCTCCCAACGGGAAAAGGGTGATGGTGGAGTACTCCTCGCCCAATACCAACAAGCCCCTGCACCTGGGTCATTTGCGCAATAATTTTCTTGGCTGGAGTGTTGCCGAAATCTTCCGGGCTAACGGGTATGATGTGGTGAAAACCTGCATCGCCAACGATCGCGGCATACACATCTGCAAAAGCATGGTGGCCTGGCAACTCTTTGCCAATGGTGCCACACCCGAAAGTACCGGCATCAAAGGCGATCACCTGGTGGGTGATTATTATGTGCGGTTTGGCACCGAACTGAAAAAACAGGTGGAAGAACTGGTTGCGCAGGGCGTGCCGAAGGAAGAAGCAGAAAAGAAAGCCCCGATCATGCAACTTGCCCAGCAAATGCTGGTGGACTGGGAAGCCGGTAAACCCGAAGTGATGGCGCTGTGGAAAATGATGAACAGCTGGGTCTACGCCGGTTTTGATCAAACTTACCGGCGCATTGGCAGCGACTTTGATAAAACCTATTACGAAAGTGATACCTACCTGCTGGGTAAAGACTGGGTAAAAAAAGGCCTGGAGAAAGGCGTCTTTTTTCAAAAAGAAGACGGCAGCGTGTGGATTGACCTGACCGCCGAAGGACTGGATGAAAAAATTGTGCAACGCAAAGACGGCACGGCCGTTTACATTACCCAGGATATTGGCCTGGTGGAACTGAAGCAAAAAGAATTTCATGCTGACCAGAGCATTTACGTGGTTGGCGATGAACAGAACTATCATTTTAAAGTATTAAAATTGATTTGCCAGAAACTGGGCCTGCCCGCTTCGGATGGTATTCAGCACCTGAGTTACGGCATGGTAGAACTGCCCACCGGCCGTATGAAAACCCGCGAAGGCACCGTAGTAGATGCAGATGATTTGGCAGATGAAATGGTAGCGATTGCGGCAAAACATACCGAGGAACTGGGGAAAGTAAAAGATTTTTCAACAGAAGAGTTAAAAGCCCTGTATGAAACACTTGGCCTTGGCGCTTTAAAATTCTTCCTGCTGCGGGTAGATCCTAAAAAACGCATGATCTTTAACCCGGAAGAATCGATTGACTTTCATGGTTTCACCGGTCCCTTTGTGCAATACACCCACGCCAGGATCAAATCTATTTTGCGGAAGGAGCAAGCATCTGCTGCGGCTGATATTTCATCAAGCCTGCTACCGTTAGAAAAAAATCTCATTCTATTACTGGAGCAATACCCGCTGCTGCTGCAAACAGCCTGCGAGGAGCAGAACCCTTCTGTGCTTGCCATTTACGTCTTTACCCTTGCGAAAACCTACAACAGTTTTTACACAGAACTGTCGGTGATGAATGCCGAAACGGAAGAAAAGAAACAACTGCGCCTGCAACTCTGTGCCATGACTGCCTCGGTCATTGCGGCCGGCATGCGCCTGCTGGGGATCAGGGTGCCGGAAAGAATGTAGCCGGTTCACACAACCTTGTACGAAAAAGCCGGGATCACTGTCCCGGCTTTTTGCTGGTATGCTTTCACAGGTTTGCTTATAAACCCATGTTCATCTTTTTCTGTTTGTAAGAGGCAAGGCTGGGGTCCATTTCAATGGCCTTGTCACAGAGTTGTACACCTTTGTCCTTATCGCCTTTTTTCTGGTAACACATACCAATCATGTACAGGGCAGCGGCATTGGTTTTATCGTATCCCAGGATGGTATCCCAGTAGCCCATTGCCTGGTCGTATTTCCCTTTGTAATAGCAAGCCTCCGCCACCATATCCAGGATGTTTAAGTCGCTGGGGCGTTTTTTCAGCAGTTCGTTCATGATGGCGAGCCCTTCGTCAAAACGGCCGGCATTTAAATAAGCAATGCCCAGGTTTTCGAGGTAATCATTATCCCGCTTATACCCTTTTTCTCCTGCCAGCAAAATGTATTTCAACGCATTTTTATCGTCGTGACTGGCATAGCAGATCAGGCCAAGTTCATAGAGCCAGTTGCTTTTGGTGGTATCCAGTGCAACAGCCTGCTGAAAAAAAGGAATGGCCTGCTTGTAATTGCTCATATCGCTGTAGCTGCGGGCAATTAAGTACGGAATTTCTCCATTTGCTGGTTCTTCTTTCGCAGCAGCAGTCAGGTACCGGATGGCCTCCCCATAATTTTCCTGTTCATAGTTCACCTTCCCAATGATATAGCTGACCTTTGCTGATTGATCGGCTTTCTTCCATTGATTGGCATAAAGAATGGCATCGTCAAACTGGCGCATATTAAAGGAAAGGTTCATCAGTTGCTGATAGGTGGTTGCAGGGGCATCACCCAGGTCGGCCAGTTTTTTATACATCTCTTTTGCCTGGCTGTATTTACGCAGGTCCATGCAGGCCGCAGCCATTTCAGCAAGCACTGCTTTGTTATGCTCATCGTAATGCAGGGCTTTCTCAAAATATTTATACGACTCAAGACGCCGCCCATTTTGTTTTTCCTGTAATCCTTTTTGATAAAAAAAACCAGCACTATCCGTTTGTGCCTGAACGGCGGTGGAAAGTATTATGCAGCTGAAAAAGAAGAAAAAGAATAGGGTACTCTTTGACATAGGGACTGAATTTTGCCTGGTGTAGTGTAGGTTAGCCACGAGCCTGACCAATTATGGTGCTTTTCATAGATTAGCATGTACAAGATAGATAGTTGATTATCAAAGAACAAACAGAATAGTAGAAATACGTAAAAATCGGGTAAAAGAACAGTGTGAAAAAGGAGAAAAAACGTAATTCCTGAAGCAAATACAGTTATTTTACCAAGAAGATAAACTACTCATTAACAGTATAATTACAAAGTACATATACAGTAAAACATTAGAATACTCATCAAGATCGCCCGATTACTTGGGCTGCTTTGTGTATAAGTTAGGGCCGCCTGGATGCGTAAGGCATTTGTTTATAGTTTAACTTCAAGCAAATCACACTTAACCTTGAAAAACAGTGCACAATGGATAGAAAGTATTGGGAAGAAATTGCTGGTACCTATAACGAAGAAATTTTTGATGTGTTGCGCAACGACAAAGCCGGGGTGATTGTACAGGCCATTGAACAATTTGCTTCGCCCGATAAAACAGCCATGGATATTGGTTGCGCCGTAGGCAAATGGCTACCGCTGCTGGCAACAAATTTTAAGTTTGTAATTGCCGCTGATATTTCTGCCAACAACCTGGACATT
>DASTSN010000113.1:0-26660 GCA_035760665.1 Chitinophagaceae bacterium | reverse complement strand
ACATTTTCAATACCAATCCCGTTTTCACCCTTCAGGGTCATTTCGTTTTTGCTGTTTGCTATTTTGCAGCGCATACTGTTCTGGCGCACTGACACATCCATGCTAAGCCAGGATGTCTCTAATTGCTCGGATGTGCCATGCTTAAACGCATTTTCCAGGAACGGCAATAGCAACAGCGGTGCAATCCACTTGTCCTTGATATCTCCTTCTAAATTTAAAGACACTTCCAGCTTTGCATATCGTTCCTTTTCTAAATCAATATAGTTTTTCATAACCTGCAACTCCTTTTCCAGCGGCACTTCATTTTGCTTGCAGTCGTAAAGAATATAACTTAGCAATGAAGACAGTTTTAGAACCAGCTCCGGTGTTTTGGGAGATTGCTGCAGGGCAAATGAATAAATATTATTAAGCGTATTAAAGAGGAAATGCGGATGCACCTGCGCTTTTAATAATTGCAGCTCGGCATTTATTTTATCTTTTTCTGCTTGTAAAAAATCTTTTTGTTTTTTCACCCAGTATTTGAATAATACAATCATGCTCCCATATCCTGCCATCAGGTTCATCACAATAAAGCCGGACGGCGCCCATGGATTTGCATTTGCATATATAAAGGGCAGGCTCATCTTCGCACTGAAATATGCAGTAAGCGGGAAAAAAACATATTTCCGGTAAAGAAAGTTGAAAAAATATCCCGCTACTCCCCACATGATAAGTATCGAAAAGAATTGAACTAGTTTTCCTTTCAACAAAAACCGGGGGATTATTACGTACATGATAGGATAGCAGTAAAGAATAAAGGCAAGCACCCAGATCAGCGACTCTGCGTGCTGCAACCACCACGATTGTGCCGGCACTTTAAATAAAAAAGAAAAAACCAGTATATGCACTGTCCAAAAAATCATGTGCCGCAAAAACCGGTAGCGGGGCGAAAAGATGAACCGGTTTTCTGTATAGTCTTTCATGCTGCTAATCTTACCTACAATTTAGCTAAAGGGAAGGCGTATACCCAAATCCTTATTTCACAAAATGACAAACAGTTTGGTTTTTCGACCAACAGCAAAGGTCTTCGGCAAAATCACTTCAGGGGAATTTTATTGTGTGTTTCGCCATGCACTTCATTTCGGCGATTTGCCGATTGAGAGAAGCGGATGCGAATGTAATTTTCAAAATGATCTGCTGTTTCACTTCAAACTTGTTGTATGAAAAAGATTTTACCCCTTCGCCGGCAACTCATACCGGCATTACTGTTCATAACGACGTATGGATTTTCACAAAATGTGGTTACGGTTACCAATTGCAATATGAATGGATGGGTAAAACAGGTGCCGGCAGGCACATCGCTTGCGTTTCAGAACGAACCGGTTAATCCCTTGCTGGGTAAAGGCAGCCTGGAATTATCCGCATCACAAGCATTAAAGATTGTACGTTTTAGAAATATAAATTATAACGGCGTACGCTTATCAAGCCTGACCGAGCTTAGTTGGTCTTCTTATATATCCAGCAGGGCCAATAGTTATGATGCGCCTTTCGTCGTGATTACCGTTGATTTGAACGACGATGGTGCTACCGATGATTTCCTTGAGTTTGGGCCTCAGTACCAGGGTCATTGGGCGGCAGGAATCGCCCCGGACCAGGGAGAGGTTGCAACCGGCATCTGGCAAACCTGGGACATGTTACATGGTGCTTACTGGCTCGGACCAACTACCGATCCTGAACATGGTGGCGCCCTGTTTGCACTGGCCACCTATATCAGCCAGCATCCCACGGCTAAAATTGTAAACGACCCGGCCACAGGAGGTGGCGGGTTCCGGTTAAGTGGCGGGGGTGGCTTTTATCCAGATCTGAATAGCACCACGTTTAATTTTGAATGCTATACCGATAATGTCAGGATAGGGGTAAATGGCTCAACAACTGTATATGACTTTGAATTCACCACCGCCAACGCAGGAGATGATAAAGATGTTATATATGGTTACGGCGCTAACTGTACAATGCTCAATGGCGCTGCCGCAGGTGGTGTAGCTCCCTATACCTATTCATGGTCTGGCGGTGCCACACCTGCGAATGCCAGTAACAAGGTTTGTCCCACATCCAACAGCACTTACACCCTGACAGTTACCGATGCTAACGGCTGCACCGGCACAGACGATGTACTGGTGAATGTAACCGATGTGCGATGCGGAAGCAGTATGGCTAAAGTAAAAATTTGCCATAATGGTAAAGAAATCTGCGTGGCAAAAGAAGCTGTTCCAGCTCACCTGAGGCATGGTGATGTATTGGGAAGCTGCCCGCAGGAACTAAAAAAAGGAATAACTGATACCGGGGATAAAGAAATGGCGGAATTACCATCACAATACAGGCTATCAAATTACCCGAACCCACTCACCGGCAGCACCCGGATCGTGTATGAACTACCCACCGAAGGATATGTGTCGTTAAAAGTGTATACACTCTCCGGGAAAGAAATAGCAACGCTTGTAAATGGAAATAAAAAGCAAGGAAAATATTTTGTTGACTTTGTGCCCTCCGGGCTAAGTACCGGCATCTATTATTACACAATCGTTGTTTCCTCAGCCACTAAGGCTTTCCTGAAAACAAATAAAATGATGATTATTCATGAATAAGCACACCTCAACACAAAACAAATTTTATGAGTAATAAAGATACAATTACAGCAATAGCCGAACAACGTCAGCCGCCTGCTTCCTTATTAAAAGGTAGCTATGCATACTCGTACATATCATATTGGAGAGCTGTACCTCCTTATAAAAAAGTAACACCGCAACTGGGATGCTTCTATGAATCCCCTACGAGTCCCGGAATATTTACACAGGTGCCCGGCTATGCACTCGTTTCCTATGCTGCCTATATTCATTTTAATGGCGATGGAACATTTTATGAGAAAGGAATGCTGCATAGCGCAGAAGGAAATATTGTACCTGTTGACAACAAAGGCACCTACACGTTGCAGGCCGATTCGACTGCGGGAGTTATTACTGGCACGTTTACTGTTTCCAATAATCCAGGCGAATTCATCAACCATTACTTCATAATGGCTAACGACTGGAAAGAGCTGCATTTTATGATGCTTGACACCTACCTGCGCCAACCGATCACCGCAGGTATTTTAAAACGGATAAAAAATTGAATTACCTGATTTATTTGTAGCAGGCCTTTTTTAAGACAGGTTCGCCACTATCAAAATCAATAACAATTGTAAAAGTCTCTAAAACAATGAACCGCATAAGATGAAAAATTTACTATTCATTCTCTGCATCTTACCTGTTTTAAACGAGTCCTGTTCTAAAAAAGATCATGCGATTATTACAGCACCAGCAACAACTTCTTTAATGGAATACCCGATTGACCTAACTTTTGCAATCGACGCCACCTGTTCTATTTTTATTGACAGTAACAGCTATTTTTACCCGGATGAAAAAGATTTCAATTTTTTTGCCCGTTCAGATTCAAGCCTGCCAAATGACAGCTCAGGTTCATACATCAATATTGTTCAAACCTATTTCGATTATAACCAAAGCTATTCCACCCCCTTAATCATAATTACAGCAAATGGAAATAAGGGCGCAAATTATTTTGGAATAATTCCGGATTCTTCTGGTTTCAATTTTTTTACACTCCCCTATCAAAATGGTTTTGCATCTTTTTCAGGAACCTGCCAGGTAGCCCCTGCACCTGTATCAGCGAAATATCATACGATTAGTAGTCGCAAAACGCAACCATTAACCTTTTCGGGCTTTTTTGATGTGTTACATCATACCGGAAATATCAGGATAAACGGATCTGTATATCTAGCAAAAACTGAGTAAGAAAATAAAATGCAATACCGGTTATTAAATCTGTCATTAATTATCAGTCCTGTTTTAGTTGCTGCTATTTTTCTGATCATATCTTGCCAGAAAGAAAAATCCTGTGAGGGATGCAGGAGCAGCAACGAACCCCCGGTGGCAAATGCGGGCAAAGACACGATTATCTACCTGCCTGCAGACAGTGTTTTGTTAAATGGCGAAAACTCCGGTGATCCTGACGGAACGATAACCAGTTTTCAGTGGAAAAAAATTGCCGGGCCATCATCATTTTCCATCCCTAATACCGGGGTAGCAAAATCCATCGTAATAAATCTCGTTGAAGGCGTTTATCAGTTTGAATTAAAAGTAACAGATAACGATGGGCTTTCAGCAAAAGATACCGTGCAGGTAACTGTGAATAAACCGGTTAATCAGCCACCTGTTGCTGATGCCGGGCCGGATCAAGATATTTTTTTACCAACAAATACTGTCAATCTTGATGGTAGCACCTCATCCGATCCCGATAATAATATCATTAGTTATCAATGGAAAAATATTGCAGGCCCTTCTTCATTTGCCATAGTCAATGCAAACACCGCGCAAACGCAAGTCACTAATCTTATGGAAGGCAACTACCTGTTTGAACTTACCGTGACGGATGCAAAAGGCCTGTTTGATAAAGATACTGTACAGGTGAAGGTATATCCTGAAATAATTCCGATATACTATGGCAATGTATGTTTTTATTTCCCCGATCCAACCGGAACAATCGCCTATCCCAGTGTATGGTTCAGCCCGGCGCCTAGTCTCATTATTGTCACCATTAATAATTTATCAGATACTCTCTCGGGAGTGTGGGGCGAAAATTATTCCCCAACATGCCGGTTTTCTACCGATTATTATATCGAGCCCGGGGTAAACTGCGCATTTTTCGATCTGGCTCCCGGAACATACAGCTGGAACGCAAAAAGCCCTGTCCTTGATATCTCAGCTTACCCATTAATATCATCGGCTTTTACTCAATACTGGTTAAGTCCACATGCATGCTCCGGCACCATTACTGTTAACCCCGGAGACAGCTGTATCATTCAGCCAATCGTTTTCCCGTGATGCTAAAATGATAGCCGGTAACTGCCAGCGAATGGGCAACTACTTATACTTTCTTTACAAATCGTTCACAATCATTTTTATTTTCATTTTTTACCCGGCAAACACATTATTTTTAACAGCAGATTTTATCGCTTCTTTTCAACTACAAAACATGACGAACAAAAACATATTTATACACCATGTGTATTTCTGGCTGAATAATCCTGAAAGCGAGAATAACAAAAAAGCCTTACTAAAAGGACTTGAAAAACTCAGTGCCGTAAACACCATCCGCTTTTTTCATATTGGCGAACCAGCAAATACCAACCGCGATGTAATCGACAGATCCTATGCAGTGTCCTGGCTGCTTTTTTTCGACAATCCGGAGGACCAGGAAAGCTACCAGACAGATCCCATTCACCTGGCTTTTATAGATGAATGCAAACACCTGTGGAAAAAAGTGCAGGTCTACGATTCGGTAAGTGCACTGTAAAATAATTCCTCTATCATCGGCAGTTACAAACCTGCAAAGATATAAAGCAGTAACCCGGTAGAATTTTCTGGCCCTTCAACTATTGATTACCGCTAGCCAACCTCTTCAAGTCTGGCACAACCTACCCAGGCCCCTGTCATAGCAGCCCGGCTGCTATGATATTCATAAGAATTACAATACAAAAGCTGATGCTATTGCTCAATAATTCCCTCCCGGTCTCGGTGATCTTTGTCACCATACAGGGAAGCAGGCAAAAATACTTTTGCAAAAATTCTTTGCACACCAATGAACAGGATCAAACAATTTACGCTCAGCATTTTTTTTGCGTGGCTGGCATTTCCAGGCATCACGCAGGAACATCCTGCACACCTAACCTTACAACAGGCAATTGATACGGCTTTGCGCAACAATGAAGACCTCACACTTGCCGAACTGGATGAAAAAATTGCAGCCTCCAGGTTCAGGGAAACAAGTGCCATTTTTTTACCACAAGTCGATTTTTCTTACACAGCACTGACGACTAACAATCCCTTAAATGCCTTTGGATTTAAACTGCAGCAGCAAACAGTAAAGCAATCCGATTTTAATCCAGAATTACTGAACAACCCGGGTAGCCGCGCAGATTTTATGACAAAAATACAAGTGCAGCAGCCCCTCATCAACCCGGATATGTTTTACCTGCGGAAGGCTGCGGCAAAAGAATCCGACCTCTACCACCTGAAAAGTATCCGTACGCGGGAGTACATAGTATTTGCCGTGCAAAAGGCTTATATGCAGTTGCAACTGGCCCGCGATGCTGTGGTAGTGCTGGAAGAAGCACTGCAAACGGCCCGTTCGATGTACAGCTTTACAAATAACAGGGTTGAGCAGGGCCTGTTACAGAAATCAGATGCGCTGAATGTGAAAGTGCACGTGACCAGCATTGAAACAAAGCTGGCAGAGGCAAACAGCAATGTGAAAAATGCTGCTGATTACCTGAGCCTGGTAATGGGGAAAGAATACGGCATCGTTTACCAAACTGATCCCCTGCCCCGCGAGGCACCTGCCACTTCGCTAGCCGATACAACAGTACCGGTCAATCGGGCAGATTTTGCAGCAATGCAAAAAGCCATTGAGGCTTCAGAGCTTGTTATTCAATCCGGTAAAAAAAGCTACCTACCAAAGCTGAACGCATTTGCAGCATACCAGCTGAACGATGCCGCAGTAACAGGCTTTGGTGCCAATTCCTACCTCGCCGGTATTCAGTTGTCATGGAATATTTTTCGTGGCAACAGCCTTAAAAATAAAATCAGCACGCAACAGTTGCAACGAAACAAGTTGGCAGAAGAACTAAACAAACAGCAACGGGAAAGCCAGCTGGAGTTGAATAAAATAAGACGTCAACTGGCAGATGCAGCATACCGTATCAACCAGCAGCAGGCAGCTGTACAGCAGGCAGCCGAAGCATTGCGGATACTGGAAGACCGCTACGAACAGGGCCTCGTAAACAGTACCGATGTACTACTGGCGCAAACACAACTTGCCCAGCAAAAATTAGAGTTGGTCCAGGCATTTTTCCAGTACAACCTTACTGCAGCCTACGCAAAATTTTTAACTACCAATACTAAATAAAATTATCAACCATTGAATACGCAGTTATGATGTACACGAAACAATTACTAATCGCCTCTATAGCCTCAGGCTTACTTTTTATAACCGGCTGCTCAGGAACAGGAGAAAAACAAACCGCTGACACAGCAGAACCCGTGTCTGTTGTTATAGCCAGGCCAGGAGGAAATATACAAGGCGGCATCTCCATCAGCGGCGAAATTGAAGCGGCCAGGTCTGCCAACATCAGCACCCGAGTCATGGGCACCATTCATCGTATTTATGTAAAAGTGGGAGACCGCGTGCGGAAAGGACAGTTACTCGCCACGATCAGCAGTCAGGACATACAGGCTAAACGGGCCCAGGCAGAAGCTGCAATTGCGGAAGCACAGGCAAACGTCAACAATGCGAAAAAGGACTATGACCGGTTTACTATTCTCTACAGTAAACAAAGTGCAACTGCCAAAGAACTGGATAATGTAACGCTGCAGTACAAAGCAGCCACGTCAAGGTTAGAAGCAGCACAGCAAATGCGTAACGAAGTAAACGCTATGCTGGCCTATGCCAGTCTTACTGCACCATTTGATGGAGTGGTGACACAAAAACAAGCAGATGAAGGCAGTATGGCTTCTCCCGGCATACCCATACTAACCGTTGAGCAGGCTGGTCAGTTACAGGTAAGCGCATCCGTTAGTGAAGCTGATATCCATAAAATCAAATACGGCGGTAAAGCAATGGTGGAGATAAAAGCAATCGACAAAACGATTGAAACAACCATCGCAGAGATCAGTCCGTCGGCAGTATTCTCCGGTGGGCAATACGAGATTAAATTGGCCATTCCCGCCAGTCAATCCCGGGATCTATATGCCGGCATGTACGTAAATGTTTTTATACCCGTTAGCAGCGGTCAGGCCAATGCTGCTGATTCCAGTCCTTCCACCATATTGGTGCCGGCTGCCAGCCTGGTTCATACAGACCAGCTGACAGGGCTCTATACGCTCAGCAGCAACAATACCGCCCTGTTACGCTGGGTAAGAACCGGAAAGAGCTACGGAGATATGACAGAAATCCTGTCCGGTCTTTCAGCGAATGAATCGTTTATTGTAAAAGCATCCGGCAAACTGTATAACGGTGTGCCGGTAAAAGTGCAAAACAAATAGCCCTCATCAAAAAAGCTTAACTATAAAAAATTATGCAAGAAGGAATTTCAGGTAAGATTGCCCGGTCATTTATCAAATCCAAGCTCACCATTTTGCTGATGGCTGCATTCTTACTCATTGGTGGTTACAGTACCATGCTGATCCCAAGAGAAGAAGAACCACAGATCCAGGTGCCAATGGCTGATATTTTTATTGGATTTCCCGGAGCTACTCCCAAAGAAGTGGAAACAAAAGTGAGTGCCCCGCTGGAAAAAATGATTTCCAATATCAAAGGCGTGGAGTATGTCTATACCACCTCCATGAAAGGACAGGCCATGGTGATTGTACAGTTTTATGTGGGTGAAGACGTGGAAAGATCCCTGGTGAAACTTTACAATGAGCTGATGAAAAATATGGATAAGATGCCGCCCGGCACAACCATGCCACTGGTGAAGTCAAGATCTATAGATGATGTGCCTGCGCTGGGGCTCACCCTGTGGAGCGAACATTATGACGATTACCAGCTGCGGCAATTAGGCGAATCCGTCACAAATGAAATAAAAAAGGTAACAGATGTAGCCGATGTAAATATTATCGGCGGACGCAGCAGGCAGGTAAAAGTAGTGCTGGACAAAAACAAAATGGCCGGGCAGCAGGTAGATTTCCTCGGCATCAGCAGCCATTTCCAGGCCAGCAATGCACAAATGACGGCGGGTACAATTTTACATAACGATACGGCTTTTTCGGTAGAAACAGGTAATTTTTTAAGCACTGCTGAAGATGTTGCTAATCTTATTGTGGGTACAAATAACCAGCAACCGGTCTTTCTGCACCAGGTGGCAACCGTTACAGATGGCCCGGAAACACCCAGCCAGTATGTTTTGTTTGGCTATGGTAAAGCGGATACCAGTGGCAACACTTACAGATCAGTATACCCGGCTGTAACCTTGTCAATCGCTAAACGTAAAGGCGCCGATGCCATGCATCTTGCCGAGCAAATACTCAGTAAAGTAGATCACCTCAAAAAGCAGTTGATTCCCGCTGATGTACAGGTAACAGTTACCCGCAACTATGGTGAGACGGCTTCTGAAAAAGTATCAGAACTGCTGCTACACCTCTTTATCGCCATCGTGGTAGTAACCCTGTTTGTTATGCTGGCGATGGGCTGGCGGGGAGGTCTTGTGGTCTTTTTATCGGTACCGGTCACTTTTGCCCTTACTTTGTTCGCCTATTATTTCCTGCATTACACCCTCAACAGGATTACCCTTTTTGCCCTGGTGTTCATTACTGGTATCGTAGTGGACGATTCCATCATCATCGCGGAAAATATGCACCGGCATTTTAAAATGAAACGACTGCCACCTCTGCAAGCGGCCATTTATGCCGTTAACGAAGTGGGTAACCCCACCATTCTCGCAACGTTCACGGTAATAGCAGCCGTACTGCCGATGGCATTCGTATCTGGCCTCATGGGACCTTACATGAGCCCGATGCCGATCGGTGCATCAATTGCCATGTTCCTCTCGCTGATCGTGGCGCTAACCCTCACACCCTACCTGGGCTTTATTTTTTTACGGGAAAAAGAAAAACGCGGGATCCAACACACCGAAAGCAAACCTCACAGACTGGAAGACAGCGGTATCTATAAAATTTATCGTTCTTTTATCCAGCCATTACTAAACACCCGCTGGAAACGTTACGCATTCATATTTGGCACATTCCTGGTCCTGCTGGGTTCGATGTTTTTGTTTTATACAAAAACAGTGGCCGTTAAAATGTTACCGTTTGACAATAAAAATGAGTTCCAGGTTATTATCGACATGCCGGAAGGCTCCACACTTGAAAAAACAGCAGCTGTCAGCAGTGATATTGCAGAATATGTATCACGACAGCCCCTGGTTGAGAACTACCAGGCCTATGTGGGTACTTCAGCGCCCATCAGTTTTAACGGCCTCGTTCGCCATTATGACCTGCGAAAGGGCGATAACGTTGCCGACATACAGGTAAACCTCGTCAGCAAGGAAAAACGGAAAAAACAAAGCCACGAGATTGCCAAGGAAATGCGGGTGCCCATCCAGGCAATTGCCAAAAAATATAACGCAAACGTAAAAATAGTGGAAGTGCCCCCCGGACCTCCGGTATTGTCTACCATGGTGGCAGAAATTTACGGCCCGGACTATGACCAGCAGATCGCTGTGGCCAGCCAGGTAAAATCGCTGTTTGAAAAAACCCCGGATGTGGTAGACGTAGATTGGATGGTGGAAGACGATAAGCCGGAATATGATGTTGAAGTGGACAAAGAAAAAGCCATGCGGTATGCTGTAGCCCCCGCGCAGGTAGTGGCAACCGTACGGGCAGCCCTTTCCGGAAGCTCTGTTGGCAGCCTGCACAAACCCAGTACGTATACCCCGGTGAATATTATGCTCCAGCTCAGTGATATTGACAAGACTTCGGTTAACGATCTTAAAAACCTGAAAGTGATCAGCCAGACCGGAACTCCTGTTGCTATTGGGGATCTGGTGCACATTAAAGAATCCATCAAAGAAAAAAGCATCTACCGGAAGAACCAGCAGCGGGTAGTGTATGTACTGGCCGATATGGCCGGCAAACTGGAAAGCCCTTCCTATGCCATGATGAAAATATCGGACAGCCTGAAAACCCTTCGCTTACCGCAGGGCTACAGCCTGAAAGAAGAATACACGCATCAGCCCGATTACGAGGATAATTTTTCATTGAAATGGGATGGCGAATGGCAAATAACGTACGAGGTGTTCCGCGATCTTGGAATTGCCTTCGTGGTGGTGATCATAGTTATCTATATGCTGATTGTAGGCTGGTTTCAAAACTTTACAGTTCCCATCGTGATGCTGGCCGCTATTCCGTTATCGCTGATAGGAATTGTGCTGGGGCACTGGATGATGGGAGCTTTTTTCACTGCCACATCCATGATTGGCTTCATCGCCCTGGCAGGTGTGATGGTACGGAATTCTGTGTTACTGATTGACTTTATAGACATACGGCTGAAAGAAGGAATACCGCTGAAGCAGGCAATCATTGAAGCCGGGGCTGTGCGCACCACACCCATTTTGCTGACAGCCGGAGCCGTTGTACTGGGAGCCGTCATTATCCTGTTCGATCCTATTTTCCAGGGACTAGCCATCTCCCTGATGGGCGGCACCATCACATCAACATTTCTTACACTGCTGGTTGTACCCCTGTTGTATTATAAAATGCTGAAGAAAAAATATTCGCAAAACTTATAAATATAATAACATGAAACTACTGGTAGTAACCTGTTTAACTGATCACAAAAAGGTTGTAACGAACATCCTGCATAAAGCTCGTGTCAGTGTGTTCAGCGTATCAGAAACCACGGGGATTAAAGATGATCACGACTTGAATTTGCTGGATGACTGGTTTGGCAACAAAGATGGCGAATATGATTCGTTGATGTTTTTCAGCTTCACAAATGCGGAAGCCGCCGGCCAAACCATGCAGCTGATTACACAATACAACCTTGAACAGCCGTCAGGTTTTCCTATCCGTGCTTTTATCCTTTCGGTTGAGCAATCCAGTTATCATCATGCGTAAATAAATTCAATAACAAAAAAATAGACATGCGAGAAAAAATTGTAAGAGCCGTTGCGGGAACTATTGTACTGACAAGCATTTTATTAGCCTATTTTGTAAATATTAAATGGCTTTTGCTGACGGGTTTTGTTGGCCTGAACCTATGGCAATCTTCTTTCACAGGTTTTTGCCCTTTTTAATAACTGTCTGCGCCAGTAAAGTTTGCTCTATGAAAAAGAGATCAAATTTTTCCATCAATATTCGTAATTCCATCAATTGTAAAGAATAAAAAATCGAAACAAGCAGCGCTAATTTTCGATAAACAATAAAATAATTCCATAGAAATATTTTGTCAGCCGAATTATTATAACTATCGCTTAAATCGCCTGTTAAGCGATTATATTTTTCAAAGGTTCAAAGGCATATTACCTTACCCCTGCAATCATAAAACTATTTATCCATTAAAATTTTTTTTATGAAATACTTTACTGCTAAAAAGCTTAATTACTTTATTATTACAGGAGTCGCTACTTTATTGTTTTTCGGGTGCGAGAAATTACCTTGGCCCCATCCCGGGCACGATAATGATTTTCCCGGCAATGAAATAAATAATTTCGTTAATGTTACGGATTGCAATTTGAATGGCTGGGTAAAACAACAAAAGAACGGTAATACGGTACAATTCATGAATGGTCCCGCAGGCACTTTTTTTAATAAAGGAAGTGTACAATTTTCGCTGGTAAATATAAGCTCGCTTGTTCGCATCAGAGATACTAGTTATAATGGAGTACTATTATCCGATATAACGCAATTAAAATTTTTGACGTATGTGCAACACGTAAGTACAGATACTGTTGATGCGCCATTTATTGTATTGCAAATAGACACCAGTGGTGATGGGGTCACTGATTTTCCCCTGTTATTTGTACCACGCTACCAGGATGGAACTTTTCCCGGAGATAAGCCACCAATCATTCAAAAAACAAAGCTGAATGAATGGCAAACCTGGGATGCAACAAAAGGCGTCTGGTGGAATGAAGGAGTGGATCCAATTGACCCTGATTTTGGAGGACACATTTACACACTTAAAAATATCATCAAAAAATATCCGGCTGCGAAAATTGTCAATGATGCCACCGGCGGTGGTATACGATTAACCGTAGGAGCACCCTATCCGAGGTGGATAAATTACCTCGGAAATGTGGATGCAATAGCTATTGGCATTAAAGGGAAAACGACTATTTATGATTTTGAACAATCCATTGCTGATGCAGGAGAAGACCGTGTGATTTACAAGAATAGTAGTCAATTTGTAAAGCTACAGGGAAATGGTAGTGGAGGTGTGGCACCATATACATACTCCTGGAGCGATGGAAAATCAGTTTTCAATCAAAAAGAAATTAATGTTCATCCTTCTCAAACCACTACTTACACTCTTACAGTAACAGATGCGAATGGATGCAGTGGAACTGATGAAGTCACTGTTTTTAGAAAATAACACTGTGATGTTTTACAAACAATAGAGGCTGTTTGAACAACAGCCTCTTTACAATTTTATTAATAATGGCGAATTAACCTAGTGCCACCCTCTTGAATTCAGTTACTTTTAAGTTACCGGCTTCTTTCAGGTAATCACCTACGGTTTTACCACCATCTATTACAAAAGCCTGGGCAGTCAGTGTTTGTTCTTTAAAGAATGCTCCCAGTTTTCCTTCGGCAATTTTAGCAACCATCTCCTCTGGTTTGCCAGCCATTTTTGGATCTTGTTTCATTTGCTCCAGGATGATGTCCCGTTCGCGGGCAATGATATCGGCAGGAACGCTGGAGGCATCTACAGCTACAGGGTTCAGCGCTGCAATTTGCATCGCCACATCTTTCCCGGCTTCAGCTGCTTCTTTATCCAGTCCTACCAGCACACCAATGCGGTAAGCACCATGAATATAGGATGCTACATATGGAGCGTCGACTCTCTCAAAACGAGTGACTCCAATTTTTTCCCCGATGGTAGCTAGTTTTTCATTCACCATTTCTGCCACAGTCAGGTTACCGGCTTTTGTACTCAGTAATTCATCAAGGCTTTTAACGTTATTGTTGATAGCTGCATCGGCAATGGCTTTGCCAAAATTTACAAAATCCGCATTCTTACTGACGAAGTCTGTTTCGCAGCTTACACAAACGATGATCCCGGTTTTGTTATCAGCGGTTGTTTGCGCAATCACTACACCTTCTTTTGCTTCACGGTCGCTTCTTTTAGCTGCCACCTTCTGGCCCTGCTTGCGCAGCCAGTCAATTGCTGCTTCAAAATCACCATTTGTTTCTGTAAGGGCTTTGCGGCAATCCATCATGCCGGCGCCGGTCATCTGGCGTAATTTATTTATATCCTGTGCACTGATTGTTACTGTTGACATAACACTTTACTATTTTACCCGATTTTCATCGGCATTAAATAATTCTTTTTCTTGTTACCCACTTCATTGTGCGTCGTAAATCAATTCATCGCAAAGCGGCTGATATCCCGCAGCCGTTAGCCATGCAATTATCTGGCACTGGTTCTCCTGGGGCTACTGGGCGTACGACGTTTGGGCTGACCTGCACCACTACCTCCGCGTGAGCGGCCACCCGAACGGCCTTCAGCCTGTGCTTCAGCCTCCAGGCGGGCTGCTCTTTTCTCTTTCTCGTCATCAGTCAATTGCTCTTCTACTTCTTCGTCTTTGGCAGCCTGGCGCTCGGCTAATCCCTCAGCAATGGCAGCTGTAATATAGTTGGCAATAATGGCGATAGATTTTGTCGCATCATCGTTGGCCGGGATTGCAAAATCCACTTTGTTGGGATCGCAGTTGGTATCCACCACACCAAATGTAGTGATGCCAAGACGTTTTGCTTCGGACAGAGCGATGTGCTCATGACCGATATCAACGATGAACAAAGCGGCCGGAACCCTTCCCAGTTGAGCTATCCCACCCAGTACTTTTTCCATTTTTTCTTTATCGCGACTGAGGGTCAGGCGTTCTTTCTTGGTAATGCTGTCAAAACTGCCATCGTTCAGCATCTTTTCAATACTCTGCATTTTCTTCACACTCTTGCGTACGGTGTTAAAGTTGGTCAGCATACCACCCAGCCAGCGTTCTGTTACATAAGGCATGTTTACCTTTTTGGCACATTCGGTAATGATATCCTTTGCCTGTTTTTTGGTACCGACAAACAAGATTTTCTTACCGCTGCGGGCAATTTGCTTCATGGCAGCTGCCGTTTCCTGCAAGTATTCCACGGTCTTGTTCAGGTCGATGATATGAATACCTTTCTTTTCGGCGAAAATGTAAGGCAACATCTTCGGGTTCCACTTCTTGCGCAGGTGACCGAAATGTACACCAGCTTCCAAAAGTTGCTGTTGAAGGGAAGTGTTATTTTCCATTTTATTTAGGCTTTTAGCTATTGGCGTATTGCCGTTAGCTGATTTTTTACAATTTTTATTAAACAGGTTACAAATAGTAACCGGCAGCGGTTGTTAACGTTTAGAGAACTGGTAGCTGCGACGGGCTTTCTTGTGACCAAATTTCTTACGCTCAACAGATCTTGGGTCGCGTTTGAGCAGACCCGCTGCTTTAAGAGCCGGACGGAAGTCAGGATTGATTTCCACCAATACACGGGAAATACCCAGCATGGCTGCCTCAGCCTGGCCTTTTACACCGCCGCCGTTGGCATTGATTTTCACATCAAATTTTCCAACAGCATCGATGGTTTTGAAAGGGCGTTCCACCTGGTTTTGCAGGTACACCAGCGGAAAATATTCTTTATAATCTTTGTCGTTAACTGTGATCTTTCCGTCTCCCTTTGACAGGAAAACCCTTGTCACAGCTTCTTTACGACGGCCTACACCGTTTTTTTGCTTTTCCATATTTATTGATTATCCCGGTCAGTACCGGGAATGGTTTATTAATGTTTGATTCAGAATTTAAGCGCTTTGGGTTGCTGGGCCGTATGCGGATGCTCAGCACCTACGTACACGAAAAGTTTCTTGTACATTTTGCGTCCAAGACGATTTTTCGGCAGCATGCCTTTCACAGCTCTTTCAATGACCACCTCGGGGCGACGCTTCAGCAGGTTTTTTGCTGACTCCTCTTTCCGGCCACCCGGGTAACCGCTGAATGTGTCATACACTTTATCTTCTAGTTTGTTACCGGTGAATACCACTTTATCGCAGTTGATTACGATAACATAATCTCCACAGTCAACGTGAGGCGTATAGTATGCTTTGTTTTTACCGCGTAAAACAGCGGCAATTTTAGCACACATACGTCCTACGGTTTGATTGGTACCGTCCACAACATACCAGTTACGCTGCACGGTAGCCGCATTCGCATGTTTTGTTGTAAAATGTAATTTGCTCATTTGAATTTGTATTTATGGTTACCGCCATCCCGGTAACCGGTTTAAAAACGGAGCGCAAAGATAGGCAGCATCAGGTTGCATTTCCAAAAAAGAAGACACTAATTTTTTATAGAACCTTTATAATAAATTGATTTTCAATAAAAATTTTGACAACATTCTAAATTACTCACTTTAAACCGGTAGATTTTACCAGCTAAAACCACATTTATTCAGCCGAACGGGTGGATGAAAAGTTTACAATCAGATATTTTTGTTCAAAAAAATGGCAACACACAATCTTGGCAGAACAAATTTTGGCGATCCGAAAAATCTTGGAAACCTGATGAGCATTGCCGAAGCCAATGCATTACTCCAGGAATGGGTGCCCAACGAACGCCTGCGGCTGCATATGCGGCAAGTGGCAGCCGTGATGAAAGCCTGGGCATTGGAAAAAGAGCAGGCCGATGAGCAAACAGCCCTGAAATGGGAACTGGCCGGGCTGCTGCATGATGCCGACTGGGAAAAATTCCCGCAGCAGCACTGCCGGGTGATCATTGAAGAACTGGAAAGAAGACACATTGATCCGGACGTGATCCACTGCATTGCCTCACACGGCCCGCGCTATTTTGGTGTGGAGCCGCAGAACAATATGGATAAAATGATCTATGCATTTGATGAACTCTCAGGTTTTATTCATGCGGCGGCGCTCATCCGCCCTGCCCGTTACGAAGGTATGGACGTAAAAAGCATTTTGAAAAAGCTGAAAACACCTTCCTTTGCCGCGCAGGTTAGCCGTGAAGACATTCAGGATGCTGTGTCCCGCACCGGCTATTCGCTGGAAGATCTGATTGGCTTTGTTATTGACAAACAGAAAAATGTTGTGTAAACTTTTTTTACTTTAACGTTTCGTTTATAACTAATAATAAATCTTGAGGTTTTTAAATAAGAACAGCATTACAGAAATGAAGAAAAGAATCTTATTTATTTTAGCTGGGATTACCATATTATTAATAGTCATTTTAATAGTTTTTCCATTCAGATTTTATGTAAAAAAAACAGTGCATATTTCTGCTCCCGTACAAATTGTGTCGGACCAGTTAAGCAATCCGAATAATTGGTCACATTGGTTTCCTGATTTAAAAAGTAAACAGGATGAGATTTTAGCATATGCCGATTCAGGCCTTACTACAAATACCCATTCACAGCAAAACGACAGTCTACGGTTTACCTTTATAAAAATAACTCCTACCGAAATTTTTGCTAAAGAGCAAAAGGCAGATAAAACTATTTACCATGCTTTGTTTGCTATCCCTGATTCATTTGGTATGGCAACAAATGTAACATGGGCAAAATCTTATTCACCGATTGGGTGGCTAAAAGAGATAATTAGCCCCTCGCGTGAAATGCTGACGGGCCTGAATAATCTAAAACGATTTTCGGAAAATCCAAAGTATGCATATGGATTTCAAATTTCAATTAAAAGAATTACAGACACCCTTGTTATAACAAAAATGACAAGAACACGTAAAGAAAACTCTGTAAATACCTTAAGAGAAATGTTCGATGAACTTGAAGGATATACAAAAAAATATCATTTACGGGTCAATAATCTGAGGATGGCAGCTTTTAAAAATAAGGGCAACGATACCGTTGAGATACTGGCCGGCATTCCGGTGATCAAAAGAGCTCCGGAAACAGCTGATATAGTATACTTAAAGATGCCTGGAAATGGAAGAATGCTTGTAGGGGAATATGAAGGGCCATATCAGGGAATACATAAATTGTATGAAGCTATGGAACGATATAAAATTGACAAAACGCTACAGCAAGTGGCAACAAATTACGAAAAATATTTTACTGATCCTGTTACGCATGAAGACAGTCTTCATATGAAAATTGAGTTGAATTATCCAATTCTTTAATACCGAAGTACCTGAAGTGAATCATTATTGCGGGCAACTAGCAGGCAATTTTGTTCTCCAATTTTCAACTTACCAATAGCTCTAACCTCCCCGGGTGTCAGCAAAGCATCAGAACGGATAAGTGGTGCCGTAAATAATCCACCGCCATTTCCCCATCCCACTGCAATGGACATAGCATCGTATCTTCCTTCGTAGGGAAGTACGCCATAGAAATTACCACCTGCAACAATATCAGCCTTTCCATCCTTATTAAAGTCATCCACCGCAAATGAAAATACAGGAGCAAGCTGAAAAGCGATCGGGAGCTGTCTTGCTATAAAGCCTGATGGGCCCTGGTTTATTAAAACCATCGAGGCCAATGTAGATGCTTCAAACAGCTTGGCATCCTTCAGCTTATCTCCAAATATTTCGTCAGACGTCTTACCCGCCATTTCTGCATAACCAAGATATTTTTTTCTCAGATATGGTAATTGTTTTTCCAAATCTTCTTTACCTGCAAACGGATAATACTGCTTATTCTTTTCGATACAAAGTAGTTGTTCTTTAGTACCATTGTTATCAAAATCCGCTACATACATCTTCAATGGGTATTCACTGGAAGCTGATAATTTTGAATTTAACCCAAAATTTCCCAATAGTATATCCTCATTGCCATCACCATTTACATCTGCGATCTTTATACAATTCCACCAACCCGTAAGTTTATCAAGGGAGGTTTGCTGTCGCACGAATTTTTTCCCATCGTTCAAAAAAAAAGTTACCGGCATCCACTCGCCCACTATAATAAGATCAGGCTTCCCGTCCTTATTAATATCGTCCCAGCTGGCATCTGTTACCATACCAAGTTTGCTCAATCCTTCCGCTACAGTCTTTGTTATAATTTTAAAACTTCCTTTCCCATCGTTTTGCAATAAATATGAAGAGGGGATATTGCCATAATTAAGCGCATCAGTCCTTCCGCCGACAAAAAGATCAAGATCACCATCACCGTCAAAATCGGAACACCTGACGACTGACTTATCACCGTAAAAATCAGGTAAAAACTGCGATTTCAAAAAAATGCCCATCCCGTTGTTTATATATAATCGGTCTTTTAAATATTCTGACTGGCCAGTGTATTCATTTCCACCACTCACAACATATAAGTCCGGATCACCGTCATTATCTGCATCAAAAAACAAAGCATCAACATCTTCACATGCGGAGTCTTTATCCAGGCTTGGTTCTACCAAGGAGTTAAATTTTCCGTCTGGCGTCTGGACAAATATTTTACCAGGCTGATTTTTTGCCCCGCAAACGAAAAAATCATCTAAGCCGTCGCTATTAATATCGGCTACAGTTATTTTAGGTCCCTGAGTAGAAATCGCATGGGGAATTAAAAACTGGCGATTGAAATCAACATAAGACAAGTCCTCTTTATGTTGGAAGTCGATCCCTGTGTATTTAGAAATATCTGTAAAAACATCATCAGAAGTGGGCGAATGAAGAATACCAGTAATAAACTTAAGTTGGTCCACCAGGCTATCCGTTTGAGCAGGATCATAGGAGATAGTTAGTTTTTGATCAGCCTTAACGTCAATCAATCGTTGAACTCTTTTTTCGGGCCAGATAATAACAAGGCTGTCAGCTACCGTATCAACACCAAAGCCAAAATGTAATACAGGCTCGCTACTGCTCATAAAACCTCTTGTTGACTGAAGTTCTCTGTAAAAAATTTTTTTTCCAGCAAAAACAAAAACTTTTGTTCCTATAGCAAATGAATTTTTGGATGAATTTCTAAACAGAAGGCTAAGGTAGTGGTTGCGATTATTTAATTCCCGAGCATTATTTTTATAAATACCGGCCTGTGCATTTATGTCATTAGTAATCAAATCCAGATCTCCATCATTATCCAGGTCTGCATATGCCGCTCCCTGCGAAAGCGTAGCATTACCAAAACCCCAGTTCAAAGAAAGATCTTTAAACACTATATTCGAATCCCCCTGAAAAATATAGTTGTGCCATTGTCCCGGAGGCTGGTGACTCAATATTTCTTTATCATAACTTCTGGTCATATATGCGTTCTTCTGAACCTGAATGCCTGAAACAAATCTTATATAATCAAGATCATTAAGACGACTTTTGATTCCATTAGTAATAAAAATGTCATTAATGCCGTCAAGATCGTAATCTGCAATTAAAGGGCTCCAGCTCCAGTCTGTAGCAGCCACATGGCTGTACAGTGCGATATCAGAAAAATGATTTCCTTTACCCGTATTTAATTGAAGGCAGTTCCTGGAATATTGATAATGATAGCCGTTTTTAATCTTTAAATCATAAAGATCCGGGGATTCATCTCCCTGAGAAGACTTTAGAACATGTTCATCTTCAGGAAGCATATCCAATGTCATAATATCCGGCCAGCCGTCGTTATTGATATCCGCTATATCACTACCCATTGAAAATTTTGACTCATGGCCAAAAGCGTCCCGGTTCATTTCTTTGAATGTACCATTACGTTGGTTTACGTAGTAATAATCGTTTTCGTGAAAGTCATTACTTACATAAATATCATCGTATCCATCATGATTTATGTCTGCAACTGCCACGCCAAGCCCATACCCTAATGGGCTACTTATGATACCTGCCTGTAAGGTTACATCCGTAAAACGATTTCCTTCATTTCGAAAAAACTTTCCGCCACTTACTGCACTGTATTTTCGACGAACACTGGTATCTCCATATACATCTGTTTGGTGGACAGAGTGCTGGAGCAAAAACATATCAAGGTCTCCATCTAGGTCGTAATCAAAAAAAACCGCCTGGGTATTATAGCCTCGAACATCAAGTCCGTACTCTTTAGCTCTTTCCGAAAAGGTATTATTACAATTGTTAATAAAAAGCTGGTTATGAGATTGTTGAAAATATGTGTGTTTATCATTACTTCCCTGAGGAATATGATTAGCAACAGCACACACATAAATATCAAGAAATCCATCTCCATTCACATCAGCCATTGTTACACCTGTCTTCCAGTCTGCATTTCCTTTTACACCTGCCGATACCGTAATATCCTGAAAACGGAAGTTCCCTTTATTTAGATACAGTTTATTAGAACCCTGGTTGGAAACAAAATAAATATCAGGCAGGCCGTCATTGTTGATATCGCCCACAGCAACACCTGCCCCATTATAATAATAGAGATAGTCAAGAATATTTAATGAATCTGTATCAATATTTTTATTTATGAAATCTATACCGGTTTCGGAAGCCTTCAGCTTTGTGAATAATTTGTTTTTTTCAGAGTTGCAGGAAGAGAGAAGACCACACAGTACAAAAATGAAAGATGGCGCTATTAAAGACTTTAATACAATATTAGCGATCCAGATTAAACAAGATTGCCGGAAGGGAAGCCACAGCTTTATTGTTTTATTATAGATCAATTTACTTCTTTTGTTGGAATATCTCTAATAAGTCATTGTTTCTTGCCACCAGGAAATATTTTCCTCCGGGTACATTTATGGATTGGATATCTCTCACCTCTCCCCGAACAAACAATCCACTCCTCGCGGGTGGAATGAAGATAAAGGATTGTGAGCCGTTATTCAGTAAGGTTGTCCCGTAACTTGCATCAAAGCGTCCAACCTCCGGCTTAAGACCATAAAAATTACCTCCCAGGAAAAGATCTTTTTTCCCATCTCCATTTAAATCTTCTGCCAGGATCCCGAAAACCGGAGAAAACTGCGCTCTTACGGGTAGTGCAACCATTGAAAAATTAGCTTTGCCATCATTATAAAAAATGCAAGTTTTGGTTTGATCAACAATTAAGACATTGGCATTTTTAAGTTGCTCTTTGGTAAAAATCTCATCAATGCTTTTTCCCGCATAAGAACTATATCGTAAAAACTTCTTTTTCAAAACCGGGATTTCCATGACTACATCACTGCGTAGGTAATACGGATAGGCCTTACCATCTGATTTGTAATAAACCGGGATGCATTCGCTGCTTCCATTACCATCAAAGTCTCCCGCATACAATCGTGCGGGATGATGAATGTCTGCCTTAATGCGGGAATTAAGCCCAAAATTTCCTGCCACTAAATCAATGTCTCCATCCCCGTCAATATCGGTAGCCAACAGGCAATTCCACCAGCCAGAAGAGTTAGGCACTTCATTAATTCTTTCTAATTGATTCTTGTTGAATTTAAATATTGTTACTGCCATCCAGTCACCAACCACGATTAGTTCTTTTTTACCATCACCATCAATGTCCGCCCATTGAGCGTCAGTGACCATTCCTGCCGAAAGTAAATCAGGCGCTATCATTTTAGTGACATCTTTAAAAACACCTTTCCCTTCGTTATGAAGAAGTTTACTCGACGGAGACTTACCGTAATTTCCCGGTACGCTTCTGCCACCAATAAACACATCAATACGACCATCGCCATCGAAATCGCAGGTACGAATACACGAAGCATTTAATGATATCAATGGCCAACCTTCAAAATTTCTGGAAAAATTACCCTTGCCATCATTGATATAAAGGCGTGCTAAAAGATTTAGTGATCCCTCTTTGAATTCGTTTCCACCAGCTGCCACAACCAGGTCTAGATCCCCGTCATTATCTGCATCAAAAAATTCTGCACCAATATCTTCATTGTCTTTATCCTGATCAAATGCAAAAACCGGCTTCCTGTAGAACCTTCCTCCCGGCTGTTGTATCAATAGTTTGGCAGTATCTGCACGAGCTCCCCCGATAAAGAAATCCTCCAGCCCATCGCCGTTGACATCCCCTACAGCAAGCTTTGGTCCTTCCGTAGACAACATTTTTGGAATGAGGTGCTGATCATCAAAATCAGTATAAATATTTTCATGATGTCTGATATCTTCACTTATTACTGAAGTTGAAATATCGTGATATAACGGAGGTGTAGTAAGATTGGTAATTGCATGAAAATGCAGATTTGCATCAGATTGTTTGAGTATTATGGTTGTATCAGCGGGTACATTTTGTAAAACCTGCATTTTCAAATCCGGCCAGCGGATAATCATACTATCGACGGATACGTTGTCTGCAATACCAAAATTTAAAACCGGTTCTACTGAGCTTTCAAATCCCCTACTAGGTATCTGTTCAAGCACTTGCTGCATCCCTTTTGTATAAAGTGTCACCCTGGCTCCAATTCCAAATGTATTGGGTACATTTCCAGATAATTTGACTTTTAGATAATGTGATTTTAACTTTTCAGTACTAAGATTTTTATAAACAAAGGCCTCCATATTTTCATTATTCACCACCAGATCAATATCCCCATCTCCATCAAGATCACCATAAGCCGCACCGTTGCTAAAGCTGGGCGTTTTGCCAAGACCCAGTTCCAAGGATCTGTTTGAAAATGTGAGATCCTTGTTGTTGATAAAACCATAATTGGATATAGGAGTTGATGGCATTTTATCCAGCATGGTTTTAAAATCGAATCCTCCTTGTCGTACCTGGCTCATCACCTCATCGCTGCTGAAATATTCAAGAAAATCCTGGTCAGTAAGGTCGCGGTTTATACCGTTGCTAACAAACATGTCTTTCCAGCCATCATTATTAAAATCAAACGACAATGCACCCCAGCTCCAGTCGGTTGCATCAATACCTGCAAGCTGTGCTATTTCACTAAAGGTTCCATCCCCATTATTAAGTTGCAAACAATTACTTGTAAACTGGTGGTGAAAATCATTTTTAAGCTTCGCATTATACAAATTGTAATCATCAAATCTTGTGGTTGTTTTTAACCGAAAATCACTTTCCGGTAGCATATCAGTTGTAAATACATCAAGCCATCCGTCATTATTGATATCAATCATGTCAGAACCCATCGATGCAGAGCTGACATGACCCATAGCTATTTCTAATACCTCCTTAAATGTTCCGTTGTGTTGGTTGATGTATAAATAGTCCCTCTCAAAAAAATCATTTGAAATATAAATATCATCCCATCCGTCGTTATTTACATCACCTACCGTGATTCCTAATCCGAAACCAATCTCACTTCCATAAATACCAGCCTTTTTACTAACATCGGTAAATTTTCCACCATCGTTTCTGTATAAACGATCGCCTCCTTTGGTGTCCCGTACATCTCGTAAGTTTCGGTTATAACCAAAACTTTCTATTGGCCGATAGCTATTGTTTAAAACATAGCAATCTAGGTCACCGTCATGATCGTAATCAAAGAAAACAGCCTGCGTGCTTAACCCCTTATCATCAAGGCCGTATTTCGCCGCCTCTTCTATAAATGTTCCGTTTTTTTGATTAATATACAATTCATTTGACCTGTTGTCCCCATTAATATCTCCGCTGTTGCAAACATAAATATCCAGCCAGCCATCACCGTTTACATCTGCCATTGTGGTACCCGTATGCCATTTGTGGATTCCCTGCACACCCGCTTTATTAGTCACATCCTCAAACTTCCAGTTTCCTTTATTGACATAAAGCTTATTATTACCTTGGTTAGCTGTAAAAAAAATATCAGGTCGCCCATCGTTATTAATATCTCCAATAGCAACACCACCCCCGTTATAAAAATTCCTGTATTTAAATACATTGAACTCCTTTGTATCAGCTACTTTATTATTAAAATCAATACCGGTTTCTGTAGAAGTCATTTCCTGAAAAAGAGAGCCCTTTATGGATTGTCCTTTCTCAGAATTACAGGAGAAGATCATCAGCAAACAAGATGCCGCCAGCACCAGCCAAGCTTTATCGTACATGGACAAATAGCTTAAAACAAATAAAATAAAAAAAGGAGCAGTGACCTAAGTTACTGCCCCTGTGAGAATTTAAAAAGATTTTATTCGTATTATCTTTTATATTAATACCCTGTGTTCTGTTGAAGATTGGAGTTTGCAATAATTTGTGGTGTAGGAATAGGAAATATCTGAAGATGTGTATCTGGATCCGTTGCTTTCCCGGGATTTCTTGCTTCGCCAAAATGCCCAAACCGGATCGCATCTTGCCGAGCCCAGCCTTCCCACGCCATTTCTCTAGTACGCTCTTGATATATATTTTCAATTGTCAAATCAGCCAATGTCCAGTCATGTGAAGCATCACCATAAGCCCTCTCCCTAACCAGGTTAACATTATCTACGGCATCTGCAAGATCTGTGCTTGAACGTAATTCAGCTTCTGCTTTCATTAGGTAAGCATCTGCAAGACGGAATATAACGAAGTCATTGCTTTGATTACCAGCTGTACCCGCTTCGGGTTGATATTTAACGTTCCTTGCCCCAGCCAGCCGAAAACTGTCGGCTCCATTGGAAAGTTCATTAACATATTTACTTATGACCAAGGGAAGACTTGTCTGCGCATCAATAATAGGATTACCCTGGGCGTCATATTGCTGACCGACCAGAAACATCTGCTTACGCCTGTCGGTATTATCATACTGGTCATAATAAGCGGCTGTCGCACAGAAACCATTCCATGGCTGGCCGCTCAGGTTGTATTTCAGGTTATGCTGGTAGTGCAGGGTCTGCATCTCCCAGTTCATACCACCAATGTATACCTTATCAAATGGAATAACGAAAATATTCTCAGTTGAATTATCATTCTTTACCACAAAATTATCAAAGTAGTTAGAACTCAAGGAATATTTTTGAGAATTGATCACAGCATTGCAAGCTGCAATACAATCGGCCCATCTTGGAGTTCCTGTATAAACCTCGGCATTGAGGTATAATTTTGCAAGCAACATGTATGCTCCCCATTTTGTCATACGTCCATAAGTTGTTGCGTTAACATCTTCTGGTAAAGCATCAACATTGTCTTTAATCTCTTTTTCAATAAAATCAAATATTTCGGACCTTGATTTATCATTTTTCACTGTACCGGGATCCGTGTTAAAGTCTGTAACAATCGGAACCTTGCCAAACATGTCCATTGCCATGTAATAATAATAAGCGCGGAGAACTTTTAACTCAGCGTTAATTGCATCGATATTTGATGGCTTTGTAGCAAGACTATTCACTACACTCAATGTAAAGTTTGCTTTTCCAATTCCGTTGAAAAGTGAACCCCAGGCATCATTCATAGGACCGGTATCCGGTGTCCATGTATGACGCCATAAGGCCCGCCAGTTACCATTATCATCCCAGTCATTACCGCGAGTGGGTACTATGATGGCCCCACCAGATACATCATTGAGCTGATAAACTGCACCACTGGGCAGGCCTGTTAAAGCCTGGTAAGCCGGGGCCAACCCTGCAGCAACCTGATCTGGTGTTTGCCAAAAATTCTCAGCCTGCGCAACACTATAGACCTTCTGGTCAAGTTTAGTGCAGGAAACAACAACACTGCTGGCTGCCAGCAAGACTGTTGTATAAAAATTTATTTGTCGCATTTTCATCTATATAAAATTGAATAAATTAAATTCTCGTTATTAACTATCTATTAAACTATTGGAATGCTACATTCACACCCAGTGAAAAAGAACGTGTTCTCGGGTAGTATGCCGATCCGTAATAAGTAACATCTATGTAAGCCTGGTTAGGACCCGTATTTGCTGTCTGGATTTCCGGATCAAGCCCCTTGTAAGGTGTAATGACAAACAGGTTATTTGCAGATATGTAAACCCGGATATTTTTAATATTTCCTTTCAGATCAGGAAATGTATAGCCAAGTGTTGCATTATCCAGCCTTAGGTAAGAAGCTTTT
>DASTSN010000112.1:0-14805 GCA_035760665.1 Chitinophagaceae bacterium | reverse complement strand
GCCCGCGGAATATTTGTCAGATTGACATTAAAGGGAGCCCTGAAGAAATAAATGTGTTATCCCATGTGATAATAATCCGGTAGCGGCATCTATAACAGGAAAAATCATTCGACATGAAAAGAACAGTTTTTAACCTTGCCATTCTTTTGTTATTGGCCATACCGGCTTTTGCGCAAGGCGTCATTGAACACGCGCCTCCCGGTTTTGATTCCCTGCGTGCAGGTATACCACATGGCCGGATTGATACTATCAGCTATAACTCGGTAACAGTGGGGAATTCCCGCAAAGCGCTGATATATACGCCACCGGGATTTTCCAAAAAGGGTAAATACCCGGTGTTATACCTGTTGCACGGCATAGGCGGCGATGAAAAGGAATGGCTGAAAGGCGGCGCTCCCCAGGTAGTGCTGGACAACCTGTATGCCAAAGGAAAGATTGAGCCTATGATCGTTGTTATGCCTAACGGCAGGGCTATGAAAGATGACCGGGCCACCGGCAATATTATGGCTCCCGGCAAGGTACAGGCATTTGCCACTTTTGAAAAGGACCTGTTGAATGATCTCATACCCTATATACAAAAGAAATACCCTGTTTACACGGACCGGGAGCACCGGGCCATTGCCGGCCTGTCAATGGGAGGAGGGCAGTCACTGAATTTTGGCCTGGGTAACCTGGACAAATTTGCGTGGATCGGCGGTTTTTCATCCGCGCCCAACACTAAAATGCCGGAACAGCTGGTGCCGGATCCGGCTGAAGCAAGGCAAAAAATAAAATTACTTTGGATCTCCTGCGGCGCCAGCGACCGGTTAATTTCCTTTAGCAAACGCACACATGATTACCTGCGGAAGAACAATGTGCCGCATATCTACTATATTGAGCCGGGGGTGCACGATTTCAAAGTGTGGAAGAACGGACTGTATATGTTCTCCCAGCTGATCTTTAAACCGGTAGATACTGCTGCGTTCTCAAAATATCCTGTAGCGGGTGCGCCTGCCGCAACCAATGTGCGTAATGCAAACTATCCGCAGATATTGGCCGACCACCGTGTTATTTTCCGCGTTAAGGCGCCGGAAGCACAGAAGGTGCAGGTTGACCTGGGCCGCAAGTACGATATGGTGAAAGATACAGGTGGTTTATGGACAACAACAACAGATTCCATTGGTGAAGGATTTCATTATTATTCCCTGCTTATAGACGGCGTGGCAGTTGCGGACCCCGCCAGCGAAACTTTTTATGGTATGGGAAGAATGGCCAGCGGTATTGAAATACCCTTTGCCGGTGACAGCTATTATGCATTAAGAGATGTGCCGCATGGTGATATCAGGATCAGGAAATATTTCTCAAAGGTTACCGGTTCATGGCGGCAGTTTTATATCTATACCCCGCCCGGTTATGATGAAAATACAAACCAAAGGTATCCCGTGCTTTACATATTACACGGGGGCGGTGAAGACGAAACCGGCTGGGCCATGCAAGGTAAAACGGACCTGATTCTGGATAATCTGATCGCTTCAAAAAAAGCAGTGCCTATGCTGATTGTTATGCCCGATGCAAATGTGGGCGGTGCCGCTTTTGATGAACCTGTGCTGAAAACATTTGAATCGGAACTGAAGGATATTATTATTCCCCTGGTAGAAAAAAGTTATCGTGCTGAAACCGGTGCAAGCCACCGGGCATTAGCCGGTTTATCCATGGGCGGTATTCATACGCTTTATACCGGTATTAAGAACACGGATCTGTTTTCCTGCCTGGGAGTATTCAGCTCGGGCTGGATACAGCCCAGGCAGGGTAGTATTGCAGCCGCCCAGTACGATTTTATGAAAACCAACAGGGACATGATCAACAGCAATCTGAAAGTGTTGTGGATCTCCATGGGTGGGAAAGAAGATATTGCCTACAGAAACTGCCAGCTTATGCTTACAAAGCTGGATGAGCTGAATATTAAGTACACTTACAGCGAATACCCCGGCGGCCACACCTGGCCGGTATGGCGGAATAACCTGTTCAATTTTGCGCAGCTGCTTTTTAAGTAAATATTACCTGAACCTGTTGGTTGTATGCCGGTACTAAAATCAGTATTTGAAACATTTCCCGCTATGATTTGCAACATTTGAGCCCCCCTATCAACGAACATCTGGGTAGTTTTACAGCATCAATTGGATTTGATAAAATTGTAAGTCATATAGTTATAAAAATGAGTATTAAAAAAACAATGCTTTTAGTTTGGCTCCTGGTTGGCATGAATGGCCGGGGAATCGGAGTAACGAATCAGTTACAGGCGCAACAGGTTGCTCAATTACAAAGTCCCGACAAGTCTATTGTGCTAAATGTATTCTTATCAGCTTCAGGTGAAATTCAGTACGGGATAGAAAGATCCGGGGTTAATGTCATTCACCCTTCGGCGTTAGGTGTGATGATGAAGGGGCATGATTTTACACAAGGCATGAAACTGGTCACCACATCAAAACCGGCACGTGTAACAGATAGCTACCAAACCAAGAATGCCAAGAAAAGCAGCATTCTTTACCAGGCCAATCAATTGGTGATGTCATTTGCTAATGATGAAAAGGAAAAAATGGATATCATTTTCAGGTTATCGAACGACGGGGTGGCTTTCCGGTACCGGTTTCCCTGGATAAAAAATAATGAAACGATCGTTAAAGAACAATCCTCCTTTGCATTTGACAAGGGAACAAGGGCCTGGTTACAACCCATGAGTGAAGCAAAAACAGGTTTTGAGCATTGCCATCCGTCTTATGAGGAACATTATTTACAGGATATTCCCGTTGGCACGGTATCGCCGTTAAAGTCAGGCTGGGTGTACCCTGCATTGTTTAAAACAAATGATACATGGGTATTGATCACCGAAGCAGCACTGGATGGTACTTATTGCGGCACAAGATTGATCAATGACGCTGCCTCGCCTGTTTATTCAATCGGCTTTGCCGATCCGAGAGAGGTGTTTACAGGCGGGGGCTATTTACCGGAAAGCAATAAGCCGTGGCTTACACCGTGGCGTATTATTACAATTGGAAGTTTGAAAACAATTGTCGAGTCAACATTAGGCACCGATTTAGCGCCTGCAACAGTGCTAAGGGATGCCTCTTTTGTAAAGCCCGGAAAAGCCAGCTGGAGCTGGATCAATAGCAAGGATGACAACATCACTTTCAATGAACAAAAAAAATATATTGACTATGCGTATAACATGCACTGGCAATATTGCCTGATAGATGCAGACTGGGACACTAAAATAGGATATGATAAAATCGCTGAACTGTCGGCGTATGCAAAACAAAAGAATATTGGATTGATATTATGGTATAATTCTGCGGGTGACTGGAACACGATCGCTTATCATCCTAAAGATCTGTTGCTTACGAAGGAAAGAAGGGAAAAGGAATTTAGCCGTTTGCAGGCAATGGGTATTAAAGGTGTAAAGATTGATTTCTTTGGCGGCGACGGCCAAAGCATGATCAAATACTATATCGACATTTTGAATGATGCTGCAAAATATAAGCTGCTTGTAAACTTTCACGGCGCTACATTGCCAAGGGGCTGGCAAAGAACCTATCCTCATCTTATGACAGCAGAGGCAATTTATGGCATGGAGATGGTAACATTTGACCAGGACGCAGCCAACAAGCAAGCCAACCACTGCGCTATGTTGCCATTCACCAGGAACGCATTCGACCCGATGGATTTTACACCCATGAATCTCACCGGGCTTACATCGTCTGATTGTACCAGGAGAACTACTCCTGCCTTTGAACTGGCCCTTTCCGTTTTATTCTTGTCGGGCATACAGCATTATGCACAATCACCGGAAGGAATGGCGCAGGTACCCGGGGATGTGAAGGATTTTTTAAGAAATCTTCCTGACAACTGGGATGATGTGAGATTTTTGGAAGGATACCCCGGAAAATACGCGGTTATAGCCAGGCGAAGTGGTAAACGCTGGTATCTTGCCGGTATTAATGGAGATAAAAATGAAAAGAAAGTAGATCTTGACCTTTCCTTATTTAAGCAAAGCCGGGCAACCTTGTTTACAGACGGTAAAAAAGGTGAGCTGTTCTCAAAAACAGTTCTGAACACAGCAAGGCAAAAGAAGGTTGATCTTACCTTGAATGCAAATAGTGGATTTGTAATGGTGCTTGAGTGATTTTAGAACAAAAGAGAGTCGGTTTTGTATAAAAAAATCCTATTAAGCTAAATGTTTAGTACGTATTTAGCACTAATAAGTAAAACTAAATTCCATGAAAAGAAGAACGCTGATAAAAGGTTTAGCCACGGGGTTGTCATCCCTGTATCTATCTAATCTTTACGCACGCAACCTGTTAGCCACGGGGCCAGATCATTTTATGGCCGAAGGCCCTTTCAGGCCCACCTGGGATTCGCTGGAGCAGTACCAGGTACCGGACTGGTTCCGGGATGCAAAATTCGGGATTTGGGCGCATTGGGGGCCGCAATGTCAGCCGGAATATGGCGACTGGTACGCGAGGGGCATGTACCAGGAAGGCAGCGACCAGTATAAGTATCATTTACGGAAATATGGTCACCCTTCAAAATTTGGCTTTAAGGATGTGATAAATGAATGGAAGGCGGAGAACTGGGACCCGCAGGAATTAGTTGCCTTATACAAAAAGGCCGGCGCCAGGTATTTTATGGCCATGGCCAATCACCACGATAATTTTGACCTGTACAATAGCAAATACCAGCCTTGGAATGCTACCAGGCTGGGGCCCAAAAAAGATATCATTGGAGGCTGGGCAAAAGCAGCCAAAGAACAGGAGCTGCCTTTTGGTGTAACGGTACATGCCTCCCATGCCTGGACCTGGTACGAGGTAGCGCAGCGTTCCGATAAAAGCGGTCCTTATGCAGGCGTGCCTTACGATGGTAAGCTCACGAAGGCCGGTGGTAATAATAAATGGTGGAATGGTTATGATCCGCAGCAGCTGTATGCGCAGAATCATGCGCTGAGCAAGGATAGCCTCAATGACAACAGTATGGGAGAGCATTGGTACTGGGGCAATGGCGCTAGCGTGCCTGATAAAGCCTACTGTGACAAATTTTTGAACCGTACCCTTGAGCTCATTGATAAATATGGCCCTGAGCTTGTTTATTTTGATGATAATGCGCTGCCGCTTTGGCCAATAAGCGATGCAGGGTTAAAGATAGCGGCGCATTTATATAATACCAGCATAAAGAAACATGGAAAATTGCAGGCTGCCTTGTTTGGTAAGATGCTGAACGGGCAGCAACGTAAATGTATGGTATGGGATATTGAACGCGGACAAAGCAACCAGATAGAACCCTTGCCCTGGCAAACCGATACTTGTATAGGTGGCTGGCATTACGACCGTCGCGTGTTTGATAACAAAGGCTATAAAAGCGCTAAAACAGTGATACATACCCTGGCCGATGTGGTAAGCAAGAATGGTAACCTTTTACTGAATGTGCCAGTACGTGGAGATGGCACTATTGACAGTGAAGAGCGTGCCGTAGTAGAAGAAGTAGCCGCATGGATGCAGATCAACAGCGAAGCTATTTACAGTACGCGTCCCTGGAAATTATTTGGGGAAGGGCCGGCCATGGAATCAGTTGTGGCTTTGAGCGCGCAGGGTTTTAATGAAGGAAAAGGCAAACCGTTTGAAGCAGCAGATATCCGTTTCACCACCAAAGGCAAAACACTTTACGCAGTTATGCTGGGCTGGCCGGCAGATAAAACCGCATTAGTTAAAACACTGGCTGCAAATGATCAGGCAGGAAAGGTAAGCCGGGTAAGCCTGCTGGGAAATGACAGCCTGGGCTTCGAGCAAACGCCGGAAGGATTAAAGGTGCAGTTGCCGGAACAGCCGCCGTGCAAAAATGCATTTGTATTGAAAATTGAAGGTGCGGTCGTATAAGTGTATTGCTAACGAATGGGCCATCTTGCCTGGGACAGCTATGAACCATCCGCAGGCAAATTTGAATACTACTGAAACAATTCCTAAAATATTAAGCACGATTATGAGAAAACTCCTCTCTTACAGCATTGTACTGCTGTTACCTGCAATGCTTCATGCCGCAATCAGGTTGCCGGCACTCGTTGGCAGCAACATGGTGTTACAGCAAAACGACAGTGTAACTATCTGGGGATGGGCAAACCCTTCAGAAAAAATTACGGTATTTACGGGCTGGGATAACAAAACAGCAACAGTCACCACAAACGGTGATGCGAAGTGGATTTTGAAAGTGCATACACCAGCAGCAGGAGGACCTTATGAAATAAGACTGAAAGGATCCAATGAGATTGTGCTGAAAAACATCCTGATCGGCGAAGTATGGTTATGCTCAGGGCAATCTAACATGGAATACAGCTACTATAACGGCATCCGGCAGATAACAGAGGAGCTGCCGGTTTGTAATAACAATAATATCCGGTTCTTTAACATACCAAAGACTACGGCTGCATATCTCCAGGACGACTGTCCTGGAAGCTGGGAAGTATGCGACAGCAATAGCCTGAAGTCCTTCAGTGCGGTGGGGTACTTTTTCGGGGCGAAACTACAGAAATCGTTAGGGGTACCGGTTGGGCTGATCAATGCCAGCTGGGGAGGAACACCGGCTGAAGTATGGGCGCCGGACCATCTTGTCACCGGTGAGCCCCGGCTTTCTGCGGCTGCCGCTAAGTTAGTTCCCTCAGCCTGGTGGCCGTATAAACAGGGTTATGCTTATAACGCGATGATAGCTCCTCTAACCAATTTCAACATAAAGGGAGTTATCTGGTACCAGGGAGAAGCCAACGTGAACACTGCCGATACCTACACACAGTTGTTCACGGGCATGATACAGGCATGGCGTGATGCATGGCATAAACCGCTACCGTTTTACTATGTTCAGATAGCGCCGTTCTCCTACGACAAGGAATACCAGGCTGCACTGCTTCGCGAGGCACAGGCACGCAGCAGTGTTCTTGCCGGAACTGGTATGGTAGTAATAACAGACGTTACAGATAATGTGAAAGATATTCATCCCAAGGATAAGAAAACAGTTGGCAACAGGCTGGCCAATTGGGCGCTTGGGGAGAATTATGGTAAAACCGGATTTACCTGGAGAAGTCCGGTATTTAAAGAAATGAGCATCAGCAAAAGCAAGGCAGTGCTCCATTTCACCAACGTTCCCACTTCTCTCAAGATCAATGGCAAAGCACCAGTTGCCTTGTATATAGCCGGAGCAGACCATGTTTTCTATGAAGCATCCGCGAAGGTAGAAAAAGATGCACTGATCGTTTGGAGCAAAAAGGTAGAGAAACCTGAATCGGTAAGATACGGTTTCTCAAATACCGCTATCGGTAATATTTTTTCTTCGGAAGGTTTACCTGTTGGCCCTTTCCGTACTGATAACTGGCCGGTTGCAGAGTAAGTGAAAATTAGCAAAGGTTTTGTTTCAGCGGCAGCATTTTTCGTCTACCGTATGTTCAAAGGCGAACACATTCTACCGGATGGCCCTTGTCCTATTTCATATTATATGATATTTTTGATAGAAAACCAGTAAAATGAGAACGGTAACATTTGGTATGAATATAAGCCTGGATGGCTATTGCGATCACACTATTTTTAATCCCAGTGAAGAGCTTTATGATTATTTCACAGCAATGATGGCCAATGTTGACCTGCTATTTTTCGGCCGTATCATGTATCAGCTTATGTTTCCCTATTGGGCCGATGTTGCAAAAGAACAATCGGGCACAGAAGGTGAAAATAAATTTGCCCAAAGGCTCACTTCGATCGACAGGGTTGTTATTTCACGATCATTAAACAGCGCTGAGGAAAATACGCGGATTGTACGCAGCAATCCTGCAGAAGAGCTGCTGAAACTGAAACAGCAGCCCGGCAAAAACATTTCAGTAGATAGCGTAAGCTTGCTTCCTGAATTGATAGCAGCAGGCCTTATCGATGAATTTAATTTAGTTGTCCATCCGGTGATGGTGGGGAAAGGGCGGCCATTGCTGGATGCCGGCAGCCTCCAGGAAAGGCTTGATTTGAAGCTGGTTAACACCTTAATTTTCAAATCAGGATGCGTGGCACATCATTACCTGAAGCAGTGACGTAATATGTGTGTATCTCACTGGCCTTGGGCGGGCAATTTATATGAGCAATAGGCAACTAATCCAGCAATGGGGCCTTAATATCAAATGCCTACCAACCGAATTATAAAAAGAACAGGTGATATCAGCAGCTATTTGGCGGTTACTTACAGTAGATATCAATAATATGATCCGTAATGGGCTTTAAGTGATAATCAATTTGAACAGGGTGATTTCCAGGTGAAGTATAGAACTCAACATTATTATCAATTTTTGAGTACCACACGTAGCCCTTATCTTTTCGGGTAATGGTATCCGGGCGGGTAATTTTCCTAAACCGCCTGACTTTCATTGTATCCAGCGCTATGACTAATTTGTTACCCATTTTTTTTGTACATGGTATTGGTTGATAATGATCACCACTCCAATACATACAGCCTTCTGTGCCAGACATCGACGTGCGCGAATGCTTGTCATTCGAAAACCAATAAATAGCGGCAATTATTAAAACCGGCAGAACAACTCCACCAAAAAGGAAAATTTTTTTCCTTGTGGCGGTCATAAAAAAAAGAGATATTCTCCCCGTGCCTGGCCCGGGATTCCCCCCAGCAGTTGCGCTTTTTCTTGTTCTATCAGTCTTCCCATCATCCACTATCGCATCTTCCTCAGCAGTATCTTCCTCCTCTTCCTTTTCCGGCTCTATTGTTTCAATCAGTTCAATTGATTCAGGATTATCATATGACTTTGTTTGATCAAAAGGTCTGGGCTCGAAATCTATCAGCCATGCTAAAAGCTCAATATGTTTAGCATCTGGATCAGAAACTGATCCTTTAATAAAATTTAGTAATGGTTTGAATTTGTTTATGTTAAAGTCTTCGATGGCTTGAAGACACTCTCTCTTACTTTGCCCGGAACCGAAAAATACATACAAAACTCTCTGATCCTTTGGATGAAATCTCTGTTTAACTATGGCTGCACATTCATCCTTGAGTTTTCGTGGAGTAGGTTGAGTCAGACGCAGGGATAATTCTTTCGCGGCCCTTTTTTCCATGTACTTCAGTAGCACCAGTTTTCTGTAGTCAGCGAAATAAAACATAGGTAATTATTGAGTAAAACCATTGGAATTTATGGAATCTTACCGGCATTTCCGGAATGTGGAAAGGAATGACCGGAATGATTGGAATTTTCGGAATTAAATGCAAATCAACCACTTACACCAGTATATCTTCGTTTTGCAATCAGTTAACACCTCCTTAGCTAAGAGGTATCTGTACAGGACTGATTTTACACCGGGCGGAGAAAACGGAAAAAAGTAACCGGCTTTGGGAAGCGGTTTGCCAGCTTCCGTAATCTACGCTCTCACTTCCCAAAACAAGCAAGAAGCGCTTCTTCGCATGCTCTCATCTCTGCATCCCGGGGACTGTAACCGGCTGCAATTTTCTAACTCAAAAAGCTTTCAAAAAATGTTATACTACATAGTCGCCCTTTTATGGGCAGCTGCTTGTTCCAATCATACTGGAACAATGGCAAACGCCAATGGAACAAAAATAACGGTCGTAAGCCAGGACACAGACGGGGAAACCGGAAATATTCCTCCGAAACCACCAACGCCACCAACACCACCAACACCCTAAGCTTCAACACGTAAGGCAAGAGTTTTCTTGCCTTATTTTTTTCCTTTGAAATAACTACAACTGATCAAAAATAGATAATTTTTCTATTTTTAGGGGAAATAGCCTACCGGTGCGAACCTCATCCCTTTATCTGCCAGTATTGATCACTTGTCTTTTGGCATGCAGGAATAAGTACGATCAGCCCCCTGTTTTGCCCGTTCCCGGTTTTGCGAAAGCAGAATCTTTTATGAACATCAATAACGATTCTGCCTTTTACTATTTTAACAAGATTGCTACCAGTTCCGCTGACAGCTTGCAGATTGCAACAGCCTATTCTTACATGGCTACTATTCAAAACTATGAGGGCGATTATTATGGCGGCCAGGAAAGCCTGCTTACATCACTAAGTTTTCTTGACGAACGTAAAGAGAAAGACCGATACTGCTTAATGGCCGATTACCACGAGCTGGGCAACAATAACTTAAGACTTAAAAACTATGATGCGGCTATTGACTATTTTGATAAGGCCCTGAATTACATAAAAGATACAATCTATAGGGTAATAGCTTTAAACAGTAAGGCGGTTGTTTACCAGAAAAAAGAAGCTTATGGTAAGGCAATCGCTATCTATCAGTCTATTCTGCCTCTGAGCAAAAAGAATAGGAGAGAGTATGCGAGGATTTTATCAAATTATGCCAAAGTAAAATGGCTGCACAATACAGCTTACGACCCGGTTCCGGAAATGAGGGAGGCTTTACAAATCCGCCAACACGAAAATGATCAAAGAGGGCTAAACGCAAGTTATGCCCATCTTTCTGATTATTACTCGAACATCCGACCTGATTCTGCATTACGCTATGCGGAAATGATGTATAAAACAGCCAGACAAATAGAGAATCCAGACAACGAAATGGAAGCCCTTTCAAAGTTAATTACGTTGGGGCCTAATCAATTTCTAAAGCATTACTTTACCCGCTATGAGTACTTAAACGACAGTCTTCAAACAGCCCGGAAAGCAGCAAAGAACCAATTTGCCCTCATCCGTTATGAAGCTGAGAAAAATAAGTCGGCCAATCTCCTCTTACAAAAGGACAATGCTCAAAAAAAGCTTCAGCTAAGAGAGCAGCAATTCATTTTCGGCACAACGGTGCTGCTTTTTATAATCGCCGGAATTGTAGCGATTTTCAGGTACCGAAAACGCAAGCAGCAAATTGAATTGAAGTCCCGGCAAACAATCCAGGAACACCAGCTTAAAACATCCCAAAAAGTACACGATGTGGTAGCAAATGGATTGTATAGGATAATGACAGGCATTGAACATCGGGAAGATATTAAAAAAGATCTCCTGCTTGACGAAATTGAAATACTGTATGAGCAGTCCCGCGATATTTCCTATGATCGGCCCGCGGTCAATGTTCCCAATTTTCATGACAAAATAACAGAACTGCTGACTTCTTTTGCAACCAATACTACAAAAATTCTTATAACAGGCAATAAAAATACGCTTTGGGTCAATACCAGTGTACAGATGCAAATGGAGGTTAAACAAATACTGCAGGAACTGATGATCAACATGAAAAAACACAGTAAAGCGCATAATGTGCTGATAAAGTTTGAACGCCGCGACACCGTCATCCAGATACACTACGCTGATGATGGCATTGGGCTTCCGGCAAACCGTCAATACGGAAACGGCTTAACGAATACGGAAAACCGTATTAAAATGCTGGGTGGCCAGCTTACTTTTGACAAAACGGCAACCAGGGGATTGAAAATACTGATTTCATTTCCAACAGTCTAATCATTATGATTAAAAGGGTACTAATAGCAGAAGATCATGAAAGCGCCAATATTTCCGTTCAAAAAACACTTGAGGAACTGGATATTGCTAATATAGATTATGTTTATTATTGTGATGATGCCTTAGAGAAGATAAAGAAAACAAACCGGACCGATCGATCCTACGACCTGCTTATCACCGACCTTTATTTTGAAGAAGACCATCGTATGCAGAAGGTTTCCGGTGGAATGGCACTTATACATGTGGTGAAGCAGGAACAACCGGACCTGAAGATCATCGTTTTTTCTGCGGAAAGCAAAGCCGCCGTCATTGAAATGCTGATTGAGCAATATGGTATAGACGGTTATGTCCGGAAAGCCAGGAATGATGCAAAGGAACTGAAACAGGCTATCACACAAGTATCCCAAAACCAGCAGTACTTTCCGATGCATGTTATGCAAATGCTCAAACAAAAGAATGCCTATGAATTTACTGAGTTTGATATTACTATTATATCACTTCTTGCCAGCGGCGTACGCCAGAAAGACATCCCTTCTTACCTGCAGCAACACAAGATTAAGCCATCAGGTTTAAGCAGCGTTGAAAAGCGCTTGAACCAAATGAAAGAAATATTGGAATTCTCCCAAAATGAACAGCTGATCGCCTTCTGTAAAGACATGGGCATCATATAACCCGCTGGCACTCCTCTCCATCAATGTAATGTCACTGTTCCCGTTCAAATAAAATTAGCATTATGTGCACACTTTACGGTTTTCCGTAAAAAATGGCGTCTGCCATAAACTACATTTGGGGTATTACAAAACAATATCATTATGGAAAAGAAATACTATGTTTCTAAAATAAGAGAGGCCAACGGAGATCATGAAGTGCATGAATCAACCTGCGACTGGTTACCAATCCCGGAAAACAGGATATTTTTGGGTGAATTCACTTCGTGCCGCGAGGCGGTGACGGCAGCTAAAAAATACTATACCCAGGTAAATGGTTGTTATTATTGCAGCAATGAGTGCCACACATCGTAGCAGCTCAAACGAAAGACGAACCCCTGGATGTTTACCCGGTAATATTTTAAGCACCATTAATGCCGGAATCACTTATCATAAAAATGCTTTCATGCTTCATTTTGCTTGCTGTAGTGACCACCTGCAGCGATAGAGCCGTTTATGTTTGCGACAGTACACATGCCCATAGGTATCATTACAAAGCTGATTGCAGGGGGCTAAACAACTGCAGGCACCAAATAATAAAAATATCACTCCAGGAAGCAAGAAAAGAAGGAAGAACACTTTGTAAATGGGAGCAATAATAGATTATAGATGTAGATATTATTAATATTAAATACGTTACACTAGACATATGTCACCCACCGATTTAAACCACTACAGGTATCTGCAATTTAAAGACAAGGCGACATTCCGGCGCTATATACAAATTGAAGCGCCCACAGCTGTTAAGACAGCGTTTTTTAAGAAGGCTGGCGCAGGCGATTCACCACACGGGACCTATGGCGGACTGCTATTTCATCCAAAATGGAAGGCGAAAAGAATGGAAATTTTAACCCGGGATAAATACCAGTGTGTTAACTGTAAATCCCAAAAGGAATTGCAGGTACATCACCGCCAGTACCATTTTATCGCAAGCCAGAACAGGTTTTGTCTTCCCTGGGACTACTCGGACCACCTGCTGATCACGCTATGCGAATCCTGCCACAAGAGGGGCCACAACAAATACAAAGTACCGACAATAACCGTTTAAATACAATCTCATGGCACTATTTAGCCTATTCAGCCGAAACGATAAAAAAAATGGATTCGGGCACAACCTACCGGAAATTCCTGAAGAAACTTTCATTGAAAATGAAAGGCAAGAACATAATCAAAGTGAAAACAACGAAGTTCACCGGGAAAAGACCGGTATAAGTTTGCTGTATGAATTTCTGGACAAAAACTATGAAAGTAAGGGTTACGATGATGCGCTAATTAATCCTGATGTTACGCACCTCGAGCAAAATGTCACCGCCTTAAAAAATGATCTTTCGAGATATATCCGGAAAGTCATGACATTTTATGAAGACACTATCAGGGAAATCAATTTTCATATATCCAGCCGTGGCAGAAGTGGAATGATTGATACGGTGGAAGAGCTTATCGTTAAAAAGGAAACAGCTGAGAGCCATATTCAGCAGGTAATAGAAATTGAAGGCCAGGCAAAGGATAACCAGGGCGTAGGACATGGAATAATTATCAGCTACACTAAAGGATTTAAAAATGGACTTGCCGCTATTTCACATCATACAATGCAAAAAAGAAACTTCTAAACATGGGTATTATGAAGAACATCTGGATCCGATTTGGCTGTTTCCTGACAGGTTACAACTATAATATCGTCAGAAACTCAAGCGAAATGGCAGCCAAATCTGTTAAAAAATTTACCGCAGCATTAATGATTGTTTGTAATCTCTGGTTCTTTATCGGGTTCACTTTTGCGCAACGCTATCTACAGTTACATATCGCAGCGTCTGTGGTAGGGGGACTATTATCAATAATCATAATTGTACAAATTGAAAGGCAGATTATACTCACCATACGTCCCAGTCGCTGGCTTTATATTGCCCGGTCATGCCTGGCGATAATGATGGCCATATTGGGCGCCGTAATTATTGACCAGATAATATTTCAAAAAGACATTGCGCTCGAAAAAGTTGCTTACATATCGGAACGGGTTGATCAGATATTACCTTCGAAAACACGGGAATTAAAAAACCAGATTGCCGCATTGGACACAACAATCAACGGCAAGGAAGGGGAAAGACAGAGATATATTGACGATATAACAAAGAATCCGATGACGTTAATTGTAACATCCTCAACGGAGTCTATTCCTATACAAACTAAATTAAAAAGCGCTGCAGGGGAGGATTCGATTGTTGTTAGAACAAATACGGCCAGGAAAACATCAACAATTCCTGTTCCTAATCCTAAATCCTCACTAATTGGGCCCATTGATTCTGTTATTGCAGATATGCGGAAGCAGAAAGCGGACAGAGAAAATGATTTGCTTAATATCAGGAGGGCGCTGGAAATAGAAATGCGGCGTCAAATAGGTTTTCTGGATGAGTTAAAAGTGATGTACCGGCTGTTATCAGGTTCTGGAGTAGCTCTCTTCTTCTGGCTACTTTGGATATTTTTCTTCCTGTTTATTGAGTTGCTTGTACTTGCCGGGAAAATAGGGGATAAGTCCGACGACTATGAAAAAACGGTACTGCATCACATGAACCTGCAAATAAGAAGGTTAGACGCGTTGGCAAGTAAGTCGTAAACCGATAC
>DASTSN010000111.1:0-2758 GCA_035760665.1 Chitinophagaceae bacterium | reverse complement strand
AGCAAGGTGACAGAACCTTTTCATTTAAAGGATGCGTTGGAGAAAGCATTTAAGGAAGACGACCAGGTATTGGTAGAACAAATGATACAGGGTAGAGAATTTACGGTTGGTGTCTTTAAGGCAAAAGGAGAGGTCACGGTGTTACCCATTACCGAAGTAATTGCCCATAAAGAGAAAGATTTTTTTGATTTTGAAGCTAAATATGGCGGCAAATCCACCGAAATTACACCGGCAGAACTCCGCGATGACTGGAAATCGCAGCTCGAAAGCACTGCCAAAAAGATTTACCAGGTGTTTAATTGCAGGGGTGTCGTACGTATTGATTTCATTTACAGCGACACAGAAAACAAGCCGTATATGCTGGAAATAAATACCATTCCGGGCCAGAGTGAAGCCAGCGTTATACCGCAGCAGGTGAGGGCAAAAGGGGAAAATCTGCAGGATTTTTACTCCAAACTGCTGGAGGAGGCTTTAGAAAATCACTAACAAAAACCGGAACTGATTTTTATATATTGCACCCCGAAACAGAAAAACCTGCATGATCAAATACATTACAAGCCGTCCGCTTTGGATAAATATTGTTTTTGCGGTTGCCCTTGTCATTATCCTTATCCTGCTTTTTATTTTATCGTTAAACAAGCTTACAAGGCATGGGGAGTCGAGCTCAGTGCCGGCCGTGATCGGGAAAAATATTAACGATGTGGAAAAAACATTGGGCGAGAAGGGTTTTGAAGTAGTGGTACAGGATTCCGTGTATTATGATTCCCTGCCCCCAGGGTTTGTCATTCGCCAGGTACCGGAGGCAGATGCCGTTGTAAAGATTAACAGGACGGTATACGTCACAATCAATCGTTTTGTGCCGCCAGACGTGGAGATGCCCAATCTTTTGGGCTCAAGCTATCGAAATGCGGAAATGGTTTTAAAAAATCTGGGATTGAAAATCGGCGATACCTCTTATCGCTTTGACTTTGCTAAAAACTCCGTGCTTGAACAATCGTACAATGGTTCGTCAATTAAACCAGGAACAAAAATCCGGGTAGGAAGCACGGTTTCCCTGGTTTTAGGCAGCGGTCTCAGTGAGGAAGACATGAGTGTGCCGGATTTGATTGGTATGAGTTACGAGGAAGCAAGGGTGTTACTCGATGCACAGGGACTTTCGGGACTTGTTATTGTTGATCCAAATGTCCGGGATACAGCAAGTGCCTTTGTCTATAGACAAAGTCCTATGCCAAGAACGGAAGACGGAGTCCGCCTGCGTATTCGCCAGGGGCAAATGATTGATGTTTGGCTAAGTTTGGAAAAGCCGGTTGTAGATACTATTCAAAATTTAGAAATTCCTTCACCTGAAGATTTACCATAATGAAAAATATTACCGTAGAAGAATTAAAGCAAAAGCTTGACAGCGGCGAGAAGATCAATCTCATTGACTGCCGTGAACCGCATGAATATGCGGAAGCCAACCTTGGCGGCAAACTGGTGCCGCTGGGCAAAATTCAAACCATGCAGATAGAAGATATTGAAGATCTCAGGGATAAAGAAGTGATCATTCATTGCCGTAGCGGCCAGCGCAGCATGATGGCCTGTATGGTGCTGGATCAGCTGGGTTTTAAGGATACCTATAATGTTGTTGGCGGCATTATGGCCTGGCAGGAGAAATTCGGGAAATAATTAAGATCCGGTAAAACATGTAATGATAAATCCCGCTTTCGGCGGGATTTATCATATACGGCCTTCGGCCCTCTCAGAACCTGACGTTTACGCCAAGCATCCAATTGATTCCGGACATCGGGAAATAATAATTTTCTGTCGTTAACTCATTGTTGTAATAATAGCTGAAGGTGTAGCCGTTGGGCTCGTATTTTTTATTGAACAGGTTATTTACCTGGAAGGTTAGGTCAATATTTTGAAGCCGGCCATAACTGAAAGAATAGATACCTCTTACATCCTGTGTATAGTAAGGATTTAGTTTGCGGCTTTCATTGCTGGTATTATCGAGGTATTGTTTGCCAACATACTTGCCGATCAAATCGAAGGATACTCCCTGCCCAGGCGTTAATGTGATTGTTGCCGCACCCACCAGGCCGGGAGAAAAAGAAATATCCGTTTCATGGTAAGCGTTGGCTTTTTGGCCGCCATTGTCATAATCATCAATATACTCCTCAAAGTTTTTGATCCTGTTCCTGCTTACAGAGAAATTGGCGGCGGCTTTCAGCCAGTTATTCAGAACAGATGAACCCTGCAGTTCCACGCCTAAACGGTAGCTGTTATCAATATTGCTTCGTGTATAAGCGCCCACATCATTGATCTTTCCCGTCAATACCAGTTGGTCTTTATAGTTCATGTAATAAACATTAGCCCCGAGACTGTATTTGTTCTTTCTGAGTTCCATACCTGCTTCAAGATCGCCTAATCGTTCTGGCTTAGGTTGATTTAGCTCTCCCGCTTCGAAATCATCCCTGTTAGGTTCCTTATTGGCAAGGCTGTACGAGGTATATGCCAGCCAGCCATTTTTATGGTACGTCAAACCGATTTTCGGATTAAAAAAGTTATAGTTGTTGTTCACATACAACGCTGGATTATCACGGAAGCCATTGATGATGTAGTCAACTTTCCTGTATTGTAGATCGGTAAAGAATTGCAGGGTCTTGCTCAGGTCCTGCTGCCACTTGCCATAGACATTGAAATCGGTTTTTCCCGCATCCAAATCATACCAGTTGGTTGGTCCTGTCAATCCTTTCTCCGCCCAGATGACGCGGCC
>DASTSN010000110.1:0-7055 GCA_035760665.1 Chitinophagaceae bacterium | reverse complement strand
AATATACCGATTGCTGTAACCTGCGTTTTACTTTACACTAATCAACGTTACACCATGGGGAGCCACGTTTGTGATGAATGTACCAGCAGCGGTTCCAAGATCTTTTTGCCTCCACAAATCCCGCACTTTGTACTCGTTATCACCCAGGCCCAACTCAGTCCATTTCACTGTTACGGGTTGATCGGCTTCAGTCAAATTAAAAATGCCAACAGCCTTACTGCCATCCTCCAGTTCTTTCATCCACACCTGGTAGCTGTTTGTCCTGATAACCTGGTGTGCCTGCTTACCTAACGGGTCCTGGTCCAATGCCAGCACCTCATCATTGGTCAGCAGGTTCAGGGTAAAATCATCGAGCTTGCTCAAATCGCAACCAATAAGTAAGGGTGCCGATAACAGGCACCAAAGGCTCACATGAGTGTATTGTTCATCGGGGGATAGCCGTGTCGGATGCAAATGGTCGCCCCAGCCAACTTGTCCTACAATCATCATATCAGGATCATTCCACCTGCCAGGCTTTGCGTATTTATATTGAACTGTTTGGTTAAACCCGATGCTGCTCAGGCTGTTCCATGTATCGGTAATATCACCTGTCGTGCGCCAGCAGTTGCCATCCACTTCATGCCCCCATTCCCATACATTTTTCATTCCATACTGGCATAGGCTGTAAACAATATCGCGTTTTTGTGCCCGCAAAGCCTTTTGCATTACCTGGTAGGGTTTTTCATACGATGCCAGGGTAGTATCCTTTTCACTATGAATTTCTCCGTAACTGCACCAGTCGTATTTCAGGTAATCAATACCCCAAGCGGCATAAGTGGCAGCATCCTGTCGCTCATGCTGGTAAGACCCCAGGTATCCGCCACAGGTTTTTGGTCCGGGAGAAGAATAAATCCCAAACTTTAAACCGTGAGTATGCAGCCAGTCACCCAGCGCTTTCATATCTGGGAATTTGTCGTTCGGGACAATGTCTCCTTTTTCATTTCTTGCTGCGGCTTCCCACCCGTCATCAATATTCATAAAGGTCCAGCCGTGATCAATTAGTCCTTTATCTATCATAGCCTGCGCAGAACTTTTTACTTTTTCGCTGCTCACACTCAGCCCCCAGCAATTCCAGCTGTTCCAGCCCATCGGCGGTGTAAGTGCCAGCAAGTTGCCGCAACTGATGCGAAAGTCGCGGCGGGCGGTTCCTTTATTGTTCTTTACCACCACAGTCATTTTGTATTCCCCGGGGCGTGTAAGCTTGCCCGTTATAATACCGGTGGCGGCATCCAGCGACAGTCCTTTCGGCAAATTCTCCACGTTATACTGTAAGGGCTTTTCACCAGTTGCGGCAATTTTATACAAAAGCGGGGAACCCGGCCTGACGCCAAATACTTTTGCTCCGTTTATCCTTGGCCTGTCCGATACCGGCGGTGTAAGAATATAGGGTGCGGTTTGCTGCATCTGCACCGACTTTCCGCTGTTCATTTCTGTAAAACGAACCTGTATTTCCAGTCGTTCATCTTTTGGCAATTCCATTTCACCAACAATCATCTTATCAGGTGTAATCGTTATTTCCTGTTCCTGGTCTTTTACCAGCTTGCCCGTTTCTGTAGCCACGATTTTTACCTGCAGCTTACCCGATACCGGCTGGTTGCTGTTGTTCACCAGCTTCAACGGTGCCATGAGTTTTCCCTTATTATTGACGCTGCCGAATTCTATATGCATTTTTACCGCATCAATCAAATCAATCATACTCACGGATGGTGTGCCGCCAAACAAGCCGCCCAAGCCGTTTGCATCGTATACCCTTACAGCAATGACATTGTCACCATCCCAGTTTATCAAACCGCTGGCCGTACTTATATGGTACTCCCGCGGCTGATCCCATGCCGACTGGTAACCGGCTCCATCTTGTGGAAACGAACCATCTTTCCCGATCAGCGTGCCATTAAAAAAAACTTCATCCGCATCATCTATTTTTGCCAGCATCAGCCGCAATGAATCCTTCCACAACGAATGCTCCCGCAGCGAAGAAGGTATGGTTACATGCAGGCGATACCAGGCAAAACCATTGTATTCACCAAACCCCTGCTCATCCCAGTTAACTGTTGTTTTCAATACCTGCCACCGGGCATCATCAAAGGCCGGCTGGCTCCAGTTCACATCATCACCGGTTTTAAACTTTGCCTCCGTCATTGGAATTATCTGTGCTGGGAGTTTGACACTTGCAATAATCAAAAAAAGGAGATAGATTATTTTTTTCATCTGTTTGCATTTTGTTTGCCGTGCAGGGCAGCAGATTTTTTTGTCAAATGCTAGCCCAAAAATAATTAAGCTGGTTCCCAGCAGTAATTGACACTACATTGAAACAAACTTATAAGCAGATCAAAAATATAAAGAAGCTATGAATACCTGCGGTTGCCCTGCAATTCTAAACAAACGATTGCCCGGGATTTAAAGCTCAGCCCAGGTATGATCGGCCAGCAGCTTCACCGCGGCTACAAAACGTTTGAATGGTCCCGCTGCCCCCCATTCTTTGGGCGCCACCAGTGACAACATATGTGAGCCGTCATGCTTTTCATATAAATAATATACCTGCCCGATATTTGGCTTAAAAGAAAGCTTGGCATTGTAGATCATCATGGATAATTCTTTTCGTTGCTGAATTTCCTGGGCTTGCAGGGCCAGGAGTTCAATCTGTTTCCTGATTTGCTCCAGCTGCATATTGGTCTGTTCTTCCATGGCAGTTAGGGCCTTATGCCGGATCATGCCCTCTTCCGTGGGGCGGATAACGGCCCCTGCCACCGAGGCAGCGTACGGCAGCACACTTAACTGCTTGTGATAAATTTCAGTATTCGTATACGCCTGCCCGTCAGCATTCCTGCCTTGCTGGGTTATTTTTAAATAGCCATTGGGCATGATTTCATGCACCACATGAAGCACTACTTCTCCTTTTAGATAAAAATGGATTTCAAAACTGATCCCATCGGGAAAAACTGCCTGTATACGATCGGCCAGTTCCGGCTGTTGAAAAGCATGCATTTCTCCATCAGCCACTACATTGTACTGAGATGAAAAAGCCTGGTTCTCCAAAGTTACCCAGTTATGACTGATGGTAAGCTCTTTGTTGGTATCGGAAGCTTCAATTTTATATATGCCGCTTTTGGGCCGTTCACCCAGTTCATATTTGCCCTTTTCGGGAAACAACTGCCAGCTTGCCAAAAAATTATATGCCTGTACCAAATTTAATTACCTGTTTATACTTGAATAAAATAAACCGCACTTTACAATTCCCGCCCTAACAACCCCGGCAGCCGAACAAAGTTCAAATTACCGGTATCAAATTCCAAATCTCATCGTACAAGTTTTATTTTCCTGAAATGGCTTTCAATGCTACACCGCTTACCTAAAATTCGCCTGCACCGGTCAGAATTATTTATGGAAGTTGACTATTTTTTTGATTCAGGTCCCCATCCGGGGAAACGCGGAGAATCACAGAAAATCACTTACTCAGGGTTTCCTTTGTAATTACTTTTTCCCTGCAAAAGGGCGCTAAAAGCTTTATCCAAATTAATTTATCACAAATGCTGAAATCCGGAACTCCGCTATTATTATAACAGCACAAAATATTATTTTTATAAAAACCAAATCATGACCCTCAGAATCACCAGCCTGGCTATTTGCCTTTTCCTCTTACAACTGGTTACCAATGCCCAACACGTACCGGCTGCTGATGAGGTGTTGAAAAACGCTTTTACACAGGCCGCAAAGGAAAATAAAAATGGGTTTATCATCTTTCACGCTTCATGGTGCGGTTGGTGCCACCGGATGGACAGCAGCATGAATGACAAAAGCTGCAAGGCTTATTTTGATAAAAGCTATGTAATACGCCACCTGACCGTATTGGAGTCGGCCGATAAAAAGCAGCTCGAAAATCCCGGTGCCATGCAATTGCTGGAAAAATACAAAGGCGCCAATCAGGGCATACCATTCTGGCTGGTATTTGATAAAAATGGTACCCTGCTGGCAGACTCGCAGATACGTCCGGAAGGAGCAGGTCTGGAGACGAAAGGCGCAAACTGCGGTTGCCCGGCTCAGCCGGAAGAGGTAGCTTATTTTATTAGTGTTTTGAAAAAAACATCATCCATCACCGCCAGTGAAATACTTGCTATTGAAAAGCGCTTTCGCGAGAATGCGCAATAAAGAGCTGCACGCAAATGAAAACCCATGCATGAATGGCTTATTGTTACTGGCAATTACACCCTCTCCTTGCTGTTAAAAAAAGCAAAGAAATGAGCATGCACAGCGGTTAGTCAACTATCCAGATATGCCGCCAAATAATTTACTTTGCAACTTCACCACATGCCTGCACCACAAGCAATACCTTCCTCACGGCTGACTGTGCGCATAGCAGTAAAAACATTCTTTTTTATTGCAGGTTGCTGTTTTGCATCCTGGGCTTCCCGCATTCCGGCTGTACAACAAAAGCTGCACATGAGTAACGGTGCACTGGGCGCCGTGCTGCTGGCTTTGCCTACCGGGCTTATGACCAGCCTGCCTTTCTCCGGGTGGCTTGTTTCCCGCTTTGGCAGCCGCAAAGTAGTTATCATAGCCGCACTGGCCTACACCACTATTCTGCCGTTACTGGGATTGGCGGATAAGCCGTGGCAGCTTGTGTGCATTCTTTTTTGTTTTGGCTTAGCCGGCAACCTCTTTAATATATCGGTTAACACGCAGGCTATTGGTACAGAAATGCTGTATGGCCGCTCTATCATGGCCTCTTTTCATGGAGTTTGGAGCCTGGCGGGCTTTACCGGCGCTGCCATCGGCACCTTTATGGTAAGCCACCACATTGTACCCTTTTACCATTTTGTCTTAGTAAGCGGGTTGATGTGGGTGGCGGTAATCGTTACATGGCGGTTTTTGCTGAATAATGATCCGCCCCACGAAGGAGGCACAAGACTGTTTGTAAAACCCGATCATTTTTTATTAAAGCTGGGGCTTATTGCTTTTTGCTGCATGATTTGCGAAGGCACAATGTTTGACTGGAGCGGTGTGTATTTTAAAAAACAGGTAGCCGTTCCCGAAAGATTCACCACACTGGGCTATGTAGCTTTTATGAGCACGATGGCTGGCGGCCGTTTTATAGGCGACCTCCTTTCAGAATGGCTGGGTAAAAAGCTGATGATACAAATCAGCGGTATCATCATTGCCAGCGGACTGTTATTATCCGTTCTCTTTCCCTTCATCATACCTGCCACTATTGGTTTTCTGCTGGTTGGTTTTGGCGTATCATCGGTGGTACCGCTGGTGTACGGTGCAGCCGGCCGGTATGGCAAAATGAATGCGGGCGTAGCCATAGCTGCTGTCTCCACCATTGGATACTTCGGTTTTCTCTTTGGTCCGCCGATGATCGGCTTTATAGCCCAGGCTGCCAGCCTGCGCCTATCCTTCCTGGTGATAGCAGTGCTGGGATTCTCAACCTTCCTGCTGGCAACATTTACCCGGTTAGAAAAATGAATTGCTGTAAAAGTAGGCCTGCTGGCTGGCAATCTTGCGTAACCGAATGACATTTGTCCAGCTGAATTTTGAACGTGTCCTTGCTGTGCGTCTGCAACTTTTCTTTTTGATTACAGTACAGAGCAAGCGCTATAAAACAGTCATCCTTCGCAATAGTGCATAACGGCCTCGAATATTTGCCGGCGCAGGGGGTTCACATTGTAATATTGCAGGTTATCCAGTAAACCTGTATTCTGCCGGTTGATTAGCAGAATGATCGAAAGATGATACTTCGGCACCACTACAATGCTTGTGCCGGTAAACCCGGTATGCCCAAACGTGCCTGCCGGGCCGTTTTTCATAAAAGAGTCTTCCGCGTCCATCATCCAGCCCAGCCCGTTAGCAAACTTATCTTTTGTAAGAAAGCTTGTGATTGTTTCAGCACTGATAAAGCGACGACCATCCACCAATCCCTTGTTCATCAGCATATCCACCAGTTTTTGCAAATCATCGACCGTGGAAAACAAACCAGCGGCTCCACATACACCCCCTTCTGCATACCAGGCGTTACCATCATTTACCTCGCCACGCAGGGTGTAGGTACGCCAGTGACTCCACTGGTCAGGATCAATTTCTTTAAACACAAACCCGAGCGATGTATCATGCACCATTCGCGTTTCGTAAGGATTACCATGAGAGGTAGCGGCAATTTTTTTAAAGCGGCCGATGTTCAGCGGGTTATACCCAGTATGCTGCATACCCAGCGGTCTGAATACATTTTCCAGCATGAAAGTGTCCAGCGACAAGCCTGAAACGTTCTCAATCACCTGGCCCAGGATGGTAAATCCCAGATCACTGTAGTGGCGTTCCAGGCCAACCGGGTACCGGAGCGGTAAATCCCCTATCAGTTTAAACGTTTCCTGCTTGGTGGATGCCCGGTAAAACAGTGGATACCATTCGATGAGGCCTGCCGTATGTGTGAGCAGGTGGCGGATAGTTATATCTTTTTTATCTGGCGCTTTAAAAGCAGGCACATAGTTACCAACCGGATCATCCACGTGAATCAGCCCCTTATCTGCCAGCAGCATAATGCTGGTGGTAGTGCCTACCACCTTGGTCAGTGAGGCAAGATCAAAGAGATGTTCCGTAGTCATTTTTTCCGGCTGCGCCAGCAAACGGCTGCTGTCATCATAGCGGTTGGCATAACCGAAAGCATGTTTGTAAATAACATTCCCGTCCTTTTTGATTGCAATAACAGCCCCGGGTATGCGATAATTATTCACTTCCCCGTTCAACAAGCTGTCGATAACGGTTAGCAATCGTTTCTGATTACTCCTGGACAGAGCCGGTTGTGCCGGTACCGAATGGTGCATGAGTGTGAGGAAAATAAAACTTACCAATATGCGCATAAACAACAGTTGATTAAAAGGGTATTAAAATAACATAAAATCAATAGCCAGGTCACTTTGCCAGTTATTGCACTTACAGAAAATAAATTTGGTTTGTGCCAACTCCAGGTGAAATGTCGAACCCCCGCCTTCAACAAGCTGTAAAGCATGTTTATTCTAGTAAAA
>DASTSN010000109.1:0-132782 GCA_035760665.1 Chitinophagaceae bacterium | reverse complement strand
CCCGAACGGAACAATAAAAATTATTACCAAGTTTGACATTTCCCCCGAGGGAAAAAAGAAAAAAGCACTGGATACATTTGTGTATCACCTGGAGTTGTGTACAATGTGCAACTTATGTATCGAAGCCTGTCCTACCAGTGCTATCAAAATGGCACAGACGTTCGAGCACAGTGTATTTGACAGAAGCCAGCTAATCAAAAAACTAAATAAGCCCGGATCAAAAATCAGGGCTGGTGTTGAATAAAAACAGAACATTCAGTAAAAGAGATCCATTGACTGCTAACGAAATAACCTTTTATGTGATTTCAGGTTGCCTGCTGGTGGCAGCCGTTCTGGCTGTAACTACCCGGAAAATTTTCAGGGCAGCAATCTGGCTGTTGTTTTCGCTTGTGGGTGTAGCTGCGCTTTATTTCTGGATGGAAGTCGAATTCATTGCAGCCGTTCAGATTGTGGTATATGTGGGTGGCATAGTAGTGCTGATTATTTTTTCCGTTTTCCTCACGCAGCAAACCGGCAAAGAGATGACCAGAGCACCGCTTGTACGAATAATCAGTGCTGTTTTTGCAGTACTGTTAGGTTTTTTGCTTACCTGGCTGCAAATCAATCACGCCGCCTTTACGCCTGCCGGCAAACCCTTCAACTGGGATGTACAAAACATCGGATCACAAATGCTCAGCACCGGCAAATCCGGTTATGCATTGCCGTTTGAAGCAGTTAGTATCTTGTTGCTGGCGGCAATGGTGGGTTGTATTGTAATTGCATTGAAATCGCCTGACCACAGCAGTAACAACCATCCTACGGACAATCATTCGCCCAACAAAAACAATATTGAATGAATTGTTTACCCATATCCAAAACTTTGCTTCACCCGATAAACCCTGACCACCGGGAGGTTTTTTCATGATACCGTTATCCCACATATTATTTGTCAGCACCGCGCTGTTTTTCATCGGGGTGTACGGCTTATTTACCAGGCGTAACCTGATAACGATGCTGATGTCAGTAGAACTTATCCTGAACAGTGTAAATATCAATTTTATTGCTTTTAATAAATATCTGTACCCGGATAAACTGGATGGCATTTTCTTTACCATTTTTATTATCACGATTGCCGCTGCAGAAGCGGCAGTGGCTATTGCCATCATCATTAACCTGTATCGAAGCCACCAGTCAATAGATGTGGACGACGCTGGTGAAATGAAACATTGACTGATGCAAAGAAAAAAACGAAGGCTTTATATATGAGCTACGCATCCTACATAGCGCTTATCCCATTACTCCCGCTGACGGGATTTGTGTTGCTGGGTTTATGCGGAAAGACAATGTTCAAACGTACCGCCGGTATCGTGGGCACGGTCCTGCTTTTCATCGCTGCCATACTGGCGATCTATACTGCCTGGCAGTATTTTTTTGTGAATGGAAAAGTAAATGGCGTGTACGAACCGGTTACGGCTTTGCACTTTCAATGGTTATCATTTTCCGAAACCCTGCATATTGACATAGGTATTTTGCTGGATCCGATATCCGTTATGATGCTGGTCGTGGTGACATTCGTTTCTTTAATGGTGCACATTTTCAGTCTTGGTTATATAAAAGGAGAAATAAGGTTTGCCACCTATTTTGCCTTCCTGGGTCTGTTCACGTTTTCAATGCTGGGGCTGGTCATAGCCTCTAATCTTTTCCAGATTTATATTTTCTGGGAACTGGTTGGTTTATCGTCATACCTGCTGATCGGGTTTTATTTTGATAAACCCTCAGCCGTTGCCGCTTCCAAAAAAGCATTTATTGTTACCCGCTTTGCAGACCTGGGATTCCTGGCAGGCATTCTTATTCTCTCATTTTATGGAGAGTCGCTGGATACAGGGACCTTGGTTCAGCGGTTAACCAATCTGCAGTCACCCCAATACCTGGCCGTTACCACAGCATCCTTTGCCGGCATCACAGCACTCAGCTGGGGCTTAACAATGGTATTTGTTGGTGGGGCAGGTAAAAGCGCCATGTTTCCTTTGCATATCTGGCTGCCCGATGCCATGGAAGGCCCGACACCCGTTTCTGCCCTGATTCATGCTGCTACGATGGTGGTAGCAGGCGTTTACCTGGTCGCCAGGCTTTTTCCTTTATTCTATATCAACCACGCCTCACTAATAGTGGTTACCATTATTGGAGCGGTTTCGGCTTTGCTGGCTGCTTTAATTGCCTGTACACAAACTGACATTAAAAGAGTGCTGGCCTACTCCACCATGTCGCAAATCGGGTACATGATGTTTGCCCTGGGTGTTTCAGGAACAGGCGATAATAGCCAGGGCTATACAGCATCAATGTTCCATTTGTTTACCCATGCTTTTTTTAAATCACTTTTATTCCTTGGGGCCGGCGCCATCATTCATGTAATTCATAGCAACGAAGTAAAAGACATGGGTGGCTTACGAAAATACATGCCCGTTACGCATGCCACGTTCCTGGTAGCCTGCCTTGCCATTTCAGGCATTCCGCCCTTTGCCGGCTTTTTCAGCAAAGAGGCAATTCTGCATGCCAGTTTTTTATCAAACAAATTGATATATGCCATCGCCTTATTTACCTCCGGCCTTACCGCTTTTTACATGTTCCGGTTGTACTTTCTTATCTTCTGGCACAAAACAACAGAAAGAGCTCAACTCCATAATGAAGGAAGCTTTATCATAAAAGGACCGCTGGTACTATTAGCTGCCTGTTCTGTACTGGCAGGCTTTATTCCATTTGGGACGTTTATTTCTGCTGACGGAAAGCCCCACGAATCAGCTGTCGAATTCTCGTTTTCTGTTGCACCTGTGTTAGTATCCCTGGCAGGAATCCTGCTCGCGATGTGGTTGTATAAAAACGAAACAGCTTTACCACGTAAGCTGGCTGCTTCCCTGGGAGTGGCATATCGCATCGTTTTCAGAAAATTGTATATTGATGAAATCTATCTTTTCATCACTAAAAAAATCCTGTTCAATCTTATTGGCCGTCCTGCTGCCTGGATTGACAGGCATATTATAGATGGTCTGATGAACGGAATTGCCGCAGCAACCTCGAAAATTTCATTTGCTATAAAAGGAATTCAATCCGGTAAAGTGCAGCAGTACACTATGTATTTCCTTGGCGGTGTGCTGGCACTTACAATCGTGTTTCTTTATTTATGGACATAAAGCTGTTTATGAACTTATCATTACTTGTCATCATACCTTTATTAACTTCTTTGCTGCTGCTGCCGGCAAAGGGGGTAAAACAAGTACGGCTGGTAGCCCTGCTGGGAGCTGCAGTGCAGTTCGCCTTCTGCCTGGTCTTGCTCTATGCATTTGTGCAGGAAAGAAGTAGTGGAAACAACAAAGCTTTTCTTTTTGAAACGGATTATAGCTGGTATGCAGCGCTGAACATTCATTATCACACCGGCGTGGATGGTATATCCATCGCCATGCTATTATTAACCGCTGTAGTGGTGCTCGCCGGTATATTAGTTTCCTGGCGCCAGGCTTCAAACAGTAAAGAGTTTTTTTTCCTGCTGATATTTTTGAGTCTTGGTGCTTATGGATTTTTTATTTCTCTTGATCTATTTACAATGTTCACCTTCCTGGAAGTGGCTGTGATACCGAAATTCCTGCTCATTGGAATTTGGGGTAGTGGGAAAAAAGAATACAGCGCCATGAAACTGGCATTAATGCTCCTGGGTGGGTCAGCATTGATTTTTATCGGGCTGGTGGGTATTTATATGCATTCCTCTTTCAATGGCACACACACATTTGATCTTACACAAATTGCGCAATCCAATATTTCGCTGGCAGTCCAAAAAATATTTTTCCCGTTTGCCTTCGTGGGTTTCGGCATTTTCACTGCCCTGTTCCCATTTCACACCTGGGTGCCAGACGGCCACTCATCAGCACCTACCGCTGCCTCCATGTTCCTGGCGGGCATTTCCATGAAACTGGGCGGGTATGGCTGCCTGCGGGTGGCAACCTTCCTGATGCCAGAGGCGGCCCACTATTATTCCGCTGTGATTATTGTACTCGCTTGTGTTGCCATTTTATACGGGGCCTTCGCCACAATGATGCAGACCGATTTGAAATATATGAACGCCTATTCGTCCATCAGCCATTGCGGTTTTGTGTTACTGGGTATAGGGATGTTAACGAAAACGGCTATTAACGGGGCGGTATTGCAGATGGTCTCGCACGGATTGATGACGGCACTATTTTTTGCTGCCATTGGCATGATTTACGACAGGACACATTCCCGGCAGATGGCAGAACTTGGAGGCCTCTTGAAAATTATGCCATTTATTTCTACTGTTTTTGTGATCGCTGGTTTGTGCTCGCTGGGGTTGCCGGGCTTAAGTGGTTTTGTAGCAGAAATGACTGTATTTATGGGTGCCTGGCAAAAGGCTGCTGCATTTTATCGTATCGCCACAATTGTAGCCTGCGCTTCAATTGTTGTCACGGCAGTCTATATTCTCCGGGCCGCAGGCGCAGCAATTATGGGCCCGGTAAAAAAGATTGAATACAATCAGCTGACTGATGCCAGCTGGAATGAAAAACTGGCCGCGGGGGTGTTGACCACAGGCATTCTTATCATGGGTATTGCCCCGTTCTGGCTGACAAAACTGGTAAGCCCGGCCACAGAAACGATTATGAATAAAATTACGGTGCTTGTGAACGGTAATATTATATAACAACATGAATACGCAGCTGGATTTTTTATGAATGAAATTTTAGTATTAATGAAGCAGGAGCTGGCAGTAATCCTGCTCATCTTTCTTCTTTTATTTATCAAACTGGGAAAAAAAGAATGGAAGAATGAGCGGCTGCTTACCCTTTTGAATATCCTGCTGGCCCTGAACCTGGTGAGCGGTTTTACCGGCAACACTTCCGGAAACTTGTTTGGAAATATGTTCCGGACAAATGAGCTATTAATCTTTGAAAAGAACCTGCTAAACCTGGGTACTCTGATCATCTCCCTGCAATCCACCGCGTGGTTGAAAACGCACAAGCATGTGCCGGAGTTTTACCTGTTACTGCTGTCCACGCTGCTGGGCATGTTCTTTATGCTCTCGGCCAATAATCTTTTACTGTTCTATCTCGGGCTGGAATTATCCGGCATACCGCTGGCTGCGCTGGCGAATTTTGACCTTGAAAAACGCCGATCCGCAGAAGCAGCCATGAAGTTTATCTTTTCATCCGCTTTCTCTTCGGGCTTATTATTATTTGGGATTTCCCTGATTTATGGATTAACCGGCACCTTAAATTTTCCTGACCTAGCACAACAACTAACAGGCAGCCCGCTGGCAATATTTTCATTCCTTCTATTTTTTTCAGGGCTTGCTTTCAAAATGTCAGTTGTTCCTTTTCATTTCTGGACAGCCGATGTGTACGAAGGGGCTCCCGTGGCTGTCACTTCTTATTTTTCGGTGATATCAAAAGGGGCTGTTGTGTTTGTGTTACTGGCTGTTTTGTACAATGTTTTTGGAATGCTTAGTGGTGTGTGGTATAATGTACTGTTCCTGCTGTCAGTGCTGACCATGCTCACCGGTAACCTGTTTGCCATACGTCAGCAAAACCTAAAACGGTTTCTGGCATTCTCATCTGTTACGCAAGCCGGCTTTCTATTAGTGGGCATGAGCGGACAATCGCCGGAAGGCAGTACATCAGTGATTTATTTTGTACTGATCTATATTTTTTCTAACCTGGCAGCATTTGGTGTAATCAGTCATGTCAGTGCCGTCACCGGTAAAGAAACGATTGATGATTATAAAGGCTTTTATAAAACCAATCCCGTACTGAGCTGGACAATAGCTATTGGCGTTTTCTCCCTGGCAGGTGTACCGCCTACTGCAGGATTTTTTGGCAAGTTCTTTTTACTGCTGGCAGGTGCCGGCAAACAACATTACCTGCTGGTTAGTATTGCCGCGCTGAATATTGTGATCTCTCTGTATTATTACCTGCGGGTAGTAAAAGCTATTTTTATGGACAACAATGCTGAGCCGATAGAAAAACTATCCCTGCCCGTATCAGCAAAAATTGCCATGTTCATCTGCCTTGGCGGGATACTGGTTACCGGGCTGGCAAGCGGGGCCTACCAGTACATTCATTCATTAATGCAATAAAGCAGGATAGACATGGCCATTAATAAAAATCATGAGTTTGAAGAGTTGGACGCTGTTAAGTGTGCTATTGTTGAACGAAACGCCACACCACAGCGTGTTCAGTTTTTAAAAGCCTTATTGGAACTCAACAACTATACGGTGATTGTGGTGCCATCGCCCCCTGCAAAAACTGCTGGGCCTGCCAAATCCGAAACAGACAATCCGCCAGTTTCTGAACAGGCGCTACAGCCTGAAACTTTTACCGTTGGAGTCACCGATGTGATGTTTAACCCGACGAATGCTATTTTTGGAAGACTGCTTCGAACAAAAGATGGTCACGTGGTAACACTTGCTTACTGGCTGCAGAAAGAAGAAATTTCCCATGACGAAGTGCCGTATTTTGAAAACAGGAGTTGAAAACACATCATCCGGCCGGGAGTGAAAATGTGAAGGTACTGCCCATACCCGGCTCGCTTTGTACGCTTATTTTTCCAGACATGGCTTCAATAAACTCTTTGGAAATAGAAAGCCCGAGCCCTGTACCATTTGTTTTAGTGCCGGGTATTTTAAAGAAACGCTCAAACACTTTCTCCTGGTATTGTTTTTCAATACCGGCGCCCTGATCCCTGACAGAAAATACAACCTGGCCATTTTCATTTGTAATATCAACATCCACCTTGCTTTCTCGCGGAGCGTATTTTATGGCATTTGAGAGAAAATTAACGAGCACCCACCCGGCCTTTTCTTTATCTGCAAGAACAGCCGGGAGATTTTCGGCTATCTGCAATTTGATACTGATGGCTTTTTCCTTGGCAGCGGTACTGGTTGCAGCAAGTGCATTATCTGCAATTTCCCTGGCTGATACCGGGCTTATATCCAGGTGAATTTTACCGGTTTCCATCTGAGACATTGTGAGGAGTTCGCTTAATATTCGCAGCATTCGCTGGTTATCCTGTTTCAGCTGCCCGACGAGTTCTTTTTGATCGCTGTTCAGTTTCCCGGTTCGTTCATCGCCCAGCAACTTCAGGCTGAAATCTGACGACGCCAGGGGTGTTTTGAGTTCATGGGAAACGGTAGCGATAAAATTGGTTTTTGCAACATCCAGCTCCTTAAACGTAGTGACGTTTTTTACCACAATTACGATGCTTTTTGCCTGTTCCTGCGGCACGTCAATGATTTCTCTTATAAAATAATTTTCCTTGTTATTCAGCACAATTTTAAAAGGAGTCGTGCTTTTATCGGTTAGGAGGAACCGGAAAAGATCATTTCTTTTTGCCACATCATCCGCTTTCTTTCCAACAATATCACTGGCCTGCAGATTCAATAATTGGAGAGCCTGGCTATTGGCAAATAAAACAATGTTATTTTTATCAATGCCAATACTGGCATCTTTCAGGCTGTTAATTACTGCTTCTGCCCTTGCCTTCTCAAACATTAGTTTATTCAGGTTGCTGTTTTCAAAATATTCCAGCCGCTCTGCCATGGCATTGAAAGCTGCCGCCATTTTTCCAAATTCATCTTTACTGTTGATGTGAATCCGGTGTTGGTAGTTTTTTTGACTGATTTCCTGGATGCCTTCAGTCAGGTCGTGTATTGGATTGGCAATAACGGAAGGAAAATTAAACGAAAAAGTCAATGCAATTAAAAAAACCACGGCAGCAATAAGAGAAATATATGTCAACGCTTGATTTGCCCTCCTTTCAGTCAGTACACTTTTTTTTTGAATAGCCTCCATATTCAGTTTAAGAACATATTGAAGCTGTTGCCTTATGCCACTTACTAAAGCGAGCGAGCTATCGCCCGATTTGAGTTTCGTAAAATTATTACGCAGTTCCTGCGTCACTATTTTTTCGCCCGGTTCTGTAATATTAGCTTCCTGCCTGCGTAATGCCTGCTCAAACCGCTGTATTGAGGCGGCTGCATTGATATGAAAGCTGTCGAGTTGCTGCTGCATGACATGACAATAATCCAGGGATTCATAGTTGTTTCGCAGAATGCTGATTGCATCATGCTTGAGGCTTACCAGGTTGAAGATACCTACCCCGCCGGACAAAAGCAGTAAAAGAAAAAGGAACAATGTCCCCAACCGGATTTTATTTTTTACACTGGTAGCCATCAGGATAAAATCACAAGGTCCACCTCCTCCTCGGAGAGTGTTTTTAACAACTGGTTAAATACGCCGGTCTTCAAAATGATTTTGAACAAGCTGACATGGGGCTTTCCTATGCAAACTGTTGTGATTTGTTTTTCTTTCACGGTTTCAATAATCATTGCTGCAATATTATCAGCTTTTTTTTGAATGACTTCCGCACCCAGTTCGGTAGCATTTTTAAAATTATTGATAAGATAACGCTGATTCGCCAGCGAAATTTTATTAGCCGACTCGCCCGAGGTTTGCACATACAGTACAAACCATTTACTATTATAATAAGATGCCAACCTGGCGGTTTTACGGATAATACGTTGTGCCATTTCGTAGTTAGAGGAGATGCAGGCTAAAAAATGTTCATGGCGCCAGGGACGTTCTTTCGCTGTAACCTCGTAATCTACTTTTCGTTCCACCTGCCCGGCTACTTCTTTCAGCGCCAGTTCGCGCAGCTGTAAAATTTTTTCGGGCTGGAAAAAATTTGTCAGTGCCTGCTGAACTTTGCTATGATCATATATTTTTCCTTCTTTTAACCGGTTAATGAGTTCCTGTGCTGTCAGGTCAATATTTACCACCTCATCGGCCATTTGTAAAAGCCTGTCAGGCACTCTTTCCTTAATCTCCACACCAGTAATCAGTTCCACCTCTTCGTTAATGCTTTCGATGTGCTGAATGTTTACCGCCGTAATTACATCGATACCAGCCTCGAGTATTTCAAGTACATCCTGCCAGCGTTTCTCATTTTTACTCCCGGGAATGTTTGAATGTGCCAGTTCATCCACGATTACCACCTCCGGATGCAGCAAAACAACAGCCTGTACATCCAATTCATCTAATTCTTTTCCTTTATAAAAAACTTTTCTTCTGGGTAATACAGGAAGTCCTTCCACCAATGCCTCGGTTTCTTTTCTCCCATGTGTTTCGATATATCCCACTTTAACATTCACACCGCTGGCCAATAATAGATGAGCCTCCTGCAACATCCGGTAACTTTTACCCACGCCGGCACTCATGCCAATGTAAATTTTCAGCTTGCCGCGATTATTAGTCCTTGATAGTTTCAGGAACTGCTCGGCTCTTTTTTCACTATCGTTTACCTCATCTGTCATTTGCAGAAAATTCAAAAATGATATACTGCTGCCAAGATAAAACTTTCAGTGCGCTTTGCTGTAGGTGAAATTCCATCAGAGTTTTTGTAAAACAAGGGATCGTTTGCTGAGTCTATCCTGAATTCAGGAATAATGGTGAGGTTATCAATATGCATATTACCTGATAATGTGAAATCAAAAATGCTTGTCCCAAACCCGGCGACTGATTTTTTATCGTTGAAGTATTCAACTCTTGTTGTTAATCCAAAAACTGTGGTTGGATCAAAATTTAGATATAAAGCAGAGCCCCACCATGAATTGCTATTACCTCCATCTGGTTTTACTGATTTTACAGAGCCATTATACCCAATACTGAATTTATGAGAAATAATACCTGTAATAACCGCATCAAATTGATTGATCATCGCCTCCGACATATCTTTTCCCCCAACATAATTCAGGTACCCATTGATTTTGGCATTGGTTGAAGTGAAGTGAAGTTGTGCCAGGTAATTTTTCTTTGAAAAACTTGCTGAGGTAAAATCGGTTGGATTAGCAAGGCCAATCATAAAACCGACGTTACTATTTGCCGTCACATCCATTTTTATTCCCGTATGAGAAAAGGGTCCGTAAGAGAACATATAATCCATGCTGTAATTGCGGTTTAAATAAGCATCAGGAACTTCGTATCCAACATGCGTAAACCATTTACCCATGGTGAATTTTACTTTGGCTGATGGGGCATATGAAAGGTAGCCTTGTTTCAAATTGGCAAGGGTGATAAATCCATTTTTGTTTTGATCGAGATCCCCATCGTCATAAGAAAACTCTTCGGCTCTTCTTCCGAATCCAAGATCAACCACAGCATCAACCTTTCCGATTGTGTAGTCCACCTTCAACGAAGCCATGCCTAATTCAAAAGAATTTTGTGAGTTGGTGAAGCTGGTGTAGTTGTTTGTATGCATCGAGTCTTTTGCATTGTGAAAATTGTAACGGTAATAGGCGTCGACAGAACCCGTGAAAATAAGGTTTCCTTTTTTGGTTGAATCCTGTGCTTGTGTAATAACACTAATGAATAGAATACCTGCAGTCAATAAAAGTTTCATTTTTTCAGGAAATTTATTTTGTCAATATATTTTGAACATCTGCCCTTAAAAAACGAGATAAAGGTTTTTCATTTCAATTGGTCTAATGCAATATTGAGATCAAGAACATTTACTCTCTCTGTTCCGAACAATCCCAAAAAAGGTTTTGAAATGTGTTGTGCTACCAGATCTTTTACTTTCTCTTCCGAAAGATGCCTGGTACCAGCTACCCGCTTACTCTGCACCATTGCTGCTTGCACTGAAATATCAGGATCAAGTCCTGCACCTGATGCTGTTACCAAATCAGAGGGAATGTCTTTTTTCTGAACGCCGGGATTGTGTACTAAAAATGAATCAATTCGATCTTGCACTTGCTTTAGATAATCAGGATTGGTGGGGCCTTTATTGCTTCCGCCTGAAGATGCGGCGTTGTAATCAACAGCAGAAGGCCGGCTCCAGAAATATTTATCATCTGTAAATTTTTGCCCGATTAATTTCCATCCAACAATTTTATTGTTTACCGAAACGGTTACACCTTTTCCTTTGCCTGGTGCAACTTGAGCAGGCAACCAAATAATGAATGAATAAATTCCCATAAAGAATACCATGCAAACAATAGTCAACCGAATTGCAGGTAAAATATTTTGTTTCATTTTTTGTGATTTAAATGTTAAAACCAGATAGATACTATCAAATCAATCAACTTTATTCCAATAAAAGGAACAATCACGCCCCCAAATCCATAAATCAAAAGATTTCTTCGCAACAATGCACTGGCGCCAATTGGTTTGTAAGCAACTCCTTTCAATGCGAGGGGAATTAATAATGGTATAATGATGGCATTAAAAATGACTGCTGACAGAATAGCACTTTCAGGACTGTGTAATCCCATTATATTCAAAGCCTGTAAACCTGGAATGGATGCAATGAACAATGCAGGAACAATGGCAAAATATTTTGCAACGTCATTGGCAATAGAGAAGGTTGTCAGCGTACCTCTTGTCATTAGTAATTGTTTTCCTATTTCAACAATCTCAATCAGCTTGGTCGGATCATTTTCCAGGTCAACCATATTGCTGGCTTCTTTGGCAGCTTGTGTGCCGCTGTTCATAGCTACTCCCACATCAGCCTGTGCCAATGCAGGTGCATCGTTAGTTCCATCACCCATCATGGCAACTAATTTTCCGCCTTGCTGTTCTTTGCGGATATACAGCATTTTATCCTCCGGCTTTGCTTCGGCAATAAAATCATCAACGCCAGCTTTTTCAGCAATATATTTTGCCGTAAGCGGATTATCGCCGGTAACCATTACTGTTTTTACACCCATTTTACGCAAGCGTTCAAAACGTTCCTGTATTCCGGGTTTGATGATATCCTGCAATTCAATTACGCCTTTCGCTTCGTTATTTACAGCGACGACTAACGGTGTACCGCCATTTTGCGAGATAATTTCTACTCTTTCTTCTGTTTCTTTCGGAATACCGTTGCCGTTTTTGGAAACCATATTTCTGATGGCATCAAATGCTCCTTTACGAATCTTTATTCCGTTTGGCAAATCAACACCACTGCTTCTAGTTTCAGCAGTAAACTTGATGAACTGCATTGTTGATGTATCAGGAGAAAGTTTTATTCCTTTGGTTTGGCCCAGTTCAACAATTGATTTTCCTTCCGGCGTTTCATCAGCAAGAGAACTTAATACCACGATTTCAATAAACTCATTTTCATTGATGCCGTTAGCGGGATAAAAATTTGTAGCCTTGCGATTACCGATGGTAATGGTTCCTGTTTTATCCAAGAGAAGTGTGTCTATATCACCCGCGGTTTCAACTGCCTTACCACTTTTGGTGATTACATTGGCCCGTAAGGCCCTATCCATTCCGGCAATACCAATGGCCGACAACAAACCGCCAATGGTGGTTGGTATTAAACAAACAAACAGAGAAATAAATGCCGCTATGGTAATAGGCGTATTGGCATAATCGGCAAAGGGTTTTAATGTAACACATACGATGATGAATACAATAGTGAATGAAGCCAGTAATATTGTCAACGCAATTTCATTAGGTGTCTTTTGTCTTGACGCTCCCTCCACCAACGCAATCATTTTATCCAGAAAAGTTTCACCAGGTTCAGTTGTTACTTTCACTTTTATTTGATCGGATAAAACTTTTGTTCCGCCCGTAACAGATGATTTATCTCCGCCCGATTCACGAATGACAGGAGCCGATTCACCTGTGATTGCCGATTCGTCAATGGTTGCAATGCCTTCAATAATTTCTCCATCCATTGGAATCACATCACCTGTTTCGCAAAGAAAAACATCGCCTTTGCGCAATTGTGAAGAAGGGATAATCTTCACTTCATTAACATACATATCACCAACGGGGAAGATTTTTTTTGCCGGTGTGTCTTCTCTTGCCTTACGTAAACTATCTGCCTGTGCTTTACCTCTCGCTTCTGCAATAGCTTCCGCGAAATTGGCAAACAACAATGTGAAGAAAAGCACACCTGTAACGATAATGTTATACGCTAAACCACCTTGTGCTTTTTCACCGGCAGCGATCCAAAAACAGACAATGGCCATCACCACCGTTCCTATCCAAACCGTGAACATTACCGGGTTACGAAACTGAACAACCGGGTTTAATTTTGTAAAGGAGTGTTTGATCGCTTCTTTTACAAGAGCAGTTTCAAACAATTTATTTTTTCTTCTGTGAACTGACATATCTTAATTCATTTACTAATTATTGATGATTCATTATTTGATTCCTACATATTCGGCAATTGGTCCGAGGGTTAATGCAGGGAAGAATGATAATGCAGCTACGATGAAGATGACGGCAAAGACCATAACACCGAAGGTTACTGTATCAGTTTTTAATGTACCTGCACTATCGGGAATATATTTTTTCTTGGCAAGAATCCCTGCAATTGCAACAGGACCTATAATCGGTAAGAACCTCGCTAATAACATCACTGTACCGCAGGCAATATTCCAAAACGGTGTGTTGTCACCCAATCCTTCAAACCCACTTCCATTGTTGGCAGATGAGGACGTGAACTCATACAACATCTCACTGAACCCGTGATTGCCGGGATTATTTAACCAGCCTGAATATGCTGTAGGATTGTGTGCATACAGATAAGATGCTAAAGCTGTTCCTGCAAGAATCAAAAGTGGATGAAGCAAAGCGATGATGGAAGCAATCTTCATTTCTTTTGCTTCGATCTTCTTTCCTAAAAATTCAGGCGTTCGTCCAACCATCAATCCACTTATGAAAACTGCGATGATGATGAAGATGTAGAAGTTCAAATATCCAACGCCCACACCTCCATAAAATGAATTGACCATCATTCCAAGCAAGGCACTCATTCCTCCAAGTGGAGTGAAACTGTCGTGCATAGAGTTTACTGAACCATTTGATGTGACTGTTGTTGTTACTTCCCAATATGCCGATGCGGCAGGGCCAAAGCGAACTTCTTTCCCTTCCATGCTTCCCAGTGGCTGTGCAATTCCCATTTTTGCAATCATCGGGTTGCCATGCATTTCCTGGTAAACGGAATTTGCAAGCAACAATAAAAATCCAACCGTCATTACACCAAATACCATCCAGGCAAAACGTCTTCTTTTGATGATATATCCTAATGCAAATACCATAGCTATTGGAATAAGTATTATGGACACATCTTCGACAATATTGGTTAAGTAATTTGGATTTTCTAATGGGTGTGCAGAATTGGGGCCATAATAACCGCCGCCGTTAGTTCCCAATTGTTTAATGGCAATCATGGCCGCTGCAGGACCACGGCTTACATTCACTGTATCGCCCTGCATGGAAATATATTGAGCCTTGCCTTCAAAATTCATTGGAGTACCGTTGAAGACAAGTATCAACGCGACTACAATAGCAAGCGGCAATAAAACTCTTGTACAGGATTTAATGAAGTAGTTGAAAAAATTTCCAAGATTTTCTGTTGTTCTTTCTTTCATTGCCATAAATACAACGGCACATGCAGCCATACCTGTTCCTGCACTCACAAATTGAAACAACATCAGTGTTAATTGTCCCAAGTAAGAAACACCGGTTTCGCCGGAGTAGTGTTGAAGATTCGTATTGCTGACAAAACTTACTGTTGTGTTGAAAGCAAGATCCGGAGACATGGAAGGATTACCGTCAGGATTCAATGGCAGCCAACCCATGTTCATTAAAATAAACATAGACAGAATGAACCAAACTAAATTAATGGTAAGCAACGCTACCATGTGTTGCTTCCAGTTCATTTCTTTGGCAGGATTGATTCCGCCTAATTTGAAAAAGATTTTGTCGAGTGGATTTAAGATTTTGTCGGGCCAGGTTTTTTCCCCTTCATACACTTTACCAATGTATTTCCCTAATGGAATTGCCAGGACAAGAGTGAGGGCATACATCAGGATAACTCCTAAAATTTCTGTTGTCATGATTGCCTATAGTTTGCGTTTTAAAATTTTTCAGGTCTTACCAATACATAACATAAGTAAATGAAGACCAGGATTGCGATAATGAATAGTAGCGTCATAGTTTAGATTTTTTCGAACCAGTCAATGAATTTGAAGAAAAGCCAGAAGCAAATAAATCCTGTAAGAAATAATAGAATCGTCATGGTTGATATTAGTTTTTATTTAATGAATTCAATTGTATTTTCAGTAATTAAGCGATCAACGTATTCACTGTTCAAACGATCATTATAATATCTTAAATTCAAAATGAGCCACCGCAGAAAGAATGAGTAAAATGATTACTGCAATCACTACGATCATAAATTCTTTTTTTCCTGGTGCTTCATCCCCGGCCATACTAATTTTTTTAAAGTGAAATAATAAACCTAACCAAATGAATCACAGGCACATCTGCCGCAACCAGCTGCCTGGTTCCTCCGATTTTACCTGGTTATGATTATTTCGTCTTGCTATCTATTTCCAAAGCACATGCCTGGAAAGCAAAAAGAATGGATGCGGAGCTGAAAGATTTGTATATCAGCGATTTGCAATTCCCCGTTAAAAATTTCGTTCTGTGCCAGCAACAAAAAACCCTTCCAAAACGGAAGGGTCCTTTTTCAAAATGATAACCTAATTAGTGTGAAGATTGTATTCTTCGAGCTTGCGGTAGAGTGTAGTCAGGCCAATACCTAACAGTTCAGCAGCTCTTGTCTTATTTTGATTTGTATACTGCATGACTTTGCGGATATGGCTTTTTTCAATGTCTGAAAGTTTTAGTGAAGTAACCTTTTCTGCCGACTGCTCCGGCAGATCAAAAGGCAGCTGATCGGGGGTCAGCGAGGTTCCTTCAGCCAGGATTACTGCCCGTTCTATGATATTTTTCAGTTCACGGATATTGCCTTTCCAGTCGTGCTGATGCAAACGGTCCAAAAAAGACGGCGAAAGAGCGGTAACCTTCGGATTAATTTTGCCGGCTGCTATTTTTAGAAAATAATTAGCCAGCAGTTCAATATCCTCTTTTCGTTCCCGCAACGGGGGAAGGTGTATGGCAAATACAGCCAGGCGGTAATAAAGATCTTCTCGGAATTTATTTTCCTGGGCAAGCTGCTTCAGGTCTTTGTTGGTAGCAGCAATAATTCTGACATTTACCTTAATAGGTTTCACATCCCCTACTTTAATAAACTCGTTGTTTTCAAGTACTCTTAACACTTTCGCCTGAAGGTCCATATCCATTTCGCCGATTTCATCAAGGAAAAGTGTTCCTTGATTTGCTTCTTCAATCAGGCCTTTTTTATCCTTGGTTGCACCGGTAAACGCACCTGCCCGGTGACCAAATAATTCACTTTCGAGTAAATCCTTTGAAAAGGCGCTACAGTTGAGCGGCAGAAACGCATGCCCTGATCGCTTGCTGGCATAATGAATCGCTTGCGCAAAAACCTCCTTTCCTGTACCTGTTTCGCCTAACAAAAGAACTGTTGTATTAGTCGGAGCTACTTTTTTTGCCAGGGTGATTGCTTCGTGCAGGACCTGTGATTGTCCAATGACATTTTGAAAATCATATTTTTTTACAACCTGCTCCTCCAGGCGGCGTACCCGTTTCTGAAGACGGACACTTTCCATGGCTTTTGCAAGCAGGGGAATGACTTTATCATTGTCATCACCTTTTACCAGGTAATCAAAAGCGCCGTTCTTCATTGCCTGTACACCGGCATGAACATTGCCGAAAGCAGTAAGTAATATCACTTCTGTGCAGGGGTACTGTGGTTTAATTTTCCGTACAAATTCCACACCGCTGCCATCCGGGAGCTTTACATCGCAGAGCATCACATCAGGCTGTTCTTCTTTCAACATTTTTTCCGCCATCGCCAGATCTGCAGCCTGCAGCACCTGGTAGCCCTCCAGGTTAATGATTCTTGTCATCAGCCCGCGCAGCTGATTTTCGTCGTCAATAATCAGCACTTTTCCATTCTCCATAAGCGTAAATATTCTACCAAAGCTACTTAATCGTATTATCCAAATGTTCATGAGGCTACAAAGGAGATGCCCGGAAAATGAAAAATCCCGCCGGATCAGCGGGATTCTGTTTTTTTTCATAAGGGTAATCACTTTCTTTTAAAGTGTAAGCAGGGCAGGATCTTGATTCCGTGTTTCTGTACTTGAAAGACAAATTGCAAGCTCAAAAAGTTGCATGCCTGTAATCACCGGCCTGTATAACTGAAAAGAAAAGACACAGAAGCCCTGCCTTTTTACCCGATAGCGCCGAGCACGATATCTTTTACTTTGTCAAGCGGTACCCGCTCCTGCTGCATGGAATCGCGGTAGCGGATGGTGACAGTTTGATCTTCTTTGGTTTGGTGATCGATAGTGGCACAAAAAGGGGTGCCGATGGCATCCATACGACGATAGCGCTTGCCGATCGTGTCTTTTTCTTCGTAAAAACAGCGAAAATGTGGCTTGCACTGATCCATCAGTTCACGGGCGATTTCGGGCAACCCGTCTTTTTTCACCAGTGGTAATATTGCCAGTTTCAGGGGCGCCAGTTTGGGGGGGAATTTTAATACAACACGGCTGTCTTGTTTTTCAGCCGTACTAAGATCTTCTTCCGTATAGGCATAACTAATCACGGCCAGGAACATACGATCCAGACCAATGGAGGTTTCAATCACATAGGGAATATAATTTCCGTAAGGCTTGCCGGTGGCAGGATCTACATCATTATCAAAATACTGCATTTTCTTTTTGCTGAACTCCTGGTGATTGCGCAAGTCAAAATCGGTGCGGGAATGAATACCTTCCAACTCTTTAAACCCAATGGGGAATTCGAATTCAATATCACAGGCAGCATCGGCATAATGTGCCAGTTTAATATGATCGTGAAACCGGTACTTATCTGCTGGAATACCCAGGCCCAGGTGCCATTTCAGCCGTTCCTGCTTCCAGAATTCATACCATTCTTTTTGAGAACCAGGCCGGATAAAAAACTGCATTTCCATTTGCTCAAACTCCCGCATGCGGAAAATAAACTGGCGGGCAACAATCTCATTGCGAAACGCTTTCCCAATCTGGGCAATGCCGAAGGGAATCTTCATGCGGCCGGTTTTTTGCACATTTAAGAAGTTAACAAATATGCCCTGCGCTGTTTCCGGTCGCAGGTACACTTTATTATCTTCATCATCTGCCGCAACGGTGGATCCAAATTCTGTAGAAAACATGAGATTAAACTGGCGAACATCCGTCCAGTTGGCTGTGCCGCTAATGGCACACTTTATATTATTGTCTTCGATCAGTTTTTTTAGCCCGGTAAAATCATCTTTTGCGAGCAGAGCATCCATAGCAGCTAGCAGTTTTTCTGCCTCCTGTTTTTTTCCATCAGCTGCCAGCGTTTCCGCCTGCCCCTCGATCAGGTGGTCCACCCGGTATCTTTTTTTGCTGTCTTTATTGTCAATCATCGGGTCGTTGAAGTTGTCTACGTGGCCCGATGCTTTCCAGGTGGTAGGATGCATAAAAATTGCTGCATCAATACCCACGATATTTTCATGCAGCTGCGTCATGCTTTTCCACCAGTAATCTTTAATGTTTTTCTTTAACTCACTGCCCCACTGGCCATAATCATAAACGGCCTGCAGCCCGTCGTATATTTCACTGCTGGGGAAAATAAAACCATACTCTTTACAATGGGAGATAATTGCCTGAAATCTGTTGCTGTCATTTGCCATAGGCGGCAAAAATAAGTCAGAACAGGGATTTTTTTTGTTCAATGCATAAACAGATGGAAGGCAACAAAAAAATGCTATAGCGTTTCTGCTAAAAAAACTGCCGATGATCGCGGCGTCATTCTGCCGATGGCTTGCCCGGTGGTTGCAGTTTTTCATTTTTTTGATGGCGGTGCTGATCCCGGCTGGTTTTTTTTGCAAAATTTCTTTGCAGGGCATCTGTAAGGTTTACACCGGTTTGATTAGCCAGGCAAATCAGCACCCAAAGCACGTCAGCCATTTCATCGGCCAATTGATCTGGCCCGGCTTTTTCGCCTGGTTTATAGGATTGATCGCCATACGTGCGGGCTATATGCCTTGCCAGTTCTCCCACTTCTTCGGTCAGGATCGCCATATTCGTTAGCTCACTAAAGTAGCGTACCCCTACTGTTTTGATCCAGTGATCTACCTGTATTTGCGCATTTTCTAGCGTCATAAAAATATTTTTACAGTTTTTTTGCAATATAGCACGATTATTGCCGTTCTACACCTCCCGCTCCGTACCGCCTGCCCTTTGAAGACGAGAAAACCAATTTTATGAATCCCAATTATGGCTATTCTATGCTTAAAACATCTTTAAAAGCGCTGGCTGCCGCAGCAGTTTTTGTGACGCTGACCTTCACCATCGCCGAGGCAAACCCCATTCACGACACATCGATTACCGGGAAACCGGCCGCAAAACCTTTTAAGATTCTTACTGCCGGCAAGCGGATTACTGTAAAAAGCGACCAGGACATTGCTAAAATTATGGTATGGACGTCCAGCGGTCACCGCTTCGTGGAGGAAAACAATGTAAACGCCGCTTATTACAGCTTTGACGTTACTATCCGGGAACATTACTTTTTTATGTTGCTGGAAATGAAAGACGGTAAGCGGTATACTCAGAAATTCGGCGTGCAGTAGCAATGCGGTTTACTCCTTATTTTTCGTATCTATCACAATTGTAACGGGCCCGTCGTTGAGGAGCTCCACTTGCATATCAGCACCAAACCGGCCGGTAAAAACCTCTTTTCCCAGGTCCGTGGAAAGCTGCAGAATCATTTGTTCATATAGGGGAATGGCTACCTCAGGTTTGCTGGCCCGGATGTAGGAAGGCCGGTTTCCCTTTTTCGTAGAGGCATGGAGTGTAAACTGGCTGACCAGTAGGATGTCGCCTCCTTTGTCTGCAACAGAAAGATTCATGACACCGCTTTCGTCATCAAATATGCGCAGTTGTACAATTTTCCTGCTCAGCCATTCAATATCATCGGCGGTATCGGCATCTTCAATACCCAGCAGCACCAGCAAACCTGTGTTGATGTTAGAAACCACGGCCCCGCTGATTGTTACACTGGCCTTTTTCACCCGTTGAATAACCGCACGCATAAGTTGTACCTTTGTTTTCTACAAATATATTCACCGGTGAACACGCCTGACCTTTCTACTGAAATAAAATTTCAAACCACCCGCAGCGGTGGCAAAGGAGGACAACACGTTAATAAAGTGGAAACGGCGGTGATAGGCTATTTCCATATTGACAACTCCCAGCTACTAACCGATGTGCAAAAACAGCAGGTAAAAGAAAAACTTTCCGGCCGCATTAACGCGGATGGCTTCCTGCAGCTAAAGGCACAAACTCATCGAAGCCAGGTGCAAAACAAAGAGGAGGCTATCCAGCGCATCAACGAACTGGTGTTTAAAGCATTGCATAAGAAAAAGCCCCGTATTGCCACCAAACCTTCCCGCGCGGAAAAGGAAAAACGGCTGGAGCATAAGAAAAGACAATCTGAAATAAAATCCGGAAGAAAAAAATTCAAGTATAATGACGATTAAACATAACCCCCGAGAAAATAAAAAACACCCTGGTAAGTCAATTCGCTTACCAGCCTCTCATGCTCCCATTTGCAGAACGTTAACAGGACTGATTTCGACGGTTTCCCTGTTACTCATTTTCACATCATTTGAAGCTGCACCTACCCAAAACAAGGCCAACGGAATTTCTATGGTAAATATTTATTTTACACATTTCGTTGGGAAGAAACCTTTCATCCCTGATAGTACTTATATCAACCCCTTTGGAGAAAAATACCAGATACAAAGATTGAAGTACTATATCACAAACATTGAATTTTTGAATACAAATAATCACAGCAAAAAATCTTTTGAAAACAGCTATTTTTTGATTGATGAAAATAATCCGGCATCCAAAAAAATATCGCTGGAAGGTCTGGAAGGGAATTACAACGCTATATCATTCTTATTGGGTGTTGATAGCCTACACAATGTCAGTGGTGCGCAAACTGGAGCACTTGACCCGTTAAATGGTATGTTCTGGACATGGAACAGTGGTTATGTAAGTCTAAAAATTGAAGGCCGGTCGCCGGCTTCCTCTTTACCGGCTAAAAGCATAGAATATCATCTTGGGGGTTATAAGGGAACTGACAAAGTCATTCGTAGAATTACACTTTCATTTCCGCAAGGGTTGGCAAAAATGACCCCCGGAAAAACAATTACAATTTTTGTAAAACTAGATGTAAATTTATTATTTAATGGCATCCATAAATTGCCAATAAAAAGCAATGCTGCCTGCACAACGCCTGGTAGTCTGGCAAGACAATATGCCGAAAATTATGCAAGGATGTTCAGCATTAGCAACGTAATAAATAAGTAATACCCAGGTATATGAAATTTTTGAAGGTAAATGTCAGTTATATAACATTACTGATCATATTTACAGTAATTCTGGGAGTATCTACACTGATAGAATCCTGCAAGAAAAATGACACTTCTATCTCCTCCCAAATTGTCGGTACCCCGCTGACACTGAAAATACCTGCTGGTTTCCCAAGGCCCGATTATACATTTCAAAATAATCCCTTAACGGAAGAAGGTTTTGAGCTGGGGCGAAAGCTTTTTTATGATGGGAACCTATCAGCAGATGGTAACTTCCCATGTGCTTCCTGTCACCAGCAGTTTGCAGCTTTTTCAACATACGAGCACCCTTTTAGCCATGGATATAATAACAGCTTTACTACGCGTAATGCGCCAGCCCTATTCAATGAAGCATGGCAAAAAGAGTTTCATCTTGATGGAGGGATAAATCATATCGAAGTGCAACCACTGGCACCCCTAACAGCCCACAACGAAATGAATGAAACAATTGAGAACGTTGTGAACAAGATAAAGAATGACACATCCTATACAAGAATGTTCAAAAGGGCTTTTGGTGACAAAGAAGTTACAAGTCAGCGGATTTTAAAGGCCCTCGCACAATTTACGTGTTCGCTGGTATCTGCCAATTCAAAGTACGATAAAGTTATGCGAGGTGAAGCCACCTTTCTCTCTTACGAACAAACGGGCTATGAGCTTTTTCAAGAGCATTGTTCCACCTGCCATAAAGAGCCGATGTTTACTGATTATTCTTATCGGAATATTGGGTTACCAGTTGATCCAACTATAAACGATGTGGGACGAATGCGTATAACAAATAATCCCGCCGATTCTTTAAAATTCAAAGTACCATCTTTACGCAATGTAGCCGTATCCCCGCCGTATATGCACGATGGGAGATTTTGGTTTTTGTCAAACTGTATAAACCATTACAGAACTGGCATACAGTTAAGTCCTACGCTGGATTCATCACTTCAAAAAGGCATTCAACTCACAGATGTGGAAGTGCAGGACCTGATCGCTTTCTTGCGTACACTTACAGATACTGCTTTTATCACAAATCCCAGGTTTGCAGACCCGGAGCATAAGCCCATTTTTTCGCCGGATGTGCACAACTTCTAGAGATTATCTGTTGTCTTACGCTTAGCCCGCAGGTTTTCCAGCACCTGGCGCTGGTTCTCTATTTCCTTTTGAGTTTCGCCCTGGGCTTTCAGATTTTTCTCAATGTCGTCCTGCAGGTTTTTAATTTTCTTCTCCATATCGGCTTTGCTATCCTGCAGGTCTTTTAATTTCTTTTCAGCCTTGGTCACTGCATCCTCCTGGTCCCTGATCTGTATTTCCAGGTTAGCGGCTTCTACTTCTGGCTGCAGGTTGTTGAGAAATCCTTTTGCCCTGCGTACTTCATCGTTGTCAAAAAATGTGCTGGCGTTTTCGCCGTTGCTGTTATTGGCCACCAGGTAAAGAATGGCCCCGTCATCATCTTTTTTGCCTTTCTTATCCACTTTTACAAAATAATCCAGTGTTTTACCGGTAATGTCGGAAATGGAAGCGTTTTTAAAAACGAGGAAACCTTTATCCCGGTTGAACAAACCCTTTTCTTCTTTTGCTTTGTAGCCCAGTTCGGCCATTTTCTGGATGATGGCGTTTTGTACAGCTTCCTGCGGGTAAGCATATTCAATCACATACGCCAGCTGTTTCTTTTTATTATACTCAATAGAACCTTCGTATGCCTGGGCTGAGAGCATTTGAAGAAAAAGAAAAACAGCTGTAATAGACAAAAACACTTTTTTCATACGTTTAATTTTTTGTTAATGGTTGAGGTGAAATTAAGAATTCAACAGCGGTTTTTCACGGGCAAGGCAGCTCCCCGCTAGTGTGCAACAGGGACTCATCACTTGCACAAAGGTATGGAATCGTGCCACTGCCTTTATGCGATATGGATCGGCGGATTGGATTTTGCAATCTCATCAATTACATTTGTTGGCAAATTGCATTTTTTGTGAGCAGTATAAAAAAATTAGCGGGACAAACCATGTGGTACGGACTCAGTTCCATCGCTGCCCGTTTTATTAATTACCTGCTCACCCCTTACCTCACATTTAAATTCCTGGAGTGGCAATACGGTGAAATGAGCATCGTCTATGCCTTCATTCCGTTTATGAATGTCATCTACACCTACGGGATGGAAACGGCTTTTTTTCGCTTTGCTAACAAGGCAGACAAGAAAAATGTTCATAATACCAGCAGCATTTCATTGATTGTATCAACAGTTATCCTTTCTATATTACTGATTTTGCTGCACCGGCCACTGGCTTCACTGCTGCAGATTAACCAGCACCCGGAGTATTTTTCCATGGCAACCGCCATCATTGCCCTGGACGCCTTAACAACCATTCCATTTGCAAAATTGAGACAGGACGGCCGTCCGGTTAAATTTGCCTTCACCAAGGTTGGTGGGATATTGGTTAACATATTTTTTGTGTATTTCTTTTTAAGTGTGTGTCCCCGGCTGGCTGAAAACCCCAACAGCTTTGTACATCTTTTTTTCAATAGTGAGTGGGCTGTAGGTTATGTGCTGCTGGCCAATCTTATTCAAAATATCGTTACGCTGCTGCTGCTCTCCAGGCAGTTTACCGGGTTCGAATGGAAATTTGATAACCAGCTTTGGAAAGAAATGATGCTCTACGGCATGCCGTTGATTATTGCCGGGTTTGCCGGTATGATCAATGAAACGTTTGACAGAATCATGCTGGGCTGGTGGGCGCCTGTAAAAACAGTGGAAGAGGCCAAAGCCGAAGTAGGCATTTATTCGGCCTGCTATAAATTATCCATCCTCATTTCGTTGGGTGTTCAGGCTTTCCGGATGGGCGCCGAGCCATTTTTTTTCAAACAATCCACCGAAGCCAACGCCCCGAAAGTGTATGCCAGGGTGATGAAGTTTTTTGTGATCACGCTTTGCGTAATGTTTCTACTGGTCATGCTATACCTGGATTTGTGGAAAAACTTCATCCGCAATCCTAAAATGTGGGTGGGCTTGAAAGTGGTACCCATCCTGCTGCTGGCGAACATGTTTCTTGGCATTTATTACAGCCTGAGCATTTGGTATAAGCTAAGTAATAAAACGCTGGCCGGTGCCTGGATCACCCTCATTGGCGCCGTTATTACCTTAGTGATCAATTATTTTTTCATTCCCTATTTCAGTTACATGGCCTGCGCCTGGGCCACTTTTGCCTGCTACGGCAGCATGATGGTAATTAGCTTCGTATGGGGGCAAAAAGCCTATCGGATTCCATATGCCTGGAAAAAATTATGCGCCTATCTTGTTATCAGTGTACTGCTGTACCTGCTGCATAAAACACTCGTACATTTTGTGCCCGCCACCCTGTTCTACTACGGCACAGCCACCTTAATGATGACTGCTTTTGTACTTTTTATCCTGAAAATCGAACGGAAGGAGTTTCAAAAGCTACCGCTGATTGGCAAATACCTCAGCACCAATGTGGCTTAGTACAATTTGACAAAAGGATTATTCATTTTTTCAAAGCCGGTAGTCGTCACTGGCCCGTGGCCCGGATAAACTTTGGTTTCATCCGGCAATACAAACAGCTGCGTTTGAATACTATTGACCAAAGTATTGAAATCGCCTCCCGGCAAATCGGTTCGGCCAATGCTGCCACTGAACAAGACATCACCGGCAATCACAAAGCCATTTGCCTGGCTGTAAAAACTGACGCTGCCGGGAGAATGGCCCGGGGTAAACAATATTTTCAATTGCTCTGCGCCCAAACTGATAAACCCATTTTCCCTTAAAAAAATCAATTCACCAGTATAGTTTTCAAAAGGCATCTGCCAGGCCTGCCCCGACGCGGGAGCAAACTCCAGCACAGGCTTTTCTTTTTCATGTAAATGCAGGCTGAGGCCCCAGGTATCGTGCACAAACTTGTTGCCGAACACATGGTCCAGGTGGCAGTGCGTATTGAGCAACATTACGGGTTGCAAACCCATTTCTTCCACAAATGTTTTTAATTGTGCCTGCTCCTCGGGAAAATAACATCCGGGGTCTATAATGCAACACTGCATTTCATCGTTATATAGCAGGTAGGTATTCTCCTGGACGGGGTTAAATGTAAATGCCTTAACGCTTAACATGGACGGTTTTTCGTATTTTACACGCAATTTACAACCCTTAAAATTCTGTTTGTCAAAAACAAAAACGTTAAAGGTTTACACAGGTTTTCTGCAGTTCACCTTTACCTTTTTACATTTGACAATAAAATAAAAACCCGGGTTGAAAACCGGATAACCTGCCGATGACGCAACGGAATACCCGGCTGGATTGTTAGAGCAATTATACTGCCTTGCAAAAACAACAAGACAGAAAAAAGAAAAAACACGAAATACTCCGGAATTGAAACAGCAAAAGAATTCTATGAAGCAATTAATTAGGCTGGTTGCCTGCTTTCTGGCCTTCCTGTGGATGAAAGCCGACGCCCAAGTGAGTACAGTTGAGTTTGGCAAAAACCGGGTACAATACCAAAAGTTTAAATGGAAGTACTACCAAACCGACAATTTCAATACCTACTTTGCGCAAGATGGTCTTGAACTGGGAAAATATGTGGCGCAGATTGCCGAAACAGAACTCCCGGAACTTGAAGAATTTATTGAATACGGCCTGCAGCGCCGCATTAATATTGTAGTGTATAACAATTTCGATGAAATGCAGCAGTCCAACATTGGACTGGGGATTGACTGGCAAAATACCGGCGGCGTAACGAAACTGGTGAACAATAAAGTGGTGATATTTTTTGACGGCAATCATGCCAACCTGCGCCGGCAGGTACGGCAGGGTATCGCCAAGGCATTGGTGGAAAACTTATTATTTGGCGACGATCTCGGGGAATTTGCAGCCAACCAGGCGCTGCTGGATTTGCCCACCTGGCTCACAGATGGTTATATTGAATATGCAGCCGAAAACTGGAGTACACAATTGGATGATGAAGCGAAATCAGCCCTCCTCTCCGGCCGTTACAAAAACTTTTACCAGTTTGCTTTTGAAAAACCAAATCTTGCCGGTCATGCTTTCTGGTACTACTTCGGCAACAAGTATGGGAAAAGCAAAACCACGTATTTATTGTACCTGGCCCGCATTTACAGAAACCTGAACAATGCCTCGCAAAAGATAGCCAAGAAAAAATTCAAAGATGTACTGAAAGACTTCATGACCGAAGAGCCACAGAAATATTTTAAAGACCTGCGTGGCAGGAGAAGTGTTCCAAAAGGCCAGTTATCGGTATCAGAAGAAGTGCTCAAAAAAGATTATATCCGCTTTAATGCCAACCCGTTGCCAAGAAGTTTCACCTATGCTGACGTAGAATTTGTAAAGGGCCAGTACTGTGTGGTACTGCATGAAAATTTTGTCAGCCGCAAAGTCCTGCTAAAATATGGAGTACGCAGTGGTGAAAATGAGCAAAATCCCAACTACCCGCTGCTGGCCTGGGATAATAAGGGAACAAGGCTGGCCGTATTATACAGCGAGGAAGGCAAGATCAAATTGTTTGTGTACGACCTGGTCAACAGGATCAAAACCGTAAAACAGGAACTGCCGATGTTTGACCAGGTGCAGGATATGAAATTCATGCTGGATGCTAACACGCTTTTATTCAGCGCTGTAAAAAGCGGGCAGACAGACATCTTTGTTTATAAAATAGATAAACAAAGTGTGCAGCAGGTAACCAATGATGTGTACGACGACCTGGACGCCTCTTTTGTGGCATTCCCCAATAAAACAGGTATCATTTATGCCAGCAACCGGCCTTCCGCTACGGCAGTCAGCACTAGTGATTCACTGCCTGCCAAACACTTTAATATCTTCCTGGTCGACAACTGGAATCAATCTGATTATAAACAGATTTCGCAGCTGACCAATATGAAATATGGAAATGCCCGTTATCCATCGCAGTACAATACCACGCATTTTACCTTTGTAAGTGATGAAAACGGTATCAATAACCGATATGCTGGTTTCTTCTCCACCAAGCGTGCCGGGTTAGACACCCTTGTCTTTATTGGCGATGAAGTGCTGAGAAACCCCGCCGAAGCTGAAGTGGACAGCCTGCTGAAAGAATGGGACAAAACTGACGTGGATTCCGTGGGCTTTGTTTCTGTCACCACAGATTCTGCCTATGTCTTCCCACTGAGTAATTACCAGAGCGGCCTGCTGGAAACACGGACAGCCGGCGACAACTCATTGGTGAGCGAGGTAGTACGGCAGGGCGATTACAAGTTTTTATACCGGCTTCGCGTAGACGAAAATGCGCTTCGCCGCCGCAACATCACAGCCCGTCCTACCGAATATGTAAAAAAACTTGTAGAGGAGAACCGGCGCCTTTCCGGTACGGGAGTACCCTACCCCGGGCCTAGGAAAGATTCAACGGCGCCAAAACAGGATAATTTTTTCCAAAGTGAATTTGAACCGGTAAAAAAAGACAGTAGCTCTCAACTGGGTAAAGTTTTTACAGCCGAACAGCTACCGGCGAAAGAACCTATCCTGAAAAAGGCCAAACTGTTCGAATACCGGCCGCCAAAGTTTTTCACCGATTATGCAGTTACCGGCTTCAACAACAATGTACTCGTTAACCGTTTTCAGCCTTACCAGGGTGGCAATGGCCCGATTAATCTCAGCAACAACGATCCTTTCAATGGGATTTTACGAGTCGGCATCAGCGACCTCATGGAAGACTGGAAATTTGCAGGTGGCTTCCGCATCAGTCCTAACCTGAACAACAACGAATACGTGATGACTACGCAATACCTGAAAAAGCGTTTTGATTACGGCTTCACGTATTACCGGAACTCCATAAAAAACCCACCGTTGTATGACGATTCGCTTAATTTCAACGTCAAACAACTCACCAACCTTTACCAATTCTCCATTGCTTATCCGTTTGACAAGGTCAGAAGCCTGCGCCTGAATATTGCCTATCGACGGGACAAAGTGGTGATTTTATCTAATGATTTTTTCCCGCCTTCGCTGCAACGACCTGATGTAAAAGAATCGTATGGGATGATGCACCTGGAGTATGTGTATGACAATGCCATCAATAAAGCACTGAACATCTGGAATGGGTTGCGCTGGAAAGTCTATACCGACTGGATGACCAGGCTGTATAAAGCTTCGGAGAACAGTCATCCCTATACAATAAATGTGGGTTTCGATGCACGAAATTATCTGCCGATTTACCGGAATATTATCTGGGCTGTGCGTGGTGCCGGGGATTTTTCCTGGGGACCGCAGAAATTTATTTATTACCTGGGTGGTGTTGACAACTGGCTGTTCCCGAAATTCAACAAAGCTGTCCGTCCCGATCCGGATAATGAATACGCCTACCAGTCACTGGCGGTTAACCTGCGCGGGTTTAAGCAAAATGTGGCTAATGGCAATAATGCACTTGTGGTGAACAGTGAGATCCGGGTACCGGTATTTTCTTCGCTCTTTAATAAGCCCATTAATAATGCCTTTATCCGCAATTTCCAGATCGTGCAGTTCTTTGACCTTGGCACTGCCTGGAATGGAGCCTACGACAAAATCGAACGACCCGGCTTGATATATACCGCAACTGACAATAATGGCAACCCCCAAATTCCCATTACAGTAAAAGTAAAAGCCGGTGGTATTGGCCCACTCGCCGGCGGCTACGGGTTTGGCGCCCGCAGCACATTGCTGGGATACTTTTTGCGGCTGGATGCTGCCTGGGAGATGAATGGTTTCTTCCGCAGTAAACCTATCTGGTATTTTGCAATGGGCGTGGATTTTTAACTCTCAGATATTAATATTGCTAAGACTGCCCCGGTTTCACAAAGTCCGGGGCAGTCTTATAATTACCTATACCGCATTTTATAACTACTTCCTTTACTCCTCCAACTAACTCATGAATACTACCATTGAATCTTTTTAGAAAAATGCATAATGACGGCCAGCATCAGGAACAAACCAAGACTTCCCAAAAGCAAGGCATAATCCTGCAACTGCAGCAGAATAAATATGTACACATAGAGCAGGATTACTATCGACATCAATAATATTGCAAGCCTGGATGATTTGAGTAATCCTTTCACAAACCAGGTGATCAGCAAAGTGGTTGCCAGTGCGGAAATACAATAAGCTGCATTAAACCCAATATATTCCGAAAGCGACAGCAGCAGTGTATAAAACAATACCAATGCAAAACCGATCAATACGTACTGAACCGGATGAACCCTCATTTTATTGGTAGTTTCTATTAAAAAGAAAGCTGCAAAAGTGAGCAGTAAACAAAATACCGCATATTTGACCGATCGCATGGTTTTCTGATATGCATTTACCGGAATAAAAAGACTGACCCCAAAAGAAGCCGAAGAAAGATCAACAGCACCTTGTTGCCATGCCTGCGGAAAATTACGGGTATAAAACAGGTTATTCCAATGAGCCGTAAAGCCACGATCGTTAATCTGCCACGTTTCCGGGAGTTGGCTGCCGGTAAAGCTTGGATTGCGCCACGATGATTGCAGATCAACAGTTGTTTCTTTTCCCACTGGTGTAAACAACAATTGCTCGGATCCGTTTAGCAACAAATGCGTGCTAAAGGCAATTGAAGTATCCCTCGTGCTAAGCTCCACCGGAGCAGCAAACCCCTCTTTCATCACGCTGTTACTGATCGTAGCAGGATTCAGTTCCTCCGTATGATCCTTCCATTGAAGCTGAAAGTCTTTTTTTAATCCTTTTGGATCAGCAATATTTATACATATATAGACTCCGTCCCAGCGAATTGCTGAAGGCTGTAATTTTAGCTGTTGAATAAACGTTGTAGAAAACTGTCCGGTAACAGTCAGATCAGCAGTATACAGCATCGCTTCATAAATACCCCGATGTCTTTTTTCAGGATTTACACTTGCCGAAATATGAAGTTTATCTGGCAATACATAAATCATCCTTTCGGTGGTCACATTTTCGCTTCCTCCCTTGACTGGCATTATCTCTTCGTAGGGCACTGCCAATACGGGACCGGTAAGAGTTTGTTTTGCGGACCATTTACTGCTAATTTCATCAACCGCGGCTTTTTGCCGGTCCTGCCTTTCACGTATTAAATTTTCAACAAAAGCTGTTGGAATTAATAAAAGCAAAATCAGTATACTGATTGTTCCTCCTTTTATGAGCAACCTGTTCTTCTTAAAAAAATCTGAGATCATTGTTGTTTCCATAGTTGTATGTTATTTATTCAAATAAGCACTCAGTTTTTTAAAGCTGATATAGATTAAAGCAATCAGCAACGAATAACAACCAATCATCGCCCAGGCATTCCTGCTGCGCAAGGGGTGCACCAGTAAGTATAGAATATCGGCAGCAAGGCTAAAGGGATTTGTAAACACATCCCATGTGTTATATCGCAGGAAGCGTCCAATATAAATTCCAAACGCTACCAGGGCCATAATGGCATATTCGAGCAGCCTGCTTCTATTTTTTCCGTAAAAAATTTCTATCAATTCCATCATTTGACGTACTGATAAAATACCAAGCAGTAAGCCCGCCCAGGCAAACGACAATAACATGGCAAGATCGAACCATACTGGCATTCCCTTACGTTCTCGCAGATGAAATAAATCGGTGATGATATAAAAACTATTTGGGATAAAAATCAGCCATATCAAAAAGCATATTAAAAACATCAGCCGGCGGCCCGCTACCCAAGGTTGGGTAACAAAACGGGAGGAAATAAAATAGGGTACGGATGCAAGGAAAAGGTTCCAGGGCATAAAAGCATAAAGAAACTGATCTGAATACAACAGTCGCACAGCCAGCAGGCATAGACTGAACAATGACAGCAATAACAGGTGATTTTCCAGGCCTGTTTGCCTGGGCAATAATCTCTTTGCGGGATGATTTAGTTTTAATTCGTTGATCATTTCAGAATAATTTGGGCAGAAAGATGAACAGGCCTGTTACCAGGGCAGCTATGGCCGTGACCAGCACAGCGGCGGCGGCGATATCTTTTATGATTTTTACCTGTTCATGTTTTTGCGGGGAAACAAAATCCATTATTTTTTCCACTGCGGAATTAAACAATTCAGCCATCCACACCATGCCCGACACGATAGTAACGGCAATTGCTTCATAGCGGCTGATTTTCAGTATCACTGATAACGCAATGACACTCATTGTCGCCACAAAATGGATCCATAAATTATGTTCCGTCAAAAACGCCTTGCGCAGCCCCTGGAAAGCATATTGAAAACTTCTAAAACGGGCCCTGAGTGAAAATGAGTGTGTTTTTTTCATGAACGAGTTTTTTCAGTAAAAAAGTAACTGCATATTATTTGTTAGCATTGGAATAACCTTGCCATGCTAGGTTTAAGACAAGGATCCCCATGCAAGCCAGCCACCCAAGGAAAACAATCTTTCCCAAATTTGATTCTCGTATTTCCACCTCTTTCAATGAACGTCCCACGGCTACAAATCCTGCATCTGGCGTGCTTACCCGCTCTATTACCATAGCAGCCCTTACACCATGGCGTGATTGCCAGGTAACAGCATCTTCGCCTTTTCGATTTGCAAAATCAAAAACACCCGGCGGTAATTGTGGTAATTTTCCATCTAAAAAACCTGAACCTTTAACGGGTTGGCCATTTCTATCATAAAACACCGTAAAAACCGCTAAACTGTTTGCAATATCCACCGTATCATTGAAAAATGCATTTTGCCTGGCAGACTGATGCAGTGACAAATCCCGCGCAAGCTGCAATTGCGGATCGTTGGCCGACATCCGGTACGATTGCTGAACTGAAACATAAACAATACCGCAAAGCAGAGTAATGATCATTGCAAGTGCTGCATTCTGTATAATTGTATGTTTTTTCATAAAGCTGAATTTATACATTAGTTTCTGAATGATACGATAATTAGTAGTGCTGTATTCAGGGCTAACAGTAACAGCAATCCTATGTTCGATAGAAACTGGATAACTGTCCCCCTGAATCCCTCATCAATGCCATTGCAGGTGATCCAGGCTGCGAAAAGTATGTTAGCGCCAACGACCAGCGTACCTAAAATTCTACTAACCCGTCTGCGTTGCTCCATTTAATTAAAATTTTTAAAAGCACTTTTTATTACAAAGTGTATTTATAAAAAAATTATTTCACTCCTTTTATCATGGCTTCCAATGCCTCAATGTGATCTTTAAATGCCTTTTCCCCGGCTTTCGTAATGGTATAAGTTGTATTGGTCTTCCTGCCAACAAATCCTTTGTGAACTTTAATGTAACCATTCTCTTCAAGATTTACCAGGTGTGTAGCTAGGTTACCGTCTGTCGCCTCCAGTATTTGTTTCAGGTCATTAAAACTCATTTCCTCATTCACCATCAGGGTACTCATAACACCCAGGCGTATGCGGCTTTCAAATATTTTATTTAAACCTATAATCGGATTCTTCATAAACAATCAACTCCGTTACAATTCTGTTTTACTTTTCACGCAGTGGTTCATTGCGTTCATATTTCATCCACATGATAATGCCATACGTAATGTGCAAGATACCAAAACCAACTGCCCAAAAATACAAACCGTAAGTGGTAAACTGCGTATTCACCAGTCCCAGGACGATTTCGAGCAAGCCAAGATATTTTACATCAGTCAGCGTGTACTTGCTGGCATTCACCAATGCGAGACCGTAGAAAATAAGGCAGCCGGGTGCTACAAACCTCCATTCGCTGTACTGCAGCATGGAAAGTATAAAAATACCCCCTGCTATCAGCGGAATCAGCAAAGCGGCAACCAACTTACGGGAACTGCTGTCCCAGACCGGCAGGTTATTTTTTTTGGCACGCCGCCTGGTGAAATAAAACGCTGCAACCAATGCAGCACCCAGCACGACGGCGGCCACCAGCAGCAATCGCACTTTCAACTGATGAAATGCCGCATCAGAAAATTGCCCAGTGATGCTGTAGTTGGCATAATATGCAGCTAAAATTTTCTTCGCTGCAAACGCACCGGCCAGTGCCAATATTCCAGCTGCAATACCACTCAGCCCACTCAATGACAGAAAGCGGCTTGACCGCTCCATAATCTTTTTGATATCCTGTAAAGCTTCAAGATGCTGGTTTTCTGTTATCATAAAAAGCACTTTGTAAATCAAAGTTTAAAAAAAATTCCGGCTTTTCAAAATTATTTTACCTCTCCGGATATTTAACAAAAAGAAAAACCTGCAGGCTTCGGTGCCGTGCTGTACATTTGCATCTTGTAGCTATGCAAGTATCCAGGAAGTGTAGTTTGCTTTTCGGACTGCTATTCGCCAGTCTGCTGATTCAGGCACAACGAAAAAATATAACTGGCGTTGTAAAAGATCTCCACAGTGAAGAGCGCATCCCTTTTGCTTCTGTTTATTTTAAAAATACAACCGTAGGTGAATTAACAGATACGGCAGGTATTTTTTCCTTCAGCCTAAGTAAATGGCCGGCAGATACCTTGGAAATCACCTGTGTTGGTTACCAGCCTTTCCGTCTTTATATACCGCCAGGCAGAGATTCTGTACGGGCAGAGGTGATGATGGAACGGGCTACTTTTAACGACGGCGTCACTGTCCGTGTTAAAGTTAATAAAGGGCTGCTGCTCTGGCGGAAGATCGTCAAGCACAAACCGGAAAATGACCGCTACCGATTTGATAACTTTTCGTACGAACTTTACAACAAGCTGGAGGTTGATCTGAAGAATATTAAATTTGACCGCTTTGCCAAAATCAGGGCACTAAAACCGGTTAGCGATCTGATCACTGCCAATATTGATACGGCCGAAAGTGGTCTGCCTTACCTTCCGTCGTACCTCACAGAAGTAATTTCCAATTATTATTACCAGCGGAAACCCCTGCGTCGCAGGGAAGTAATTAAAGCCGCCAATACTAATGGGGTTAAAAACGAAAGTGTAACGAAACTGCTTGGCGGGATGGATCAGAATATCAATGTGTATAACAACTTCATCCCGGTATTTGATAAGCGATTTGTCAGCCCGCTTAGTGATAACGGCGACGCTTATTACCGTTATCGCGTGGTGGATACCCAGTTTATCAATCACAAACGTTTTTACCACCTTGTATTTACACCCAGGCGGAAAGGTGAAAACACCTTCGAAGGAGATTGCTGGGTTAATGATACCAGTTTTGCCATTCAAAAAATGAACCTGCGGCTGGGGAAGGAAGCCAATATTAACTTTCTGGAGAACCTTAGCCTGATTCAGGAATACAGGCTCATCAATGACTCCACGTGGTTCCTGGCGAAAGATAAATTTGTTGCTGATTTTTCCCCCTTGGGTAAAGAACGACCAGGCTTTATCGGGCGCAAAACCACTACCTACCGGGATGTGGTGGTCAACGACAGTGCTGTGGTTAAAGAACTGGACAAAAATAAAGTGATGGAAGAAACAACCACTCTTCCGGATGCGGAGCAAAAAGATAAAGCCTATTGGGCAAATGCCCGGCACGAAGAATTAAACCGCAACGAACGGGCCATTATCAAAATGATTGATACGTTAACAAACGCTCCGGTTTTTAAACGATTTACCAATACACTTAATTTCATCGGCACCGGCTACCTGAACGTGGGCAACTACCAGCTTGGCCCCTGGTTCAACTGGCTTACCTATAACAGCTGGGAAGGATTCAGAACAAGGTTTGACCTTGGCACCAATCATCATTTCAATAAAAAAACATGGCTGCATGGCTATCTTGCCTATGGCTTCGGCGATAAGAAATTCAAAGGCAAGGCAGAAATATTTTATTTACCAAAGAAAAATCCACGTACCTATTTGTATGGTTCGTATACCAACGATCTTGACTTTGGGCAAAGTTATTATGGCGAAGTCACGTCAGATAATATCTTTGCGCTGGCTATCCGCAAGCCAAATATCCCTATCAAGTTTATCAACATTGAAGAAAAGCGTTTCGAGTTTTTCCATGAAACAAAAGCGGGCTTTTCCACTTTACTGGCACTTGCACATAAAGACTATACACCTCTTAAAAATTTACCTGTCAAGGATTCTTTCCCTGTTTCAAATGGTGGCAGCCCATTAACAACCTTTGAGGTTTCGCTTCGCTTACGGTTTGCCTACCTGGAAAAATTTTTGGAAAATAATTTCTTCCGAACCAGCCTGGGCAGCCCTTACCCCATCGCAGAGGCATACATTGCACATGGCGTTTCAGGAGTGCTGAAAAGCAGCTATAACTATACAAAACTTTCTGCCAGTATTTCGGATTATTTTAATATCTCTCCGTTTGGCAACATCAGTTATTACGTGTATGGCGGTAAAACCTTTGGTACTTTGCCCTATATGCTCCTCGATGTTCATCCCGGTAATGAACTGTATTATTACAATAAATATGCGTTCAACACGATGAACAAATATGAATTCATCAGCGATCAGTATGCCGGTTTAACCATTGAGCACAATTTCGGGAGCGGCCTCTTCCGTTTATTTGGCCCCACGCGTAAATTAAAATTCCGCCAGTTTTGGAATGCAAAAGCACTGTGGGGCAGCCTGAGCAGTGAAAACTATACAGAAAACTTTAAGCAGGGAAATACCTTCCAAACACTTAACGGCCGAACATTTCTGGAATTGGGTACCGGTGTAGATAACATCTTAAGAATTTTCCGGATTGATTTTGTGTGGAGAGTTTTGCCACGCCCCTTACCGAATGAAACCTCACAAAAATTTGGTGTATTTGGAAGTTTTCGATTAAGCTTTTGAAAAAATCTCTTTTCGCTTAACTTCATTTGTCGTGTAATCCTCTGGCATTCCGTAAACTTTTCTGTAATTTCCCCATCATCTTGAAAATTATTAATGAACGATTCATGCCAGCAAAGTTTATTCTCGCTCTTGACCAGGGCACTACCAGCAGCCGCAGTATGGTGTTCGACCAGTATGGAAACATCATCAGTATTGCACAAAAAGAGTTTCGACAGCTTTTTCCTCAGCCAGGCTGGGTAGAACATGATCCGGAGGAAATCTGGAGCAGCCAGATTGGTACGTTGGCCGAAGCTGTTGCCAAAGCAAATATCTCCATGAAGCAAATTGCCGGCATTGGCATAACCAACCAGCGGGAAACGACGGTTATATGGGACCGTAAGACCGGCAAGCCCATTTATAATGCTATAGTATGGCAGGACAGAAGGACAGCGGCTTACTGCGACGAACTGAAACAAGCCGGTCATTCAGCACTCATCACAGAAAAAACCGGACTTGTTATCGATGCCTATTTTTCTGCCACCAAGGCTAAATGGATACTGGACAATGTACCCGGCGCCCGTCAAAAAGCTACCAACGGAGAACTGGCATTTGGTACCATCGACAGCTGGCTGCTTTGGAAACTGACAGCCGGCGCTTTGCACGTAACCGATATTACCAATGCTTCCCGTACCATGTTATTCAATATTCATAGCTGCGAGTGGGATTATGACCTGCTGAAGCTATTTGATATACCAGCAGGTATGTTACCAGATGTGAAACCCTCCAGTGCTATTTATGGTGTCACAGGAAATATTTTGCCGGATGCCCGTATACCACTTGCAGGGATTGCCGGCGACCAGCAAGCGGCACTGTTTGGACAATTATGCACTCAACCCGGTATGGTAAAGAACACCTACGGAACTGGCTGCTTTATGCTGATGAATACAGGCGAAAACGCCATTCTTTCTAAGAATAATTTACTGACCACGATAGCCTGGAAAATTGATAACAGGGTAGAATATGCGCTGGAAGGCAGTGTTTTCATTGCGGGCGCCGTCGTTCAATGGCTCAGAGATGGCCTGAAAATCATTCACACATCCGGCGAAGTGGAAACACTGTCACAGCAGGTAGCAGATACAGATGGTGTGTATCTTGTCCCGGCGTTTGCAGGACTGGGGGCACCGCACTGGAATCCTTACGCAAGGGGCACGATGTTTGGCCTTACCCGCGGCACCACAAGTGCACATATTGCCCGGGCCGCTCTTGACAGTATTGCCTATCAAACGTATGATGTACTGAAAGCGATGGAAGCGGATGCAGGTATACAGATCAAAGAATTACGGGTGGATGGCGGCGCCACCGTTAATAACCAGCTCATGCAGTTCCAGAGCGACCTGCTCGGTTGCAGCGTGGTAAAACCAGCCGTGACAGAAACAACAGCTCTCGGTGCCGCCTACCTGGCCGGGCTTGCTGTTGGCTACTGGAAAAACATTGATGATATCCGCCAGCAATGGCAGGTAAACAAACGCTTTGAACCAGCTATTCAAGTCGAAAAACGGGCTGAATTATTGCAGGGTTGGCAACGGGCTGTAAATGCCAGCATTGCCTGGGCAGACAATTCCGGCAAATAGACCTGGAAAATGATACTATTTTTTTAAACCTAACATAAAAGGACCGAAGATTGAACAGGGACGAAATGATCCAGCAACTTTCCGCCACCAGCCAATGGGATATTTGCATTATTGGCGGGGGAGCCACCGGCCTGGGCATTGCGGTGGACGCTGCTTCCCGCGGACTCAAAACGGTATTGCTGGAAAAATATGATTTTGCCAAAGGCACTTCTTCCAGGAGTACCAAATTAGTGCATGGTGGTGTGCGATACTTACAACAGGGCAATATCAAACTGGTGATGGAAGCCTTGAAAGAAAGAGGTATGCTGCTAAAAAACGCACCGCATCTTGCCAAAAACCAGTCTTTTATTGTTCCCAACTATAAATGGTGGGAAGGATCTTACTACGGGCTGGGATTAAAAGTATACGACTGGATGTCGGGAAGCCTGGGTTTAGGTGCTTCACAAATTTTATCCAGAGAAGAAACGATGGCACTGGCGCCCACGCTTGATCCCGAAGGATTACGGGGCGGCGTTCTCTATCACGACGGCCAGTTTGATGATGCAAGATTAGCCATTCACCTGGCAATGACAGCGGCTGATCACGGAGCTGTTGTTTTAAATTACGCACCGGTGCAAAACCTGCTGAAAGAAAACGGGAAAGTTTGCGGTGTAAATTGCCTGGATACAATCAATTCAAAGCAGTTTGAGGTAAAAGCCAAGGTGGTCATCAACGCTACCGGCATTTTTACAGATGCCATTCTACACATGGACGATCCCGGTGCTGACAGCATTATTTCTCCCAGTCAGGGAGTTCATATTGTGCTTGACCGGGAATTTTTGCCTTCTTCAAATGCGATCATGATCCCAAAAACGGACGACAATCGGGTTTTATTCGCAGTACCCTGGCATAAAAAAATTATTGTCGGTACAACGGACACTCCTGTCCGCGAAGTGAGGGAAGAGCCGGTTGCCCTGGAAGAAGAAGTAGCCTTCATTCTTCATCATATTCAAAAATACCTGACCAAAGATCCTGGTTACGAAGATATCAAAAGTGTATTTGCCGGCTTGCGCCCCCTGGTGAAAGGAGGTTCCAAAACAACCGCAGCTCTTTCCAGGGATCACCTGATTACTGTATCAGCGTCTGAACTCATTACCATTACCGGCGGCAAATGGACAACCTACCGGAAAATGGCAGAAGATGTAATGGAAATTGCCGTACATAAGGCCGGTCTTTGGGCTACCGAATGCAAAACAAAAGATTTACCCATTCATGGATTTCAAAAAAACACTGATTTCGAAGCTCCCTTATATTATTACGGCAGCGACCAGGTGCATATTCATACGTTAATGAATAATGATAAAGACCTGAACAATGTTATTCACCCCGGTTTACCCTATATAAAAGCAGAAATCACCTGGGCCGTGCGCCATGAAATGTGCCTGACCGTAGAAGATGCTTTATCCAGAAGAACAAGGGCATTGCTGCTCGATGCCAAAGCAGCAATCGCTGCAGCGCCACTTGTTGCTAAATTAATGGCACAAGAGTTACACAAAGATGCCAGTTGGATAGCAGAGCAGCTTGATGCTTTTAACAAAACCGCGCAGAACTATTTACCAATAACACAACACTAACCACAAACGAACAGCTTATGTCTCCTTTTATCGGTGAATTTATTGGCACTGCCCTGCTCTTGGTAATGGGCGATGGTGTGGTAGCCAACGTAGTACTCAATAAAACTTACGGAAATAACAGTGGATGGATCGTCATCACTTTTGGCTGGGGAATGGCAGTATTTATGGGTGTTTATGCTTCTACAGCACTTGGCGGGAGCGGACACCTGAATCCCGCGGTTACCCTGGCCATGGCAGCTTTTCACCAATTCGACAGCAGCCTGGTAGGGCCTTATATCGCAGCTCAGTTTGCCGGTGCGTTTACCGGTGCTGTTATTGTGTGGATTGCTTACAAAAAACATTTTGATGAAACCCCGGACGGAAACTCCAAGTTGGCAGTATTTTGCACTGGCCCCGCCATCTACAAGCCATTTTTTAACCTACTTACAGAAATTATCGGCGCATTTGTTTTAGTGTTGGGAGCCTTGTTAATGTCGCCACCGGATCAAAGCCTTGGCACGCTGAACGCCCTTCCCGTTGGATTACTGGTACTGGCGATCGGCCTGTCACTAGGGGGTGCAACAGGATATGCCATCAATCCTGCCAGGGATCTTGGACCACGGATTGCACATTTTCTTTTACCGCTAAAAAATAAACGGGACAGTGATTGGGCCTACGCCTGGATTCCGATTGTTGGACCGATTATTGGCGGACTCCTGGGAGCGTTTGTCTTTTCATTATTATAAAAAATGTGCGGGGCTGTTCTATTCAAAAACAGCCCCGCACAGTATAATTATTTTTTTGACGTTAAATCACAAATGCGAGCCAGATAACGAGCCAGGCCACCAACCCAATCCATGCCCATTTTACGCGGTTACTTTTCTTTTCGTCTTTGATCAGGTAAGCAATTAAAACGCCGATCAGCCCCAGGAAAAAACCTAATGCAAACCCCCCAAGATGAAAACCCGTGGTACCATCTGCACTTTTCATAAACCTTTCAGCTTTCTTTGTATCCAGGGTGCCGTCTTTACGGATACTTCTTCGTAATTCCCGCTGCGCCAGTTTGAATGATACCTTATCGGCAAGATTCAGTTTTTTGCCCGTTAAACTCTGAAATTCGCTGATTGAAATATGCGACAAATCCAACAGAGAAATCTTTTCACCGGATTTGCCCACTGGAACTAAAATTTCGCTTGCCTTTACAGGTGGTTTTACAATGATACTGCTGGAAGCGAAAGAAGCTGTCAGAACAAATACAGCAGTCAATAAAATAAGAATCCTTTTCATAGCCGTGGTTTTGGTTTAATAATTCACCTAAGATAAATTCCCGGTTGCGCTTTTACAAGTAAAAAAGAAAATATATTATCCGCATGCTATTCGTATTACGTTGCAGGCGCTGTTAATTTGTGCTTCTGAAATCATTAAAGGAGGAGAAATGCGCATACAATTTGGCGCAAACAGAAACCAGTCAGTCAGTACTCCATTTTCAATGCAAGCGTCAATAACTCTTTTATTGGTCTCAAAAGAATCAAATTCTACAGCCATCCATAACCCGAACGAACGGACCGCCCTGATCGCTGGATGAATCAACATTGATCGGAAAAGTTCCTCTTTTAACCGAATACCTTTCATCATGCCTTCGTCCAGCAAAGCTTGTGCAGCTGCCAGCCCGGCCGCACAACACACCGGGTGACCGCCAAAAGTTGTAATATGACCCAACACCGGATTAAGCGTAAACTGGTCCATGAGTGCTTTATCTGCAATAAACGCTCCCAACGGCATTCCTCCGCCCAAAGCCTTGCCCAGCAACAGGATATCCGGCACTATGTTAAATTGCTCAAACCCCCATAAGGTACCTGTTCTTCCGAAACCGGCTTGAATTTCATCCAATACCAGTAAGGTACCGGTTTCCGTACATTTCCTGCGCAATGCCTGTATCCAGTCCTTTGAAGGTGCTTTAATACCGGCTTCTGCCTGCACGGTTTCTGCAATTACACAAGCTGTTTGTGCAGAGATTTCATTTAATGATTCAAGTTTATTGTACTCGAGATGCAGGATGCCAGGTAGTAATGGGCGAAACGGATGGCGCCAGTATTCATCACCAATAATACTTAAAGCCCCCTGCGTTGATCCGTGATAAGATTGGTTAAATGCAATAATTTGTGTGCGGTTCGTGACCTTTTTAGCCAGCTTCATGGCGCCTTCCACGGCTTCTGCTCCAGAATTGGTAAAATATACCGCATTCAGGGAAGATGGTAACAAATCCGTCAGCAATTTGGCATATCGTACCTGGGGCATTTCAACAAATTCGCCATATACCATAATATGCAGGTAAGCATCCAACTGATCTTTTATGGCTTTAAGAACTGATGGGTGGCGATGGCCGGTATTCGCCACGCTGATACCACCAATAAGGTCGATGTAGGCTTTACCGGCCGCATCATACAATAAGCAGCCTTCAGCTTTTACAATTTCCAGCGCCAGTGGGGCCGGGGAGGTTTGCGCTACATGTTGCAGAAATAATTCCCGCTGATTCATAATTTTTTTACCGGTGAGCATTTATTTCACAAAGAACGTAAAAACGGCTAAAGAAAAACGATAATTTGCAGCCGGCTTTCGCAACAGCTGACAAATATTTTCCGGTACAAATTCTATTTTTCGATCATAAATTTTATTGTATGCCTTTACTTCTGCCTGTAGAAAATAAGCACCCGCAATTTGGCAACAACTGTTTTCTGGCACCCAATGCCACGGTGGTGGGTGATGTGATCATGGGTGAGGATTGCAGTGTTTGGTTTAACGCTGTGGTGCGGGGTGATGTAAACTTTATCCGCATCGGAAACAAAGTAAACATACAGGATGGAGCCTGCGTGCACTGCACTTACCAAAAATACGGCACTACGATTGGCAACAATGTCTCGATCGGCCATCATGCGATTGTACATGGCTGTACCCTGCATGATAATGTGCTGGTGGGCATGGGCGCCATTGTGATGGACAATGCTGTAGTGCATAGTAATACCATTATTGCCGCCGGTGCGGTGGTGCTGGAAAATACGGTGTGTGAACCCGGCAGTATTTACGCAGGAATACCTGCAAAAAAAGTAAAAGACATCTCACAGGAACTGATCCATGGTGAAATCAACCGGATTGCGAATAACTATGTCCGGTATGCCGACTGGTTTCGTTACCAGCCACCCACGGATAAAAATTAATGCTTCATGCACATGATTTTCATGTGATTATCTTTTTTAAAAAAAAGTATTTTTTGGTATTGGTAGTTTTACTATGGCACAGGCAATTATTTCTGGTTAATTTCGTTATAGAACAAGAAATAATACGACTATGAAAAACTTCCGTTTTGTACTGTTGATGCTTGGGCTTGTGGTGATGTTATCATCCTGTAAACTGTGGAATAATTTATTCGGACCAAAATACGGTTGCGGAACGAATGGAAAAAATGTCGGTGCCGAAAAAATTGTCAGCGGAGATCCTGCGGCAATAAAAGCGGCACGAAAAGCAAAAAAATTCAGGGATTAGTCAGCCACTCGTGCAGCAATCTGAAACAAATCCGGGTCTCCATTAAATAACTACTAAACCTTTTTTATGAGCCTCACCCTGAGAACTAATTTAGGCTGTACCGAAGTGGTCATTGACGACGATGGTGGCCTGAAGCGCTTCTACCAGATTGCAGACATCCTGAACCAGAATTTTAAAATCTCCTTTCATCACAAGGAAGATGATTTTGATACCATTGACTGGGAATTCCGGTTCAAAGGTCATACCATGACCTTGCATTATAACATCTACAATGGCATTTCCATTTTTCCTACCAAAACAAGGGATGCGCTTAACAAAGACAATAAAGCGGTGGTGGAACTCGCCGGCGCCCTGGAAAGCAAGTTATTTTCCATTGACCTGCACCGGAATATTGCCTGACGAGATCCTCATTATTTTCAGCGGTAATTTCTGTTAACACCAGAACGATTAGTTTTCGCAGATCCTGTAACAACGATGGAATATAAGAATTTCCGGAGAGGTTGTTATTGTTAGGGGTTTTTCAATTTATGCAGTGCAGCCTAAATCAGTAATTCCTTTTTTCATCGATAGACTCAAGGATGCTATAATAACTGGCGTAACGGTCCTCGCTGATATCGCCATTCAGGACTGCTTCTTTAATGGCACAACCGGGTTCATTAATATGCAGGCAATTATTAAACTGGCAATCACCCAGCCGCTCCCGCATTTCAGGAAAATAATGTGACAGTTCCTGCCGGGATACATCCACCAGGCCAAATTCCCGCATGCCCGGGGTATCAATCACGCGGCCGCCGGTGGGCAGATCAAACATTTCTGCAAAGGTGGTAGTATGCAAACCCTTACCGCTCCAGCCGCTTACATCCTGTGTGCGCAATTGCAGGCCAGGTAACAGCACATTTAACAGCGATGACTTACCCACGCCACTGTGCCCGCTGATCAGCGTTGTTTTATTTTGTAATACATCAGCTAGGCTTTCCAGCCCTTTTTTCTCGGGCACGCTGGTTAGCAGCACACGGTAGCCAATTGATTCATACATGGTTTTCAAAAGAGTAAATTTTTCCTGCTCTTTTTTTCCGTACAAATCAGCCTTATTAAAAACAATAACAGCAGGCACATGGTACATCTCACAGGCTACCAGGAAACGGTCGATAAACCCCTGGGATGTACGGGGTTCCCTGAGTGTGGCTATCAGCAAGGCCTGATCAAGATTTGCAGCCACAATGTGGTGCTGGTGTTTTGCCCGGGGAGATTGCCGGTTGATATAATTCTTCCGGTTGGTAATGCCGGTTATAATAGCCGTATTTTCCACTTCATTTTCTATATCAATGTCCACCCTGTCGCCAACGGCTATTGGATTGGTGGAAGTGATATCATCAATCTTAAAAACGCCTTTCATACGTGCCTGGTGCCAGTTGCCTGTTTCGTCTTTTACCGCGTACCAGCTTCCGGTGGATTTATAAACTGTCGCTTTCATGCAACTGCAAGATACAGGTTTCAATAATCAGGGAAACTTGCGAAGAATAGTAAACCGTAACACAATTTCGGCAAATAACAGACCCAGTGCTGCCAGTACAAATGGGAAAAAACGCTCTTCGTAGCGTTTAAATGCAGTGATTTCGATTTTCGACTTTTCCAGGCGGTCTATCTGTTTGTATACATTTCCAAGGCTTTCCTTATCAATAGCCCGGAAATATTGCCCACCGGTTTCAGTTGCAATTTTACGAAGCAGTTCCTCATCAAGAAAACTACTATTTGCCTGAGGCCGTGAACCATTGACCGGGTTCTCTGCCACAACGTTTGTCGAATCATTCAGGGCACTCATGCCAATGGTGTAAACCTTTACATGCTGGGCTTTTGCAATTTCAAGTGCGGTTAACGGATCAATCAGGCGGGTTTCAGGAGGATCTTCTTTCCCATCTGTCAGCAAAATCACGATCTTGCTTTTGGCATCGCTTTCCCGTAAACGGTCGACTGCCGTTGCCAGACCTTCACCAATCACCGTTCCATCTACAAGGAAACGGCGACTTTCCAGTGATTCAATTTGCGTGAGCAAGGTAGCCCTGTCGGTGGTAATAGGACATTGCGTAAAACTTTCACCTGAAAAAATAACCAGCCCAATACGATCAACAGGACGATTACGTACAAATTTTTCCGCCATTTGTTTGGCCGCCTCCAGCCGGCTGGGCAATATATCCCTGGAACCCATGCTACCACTCACATCCATTGCCAGCACGATATCAATCCCCTGGCCTTCGGTCAGTTGGTCGTCGTTTCTCTTTTGCGGTCTTGCCAGGGCAATAATCAGCAGGCACAGCGCTGCTATCCTGAGTATAAAAGGCAGATGACGCAAGCCGGTTTTCCACGAACTGCCGGTGAAGGAATGAATAGTTGATACTTTAATAGTTGCCTGCGCGGCATCTCCTTTCTTCCTGTAACGGATTATGAGCCATGGAATGATGACCAAGAGGCCAAACATCCATGGATAAGCAAAGTCAATATGTCTGATCCAGTCGTACAGCATAAATCAGGAGCCTTCCGGTGGTTTAGCGGGTTTTTGCAATGCTTCGATACTTATTATTGTTTCTTTCACAACCGAATACACAAATTCAAAATCGTTAATAGCGGGTATATATTTAGCAAATTTTACAAAATCAGCCAGCCGGAGCGCCTGGGATAAACGGCTGAACTGCTCTTGCCGGATACCGGTGTTGCGTAACTGAAGTACCAGGTCATCTGTTGTTTGCTGCAGCGAATGAATTCCCATTCTTTCTTTCAGATACGCCCGGAAAATATCCGTAATTGTTGAGTACACCATTTTGACGTCGGCTTCACTTTGCAACGATGGTTGACGCAATGCCTCCAGCTTTTTCAACGCTTCGGCATAGGGATCTTCCGGCAGTTTCACAACAGCCACTGGATGCTTATGCCGTTTTCTGAGCAGCAGGTAAATGATCAGTCCAAGCAACAACAATCCTAAGCCGATATAATACCAGGTAAAATCTTTTTTCTTTACAGCCTCAGCCGGGATAATATTTTTGATATCATTATAATCTTTTGCTGAATCAAAAGGAGCAAAACTCACATGCACGGTAAACGAATCCGTAAAAGGACCATCCGGCATCGCCAGCGGAAACGAGGGAATCACCCATTGCCCAGAATCAAAACTTGTGAGGCGCAGTGTTTGCTTTAATTCAGTGCCAGTGCTGGTATTTACCGTGTCTAGCCTTGTTTTTTCCAATATTTCAAAATGCGGAATGCTATCAACAGAAAAAAAGCGAATGGGGTTATTCTCCGGTATATTGGCCTGGAGGGATATCGTCAATTGCTCGCCAATCAGGATATTCGTTTTATCGATAGCAGCGCGAACGGTTGTTGTTTGCTGTGCTTCGGAAAGCAAAGCAATGATAAAAAAAGGTAGAAGGGAAACCGTCTTATACAAATGTGCTTTTTTCATGCTATCGGATCAGCGGTTTCTGCTGATAAAAAACCGTTGTAATATTTTTACATAATCATCCCCGGATTGGATATGTAATAAATCGCTGCCGGCTTTTTTAAAAGCTTCTGTACTGTAAGCAGTCACCCGGAAAAACTCCTGCTGGTATTGGTAACGCACATAAGCACTGCTGCTGTCCACCCATTTTGTCTGACCGTTTTCCTCATCTTGCACCTGCAACAATCCTGCATCAGGCAGTTCCTTATCCATTTTATCGTAAACTTTCAACCCAATTACATCATGCTTGCGGGCAGCAACCCGCAACATATCTTCGTAATCGGCATCTAAAAAATCACTTAAAATAAAAGCAATACTTTTTTGCCGCGTGCAATTATTAAAAAAACGGATAGCCCTGGCAGTTTGTGTGCCCTTATGTTTTGATTCGCGGGTCAGCAGTTCCCGCACAATATACAGGGCGTGCTGGCGACCTTTCTTGGGTGGAATGTACGCCTCTACTTCATCACTGTAAAAGAGTGCGCCAATTTTATCCTGGTTATTCACGGCCGCAAAACTCAGGACGGCTCCAATTTCTGCGATAACATCTTTTTTTCTGCCATATAACGTACCGAACATGGAGCTGGAACTGATATCGACCAGCAGCATAACCGTCAGTTCTCTTTCCTCCTCAAACACTTTCGAAAACGTGTGTCCAAACCGTGCCGACACATTCCAGTCAATAAACCGCACATCATCTCCCGGGTGATATTCTTTCACTTCTTTAAAAGACATGCCTTTCCCTTTAAAAGCACTGTGGTATTCACCTGTAAACAAATCACTGGCGAGTTTTTTACTTTTTATTTCCAGGTGGCGTACTTTTTTTATTATATCAGATGTTGTCAGCATTTACGGGTTGTTCATTGTGAAGCATTTCAATTTCATCAGGGGGTTAAGAATGGCTGATTACAATTACGGTACATTTATTTGCTTCAATACTTCTTCCACCACATTTTCCACATTGATGTTTTCTGCTTCAGCCTCGTATGTCAATCCAATACGGTGGCGGAGTACATCCTTACAAATACCCCTTACATCCTCCGGTATCACAAATCCCCGTTTATTGATAAAAGCCTGTGCCTTGGCTGCCAGCGCAAGATTAATGCTGCCGCGTGGTGAAGCACCATATGAAATAAGTGGTTTTAATTTTTCAAGCTTATACTGTTCAGGCTGGCGTGTAGCAAAAATGATATCAAGAATATACTGTTCTATTTTTTCGTCCATGTATACCTGTCGCGCCAGATCTCTGGCCTGTAAAATTTCCGTGATGGAAACAACTTGCTTTACGGCCGGTACGGTCAGTCCCTGCACATTCTGGCGAATGATTAGTTGCTCTTCATGCATTTGGGGATAATCTACCAGTACCTTCATGATGAAACGGTCCACCTGCGCTTCGGGCAAGGGGTAAGTGCCTTCCTGCTCCAGCGGGTTTTGGGTAGCCAGCACCAGGAAGGGTTCATCCAACTTGTATGTGGTATCGCCAATGGTCACCTGCCGCTCCTGCATAGCCTCCAGCAAGGCGCTTTGCACCTTTGCCGGTGCCCGGTTAATTTCATCGGCCAGAACAAAATTGGCAAAAATGGGACCCTTCCGAACAACAAATTCATTTTTTTGCTGGTTATAAATCATGGTTCCCAGCACATCAGCTGGCAACAAATCAGGGGTAAACTGGATGCGGCTGAACTTAGCATGCACGGCCTGTGCCAGTGATTTAATGGTCAGCGTTTTTGCCAGCCCGGGAACACCCTCCAGCAGCACATGCCCGTTACTCAGCAGACCAATCAGTAAGCGGTCCAGCATATGATACTGGCCGATGATGACGTGACCGATTTCATCGCGCAGCTTATCGATAAACTGGCTGGAAAAGGCAATTCGTTCGTTGAGCTGCCGAATATCATCAGCGGTTTTTAACATATAATCAGATTAATGGTGACACAAAATACGAACCTGCTTTCAGCAAATTGCTTGCCGATATACTAAACTTCCGTAAATATTCGTTGTATTCAGTTATAATTCTCTTTTTCAAGAGAGCATTTCAGTAGCATATGTAAATCAATAACCATGCAAAGAAAACCATTATCCCTTATTATCTGTTTCCTGCCGGCCCTGATTTTTATGCAGAGCTGTAAAAAAGATAATGCAGCAACTCCTAAAACCAAGACAGAACTGATCACCTCCGGCAGCTGGAAGATAGACAAAGTCACATTAAGTGGCATCGATTATACTTCTATGATCGAAACCTGCCAGAAAGATAACAGCATCAGTTTTCAGGCAAACGGAACCGGGAGCTGGGATGAAGGTCCGACCAAATGCGACAACGCCGACCCGCAAACCAACCCGTTTACCTGGGACTTTCAAAGCAACGAAACACTTTTACATATATCTGACAATGTACTAACCGGCACCGATGATACATTAACCATTCTCACACTGACAGACTCCCAACTGATTCTTTCTGAGGATGTAGACCTGGGAGGAACTACGCAAACGATCGTGGTAACCTTTAAGCATTAATGCTCAGGATAAATATTTTCCCACTATGGGCACACGGCGGCCGACACCAAATGCTTTCGCACTTACTCGTATGATCGGGCAAAACTGGTTTCGCTTATATTCGTTTGTATTCACCATTTTTAAAATCCTTGCCACCAGCGATGCATCATACCCCTGTGCAATAATGTCCCGCGGCCCGTTGCGTAATTCAATATATTGGTACAGTACGCGGTCGAGAATGTCGTAAGGAGGTAAGCTGTCGGTATCTTTCTGCCCGGGCCGCAGCTCTGCCGACGGAGCTTTTGTAATAATGTTCCTTGGAATAATTTCTTTCTCCCGGTTAATAAATTCCGCCAGCGCATACACCTGCATTTTATACACGTCGCCCAGCACACTGAGCCCCCCGGCCATATCACCGTACAATGTGCCGTAACCGACTGCCAGCTCACTTTTATTAGATGTATTGAGGAGAATATACCCAAATTTATTGGCAATAGCCATCAGCAGATTTCCCCGGGTACGGGCCTGCACATTTTCCTCGGCCACGCCAAATGGCAAATCATGAAAAAGCGGTTGTAATTCTTTTAAAAAGCTTTCATAAATGGCTGCGATAGGCACTATATCATACTGGGTACCCAGGTTTTTCGACAGCATTTCTGCATCAGCCACTGAATGTGCAGATGAAAAGGGAGAAGGCATTAAAACGGCCCTTACATTTTCTGTCCCCAGGGCTTCTGCCGCGATAGCCTGTGTAACAGCACTGTCAATGCCGCCTGAAGCACCCAGTATGGCTTTTTGAAAGCCCATTTTTCCAAAATAATCACGAATACCCAGGACTAAAGCCCGGTAAATTTCATCGATATTTTTTTGATTGGTGAGATAGGCCAGTGTGTCTTCGCCCTTCCCCACCTCAGCTGCTGAATAATAATAACGTTCTTCGATACCCGAATTTTCGTTTTTTTGCGCAGCCTGGTCAGCACAGCTTAATGCATCAAGGTCAAACACCTGGTAGTCTTCCTCAAAGTATTTCATTTCTTTTACCTGGTTGCCATTGCCGTCATACACAAGGCTGCCCCCGTCGAATACAATTTCTGTTTGGGAACCAACGGTATTGCAATACAACATCGGAAGGCGGAATTTTTTCGTATGCGCCTTTACGATACTGTTTCGCACCACATCCTGTGCATAGTTATAGGGTGAGGCTGAAAGATTGATCATTACATCGGGGCTGAACGGCATCAGTTTCTCCATGGGCGTAATGCGATATAGCGGGTTATCCCCCATATTCCAGATGTCTTCACAAATTGTTACAGCCAGCTTTTTCCCCTTAAACTCCATGACCTTCCAGTGAAATGCCGGTTCAAAATATCGATACTCGTCAAATACGTCATAATTCGGCAACAGTGTTTTATGGATTTCGGCTTTCACCTCCTTTTCGTACAGTAAGAACGCTGCGTTGAACAGGTCTTTGCCTTCGGGTTGCGGGTTACGGGCTGGGCTGCCAATCAGGACACCAATAGAATCGGCATGCACTTTGATTTCATCTATCGCATTGTAACATTTATTGACAAAGTCTGCAAATTCAAGGAAATCACGGGGTGGATACCCGCACACACACAATTCAGAAAAAACGACCAGGTCGGCCTGTTGATGTTTGGCCCATTGAATGCCGGCAACAATTTTCTTTATATTCTCTTCAAAATTGCCGATGTGATAGTTTTGTTGTGCTAGCGCAATCTTCATACAGCAAATGTACGCAGCCGCCGGTGATTGTACATAGATGGTCAGGCTTTTGCTATCTTCGTACACAACATTTCACATCATCTGTCGTTTACAAGATGCTATGAAAAAACTTCGTTTCATTCCTGTACTGGCATTCGTATTGCTCGCCTGTAAAAATAAAACAACAATTCCCGATGTTTCCGGCATTCAGGTATCTTTCACGCTTGAGCGGTTTGATAAGGATTTTTTTGCTGTGGACAGTAACGCGGTGGCTGCCGCATTGCCGGCTCTGCAACAAAAGTATCCATCATTTCTTCCCATTTTTATCAATAATGTGCTGGGGCTCGGACCCCTGCGGCCCGACAATCCGCTGGCGTATGAAGGTACCCGCCGCTTCCTGCACCTGACCAGGCCCGTTTTTGATTCGTCCCAACTGATTTTCCGAAATACGGATTTCCTCGAAAAAGACTTCAGAAGAGCGTTCCAGTTTGTACACTATTATTTTCCTGATTACAAAACCCCGGGCAAAATCATCACGCTTGTGGGGCCGCCGGACGGTCTGGCACAGATGGGCTCGGATTATTCCACCAACTTTATCGGGCCGGATTTTCTTGGCATCAGCCTGCAGTTTTACCTGGGCAAAAACAGTTCTATTTACAACAATGAATATTTTATTGCTAACGTGGCGCCATTGTACAGAAGCCGACGCTTTGCAAAGCAATACATCGTTCCGGATGCAATGAAACTCATTGTTGACGATCTGTTTCCCGATAAAAGCAACGGACAGCCCTTGATTACTCAAATGATTGAAAAAGGGAAACAATGGTATTTGCTGGATAAATTTATACCCAACACGCCGGACTCCTTAAAAACCGGTTATACCCAAAAACAACTGGACTGGTGCACGTCAAATGAAGGACTCATCTGGAATTATATTATCACCAACGAAAACCTTTACAGTGTTGAGCCGGCAACAATACAAACCTATATCGGCGAGGCTCCTTTTACACAAGGTATGCCGGAGGTGTCACCCGGTAATATCGGCGCCTGGGTTGGCTGGCAGATCGTTAAAAAATTTGCAGAAAGAAACCCGGACATGTCCCTGGCAGACATCATGAAGGCTGACACAAAGCGCATCCTTGAGGGTTCGAAATACAAACCGAAATAGTGGGATTAATTTCCTTTGAAGGGAACAATCATTTCAAAGGCAGGAATATTCACTTCGAACATTTTTTTATTCAGCAAATTCTCCATCTGGTAAGTGCCGGTCATTTTGCCCATTTCTGTACGCAGGTTGCAGCCACTTACGTATTGGTATTTTTCCCCGGGTGCCAGTGTAGGCTGCACACCCACTACACCTTCTCCCTCTACCTCCCGGTAACTGCCGTTACTGTCAAAAATATTCCAGTGCCGGCGGTGCAATTTCACGGGAAATGCGTTGTGATTTTCGATGGTAATACGGTAGGCAAACATAAACTCCGACTGCAGCGGGTTACTGTAATCCGGCTGGTAGAAGGTCTCTACACTCACTTCAACGCCTTCGGAAATTTTGCTGGTCATCGTTTGCTTTGTGTAAAAATAGGTAAAAACGGGAAAGTTGTTTAATTGCCTGGCAGAATTCATAAGGCTTTGCCCTTCAAATCATACTTTTGCAGCACATTTCTTAAACAGGAGATATATGAAAATTGCAGTTGCCAAGGGCGACGGAATTGGTCCGGAAATCATGGACGCCGTACTCAAAATTTTCGAAGCCAATCAAGTACCCTTGGAATACGAAATGGTGGATATGGGCAAATGGGTTTTTGATAAGGGTTTCAACAACGGCATGACCCCGGAAGCAAAAATCACCATCGAATCGCTGGGACTGCTTTTCAAGGGACCCATGGAAACGCCGAAGGGAAAGGGTGTAAAAAGCATCAACGTGACTGCCCGCAAAACCTGGAACACCTACGCTAACATACGCACATTCCAAACCCTGCACGGTGTAGACACTGTTTTTAGCAAAGCTGGAATTCCTATCGACATCACTGTCGTTCGTGAAAATATTGAAGATACGTACGGTGGCATTGAGCACATGCTTACGCACGATGTGGCGCTGAGTCGGCGTTTTATTACACGGCCCGGAAGCATGCAGGTAATTCGGTATGCGTTTGAAATGGCCAGAGTAAAAAATGCCAAGCGCATTACCTGCGGGCATAAGGCGAATATCATGAAAATCACCGACGGACTGTTCCTGGAATGCTTTAATGAGGTGGCCAAAGATTACCCTGACCTGAAAGCAGACGATGTAATTGTTGACGACCTGTGCATGAAATTAGTCACCCGCCCCGATACCTTCGATGTGGTGGTTCTGACTAACCTGCAGGGCGATATCGTATCCGATCTTTGCGCCGGTCTGGTTGGCGGATTGGGTTTTGCACCTTCGGCCAATATAGGTGATCATATTTCAATTTTCGAGGCTGTGCACGGAACAGCTCCAGACATTGCCGGTAAAAACATTGCGAATCCAACAGCCCTCCTCCTGAGCGGGTTGTCGATGCTTCGCCACGTAGGACTGACAGAAAATGCAGCCATAATCGAAAACGCCCTGCTCTTTACGTTAGAAACCGGTGTGCATACCGGTGATTTTGGCGATAAATCCATTCCCGCTGTTAATACGACTGGCTTTGCGGAAGCAATCATCAGCAATTTCGGGAAACAACCGGCTGTAAATCCCCGCCCTGTTATTCCCAACAGGCCCGGCACACCTGTACCGTTCAAACTGGAGCGCAATTCCATGATGATTTCAAAAGAAATCAACAACGAACAAATCGTTGGAGTTGATTTATTCATTGAAAGCGAAGAGCAGCCAGAGGACATTGCCAGGAAATGCCAACGTCATGCCGGTGTAAAATTCAAACTTGTAAATATCAGTAACCGGGGTACACAGGTATGGCCTACCGGTTCCGTATACACGAACCTGGTGAACCAGTACAATGTTCGTTTTGAAAGCCTGAACGACGAAGAACTGAACCAGCAGGATATTATTGGCCTGTATGTAAGCATGAGTGGTAATTTTAAAATTTGCTCGCACGAACTCCTCAATCGCTGGGGCGACAAAAAGGGATATAGCCTGGCCCAGGGACAATAAGTTGATTTTGTAACAACCGGGTAATCATTCAAAGCCTTTGTTGTAAATTACTTGTTCAATCAAAAGCGATGGCGCAAAAAACATTTACGTACAGCAATGGTGAAATCACGGTAGTTTGGAAGCCAGAAATCTGCCAGCATTCCACGCTGTGCTGGAAAGGGCTCATTGAAGTATTTAACCCAAAGGAACGTCCGTGGGTGAAAATCGACGGAGCTACTACAGAACGTATAGTTGAGCAGGTAAAAAAATGCCCCAGTGGAGCACTTTCATTTTTCTACAATGATTCCAGGGATAGTTAAAATTATCTCAGCTTATGAGGCATGGCTGCTTTCAGAGGAAGCCTGACGGCCCATTTTTTTTATCTTCACTAACTGGCCAACCAGGTAAAAAATTACGCCCCACACTGCCGCAATTATCGCATAAGCCATGACCATTAACCAGACAGGAGTATGACTCCTGGTTGCCCAAAGCGTTCTTTTACCAAACTCCGTTGTATGATGATATAGTTTACCCCATGGAACAGTCTTTTGTACAGACAAATTACCAAATTGGTCATTGTCCTCTACCCTGGCCACCAGAATGATATTTCCGTGAGTATCAGCAGGCAGGCTGTCACGCTTAAACTCGGCTGAGATCTGGCCGGTAGAATCCGTTGTATAACTTTCCTCATCGCTACTGACCGGCAGGTTGCCTCCAAGGCGTTTGATACCCACTTTCACATCTACATCGGCGGCTGGTTTCCACTGCCCGTCCACCGGTTTCTGTACCAGCACGATTACCGACCTTGTACCTGCGTCATTCACAGTATCAATGGAGATACGGGCCTTGGTAACCGGAAATTCATTGGTTTCATCGCGTCCGCCCGGTGCAGTTTTCAGCACGACAATAAACGTGTGCGTGGTCTCTGCGTTCCAGGCAGCCTGCAAGGCTGGCGGAATCACCGTCTTGGACTTTCCGTTCTCATCAGTTGTCAATCTTGCAACCAGGTTTGCGGGCTGATTACTGTCAAGATAAATTTCAACGGCCTGCCCTTGCAGTGGCTGAAACCGCCCCTTTTCTTTAATTTTTATATCCGGCACCAGGTATTGCAGTGTATTATTATCATCATAATAATGCAGGTTTACAGATAATTCAGGATTGGTTGAATCTACTTGTGCCTGCACGGCAGTAGCTATAAACAATACCAATACCGGCACGAGGGTTTTGCTAACTAGTCTGGACAGCGTTTTCATCTTCTGTAATTGTTTCGTGAATGGGAATAATAGGAAATATGCGGGCAAAAAATGTGATCACCAGTAAAGCACCGGCAAGCGATCCCATAGCAATTGCCCATTCCTCCCAACTGGGAAAATAATGACGATAACTTTCCGGCACATCGTGCATCGGCAGGAAAGGATGTAATAAAGTAGGTGTTACAATCAGATAGCGCTTAAACCAGGCCCCCACCACCACCATGATGCCTACAATAAACATCGGCAACGGTTTACGTCCTTTTTTAAACAACAGGATAATAATAGGTAATACCATCCCCACTACAATTGCAAACCAGAACATGGGCGCAAACTCACCGGTAAAAAGATTAGTGAGATGCGCTTCTTCGGGCTTTTTCATTTTAAAAGCCGGCACCAGGTATTCGTTGATATTAAAATATAAATACAAAAGCGCCAGCAGCACTACAATCCTGCCCATTTTCTCAAAATGCATTTCGGTAATGTATTTCTCCAGGCGATACGTTTTACGAAAAACATACATAGCTACCACAACAGCACCTGCGCCTACCAAAAAAGCCCCGGAAATAAAATAAGCACCGAAGTTGGTACTATCCCAGCCTGGCCTGTACGTGGTGGCAAACAACCAGGAAGTGACTGTGTGAATGCAGAAAGCCACGGGTATAATGGTAATGGATAAGATTGTAATGGCTCTTTCGCTTACTTTGTGCTGGCCATCGGTGCCTTTCCAGAAAGAGCCGAGAAAGCGGTATAACTTATTCATCCATCCTGCAAAACGGCCTGCATTATTTTGTAAAATTTTCAGATCAGGCAACAACGGGAAATAGAGCAATAGCAGGCTGATAAAAAAATAAGTGCTGATCACGATAACGTCCCAAATAATGGGCGATTGCAGCCGGCCGTAAATAAAAAGATTCATAAACCGCTCTGGACGGCCCATATCTACAACAATGATAATAGCGGCAAAAACAATGGCAGAAACAGCAATAATTTCAGCAATCCTCGTTAGTGGTGTACTCCACTTTACATTGGCCAGTCGAAAAACAGCAGTGATAAGCGATCCAACTAAACTGATCGCCACAAAAAACACAAAATTTGATATATAAATCCCCCACGATACATAGTCCCGCATATGTGTAACCACCAGCCCTTTTGACAACTGGCGATAATAAGCGTATACGCCGACCAGGCAAATCAGAACGAGGAAAGCCGTCCACAGGATTCCTCGTTTTCCAAAACGTTGGGGTAAGAGGTCGGTGGTAATTTTTTCCGGAGTTAATGCAGAAGTATTCACCGTAAAAAAGTTTAACTGTTATTTTGATCATTTTCAAGTCCCTCCTCAAAGGGGAAGTTGCGGTTTACCGGCGGCAGATAGTAAACACGTGGTTTGGTACCCAGGTCTTCCATCAGCCTGTAGCCAGCTTTATCCCTGATCAGATCGCTGAAGCGAAACGTTTCGGCGCCATTTGTCACAGAGTCTTCATTCAGGTCTCCAAAGAAAAACACGCCATTTGGACAAGCACTGACACAGTGCGGCAGCATTCCTTTCCGCGTCATATCCGGGCAAAAATCACATTTGCCCACTGTACCTTTTTTTTGTGGCATACTAGTCTCGCAGGAATAAGACTCGTCCGCTATCTGCTCCGGCAAGCCCGGATCGCCCCAATTAAATACCCGCGTGGAGTACGGACAGGCAGCCATACAAAAGCGGCAACCAATACATCGGTTGCTGTCAATCAATACCAGGCCATCCTGCCGTTTGAACGTTGCATCTACCGGGCAAACCTTTACGCAAGGAGGTTCATCACAGTGCATACAAGTAGTGGGCTGCCAGTACGGAGCTGTATGGTCAGCATCCTCCATCGGGTATACTTTGATCCAGTTTTGCCCCGGGTGCACATGGTGCATGTGATTGCAGGCCGCCTGGCATTTCTTAAGATTTTTGCAGCGTGAAAGATCAATAACCATCACAAAACTCTTACCTAGCATTCCTGTACGTTCTTCTTCACTGGACAGATGCGGGGTGTCTGGTACAGGCTTCAGGAAGGCTTTATCCACTTCGATGATTTCACCATCTACAGAAAGTAATTTTACTTTTTCCCCGGAAGCCTTTACGCTGGCATCCTCCGGCGCAAAAGGATTTTTTGAAGAGCAGCCTGCCGCTACCGCTGCGGCCAGGCCTGCAGCGATGAACTCTCTTCTTGAACTGTTATCACTTTTCATTGCTGTTGCTGTTTTGATGATCAGGAGTTAGGTTTCTTTGTAATCCAGTTTTGCAATTGGGTGTTGGTAATTTTCTTTTTTTCCGGCGGAATATTTGACACATCCACCTCCACCAGTTTGCCATCCTGTGTAAGCATTTTCACGGTTTTAACCGGTCGTTTCGCACCGGAAAAACGCCATAGTTTAAATGCCGCGATCAGGGAAAGAATTCCCAGCCCCGAAAGCATGAACCGTTTCCGGGTCACCGGGTTGTTTTGTTTCTCTTTCATAATGGTAATATTAAAAGACGATGATGCATGACCACTTGCAAAAAGTGATTTAGAACGATCTTTTTTAAAAAAATTGCAGAACTGAAAGGGAAAACCGGTACGGTGACCGGTTTTCATTTCATCATCACTTACGCATGCTCCTGATATAGTTAATAACAGACCAGATATCTTCCTGATCAGGAATTTTCTTTTTGAAACTGGGCATATCTTTTCTGCCTTCTGAAGTTTTATAAAAAAGAGCTCCGTCCGTTTGATTATAAAAATCTGGCTTATTAAAATCCTCGGGTTGTGTTTTTAACTGGGCAGCCTTGGGGCCATCTCCTTTACCGGATTTTCCGTGACAGGACTGGCAATGTTTTGCCCACAACTCTTTTCCATTGGCAATTGATTCGGCATCGGCTTTCACCGGATTCGCCATCTTTACATATTTGTCCGGAACCGGCCAGGGATCTTGCTGAAACGGTCTAAAGGCCGCAGTACCTAAAAACAGCACCGCGGTAGTTATTACAACAATGTTCGTTTTCATGATAAACTGTTTGATTTTATAATTAATAATTCCACAAGCGGGTAATATTAAACCCAATAAGGAAATTCTCTTTATGCAGGGTTATATCGTTAAAGGAATTGATTGTTACAGGGTTGTTTTTGTTGAATAAGTTATTTCGCTGTGGCGTGATATAATAATAATTCGTGAAAAACAACTGGAAGGCATGCGAGCTGGTGGTAAACTCAATACCTATGGAAAGGTTTGGATTTGGGTTACCTGCCGGGTGTTTGGTCAGCGGCTGATCGTATCCGAACAGCAACGACATGGTAGCTTTTATTTTATAGCGGGCAGAAACTGCAATAGCGAAATGTTCATGCTTCATCTCACCTTCCACTGTTGCCTTATAGCTGCTATCACCGACTGTACCTGTCGTTTTATAATAGCCGTTTACAACGTTTTGATGCGACAGACTCGGAGCAATCTGTATGGATAGTTTAGGAGATAATTTGCGGGCAATCATCAATTGATGGAAATACAGCAGCCTATCGGAGGAATGGATGAAATTATCCCGGGTACGTGTGTCCCAGGCCATATCAACCAAATAGGTTACACTAACGGGGTATTGTCCCTTTGTCTGTTTAAGAATAGCATATTTCGCATATCCTTCCCAGGTCATATTCGCTTTAGTGATGGCAGTCCCTATCAATAAACGGTCTATGGGTACATAGCTGAACCCAAGCCTGATGTTAGAGGGTGCAAAAAAACCATAAAAATCCTGGTACCCTGTTTTGAGCGTACCAAACCGGTGCATGATATCCATCTCAAACGATTTTTTCACCGGCACCATGACTGTTTGGTTATCGATCAGCCAGATACTTTCAAACGTATTTTTTACCGGCTTTGCTTTCCGGGCAACAGTCGCTTCGGGCTCTTCAACGTTTGCGGTGTCCGCATCCTGGCTAAATGACCTGGCGCTACATACCAGGAGTACAAGCAAACAAAAAGCCGGTTGCAGCAAAGCGGTTCGTATTTTTTTTCTCGTTTTCATGTGCATGTTTTTAATTGGTAACATTTTTGCCACATGAATGAGCTAATTATATCATAGCTCATTTCATCTGATGCTGTTTAGTTATTGGGCGCCCCATTGCGGATCCAGTCAAGTATTTTTTGCGTATCCGAGGCTTTTAATGCGCCTGAGGGCGGCATACTGCCAGAACGTACTTCGCTGTACAGGATGCTGCTGGTTGGCACCGTCGTATTCACATAGCCGCCGCCCACTATTGCGTTATAAGCCTGGTCTGCCACCAGCGACGGATTATGGGCTGTACCGTCGTGGCAACCGCTGATAGCGCAGTTGGCAGAGAAAATAGGGACCAAATCGCCACTGAAACTCACTTGCTGTGGCGGACCGTTTGGATCCTGTCCCGGGCTGATAATATCTTTATAACAGCTGGAAAGCGAAGACAAGACAATGAATGCTGCCAGAGGCATTATAATAGATTTCATACTTCAATGTTTTATTTCAAAAAAATCCTGGTGAAATATTAAACTCGTCCACGCTTACATCAAGGCGTGTAGGTGAATATAGCGTTACACTTTATCTGTACATTATCAGCAATATTGGTACTGGCCAGCAGGTAATCTGTATTCGCCAGTATCTGGAAACTAAAGCTGAAGCCATATTTTGTTTTGGTACCGGAAGGGGCCGATCCGTCATACGTCATCTTACCGGTAATTTCTTTGGTAATACCATTAAATGTCAGCGTGCCTGTAACGATATACCCCTTATCTGTAGGGCTGAAAACAACCTTAGTTGTTTTCACCACAGCGAGGTTGGAATCTACGGTTTGATTAATTGTACCGATTTTGCCTGTATGGAACGTATGAAGCAGGCAGCCGGTATCACGCCCGGGTTCACTGGTATTAACTGTGTTAAGTTGCACCCACGCTTCGAAATTGATATTTTCCGGGTGCGATTCGTCAAAATTGAATGAATTAAACCCAAAAGAGTTAAATCGACCGGTCAGCAAAGACAATGATCCGGCATATGGTGTTTCCCATCCTACATTGGAGTGTGATTTTTCAAACACGAGTCCCGGATTGGTAACTGGATCCAGTTTCAGGGTCAGTGTTCCCCTTTGAATATTAGCGCCGTTGGAGGTGAGGATTTCGTCTTTGTGTGTACAGGAAGCGATGTATGCATAACCTGAAATCAGTATTGCCAGCACGAAGAGGTATGCTTTGTTTCTAGCTCTCATAAACAACTTATTTAAGAATGAATAATTCAGAAATCATTTCGGCAACGAAGCTATACCGGGATAAATGACAATCTTATGACAGTTATCAAAGCAAAGGCTGATGCTGCTCAAAGAGCCGCATGATTAGACCAATTACAGGAGGCATTTCATAATTACGGAATCCTTCTGTATTGTACGGTTATTCTTGAAACCAACAGTATCTTAGCTGTTGAATATTACACGTTTAAAGCTATAATATAGGCACCCTTGATTTGCTATAACTTGGAAAGCGACCGTCTTGTCCATTAAGAAGCAAAGATTGGTACGTACATCTTTGGGGAAATAGTTTATGAGGCTTTATTACATAAAGGCGAACCAGATAAAAAACAGCTGTAATAATTATACAGAACTGGATAAGCTTTATGATACAGATTTTATACTTTTCGGGTTTTCGTATATCCGTTTTTTTGCAGCCACTGTAATACTTTTGCCCGGTGATCGCCCTGCAGAATGATCTCTCCATCTTTGGCAGAGCCCCCGGTACCGCAAAAACCTTTTAGCTTCTTGCAGAGGTCTTCCAGGTCTTGTGCCGTACCTACAAATCCTGTTATCAGCGTAACCACTTTACCGGCCCGTTGCTTGGTGTCCAGCAGTATTTTCAATTGCTGCAGTGACGGCGGCAGTGTTCCCACCGGTGTATTTTCGCTTTCGAAACGAAAACCGGGATCAGTACTGTAGACGAATCCCCTGGCATCCGGTTTATTTTTTTTTGGCATGGTTTACTGCTTTTTATACAATGACAGCCTTCAGGCTTAAATCCAGGCTTTGTGCCTGGTGAATCAATGCGCCGATGCTTACATAATCAACACCGGTTCGGGCATAGTCGGTAACATTTGTAAGGTTGATGCCACCGCTGGCTTCCGTTTCAAAATCTCGACCGATTATGGCTAATGCCTCTTGTATCTGGTCAGGTGTAAAATTATCCAGCATAATACGAAAGACCTTCCCCTTTCCAACACTCACCACTTTTTGCACATCCCCGATAGTACGGGTTTCCACCTCTATCCCCATACCGGGTTTTTGCGAGATAACGTATTGATGTGCCCGTTCAATTGCCTGCTCAATACCACCACAAAAATCAATATGGTTATCTTTGAGCATGATCATATCATACAGCCCCATCCGGTGATTGACACCGCCGCCGATGCGTACGGCCTCTTTTTCCAGCAACCTGAAATTCGGTGTAGTCTTTCGGGTATCCAGCACCCTTGTTTTATACCCCGTTAATTTATCTGTATACTGGCGTGTCAGCGTGGCAATACCGCTCATACGTTGCATACAATTCAGCACCAACCTTTCACACTGCAGAATACAGGCAGCCGTTGCTTCCACCTCAAAGGCAATATCCCCGGGCTGCATTGTGTCCCCATCTTTTTTATAGGCACGAAAAATACTGGCAGGTTCCCTGTAATGAAAAATCCATTCTGCCACCTGCATACCGGCAAGAATACCTGTTTGTTTTATTTTAAGCACAGCCTTGCCTTTTACATCGGCAGGAATACAGGAAAGCGTACTGTGATCGCCATCGCCAATGTCTTCTTTCAGCGCTTCTGCTACAAGGTGCTGCAATTGTTCTGTATAATTCATACCGGCAAAAATAAAAAAAAGCCTTTCCCGATCAGGAAAGGCCTGTATTATGAAAATACGATTATCATTCTACGCTTTGAAACCTGATTTCCTTCATCACCTGTTTATTGCCCTTGGCTTTCATAAAAACCATTGTACGGTAATTACCGGATTTTGTCTGAAGGGTACCAATGCAAAACTGGCCTCCACCCTGATCACCCTTATGCTTCACATCAAAGGTTTTTACCACACTATTGGCAAAAAAATCTTTTAGGATCAACGCAGCCTGGGCTTTACTGTAATTATCACTTTTGTCAGGCAGCGTGATTTCCACATTGTCTTCAATATACTTTGACAACTCAGTGGCGTTGCCTGCTTTTAATGCACCAATCACTTCGTCAATTCCGCTTTGAAACGTAAAGAATCCCAGCAGAAAAACAACAGAAAGCAGGTTTGTGGTAAGTGCTGTTTTCATAATTGATCATTTATGTTTTTCAAGGTTTATAAACTAAAAACATGCCATATAACGGAGCCTGTTTTCAGGGCTTCTAAAGTACTAAAAATCATTTTGTTTTCACAGCTTTCGGGTAAATCCATGATTTGCATGTAGCTTTACAATGCATTGATCCCTGGAAAGGTGGGTATTTTTACTAAAACTGTACTAATTATTACAAATCATGGCGGAAAAAAAAGTTATTCTGGTTATTATGGACGGATGGGGGCTCGGAAAAGTTGCATCAGCCGACGCAATCCAACATGCAAAAACGACTTTTGTCTCCTCTTTATATAAAAATTATCCTCACACAACATTAACCACCTGTGGCGAAGCAGTAGGATTGCCAGAAGGGCAAATGGGTAATTCAGAAGTCGGTCACCTGAACCTCGGCGCAGGCCGCATTGTATACCAGGAATTGCAGCGCATCAATGTAGCTCTGCGGGATGGTTCCTTTGCCCAAAATCAAACCTTACTGCAGGCAATCAGGCAGGCCAAAACGAATCATAAAAATTTTCACCTCCTTGGTTTGGTAAGCGATGGCGGTGTTCATTCGCACATCAATCACCTGAAAGCGATTGTGGATGTATGTAAAAAAGAAGGACTGGAAAATGTATTTATTCATGCTTTTACCGACGGCCGTGATACCGACCCGAAAAGCGGACTTAGTTTCATCAAAGACCTGCAACAGCATCTGAATAACAGCGTGGGGAAAATTGCTACTGTCTCCGGACGTTATTACGCCATGGACCGTGATAAACGCTGGGAACGGGTTAAACTTGCCTACGATGCAATGGTAAAAGGAACCGGTGAAAAAGCAACAGATGCAATAGCAGCCATTGAAAACTCGTATGAAAAAAATATAACAGATGAATTCATAAAGCCCACCGTAATAATGGATGAAGCGCAACAGCCGCTGGCAGTTATGAAAGACGGCGATGTGGCGATCTGCTTCAACTTTCGAACTGACCGCTGCCGGGAAATAACAGAAGTGCTTACGCAAAAAGACTTTCCTGAATTTGACATGAAAGCCCTGCAGTTGCAGTATACCACCATGACGGAATATGATAAAACGTTCAAAAACGTACATATCATTTTTGAAAACGACAACCTCAGCAACACACTGGGCGAAGTGCTACAACAAAACAAGCTCAAGCAAATACGCATAGCCGAGACGGAAAAATACCCGCACGTGACCTTCTTTTTCAATGGCGGCCGGGAAATACCCTTTGAAGGTGAAAAACGCATAATGATCCCCTCTCCCAAAGTAGCCACCTACGACCTGAAGCCCGAGATGAGTGCCGTGGAAGTAACCGATGCCATCATCCCGGAAATTAAAAACCAAACGGCAGATTTTATTTGCCTGAATTATGCAAACGCAGATATGGTAGGGCATACCGGTGTTTGGGAAGCAGCCATAAAAGCTGTTGAAACCGTGGACCAGTGTGTTGAAAGAGTGGTTACTGCCGGACTGGAAAACGGCTATACAATCTTTCTTACCGCCGACCATGGAAATGCTGATTACCTGGTTAACGAAGATGGCTCGCCCAATACTGCCCACACACTGAACCCCGTACCGTTCTTCATTATTGACGCACACTGGCATGGGCACATAAAGCCCGGCAAACTGGGTGACATTGCCCCTACGATTTTAACGGTCATGGGTTTACCTATTCCGAAAGAAATGACCGGGAATATTTTAATTGATTAAATTAGAGTGTAAAAATTTTGTATGCTGAAAAAAATTCTGCTCCTGCTGCTGGCAGCCCTGGTTATCATTCAATTTTTTCACCCGGTCAAAAATATCGCAGCAGGCGAACAGCCCAATAGTATTGCTACCGTCACAAATGTCCCGGCAGATGTAAAAACAATTCTTGAAAAAGCTTGCAATGATTGCCACAGCAACAACACGGTGTACCCGTGGTACAGCAAAATCCAGCCTGTTGACTGGTGGCTCACAGATCATATAAACGAAGGGAAACGCGAAATTAATTTTGACGAGTTTGCAACGTATAACCCGCGCCGCCAATATCGCAAAATGGAGGAAGTGATAAAGCAGGTGAAAGAGGGTGAAATGCCCCTGAATTCCTATACCTGGATTCACAAAGATGCCATTCTCACAGACACAGAAAAAACCCTACTTATCAATTGGGCTGAAGGCATCCGTACAGAAATGAAAACTAAATACCCAGCCGACAGCCTGGAATCCAAAAAACCTTAGCCGGTCTCCATTATCAATATATTTATCCTGCAATCCTGGCTCGGCAGCCAGGATTTTTTATATGCTTTTTACAGGCTCATCCTATTTGCCGTTTACAGACGCTGAAGAATTCCTTGAAGAAAACACATATTTCCCGTTCAAAAATTTACCATCCTGTGCAGCAAAATGATTTAAAAAATGTCTAAATTACAGGCAACCAAACGGGACACATGACCGAGGAAGCCATTTTAAAAGGCTGTATGAATAACAACCCTGCAGCACAGCGGGAACTGTATAACCGGTACAGTCCTAAAATGCTGTCCGTTTGTTATCGCTATGCACATAACCGCGAGGATGCCGAGGATATGCTGCAGGAAGGCTTTATTAAGGTTTTTTCACAAATTCACACGTTTGAGAACCGCGGAGCATTTGAAGGGTGGATCAGGAGAATTATGGTACATACCTGCATCAATATTCTCAAAAAGAATAAAAAGTTCAATGAAAGTGTGGATATCATCCACGCAACGGGGGTCCAGGTAAGGGAGGAAAGTATCCCTTCGGTTGTACAGGCAAAACAGGTAGTGGAATGCATCAGAATGCTGCCGATTGGTTACAGAACCGTGCTGAACCTTTATGCCATAGAAGGCTACAGCCACAAAGAAATTGCGGAGATGCTGGACATAGAAGAGAGCACGAGCCGAAGCCAGTACACCCGGGCAAAAGCAATGCTGGAAGAAATATTAATCAGAAAAAAAATATTACAAAAACCAAAACAAACGATTGAATGGCTTGCTGCCGTGAACAGACGTTGATCAATCCTGCCCTAAACGTTGACTGGTTATGGAGAGCAAATTTAACAGTGAAAATTTCGAGCGGTTTTTAAAAGATAACGCAGACCAGTACCGCATCTACCCTTCCGAACGTGTATGGAAAGGCGTTTACAATGCCCTGCATACCCGCAGGAGATGGTTTGGTATCGGCTTTATTCTTTTATTACTCTCAGCCGGCTTTGTCACTACCATGATGCTGACAAATACACCTGTTGACGGCACTCAGCAAACGTCTTCATCAAAAATCATCAAACAATCAACGGAACCAGCAGGCGCCACTGCGTTGTCACAGAAATTATTTATCCCTGAAATCGTATCATCGATTGATGAAAAAAAATTACCCGGAACTATTGGAATAACTAATCAGACAATTCAGAACACGTCGTTAACACTGCCCGCAGATATTATCCCGGCGACAGCGCCTGTAGAAACACCGAATACAATTACCAGCTCCGAAACGAGGAGCACCCCGGAAATAGCAACAACTGACGCTACGTCCGTTTTGCATACAACTTTACCTGGTATTGTTGATGAAGCAACTGACCAGGATAGCTGGAACCTTTCATCAACAACTGAAAAAAGCCTGGCGCCGAAGCTGAATACAACAGGCTTTGCTGCTAACGCAGGATATCCATACACCATCGAAAGTGTGATAAACAGTTATATTTCAGCAGCCCGGAAAGCCAAAAAATTAAGCTACCAGTTTTATTTCTCACCCACCATCAGTTATCGCAAATTGAGTGAGAATAAATCGTACCTCAGCCGGGTGCCTGTCACTTCGGCTCCATACAACTATGCAGCATTGTATTACAATATAAATAACGTAGTTACCCACAAACCAGATATGGGTTTGGAGCTTGGATTCAGGGGGCGTTACAAACTAACCGACAATATTAAACTGCTGGCAGGTCTTCAGTTTAATATGACACGCTACGATATTAAAGCATTTACCTATCCCCGTGAGGTTGCTACTATTGCTTTAAACACTGGCACATACCGCTTGGATTCTGTGAGCATGATGACCAGTTACCGCAATTTCAACGGTTACCAGGCTAACTGGCTGCATAATTTCTATTACCAGGTGGCAATACCGGTGGGTATAGAATTAAATCTGACCGGCGACGAAAAAGTTCACCTGGGTATCGCCGGAACAATTCAGCCCACCTATATCCTGGGCGAAAGAGCTTACCTGCTCTCATCCGACTATAAACACTATGTCGAAATTCCCTGGCTTATCCGCCGCTGGAACGTAAATACAAGCCTGGAAACATTTGTCGCCTACTCTACCGGAAAACTGAACTGGCAGGTAGGTCCGCAAGTTCGTTACCAGCTTAAATCCAGCTTTGTGAATGAGTACCCGGTGAAGGAAAACCTGTTTGACTTTGGCTTAAAAATTGGTATTTCGCCTAATAAATAATAACGATTGATTGCCTCTAAATAAAATATCCTGCCGCAAGAGTGGTAGGATATTTTATTTGCAAAAACGATTTCGCCTAATTTTGGGCATGAAATACATATTCCTTGCATTCACTACCCTGCTGATTATTTTTTCCTGTAAAAACAAAAACGAAAAACAGGACAGCGTTTTCCCCGTACTTTCTTTTATCAAAAGCCAGGTGGCGCATGTGGATACGTCCCTTTACCAGATTATGAAAATAGAAATAAGAGACAGCCTCTCCGACACGACTTATATTAAGCGGGAGGAGTTTCGGCCGCTGGCTGCTGATTTCCTGGCCTTGCCAGACTTGACAGATGATAAATATGCGGCCCAATACGAAGTATCAAAATTTTTTGATCAAACACTTAACAGAATTGTTATTAGCTATACACCCAGAAATAAAGACCTGGCAATTCAACGGGAAGAAGTCAATATAACACCCGATGAGTCTGGCAATGATAAAGTAAAAACCATTTTTATTGACTGGCTTTCCACGGCAGGCGATAGCACTGTTCACAAAAAATTACTGTGGGAAGTGGACCAGGGTTTCCAGGTCACTACCCTGGTTGATAAAACAGGGCAGCCCGAAAAAATAACGACCCGGAAAGTAAACTGGCAATAAAAGGAGACGATTTTTTAAGGTTCATGACAGCAGCAGAATTTCAGCATATTGCCTCTTCTATTCCCACAGAGCCGGGCATTTACAAATATTTTGATACCGGCAATGAATTACTCTATGTGGGCAAGGCGAAAAACCTGCGCAAAAGAGTCAGCTCGTATTTTTCGAAAACCTTTACCAGCTATAAAACCCATGAACTGGTACAGCGTATCGCTCGTATTGAATTCACCATTGTGAACTCTGAACAGGATGCTTTTCTGCTTGAAAATTCCCTGATCAAACAGTTTCAGCCGCGGTTCAACATTAACCTGAAGGATGACAAAACCTATCCTTATATCATTATAAAAAACGAATCGTTTCCGCGGGTTTTTCTTACCCGCCGAAAAATTGAAGACGGTTCAGAATATCTCGGACCCTTTACTTCTGTCGGCAAGGTGCGGGAGTTGCTGGAGTTTATCAAACAAACGATCCCGCTGCGCAGTTGCTCCCTCAATCTGACCTCAAAAAATATCGAAAAAGGAAAGTTTAAAGTTTGCCTCGAGTACCACCTGGGCAACTGCAAAGGTCCCTGCGAAGGATTGCAAAGCGAAGAAGACTACCAGCAGGGATTGGTACAGGTAAAAAATTTACTCAAAGGAAACCTCTCACCTGTTATACAGCATTTCAAAAGCGAAATGAAACTACAGGCAGAGCAAATGGCGTTTGAAAAGGCAGAAATCATCCGTAAAAAAATTGAATTTTTAGAAACCTACAGGGCAAAATCGGTGATCGTCAGTTCCCGGCTTGGCGATGTGGATGTATTTGCCATCGTAAAAGATGGCGAAATTGCTTATGTGAATTACCTTATGGTACGCAACGGTACCGTTGTACAAACCCAAACCATTCGTCTGCAAACACACCTGGATGAGCAGGAAGCAGAAGTGCTAAGTTTTGCCGTGGCAAGTTTACGCACTACATTCAATAGCCAGGCCCCCGAAATAGTGGTGCCGATGGAAATTGATTCTGCCAGTAAAGATAGCAAGATCACCATCCCAAAAGCCGGAGAGCGAAAACAACTGCTGGAACTATCATTGAAAAATGCCACTCATTTTATCGAAGAGTTAAAAAATAAAGAACGGCTAAAACTACAGCAGCAGCAAACGAGTAAGACAAAAATTCTTGAAGACCTACAGCGGTATTTGCAGTTGCATGACCTACCCGTACACATTGAGTGTTTTGATAATTCAAATTTCCAAGGCAGTTTTCCCGTATCAGCCATGGTGTGTTTTAAAAACGGGGAGCCCAGCAAAAGCGATTACAGGCATTATAATGTAAAAACCGTAGAGGGCATCAACGATTTCGCTACCATGAAAGAAGCCGTTTCCCGCCGCTATAAACGCCTGTGGGAAGAAAATCAGCCGTTCCCGCAACTTGTGATCATTGATGGTGGTAAAGGCCAGTTAAGCGCTGCAAACACAGCGCTGCAGGAGCTGCAGCTAACTGGCAAAACAACGCTGGTCGGACTGGCTAAGAATGAAGAAGAGATCTTTTTCGTAGGGGATAAAGAATCGCTAAAATTACCCTATAACAGCCCTGCACTGCAACTGATCCGCCGCATCAGAGATGAGGTACATCGCTTTGGTATCACTTTTCACCGGAAAAAAAGAAGTCAGGGCACCTTTAAAAACGAACTGGAAAATATACCTGGTATTGGAAAATCCACTGCAGATTTGTTGTTAAAAACCTTTCGCTCAGTTAAAAATATACGCCGGCAGCCGGAAGAAGAACTGGCGAAACTGGCCGGAAAAGCGAAAGCCAAAGTGATCATCCAGTACTTTCATTCACAAGAAAACACGAATGAGTAAGCATAAAAAAAAATGGGGCCCGGATAGAAATCCAGCCCCGTTTTTAAAATCCAATATCCTATGAAAAACCGTAACGAAAATACAACATTTTTCAGAATATCCTATTAGGATATTTACGATTTCCCAACTTTTTTTTCGGCTGCTTAATCCAAATCATGCAAATAAAAACCCCTGCATTTGCAGGGGTTTTAAAAAATGCTATGTTGTAAAAGTTAGTAAGACCAGAGATTTTGCTCGTAATTAAAGATCTTGTTCTTAATATCATCTCCTTCGAGCAGGGCGAGAATCGGATCTTTAATATACTGCCTGATGTACCTGTTTTGCGGGTTATCAATCGTTGATTTGATAACATAGCTCCCAAACATTCTTGTCTCAAACAATTCTTCCCAGGTCATCCGGCCCATTCCCATGTTTTTAGGATTATATACTTCAGACTTTGCCAGTGTTGCCCTGATGTCAGGATAATAAATCCAGAACAGCAAGCTAACACCGCGTTCTGTTTTGCCATCTGCAGCATACTGCACTTTACAGGGAGCGATACCGATTATGCGACAAAACATGCGGCTGGCTTCCCGGTCAAATACCCAGTCTTCCTTAATACGATATTTGATAATATCGTCTGGATTCAGCGTGGCACAGTTGACTACATACTTAACAATCTTGGTAGGGTCGTTCAGGTCATACACAGCATTGGTGTCGCACTGTCCGCCGCCACTCATGATTTTTTCAAACTGGGTAGAATCCAGCGGCGTGGTAAACCGGTCATCATCCGGGCTGAAAGCCGTTACCTGTCCCGAGCGAACGGCATTGACCAGGATATTTATAAAACGCTGGCTGCCATTGTCATCATCGGCTTTGTACACAAAAGGCTGGTTAATTTTTTCACGCACATCAATTTCACGCCATACCCTTTCGGTAAACAGCGCATCATCAGCACGTAAGTATTCATACGGCAGGGGAATCCTGTCTTTAAAGACTGTTTTTTCCACGGCGCCGTCATTCCGCATGGATTTCTTAATGGTGTCATTGAAGCCACCTACCTGCGGTCCCAATTCAATGGGCACGTTGCCATAAGGGTTATATTTAGCAGGAGCATTATTATTGTTCTGCTGCTGTTGCTGTTGTTCTTCCTGCTGCGGTTGCTGCTGGGTATTGGCAGGTTTGCGGCTGCGGCCTCTGCGCTGGGCATCGGCATGCATGACCACTGAACCAAAGGCCACCAGGAACAATGCGGTTTTTACAAGCTGATTTCTCATCACTAAACGTTTACTATTTTAGGTTAAATACCAACGGAGACAGTTTCCTGGATCTGCCGTCAGGACCCACAGCACGGATATTGTCGATAACAATATACGAACCCGGGCGGCACTTATTAATAATGGATTGCCCTTCTTTCCACGCGGCGCCGGTATTTAGTTTTTCTTCAATACCATCAGGGAAACCTTCACCGTCACCCGTAATACGGAAGCCGGTCACGTTAAATTGAGTTTCGTAGAAGAAATTCTTTACTAAGGCCCGCACACCAGCCTGGCTTCTAAAATAGTTAGCCGGGATATCGCCACTTTCGTATTGGCCGATCATTGGTGTGGGATCAGGAATTGAACGTACGCGGAAGCGAACCGGGGTGACTTTTCCATCGGGCGTCGTTACGCTGATGACACAATCATCTGTTTCCTGGTTTACGCGGGCGGTGTAATGACCATTACTGCCACTCAGGCTGCCGCCGCCACCGGAAATACTTACTTTCAGCTGGCTGGTGCTACCACTTCCGGAAATCGTTACAGGATTATCTACGCCAATGAACAATACGTTCATTTTGTCAAGTTGCACAGCAGCATTTGACTGGCCAACTGTATATTTAATCGTTTGCTTAATCGTTTGTTCTTTACCCTCTTGGTCTGTGTAAACAATGGTTACAGGAACATCATGTTCGCCAACTGCACCGGCAGTAATCTTTTGGTGTGCTGCACCATCATCTCCCAATGCCACGGTTGAACCACCGATAGTGATCGTGGGTTTTGCCGCCTTACTGAAGGCGCCCACGCCGGCAGTTACTTCGATTTGCTGATTTGGTAAAACATACGAAGAGCTCTGACCAACAATCGCTGCGTAAGTATCAAACCGTACAGCCACCTGGCCTACCTGGTTATGACAAAAGGATACAATCCGATTTTCAGATGTTTTCACATCGTTTTGGAACTTACTGAGCATGGTTAAAGCCGCAACAGTAGGTACCATGCGGAAATATGCCGCCTCCCAGGTATTATTACCCTTATTTTGTGTTTTGGGCATGGTCAGGTCAATGGGGAGTGTATTCTGAAACTCAGCATTGATGGCAGGGTCTACGGCCAAAACATCCGTTTTGTACTTTGCCAGCATATCACGAAGTTTCTTTCCTTCCCCTTTTTCCACCATGATGCGGGTAGCCACATCCAGGTTATCTTCTTTAAAGCTCAGTTTTCCTTTCGCAGGATCAGCACCGGCTTCAGTCATAATCCGGGTTTTCAGCCCGTCAATATAACTATACACCTGGGATGAATAATCCTGTACAGATTTTGCCTTGGGATACCAGATTTTGGCTTTCTCAGCAGTAGCCGGTTCATTCAGCTTTTGCTGTAAAGAGGCCATAATGGTTTCAGTCGATTTGTTAATCGTACTATTGGTTGTCTCCAGGCTATGATTGACCGTTTTGAAGGCATTGAGGATCTCCGCTGATACGTTGAGTGCCAGCATGGCTGTCAGCACCAGGTACATCATGTTGATCATCTTCTGCCGCGGTTCGCGAGGTATAGACATGTGTTAAAACAATTTAATGGTTTTTCTAATGGCGACTAAGATCACGGATACGGATTTTATTCTATAAACGAACGAATCCAATGGTGAATTAATCAATTACTTAGGCACGGCCCTGCATCGCGCTGAGCATGTTACCATAAATCTGGTTCAGGCGGCCCAGGTTATTGGCCAGCACAGCAATTTGCTCGTGGGCTTTTTGAGCATCGTCCACGCTGTTTTGCATGGTGTCAGATGCCTGTACCAGGTTGCTGTAAAACTTGTTCATGGCTTTCAGGTGATTATTGGTATCCTGCAATTCCAGCTCATAAATGGTATTGAGCGAAGACAGGTTTTTCGTTAATACCTGAACCTGCTCGTGGAATTGTTTGGTACCCTCAGCAGCGTTGTTGAAGTGCTGAACAGTGTTTGCAGCGCCCAGGTAAGCTTCTTTCATACTACCCAAAGCAGCGGCAGCTTCTTTGGTTTTGGCAGTATAATCGCCGGTTGCAGCTACCACATCACTGATCTCGCTCATTTTATCTACTGTTGTTCCCAGTTTTTTAAAGTTCTCACTCAGGCGGCCCAGGTTTGCCGGTGTTATGTCTGCTTCACGCAGCATATCATCAAGCTTGGTTAAAGCCGGGTTACCGCTGCTGCCGGTTCCGGCAACTAAAGGTGTAATTTCAAATTTACCAGTACGGGCTCTTTCCACATCGGGGTGTTCTGTAAGATTGGGGAAAAAGCGCTCCCAGTGGTATTCTTCTGGCGGAGGCACCACTAATGCCATTAACAGGAACACCATCACCTCGCACAGCAAACCAGCCGTAATCATTTCATCGGCAAACGGCCAGTGACGAATTTTGAATAAAGCACCCGAAATAACGACTGCAGCAAAAAAACTGAATAAAAAGTTTAGCCACCATTGGCCTTTGTGAGTTTTAAAGAATAACATAAAGGGTTCGTTTTTATAGGTTTAATAATTAAATACTATTTTATTAACGCTGAAAAAGGGAAATTATTTTAAAAAAGAGGCCTTTTGAGCGGCCTCTTTTTTGAAGTTTTTTATCTACGGCCTTTTGAAGGAGCGGCAGGGAGATCAATGACACTGCGGAAACCGATATAAGATTTGGTAGAATCCTGGTATTCGTACGTACGGGTACTGGTTTCCAGATAATACCCAACATCTTTCCAGCTGCCGCCACGAATTACTTTACGCTTCATCAGCGGGGGGTCAGAATCTTTAGCATTCCAGCGTACATCAGGATTCATATCATGCTGGAAATTATAGGAACCTTCGTAATAGATAGAGGAAGTCCATTCGGCTACATTACCCGCCATGCAGTACAGGCCAAAATCGTTGGGCCAGTAAGCATCAGCACGCACTGTGTAAAAACCACCGTCTTCCGGATAGTTACCGCGTCCCGGTTTGAAGTTGGCCAACAAACAACCTTTTTTATTCCTCAGGTAATAATTACCCCAGGGGAACATTGATTGTGAGCGGCCGCCACGGGCTGCATATTCCCACTGAGCTTCGGTTGGCAGGCGGAAAGCTGATTCCTGCGGTCTTTTCTTGGAATCCAGGAATGAATTCAGGTAATGAGTTCTCCACTCGCAAAAAGCCGTAGCCTGTTTCCAGTTTACACCAACTACCGGGTAGTTGCCAAATGCAGGGTGAGAGAAATAGCGCTGGGTCATGGGTTCATTGTATGAATAAGCGAAATCCCTGATCCAGCACAATGTATCCGGATAAATCGGGGTATCTGTTTTTACGATGAACGTTGACCGGGGTTTGCCCGCATTTTCACGCTTGGCAGCTTCTTTCAGGTCAAATGTTTCGGAATGATAGATGAGTTTAGTGGGGTCAATTTCTTTTTTACCAAAAATTCTGTCCTCTGGCGAAAGGATAAGGTCTGTTTGACCCAGTTGCTCAATGACTTTGGGATCGCTCCATTTGAGCGTTTTCATTTTTGCCCAATCCACATATTCAACCCCGTCGGATCCCGATTTCACGTAGCCGAGTTTTTTGGCAGCAACAGAATCCCGCACCCAGTACACAAACTGGCGGTACTCGTTGTTGGTAATTTCAGTAGCATCCATCCAGAAGCCGCTGATAGATACCGAACGGTTACGGGCACTGAAAGCGTAAGCCGGGTCTTCATCACTCGGACCCATGTGGAATGTTCCCTGTGGGATGTACACCATGCCGGGAGGCTTTGGAAGAACATAACGACTACCCGGAGCAATGCCATGCACCTGGCCATCGTTTGGCAGGGTTCCGCCTTTATTCTTTTTTCCCAGCACGCCGCAACTTGCGAGTACGGAGGTTGCTGCAAATGCAGCCAGCAGATAGGTATAACGGTTTTTCATTTTCATACACTTAAAGGGTATTGGGCAAATATAATCTTTTGCGTTTTTCCTTTGCACAAGGTTAAGATTTATTTTTAGCATATCAAATCGGCATTTTACGAGGTAATTTTTCTAACGGATATCAAGACCGTTTTATTGTATAAAGGGGCAATTAAATCTTTTACAATCAGGGTTCAGCCTGCTTCAATAATGCCGATGTTTCATGAACTGGTTGCCTGCAACTGAAATCTTTACACAAATAAAGCAGGGTTTCCCCGGTCTTTCCGCGGCCGGCCAGTAAAGGATAGTCCTGGTTGGCCTGTGGGGCAGCCATCAGCACTTTGTGTGGCAGGTAGGCCCGGGATACTTCACGCAGCCGCTCCAGGTAGTCCTCTCCTACAATAGCTATTTCCTGTGTACCATAAACAAACTGTTGCAGGCAACAGGCCCAGGCGCCAAAAGAACTGGGATATTTTATCACTGCCCGGCCCAACGACTGCAGCATTCCCTCGGCCTGCCGGCGCCACAGCGGTTTGTCTAAATAAATGGAAAGACGTAATAAGTTGGTCGCCATCGCGGCATTACCCGACGGTACGGCACCGTCATAAACTTCTTTTTTGCGCAGCAGCACATCTTGCTGCGTTTTACCGGTAAAAAAGAAAAAACCGGTGTCCGGCTCCTGGAAATGATCCGCTACCAACCGGGCCAGGCGATCAGCTTCAGCCAGCCATTGAACATCAGTTGTTATTTCATACAAATCACAAAGCGCCTGGATGAGAAAGGCATAGTCATCCAGAAAGGCCGGGTATTTGGCAACTCCATTTTTCCATACATGTAAGAATCCTTCGTTGTCCGGATGCCAGAAATGTGCAAGCAGAAAATGCATATTACTAATGGCTAACCGCTGGTAAATCTCATCGCCCGTCACCTGAAAGACCCTGGAACAGGCGCTATTCATCAGGGCATTCCAGCCGAGAATAATCTTATCATCGGTACCAGGCCTCACCCGTCTGTTTCGTTCCTGCAGCAAAATTGATTTTCCACGTTGCAATATAGCGTCCAGTTCCTTTTCGGAAAGCCCTTGTTCAGTAGCGAAAAATTGCCGGTCCGTTTTTATACGGAGAATATTTTTCCCTTCCCAGTTCCCCCCGGGGGTTATATCATAAAAACCGCAGAAAACCGGGGCTTCATTTCCTAAAAGCGCAGCTACTTCGTCGTAGTTCCAAACATAAAATTTTCCTTCCTCACCTTCGCTATCGGCATCCAGGGCTGCATAAAATGCGTTTTCAGTTGTCATCATTTCGCGCTGCATAAAATCCATCGTTTCCCGGATAGCTGCCAGGTACCTTTCCTTGCCGGTGAGCTGGAAAGCCTCGCATAACAAACCTGTAAGCAGGGCATTATCGTACAGCATTTTTTCAAAATGTGGCACCAGCCATTCCGCATCCGTTGAGTAGCGGGCAAAGCCACCACCCACCTGGTCATAAATGCCGCCCCGTAGCATACTGTCAATACTGAGGGTTGCCTGCTGCAGTGCAGCCGGCTCTTTGGTGAGCCAGTAATACCTGAGCAGGAATTGCAGCACAAAAGTTTGTGGAAATTTCGGCGCCCTGCCAAAACCGCCCCATTGCCTGTCGGCAGATTGCAGGAGATTCTTGTAAATGTCATCTGTACTGTCCTTTGAAAAAACCGTGCTGTCAGTTTCATCAGCTAAACTTTGCAAACCAAAATTATTGGCCTGCAGCAGATGTTCAGTTAGACTTTCCGCCTGTTGCCCGATCGCTTCTTTTTTTTCAGTAAACGCCCGGTGAACACCGTGAAGTACATCTTTCCACGAAGGCCTGCCGTGTGCAGGCAACGGAGGAAAATAGGTGCCCCCGTAAAATGGTTTTAAATCGGGTGTCAGAAAAACATTCAGCGGCCAGCCGCCACTACCAGTCAGGGCCTGCACAGCATCCATGTAAATATGATCCAGGTCCGGCCGTTCTTCGCGGTCAATTTTTATATTAACAAAATACTCATTCATAATCGCAGCTGTGGTCTCATCTTCAAAACTCTCCCGCTCCATCACATGACACCAGTGACAGGCAGAATAGCCAATACTTACCAGCAGCGGCTTGTTTTCCCGGCGGGCCTTTCCCAATGCCTCCGGTCCCCATGGATACCAGTCAACCGGGTTATGGGCATGCTGCAATAAATAGGGACTCGTTTCCCGGATTAGATGGTTTGGTTGCTGTGACATGAAATGCTGGTTATTATTATTTACTGCTAAAATTCGGACTTTGGATCATACTAAAACAAAAAAGACACCCGGCCGGGTGTCTTTTTGCAAACGTTTATTTTTTGACTATTTCTTTTTCAAGTAGGCAGAAAGATATTGGTCCAGTGCTGCCACCATGGAAGGCGCCTGCGGTAAGGGAGCTTTAATTTCCAGTTTCAGGCCCGCATCTTCTGCAGCCCGGAAAGTATTACTGCCAAAAGCGCCAATGACGGTTCCGTTTTGTTTGAATTTTGGCACATTATCAAACAAGCTCCTTACGCCGCTGGGGGTGAAAAGACAAATCACATCAAATTCTTCTCTCGTCAATAGTTCCTTCACATCATTGCTTAACGTGCGGTACATAAATGCCAGCGTAAACTCACAGTTATTACTCTTTAACCAGTTACAGATATCATTGTCCTGCTGGTTTTCCGAACAGACATAAAGAAACTTTTCATTTTCTTTATGCTTATTAATTACATCAAAAAGGCTCTTGTTGGTACCATCCGCTCCAAAGAACACTTTGCGTTTCCGGTATAAAATAAATTTTTGAAGATACAGCGCCACGGCTTCTGTGATGCAGAAATACTTAGTATCCTGCGACACATTGACTTTCATCTCTTCACATATTCGAAAAAAATGATCGATGGCATTGCGGCTGGTAAAAATAACGCCAGAATATTGCTGTATTTCAATCTTTTGTTTCCTGAACTCCCGGGCTGGAATGGGCTCCAGTCGAATCAGCGGTTGAAACTGCAGCTCAACATTGTATTTACGCGACAGTTCAAAATAGGGCGACTTTTCGCTCTCGGGTTTCGGCTGGGTAATCAGGACCTTCTTTATTTCTTTGGCCGTCTCGGCTTTGTTAACCCCGTTTTTTGACATAATCTCTTAGGCTAAAGTTGGGTGCAAAGTTACAAACTTCTACATTAAAAAATGCAACAAAAGCTTGTAAATCAGCAAAAGCGGTGCGATTTCAAAGGCCAGCAAATAGAGTAAAAAATGGAAGGGCCTGACTTTTATCTGGTTACGGACAGCAGAAAAGGACAGAAAAAAACGATATATAAACAAGCTGCCGATGACACACCATGATAAAACCATCGCTACCTGGTACAGGCCGCCACTGGTAAAAGCGATCAGCACCAGGAAAGGCAGTAAGAAAATGCCAATCACTTTATTTATAACAAAAACTATAAATATGTACGCATCCGTGGCGCTGGATACATTGAAAACCCAGCCCAAAAACTTCAGGCTCAAAAATTTTACACTATAAATGGCTCCCAGGGCGCCCGCAGCATATACAAACATCAGCCAGAAATCACCCACCGGCGCCAGCTGAAAGTGCTGTAACACAAAATCTGTATACACCCCTCCCGTAACCAAAAAAAATACATTAAATAACAGGGAAGGCAAAGGTGTCTGGCTGAGCTGCTCAGTAATTTGACGTTGCTTGATCGTCGTACGGAAAAACAGCCTGAACAAATCATGAATATATTTTGCAAACGCCGACCGCAATAGTGCAAAAACCAGCAACAAGCCCGTGAGTGCATAAAACAACAACTCTTTTCCCCGGTATTGGTGCAGTGCGGCGCCTTCGTAAGTTTCTTCAGCCTCAAATCCAAAAGGAAACGCTTTTTTATATATCAATTCCTGGTAGTTGCTTGCATCTAACGGATAGGGATACTTCTTCGGTAATGCGGCTGTGGTATCCTGTAAAGCCTGGGGAGCAGCCTGTAAAAGACTATCCTGTCTTGTGGAGTCCTGTACCGGGGGAGCAGGCTTGCCGATTCGGGTTGCGCTACTATCTGCAGGAAGCTGTGCCGATAACGAAGCCGGCAGCATAAAAAACAACGTATAAAAAAAGAGGCAAAAACGAATCACTGGATAAATTATGGATACAAAAATAGCAGGATCAGGAAGCTTATGAAAATAATACCGTCCCGTTAAAAATAATTGACAAACCCAAAATGGATTTTTGATTGCCGCAAATTGAATTGCGCATCACTCCGCTTGCCCACTGCCCAGGCCAGGTTAAAAATGCCCGCTTTCGTTTCAAAGGCAAGTCCCAACCCTGTACCCAGGTATCCGTAATCTGCCGTAAAAGCCTGGGTGGTACTTTTCCCCCAGCCGCCATCTGCCAGTAAATAAAAATAAGAATTCTGGCCCACCAGGTAATGATATTCCACCGTGCCAATGGCAAACTGGGAAAGATACTGGCTTTCCTCGTCAAACCCGCGCAGCAGTTTGTACCCCCCAATCTGGAAAAGTTCGTTGAGAAAAATATTTCCGCTCTGGAAAATACCGGCATTAATCGCCGTTTTAAACGTGCTTTGTTTGCCGGCTGGAAAATATTTTTCCGCGGTAGCCCTGATCCTGAACTGGTAGGTTTTTAATTTAACCGTATCATATAATGCTGCAAAATCATAGGAGGGATTATTCGGGTCTTTTAACGTAAGCACCTGGTTGTTCTTTTTTATTTTTTTAGTGCCAACGGTAGTGACGATATGAAACACATTGCCCTTCCTCGGATTGAAGCGGTAATCGGTATTATTAAAATCATAATCGAGCCCAATATTCAGAGAACTCACATCCGCCACGGGCGGCAATTGATGGTATTGAATAATGGTCGCCGAGTCTATAGTATTAAGAATTGTTTGAAACCGTTGAAAAAAAAGTTTCCCGGACTGGTTGGCCGACAGGACATACTGACCGCCAAGCTGCAGGTTGACATTCAGGTAGCTGCTATCTTTCCGAAACATGTCAAAAGAAAAATCCAGCCCCACCCGCGAATTAAACACATACGGATGCCGGTACAATATATTCAAACGGGGCGATTTTACCTGTAATTGCTGCCAGTTGAGCCCGATCGTTTCGCCCTGGCCCAGGGCATTGTGCAGGTTAATATTAGCTTCGCCGGTCACCAGCAGCTTTTTTGAGGTTAGCTGATCGTTATTGGGCAAAAAACCAAGTAACACATTGACCTGGCTGCTGCGTTTGGGTTTCAGGTACAAATTCAGGATGGAACCGCTGGCCAGCAAGGAAAGATCCGAAGGCTTTTCTTCCTGCACATACGGCAACTCCCTGATCTTTTTGCCCACACGTCCCAGCTTTTCCCGGCTGTACAGGCTGCCATTGGGAAGATCGAGGTAGCGCTGGAGAAACATGTTGGAAATTTTTGCATTGCCGGCCAAGCGAATGCTGTCAATTTTGTAAAGAGGCCCCTTTTCCACTTTCAGCACGGCAGATACTTTTTCCGCCTCAATCTGCAAGCTGTCAATATAAACCTTTGCAAAGGGATAGCCGTTATTCTCCAGGTACGCCAACATCTTTTCCTGCCATTTGTTTACTGCTGCAAAGTCCATCGGTTTATTGGCAAACTGGTTGTTGCGCCAGCCCGTTGCTTCCAGCAGGTAAGGCGGCACATCACGGGTATCCAAACTGGCCCACCGGTACACCTCCCCTGCAAACAAAACAACCTGTGCAAAGGCCGAGTCAAAACGAACAGTATCCAGCGAGGCAGTAACATATCCCTTCGCCTGCAACAGGGTTGGCAGTTTGTTGACATAGTCCACACAGGCAAAACGATTAGGAAAACCTGCCGGCGGGTGCAATAGTTCCTCAATGAAAACCGAATCCTTATCCACGCAGCGGATGTGCAGGGGATACAGGTCCTGGGCCCGGGCTATACCCGCAAGCAAGAATACAAAGAGGAGTAACGATATTTGCAGTCCGGTTCTCAGCATCCGGTTTTCGAAAGGATTTGGGTTTAAAAATATTTAATATAAACGCATAAACTGAAAAATTAATTGGCGGGCATTTACTTTCATATCCCCTTTTGCAGGCAGGCCTGTCATTATTGTAATTTTCATTTCAGCACTTCCACCGTTTACAAAAACGAATTTGTAGCCGCTTTATTGAAAGAACTTGAACTGCAAAAAAATTACCTTGCCGGGGAAGCAGTGGAAACAATCTACTTTGGCGGCGGCACACCTTCCTTGCTGGAAGCTGCTGAACTCGACAGTGTACTGAACACGCTGCACAGTATATTTCCCGTTACCGACGGCGCTGAAATAACGCTGGAAGCCAACCCCGATGATATTACCGCTGCGAAACTTATAGCCTGGAACAGCAGCGGCATCAACCGGCTGAGCATCGGTATTCAGTCATTTTACGATCAGGATCTGCAATGGATGAACCGGGCACACAACTCCCGCCAGGCAGAAGAAAGCATCAGTTTATCCCAGCGGTACGGATTTAACAACATCAGCATTGACCTCATCTATGGCACACCGCAGTTGTCGAATGAACATTGGAAAGTCAATGTACAAAAAGCACTGTCCTTTGGAATTCCCCATCTTTCCTGCTATGCCCTTACTGTGGAACCCAAAACAACTTTACATAAGCAAATACGACTGCACCAAACTCCGGGCGTTGATCCCGACCGGCAAAGCGAACAGTTTTTGCTGCTGATGCAATGGCTGGAAGAAGCCGGCTATGAGCACTATGAAATTTCAAACTTCGCACGACCCGGTTTTCGCAGCCGCCATAACAGTTCTTACTGGCAGGGAAAAAAATACCTGGGGCTTGGCCCCTCTGCCCATTCTTTCAACGGCGCCAGCCGGCAATGGAATATTGCAAACAATAAGCGCTATATCGATGCTGTGGTAAACAACATAGTACCCTGTGAGAAAGAAGAACTCTCGGCTGTGCAAAAGATCAATGAATATATTATGACATCGCTGCGCACAGCAGAAGGCCTTCACCTGGAGAAACTGGATGAAACGGCCACCGCTCAACTAATACAAGCAAGCCGTAAGTTCATTGATCACCGGCTGATGGATTTTTCCGAAAACTGTTTGCGGCTGACCCGCGAGGGGAAATTACTGGCCGATGGAATTGCGGCCGATCTTTTTTTTGATGAAGGCTGACTTATGCGAAGACCGGTACCTGCGTTTTGTAAATTTTACAAGTTCCGCTATCAGCAGGGAAAGTACCATGATTGAAATGGCCACTGGTCCAAAACCGGGATAGGCAAGCGGTATAAATAGTCGTTTGTAATCAGACCATCACCGCTTCTATTCGTTTAAACCCTTCAGCCGGTTTTAACTGTTCCCAAAGAATTTGATAGATCGTGCTTGCAATAGGCATGTCCGCCCGGATCGTTTTATTGATATCATACAGACAGCGGGCGGCATTATATCCTTCCGCCACCATATTCAGTTCCAGTTGTGCGGCTTTCACAGAATAGCCTTTGCCAATCATAGTGCCAAACAGCCGGTTACGGCTGTAGAGAGAATAACAGGTCACCAGTAAATCGCCCAGGTAAACAGATGCGGCATAGTTCGGTGTCTTGCGGTGCGTAACGGGGTCTTCATTGTCATGTTCACCCACTACAATATGCTCAATCCCTGCTTTTCGTAAAAAACCCGCCATTTCATCGGCGCTGTTTGCAATGTACACACTCAGGAAATTATCCCCGTAATCCAGGCCGTGAGCAATACCAGCCCCCAGCGCATAAATATTTTTTAATACCGCCGCATACTGAACACCCAGTATGTCATGATTGACGATGGTATTGATATAATCCGTTTTAAAAAAACTGGCAATTGTTGCCGCTGTCGTTTCGTCAAGCCCGGAAAATGTAAGATAAGACAGTTTTTCTGCTGCCACTTCTTCCGCATGGCAGGGACCCAGCACGGCAAAATAATCCTGCAGTGAAACGGCAAATTCTCGCTGGAGGTATTCATTGAGCAACACTTTCTCATGCGGCACAATCCCTTTGACCGCAGAAACAATTTTTTTATCCGCAAAATCATCGTGCGACAGGTTTTTTAATACATCAACAACATACGCTGAGGGAACAGCAATGACCACAACTGCTGATGCACGGACTACAGCCCTAATATCGTTATCGATGTGCAGCAGTGACGTGTCAAAATACACGCTGCTGAGATAATGCGGGTTATGCTTTTTTTGTTGCAGGTGGCGGATCGTATCGGTATTTCTCACCCACCAGTGAATGGGCGTGCCATTATCTGTCAGTATTTTTGCCAGCGCGGTTGCCCAACTGCCGCTGCCGATAATTCCAAAACGCATCATGATGCTCTCTTTTTAAGCCGGATAAAATTAAGAAACCATTTCAATGCCCGCCAAAAAGAAAAGGAGTGATAGGCTCACTCCTTTTGTAATGAAATCAGTTTGGGGGGATATTATTTGGCAAACAGTTTGTCTTTCGGAACCACTTTTACCTTGTTCCCGTCTTTCAGTGTTTTACTGACTGCATTGTAAGGACCGGTAACCACCTCTTCGCCTTCATTCAGCCCACTGAGAATTTCGATATAGTTAATATCCTGTATGCCTGTTTTGACCACTGTTTTTTTAACGGTGTTATCTTTTTGCAGTACAAACACCACCTCTTCCAGTTCATCAGACAAGGCCGTGTTTGCAGCCGTATTATCCTGGCTGTTGTTAGTATTATCTCCCTTGGCTTTCGTTTCTTCTTTCTTTTTTTCTTCCACGCTCTGGTCGCTGCCCTTCACCCGGGCCGCTACGGCATTAATGGGTACAGTCAGCACATTGTCGCGGCGTTTTGTTTTAATATCTGCACTGGCGTTCATGCCGGGACGAAAGGGAAACCGTTTAGGATGTTTCGGATCTAACAGGTCTTTATACGAATCCGGGTTCAGGCGAATCCTCACTTCGTAATTAGTGACATCATTGGTGCTGGAACTGGTCAGTGACGATGTTTTGGTGCTCGCGGCAATTTGTGTAACCACTCCCGCAAATTTTCGGTTATTATAAGCATCCACTTCTATATCGGCACTGTCGCCAATACTCACTTTTACTATGTCATTTTCACCAACATCCACCCGTACCTCCAGCACACTCATATCCGCCACCCGCATCATTTCCGTACCCACATTGAAGCTGTTACCGGCCACGCGTTCGCCTTTTTTCACACTCAGTGAAGAAATCACACCATCCATTGGTGCGGTGAGTGTGGTGCGGCTCAGGTCCTTTTGTGCCCGTTCCAGGTTGGCCTGCGCACTTTTGATACTGGCCTGATTACCCTTCACACCTTCCACAGCGGCTTCATAATTTGCTTTGGCAGACAAGTAAGCGCTTTCGGCCTGCTCAAACTCGGCATTTGAGATGACCTTATCCTGTAACAACTGCTTTTGGCGTTCATATGTTTTTTGTGACTGGTCCAGCGTGGCTTTCAGTGCGTCAAGCTGGGCGGCACTGTTTGCCTCCATGGCTTTTTGCTGGTTTACTGCAGCAGCAGCCTGGTCACGTTGTGTGGCATAAATATCTGCATAAATGCGGGCCAGTACCTGCCCCTTTTTTACGCTGTCGCCTTCTTCCACGTTGAGCTCTGTTATTTCACCGGAAATATCAGGACTGATTTTTACTTCCACCTCCGGGTAAATCTGGCCGCTGGCATTCACGGTTTCAATAATCGTACGCCGCTCGGCTTTCTCAACAGAGACATTGGTGCCGTCATTACCGTTGCCGGCAATCAGTTTCACGCCGACCAGCACCACAATCAGCACCACGAGGCTTATCAATATCCATTTTACAGTTTTATTCATGTTTGCAGTTTAACGGTTGTAAGAAAAAAATGATATCAAAATCCGGTTTATAATTTTATGCCCTGCCCTTTGTAAAATTCAAGCAGCTTCATTTTGAACACGTAATCATATTGTGAATAAAGCAGGTTGGTTTTCGCCTGTAGCAGGGTTGTCTGGCTGGTAATGAGCTCATATATGGAGAGCAGCCCAAGGTCGTAGCGTTTTTGCGCAAAATCATACGCTACCTGAGCCGTTTCCACCGCCTTCTTATTGGCATTGTATTTTTGAATTGCAGCTACGGCATCATTATACGCTTTATAGACATCCTGTTTCAGTGTTTGGTTATCCTGGTCTTTAGTAAGCTGGTATTGCTGTACCGTGAGTTTGGATCGTTCCCAGGCTATGCGGGCATTCCCGTTATTGAATAACGGTACACTGATGCTGAGGCCTACCGACTGGCGGAAGTTTTGATTCAGCTGATCAAAATAGTTAATCGATCCATAAGTAAACACATCGTAAGGCTGCAGCGGGTACACCTGGTAATCAGTACCGCCCACGTTCACCTTGCCAAGGGGCGGGTTAATCGTTGATTTCGACTTGGCTTCCTGGGCTTTATTATTATAAGTCGATCCAAGGCTGCCAAACAGCGAAACAGAAGGATACATGGCGCCCCTTGCCGCATCCACCAGTTTCAGCGAAGATTTCAGTTTCAGGTCATTCACTTTTTGCTGGGGCAGGTTGGTGAGTGCCAGCGCATACACCGCTTCGGGCTGCAGGTCGGCCAGGCTTTCCACAGGTATCAGGTCAACCGGTGGTGTTGCCACATCAAAGGGGAGTGATGCATCGAGGTATAAAAGAGCTTTAAGTTGTAATAATAACTGGGCAGCATTGGATTCGCTGGTCACCAGGCTGGCGCTGTCGGTTGCCAGTTGCGATTCAAGCTGGGCAGCATTTAACTCTGGCAGCTTGCCGCGCTCTACCTGCAGGCGGGTGCTTTCCAGCTGCTTGGCCGTCTGGCTTACCTGGATTTTTCCCAGGTTTACCTGCTCGCGGGCCAGCAATACCTGCAGGTAGGCAACCGCTACATTTAAGGAAATATCATTTTTCACTTTGTCCACGCCGGCTCGGGCGGCTTCTAGATCAAGGGTATTCCCGGCAATAGTATTCTTTTTACTGAACCAGTTGAACAACTCCACACCGGACTGCAATGAATAACTATTCGACCAATACCCGGTGGTAATCAGGCTGAAATTTGTAGGATCCTGGTTGCGGCCCGAACTGTAGCCGACGTTTCCGTTAAAATTTAAACTGGGATACTGTGATAACTTGCTTTGCTTCAGAGCCAGCTCGGAAAACCGGGCCTGCAAATCCGATTGCCGGACTGAAATATTGTGTTCCAACGCGTAATCCACGCATTTGCGCAAATCCCATTTTTCCTGGGCTGAAAGATTGGCTCCTATAAGCAGTAATAGGAAAGGTTTTAATATTCGGGTCATAATCTAACAAAAATACACGAAAGATAATGGCAGAAAACTGAAAATTGACGAGCGGAGGAATATTTTTATATTCTATAACGATTCCAGTGCCTGCTCCAGGTCTTTCACCAGGTATTCCGCATCTTCCAACCCTGTGTATAGCCGCACGGAACGGTGTGAAGGGTTAAAGGCGTCAAATTCATTGGCAGCAATGCCCGCACATTTGGGAATGACAAGACTCTCGTGTCCCCCCCAGCTCACAGCCATTAAAATATGTTGCAGCGATTCGCAAAACCGCACAATTGATGCCCGGCTGCTGGCTTTCAGGACCATAGTCATCAAACCACAGGCATTTTTCATCTGCCGTTTTGCTAAGTCATATTGCGGAAAATGTTCGTCGAAAGGAAACAGCACCTGCTCAACCTTCGGATGCTGCTTTAAAAAAGCCAGCACCGTTGCGGTGGTTTGTGTAATCCGCGCCAGGCGGGCAGGCAAGGTGCGCAGGCCACGGATCAGCAGCCAGGCATTAAAAGGCTGAATACCGCTTCCAATATTGAGGTATTCACTGTCAAAAATCTTTTTTATCATAGTATGACTTCCGCAGAGCACTCCCCCCAACGTATCGCTATGCCCGCTGATATACTTGGTGGCTGTTTGCATGGCCAGGTCAATACCCATGCCTATCACATCCTGGTAAAGCGGTGTGCAATAACTGTTATCAATAAACGTAACAATCCCCCGCGAGCGGGCCAGTTGGGCAATCGCCCGGATATCCTGCAGGGCAAAGTCCCAGCTGTTCGGCGACTCCAGGTAATACAAGCTTGTATGCGGCTGCGTGGCCCGTTCCCAGTTCTCAATGGCGGTGCCATCGATATACGTTGTACGCACACCAAAACGCGGCAATATCTCATCAAACATTTTTTGCGCCCAGGTATAGGGTGATTGCACAGAAACAATATGGTCACCGGCCTTTACATTCGCCAGCACCCCGGCAAAGATGGCAGCGGCACCACTGTTAAAAACCAGGCAGTCTTCAGCACCATCCAGCGCAGCCAGTTTTTTACGCAAGATCTCCACCGTTGGATTCAGGCCGCGGCTATAAAGATAACCGCCCATTTCATCCGCAAAGGCCCTGCTGAGATCATCCACTGTTTTAAACGCAAAATTACTGGTCTGAATAATCGGGGCCGAAACAGCATTGAAATACAGTTCCCGTTCCTCCCCCAGTTCATTGATGATATAAGACAAATCCATAGTATGATCACATTTTTCGTAACCGGCGTGTGGCAAAATACAAAAGCAGGAAAGCAGTAAAGACCGTCGCGCCAATGACGGCGTACATCGGGTCGGTAATGGCAATTACAGTACCCACAAAAATATAGGTAAGTATAAAAATCACCGGCAGCAATGGGTACAACCGCATCGTGTAAATACCGGTGCCATCCAGGTGCCGGGTACGCCGGCGCAAAATAAAAATAGTGGCTGCCGAGGTAGCCATGCCAATGGAATCCAGGAATATAGTGAAGCTCAGGATCTGGTTAAACCGGTTAGCAAAAAACAGCACAATCACACACACAGCTGCAAATACAGTAAGGCTGACCGTTAGTACATCTTTTTGTTCATCCTTTTTCCGGAACGCCGCCGGTAAAATACCGTCTTCGCTCATGGCGTACATAACCCGCGGGTTGCTGAGCAGCAACACATTCACATAGGCCAGCACTGCAATAAAGAGTAAAATAGAAGAAGCATAGCGGCCGGCCGGCCCAAACATCTTTTCAGCAATGAGGGCGGCAATGCCGGAAGTGGTTTTTAATTCATCAAAACCAATGACCTTATAATACGCATAACTGACAGCCAGATACAACGACACGATCACCAGGATCCCAGTAAAAATTCCGCGGGGAATATTCCGCCGGGGGTTCTCGATTTCTTCGCCAAAGTTGATGGTTTGCTGGTAACCGCCATAGGTAAACGATGTAGCCTTGAGTGCCACTCCAAATGACAACAAGACAGCACCAAACGACCGGGTATCCGCTACTGCCGGCAAGGCCGGGGCGGCATTATAGAGCTGTGGGAAAAATACCGAAGCAATGATCACCAGCAGCATACCGATCTTAATGATCATTAAAAAATTTTGGGTTCGTGAGCTCATCCGCAGCCCCATCAGGTTCACCCCGTAAAAAATAATAATGGCAGACATGGCAACCAGGGCTTTTACAAAATCCGTGGCGCCGGCGTTGAACAATAGGGGCGAAATATATTCACTGCCGATAAGCGCAACCCCCGACAGGGATGCCGCGTTGGAGATTAGGATAATGCAGTTAATGGCAAATGCAATAGATGGATGATAGGCATAAGAAAACACTTTATAATACCCGCCGGTAACCGGGTAGCGGCTCCCGATCTCTGCGTAGGTAAGCGCTCCGCAAAATGCCACCAACCCACCCACAATCCAGGCAGCAAAGAAAATAGTGGGCGTGAGCGCTGCACTGGCTGCATCCTTCGAGGTTCTGAAAATTCCCATGCCAATCACCAGGCCGATTACAATCATCGTTAACGAAAAAAGGCCAAGCTTATTTTTAGTTGCCATGCAATGAAGATAGGGAAAAAACGTTCTACCTTCATCCTGTGAACCAAGCACCAATTCCATGAACAAAACACTCCTACTGCTGATCGCCTGGATGCTGGTAGCACCGTTGCTGCCGGCACAAGAAACCGATTCCACAAAAAGTTTAGCAGAAGTTATCATACGGGCATACGGCCAAAACCGGCAGTTGAAACAAACCTCCGTTGCCGTTAGCCTGGTTAACGCGGAGCAACTGCAGCGGTTTAGCAACACCAGTATACTCCCCGCCATCAACAGCACTCCCGGTGTACGAATGGAAGAACGATCGCCCGGCAGTTACCGGTTCAACATACGGGGGAGCACCCTGCGTTCGCCTTTCGGCGTTCGCAATATAAAAATGTACTGGGATGGTATCCCGTTTACCGACCCGGGCGGCAACACGTACCTGAACCAACTGGGCTTCTACAATTTCAGTTCAATTGAAATTATCAAAGGCCCCGGGGGCAGTCTGTACGGCGCCGGCACAGGTGGCGTTCTGCTGATCAGCAGCGAGCCGGAAAAATGGCATAGCGGGTTCGACATCAATTTCCTGGCAGGCAGTTATGCCGCAAACACCCTCAACGGGCAACTGCGCTTTGGCAAAGACAACCACCGGAACTCGTTCAATTATACCCATCAAACCAGCGACGGCTATCGCGATCATACGGCAATGCGCCGCGATATTGCCACCTGGCAATCCAGCCTGGTGAGCAAGGAAAAACAACAACTTAGCGTGGCTATGCTTTACGGCGACCTGTATTACCAAACGCCGGGTGCATTGAACAAAGCTGAATACAACAGCAATCCCCGCGCAGCCAGGCCAGCCGCCGGCAGCTTCCCCAGTGCGGATCAGGCCGGGGCAGCCATTTACCAAAAAACTTTTTTAGCAGGCATCACCAACAGGTATACGTTATCTGCCCACTTGACTAACAGCACAACGCTTTATGGAGCTTTTTCACAAATTAAAAATCCAACCTTCCGGAATTACGAACGAAGAATAGAGCCGCACTTCGGTGGGCGCACCGTGTTTGAATGGCAAAAACAATTCAGCAACTCCGTACTGCAGCTGCTTGCCGGCAGCGAAGCACAAAAAGGTTTTTTTAATACAAAAACATTTGTCAATAAGAACGGGAACCCTGACAGCTTGCTGACCGATGACGACATCAATACCTGGACATGGTCGGTCTTTGCACAGGCCGATTGGCAGTTGCCGCATGACTGGAATATTACGGCGGGCCTGAGTGTGAACCGCTTCTTCACCGGCATCACCCGCCTTTCAGTGCCGGGCTTTGTACCGGTTAACAGGACATTTAACAACCAGTGGGCGCCAAGAATAGCGGTTTCTAAAAAAATAACCCGCAACGCCTGGCTTTACGGCAGTGTTTCCAAAGGGTTTTCCCCGCCTACCGTACAGGAAATTCTTCCATCCAACAGTGTCATCAGCACCAGCCTGCAGGCAGAAGACGGCGTGAATACAGAAGCCGGTATCAAAAGCACCTGGCTGCAGCAGCGCCTGTACGTTGAGATCAGCGCTTTTGACTTTCGTTTACAGCATGCCATTGTTCAGCGCAAAGACCTTAGCAACGCTGATTATTTTACCAATGCAGGTTCCACCAAACAAAAAGGACTGGAAGCTCAAGCCTGCTACCGGCTGTTTGAACACAAGCATACATTTATTCACAGCGGCACCATGTGGATGAGTTACACCGTATACCACTTCCGGTACAAGGATTTTAAACAATCATCGAATGATTATTCCGGCAACAAGCTTCCAAGCGTGGCGCCCAATACGGTTGCTGCGGGACTTAGCATTTCCATAAAGCAGGGCTTATATCTATCGGTCAACTATTTTTACAGCGACCCGATTCCCCTGAATGATGCCAATACCGATTTTGCCTCATCGTACAACCTGTTGGGAGGAAAAATTGGGTGGAAAAAAATGTTATCGAAAAAATGGCAACTCGATTTGTTTACCGGAGTTGATAATCTTTTTGACTGCCGTTACAGCCTGGGCAACGACATTAATGCCGCCGCAGGGCGTTATTATAATACCGCACCGGGCATCAATTACTACGGGGGTCTTTCTTTCCACTTTCTGTAACGGCGTTTGTGAACAAAATCATTTTCCTGGCTGCATGAATTACCGGTACATTTGTCCCCGGTTTGGTCCCCGTATTACCGGGGTGAAAAGGGAAGACCGGTGGAAATCCGGCGCTATCCCCGTAGCTGTAAACCCTCTGCTGATTCAAAAGAATCAGAAGACTTGATCTGTCACGCCACTGTTGTATAACGGGAAGGCGATTGAGTTGGGGTAAGCCAGAAGACCTGCCAGGCCGGCTAAACAACATTCAGCTTTCGGGTGAAAAGCGTGAAATGGACCTCCCCGGCTTCGCAACCTGAAAGCCTGCATTTACTGCAGGTAATACCGATAACGGGGCGATACATTTTCATCTTTTTTATTTCCTGGAAGCAGTCACGCAAAACTCTTATTAAACATGAAACAATGTTTTTTTGCTGTGGCTGCTGTCATCATCAGCAGCGCTCTGCACGCACAGCAGTCCCCGGACGACTCAACCGTTCACGCACTTGACGAAGTGATTATTACTGCTAACCGCTACCCGCAAAAGAAACAGGAAACAGGCAAGGTGCTGACAGTGATTGGGCGGGAACAATTAATGCACAGCCAGGGAAAATCACTGGCCGAACTCCTGAACACCGTTGCCGGCACCACCATCCTTGGTGTAAATAACAGTCCCGGTACCAATCTTACCGCCAGCATCCGGGGTGCATCAGCCGGCAACACCCTGATTTTAATTGATGGAATTCCCGTTACAGATCCCTCGGTAAATAATAATTACTTTGACTTAAACCTTCTTTCCACCGACCAGGTGGAACGCATTGAAATATTGAAAGGCGGCCAGTCAACACTTTATGGCTCTGATGCGGTGGCCGGTGTGATTAATATTATCACGAAAAAAAACAGCGGCAAACGGTTTGGTATAAACGCCAAAGTCTCAGCCGGCAGTTACAATACCTTCCAGGAGTCTGCCGGAATCGATGGCAATACAAAAAAACTGCGCTATGCGCTGGGCTATTCGCGCAGCACCTCGGATGGCTTTTCCGCGGCAACAGATAGTACCGGCTCAGGCAGTTTTGACAAAGACGGGATATATCAGCAAGCTCTTACCGGTAATTTTTCATTCCGCCTTTCACCAAGGCTCGATCTGAGGATCTTCAGCCAGTATAACTACTACCGGGCCGGGCTCGATGCAGCCGCCTTTACAGATGATAAAGATTATGCCGTAAAAAACAGGAACCTTCAGTCCGGCACGGGTCTCACGTACCGGTACGGGCAAAATACACTGCACGTCAATTACCTGTTTAACTACGTGAGCCGCGACTACCTGGACGATTCGACTGATTTCAGCAACCCGTATGCTGTTTTTTCCAGCAGCAGCTATATTGGCCGCACACAGTTTGCAGAAATTTATACTAACTGGAAAAAGAACCGCTGGGAATTAACCACGGGTACAGATTTCCGGTACAACAATACGTTCCAGCAATACTTCTCCACAGGTGCTTACGGACCTTATGAACCACCGGTGCTTAATGCGCACATGTCGCAGATCAGTCCCTACGCTTCCTTTGTTTACCACGGTCCTGCCGGCATCACGGTCGAGGCTGGTAGCCGGTGGAATCATCACTCCGTATATGGCAATAATGTTACCTACACCTTTAACCCGTCTGTGCTGCTGAAAAAGCTGAAGCTGTTCCTGAATATATATTCTGCGTACAAAACCCCTACCCTGTACCAGTTATACGATCCCTCGAGTGGCAACACGGCCCTTCGCCCGGAGGAATCAAAGATTGGCGAATTAGGATTTGACGTATTTCACACAGCTGCCTGGCATTTCAGAGCAGTGGGCTTCTACAGGAATAGCCGCAATACGATCCAGTACATCATCACCAACCCAGCCACCTATGAAGCCCGGTACAGGAATATCAGCAATCAAAAAAATTACGGAACTGAGCTGGAAGCCTCTTACAAGGCAAAAAAATGGACCGTTTCGGCAAATTATACGTATACGGATGGGCAAACCCGCTCCGGTTACGACGGCACCGGTTTGCCCCTCGGCAAAGACACCACCTATTTCAACCTTTACAGGATCCCCCGCCATGCGCTGAACCTTTCCGCAGGCTGGCAGGTTAGCAGGCAAATTTTTATCAGTACACTGATGCATACGGTAAGCAAGCGGAAAGAATTTATTTACGGAAGCGCTCCGCAAACACTCAGGGGCTATTGCACAATTGATGTGTACAGCGAGTACCAGTGGAAGCTACGGTGGAAAATTTTTGTCAGCCTGAAAAACATTACGGCAAGCCGTTACGTGGATTTCCTGGGGTATAATACCAGGCGGTTTAATTGTATGCTCGGCGTTCAACTGACAATGTAAGCAGCATATGTGCCGGCATGAGATCAAACAGTGTGCCCGCTGCGGCCGCTCCTTTGAGTGCAAAATGGGAACGATTACGCAATGTCAGTGCTTCACCATAAGGCTGAGTGGGGAACAGCAAGCGTTTTTACAAAAGTATTACCAGGACTGCCTTTGCGCCACCTGTTTACAACTATTGCCTGCGACGAAAGCGTTCACAGACAATAATGCAAAGAAAGAAAAAGATGGCGGCGGCTGATTTACGGTAGACGCTATTACCTTTGTAAAAAAGGTTTATGCATCTCCACCTCAGCGAACTGCTAACGGTTACCTTTACCCTGTTTGCCGTGATTGATATCATCGGCTCTGTACCGGTGCTGATTTCTCTGAAAGGGAAAATGGGCGGGATACACGAATGGAGGGCAACCCTGATTTCCGGGGCTTTAATGATTGCCTTCCTGTATGTGGGCGAAAGTTTTTTGAATATGCTGGGACTGGATGTAAAGTCATTTGCCGTGGGCGGCTCAATTGTGATTTTTATTCTGGGATTAGAAATGGTGCTGGGTCTGGAGTTTTTTAAAAGTGAAAAAGACATCAAGGCTGCCACCCTGGTGCCGATTGCGTTCCCGCTGATCGCAGGCTCCGGCACTCTCACCACGATCATGTCTTTGAAAGCCAACTACGGGGAAATTACCTTGTTGCTCGCCATCCTCATTAACCTGATCATTGTGTTTATCGTTTTAAAATCCCTGCAGTACATAGAAAAAGTATTAGGATCAGCAGGACTATTAGCAATTCGTAAATTTTTTGGCGTAGTTTTGCTGGCCATTGCGGTAAAAATATTTGCCAGTAATGCCCATGGCCTGATCAAATAATGGCCAAATGAACCGGCCTCGTAGTACAATGGATAGTATAAGAGTTTCCGAAGCTCCAGATACAGGTTCGATTCCTGTCGAGGCTACAAATGTCCGTTTTGGGCAGCAATGAGAAGGTTGGGGACAGTAAAGGCCAAAAAGGGACAATAATACACTTGAAAAGAGTTCGACTCCGAACGCATCTTTCATAACGATTGTCTTGGTTTCATTGTTTCCACCAGGACAACTCCCTCTTGAGTCGGACTTTCTTTGGTTAGTACTGCAACCTTCGATAAAAAGCCAAGTTAGTTGCCTTCAAGTCTGCAAAGCATTTTCAACGTAGTATCAGCGTTCTATTGACCTGTGAGATTTTATGATCAAAGCCTCTACAGCAGTGATATCCGCCGTGGTTCTTTTTTGTTTTTACCACACCAAAGCGCAAGGAGTCAAACAAGTCTCAGACACCATACCTGAGAAAACATGGGATGGGCGGAGTTTTTATGTTTCGTTAGGGGTGAAACTTTGAGCAACAAAGCCTTTTCTTAAGCAAACCGCTAAGCGCCAGGTTAAATTTTCCCTTTCCCGTAACCGGATTTTCCCGATCCGGCACAATCTGTTGGTCCAAAAATTTTCCTTTTGCAAAAAATTTTTGAGTATGAGAAGATTCGTTACCATTGTACTGCTACTGATAAGCTTAAAGTCATTATCACAAAACAACTTTGTTGGCATCAATGAAAGAACAAATAGCCAATCAGAAATTCCTTCGGGGATTATCACTGGAGAAATTAAAACCACCGATGGCAAACCCGCTGCCTTTGTAACAGTTAACATAAAGGAAAATGGCAAAACCACCATCACCGATGAACAAGGAAGGTTCAGCATCAGACATCTAAAAGATGGAGTTTACACGTTAGAAATCGAAATGGTTGGACTACGGCCACAGCAAAAAACAGTTGAGGTGAAAAACGGAGAAAGTACAAGCATATCAATTGTATTGCTCGAGGATGCTCAACAACTTGAAGAAGTCGTCATTGAAACGACGCAAAAAAGAATGACCCTCGGTAAGATAAATATTCCTGATAGAGATTTTCCACAGAGCACCGGCATTGTCACAAATAAAGTCATTCGTGACCAGCAAGTCCTTCGCCTTGGCGATGTGGTAAAAAACGTTCCCGGTGTATCACTTGTTCAAACCCGCTACGGTGTGAATGAAACCTACGGCGCAAGAGGTTACATCATTGGCGTTACTGGCGGCGCTGGCGGTGGCAGCATTTTCAAAAACGGCTTGCCCACCAATATTGCCGGTATGCCCGAAGCAGCCACGCTGGAATCAGTTGAAATCATCAAAGGCAGCACTGCCTTTTTATACGGTAGTTCCTCTGGCGGATTAATCGTGAACATGATCACCAAAAAGCCGAAGTACAATTTCGGCGGGGAAATTTCGATGAATGCCGGTAGCTATAATCAATATAAGCCAGTAGTTGATATCTATGGACCCATCTCAAAAAACCTGGCGTTTAGAGTGGTGGGCAGCTATGAAAATGACCGGAGCTATCGCGATCAGGTGAAGGTTATACGCCAATACATCAATCCCTCGTTGATGTACAAGCTGGGCAAGGCCTCAAAACTGGTTGTGCAGGGTGATTATTTGAATGCACAAATAACGCCTGACGGTGGTGTAGGTTTATTGGACAGTGGACGGGTTTTAACCAAAGCCATCCCCCGCTCAAGGTTTCAGAATGTGGACTGGGCTTACAACAACGTAAAGCAAGGTTCAGCGTCGGCAGAGTTTACACACACTTTCAGCGATAACTATACCCTCAATGCTTCTGCATCTTATCAGAACACAGACGTTGATTCGTATGGCGCCGGTAATTTGAACACCGCCAGTAAAACTGGTGTCGTGGCCCGCCCGTTGGCAAGAGCACATAGCATCGAAAAAGATTACGCTGCGCAAACCAGCTTGCAGGGCAAATTCAGCACTGGCAAAATCGGGCATCATTTTATTGCAGGTGCGGATTTTACAAGCGTTACCACTTCTACCGATGCATTCAACATTTACAATGCCGATGGTTCACTCCTAAAAACCTATGATACCATCAATTTACTCAACCCTGCGCAATACATTCAACGCACCGATATTCCGACAGCCCTGAAATCAACAACAACCAAAGCGCCGTCAAACAGAGCCGGTGTATTTCTTCAGGATTTAGTCAGTATCACAAGGGGCTTAAAATTGTTTGCCGGCCTCAGGTACAGCTACCAGGCAACCGTGCAAACAACTATTGATAGCGCAGCGACAGCTACGCGGCCTGCCTCCACAACAAAAGGCGCAACGCCAACAACAACCTACAACGTGTTTTCGCCAAAGGTCGGATTGGTGTATCAACCCTTTGCCAACACATCTTTTTATGCCAGCTATTCCAACAACTTTACCACCAACACAGGAGTTGATGTATACAACAATCTATTACCGGCTTCCATTATTGACCAATATGAAGCAGGCGCAAAAACTACGTTTGCCAGTGGAAAGCTTTCTGCAACGGCCAGCGTGTATAAAATCATAAACAGCAATCTGGCCCAACAAGCCGTGTATTTAGCCGATGGCGTAACGCTGAACACCAATTCAAACATTAAAACCATGAGCGGCGAAACAACCAGTGATGGGGTTGAAATTGGGTTGAATGGAAATCTTTCCAAGAACTTTTACTTCATTACAGGCTACGGCTACAATTATATCCGCTTCACACATACCTCCGGCAAAAAAGGAGCAAACGTTGAAGGGGAACGCCTGGTAGATGCGCCAACCAACACGGCCAACGCGAGTGTGTTTTACACGTTCCTGGGCAAAACACTGAAAGGTCTGAAAATCGGCGCCACCGGCTTTTACACAGGCTCGCGGTTTGGTGGCTACAACAACAAAATCGGGCAAGCCATTTTGGGAAGCCGCATGGTGGCCTTATCGGGTTTTACTACAATTGATTTATCTGCAGGCTATACGTATAAAAAAGTGTTGCTGCAGGGAAAGGTTTCGAATATTTTCAATACGTTGAATTATTTGGTACACGACAATTATAGCATTACGCCAATTGCACCCAGGCAATTTCTGGTCACACTTTCTTATAAGTTTTAAATCAATATTTTTTTACAAAAAGGCAAGTAGGATATACTTGCCTTTTTGCATTTGCACCGAAGCATAACCTTTTTACTATCGTATTCATTGAGGATTCTCTCGGAAATTTTATTGGAACATAAACCTCAAAAAAATTGAACTTTTTACGGGTAGTTTTACCCGGTAATACCCAATAAGGGACATAAATCCCGTAAATCTTGAAGTAAAATGTTCGAGTTTTCAAGCCTTGGGACTACTAAAAAATACACCCTTTGAAAATCAATCCGTACAAAGGGTTTTTCAGTATTGAAAACTAGTGAGACGCATAAATGCCAGCTGATGAGGCATGGTAAAATTCTTCTCTCCCCCGGCAAGCCGACAGCACCTGCAGAATAACAACCCAATTAAAACTCATCCGTCTTGCGCAGGAACTCTGCTTCGAAATAGCGGATACTTTCACCTAAGTATGCCCGTAACCGGAGTTGCATTTCCTTCTTATCGCAACGGGCAAGGATAGCGTCTGCCTGCTGTTGCAATGATCGTCTGAAATACTGGCAATGCTTCGACCGTAGTAGCTGGTACACATTTTCTTTTCCATCGCGGTTTGTGCGGGCTGCTTCATTTCGAAAGCTATTACTGGCCTCCTGGAAAAGAGCGCTGGCGATGTCATTGAAATGAGCCTGCAAAGCACGAATATCAGGATCAGAATGCACAAGCAATACTTTTTATACACCATTCATTTGCTTATCATCGAAATCAGCAGTGGCACACGGCTACAGATCACTGAGCCTGGTAAACTCATCACCGCTGTACAAACGGCTGCAAGAAAGATTCTTAGTGTTTAGCCATTCGTCTTCTCTTGACTCCGTAACGATTCGCCAGAAATTCTTTTTCTTCATTTCCTGGTAATCGTTTGACACAACGAAAAGGCCATGAATGGCTTCCCGCTTTTTAAATTGAATACGAACGAGCTTATTTTTTCGTTTTCCAGCCTCAACAAAATTTTCGATAACTAAATTTGTCATATAGATATTTTTTATCCTTAATGCAGGGAATGAGCCTAAAGCAATCGTTTCGTGCAGGTAATAAGTTTCTACAGGGAGTCAAGTATAAATTGCGAATTCGGGTAAAGAAAAAGTGCCTGCACCTTAAATTACCGTTCCTGTTCAAATATAAGCTTTTTCAGGGCATTCGGTCTTTTTAGTTTTAGCGCTTGCCGGGTGACTGTTAGGTAAATCAGAAAAATAAAGCAGGCACATTTTCCTGTCATTAAATAGTGTACATTTAGCAATCTGTTATTGAAAGAAATCTTATCCAGAGACCGGCTGGCTGAACCGCATTTACAAAGACTTTACCTAAACTTTGCACATCCCGTTTACAGATGGACCGCAAACAAATAAAATTCCTTCAGTTCACGGCTACTGTCAGTAGGGCAGTTTATGTCGGTGATGCTTTGTGAAATATGGCAGCCTGCTGCACCGATCAACCATTCAAGTTTACCAAATCAGAAGACACATGTTCCAATCCGTTATTTCAGGCTCCGGCGCTTATATTCCCTCCGTCATTCAGCCCAACGAATCGTTCATCAACCAGGACTTTTATGCTGACGGGAAAAAGTTGCCCCAGGAGCCGGCAGACATCATTCGTAAATTCAAAGCTATTACCGGCATCAGCGAAAGACGCTATGCCGAAGAGGAGCTGACTGCTGCTGATATTGGCTATTTTGCCGCAAATACCGCACTCAAAGATGCAGCAATCAATCCCGAAGAAATTGACCAGTTGATTGTGGCACACAATTTCGGCAATGTGATGCCGCAGGGTATCCAGTCAGTCGCCGTTCCTTCGTTGGCAAGCCTTATCAAACATCAGCTTGGTATTGCCAACCCGGCATGCGTGGCCTATGATATCCTATTCGGATGCCCCGGGTGGCTCCAGGGGCTGATACAGGCCGACGCCTTCTTTAAAGCAGGACTTGCCAAAAAAGCATTGATCGTAGGCACCGAAACACTTTCCAGGGTCATCGATCACTACGACAGGGACAGCATGATCTTCAGCGACGGAGCCGGCGCAGTAGTGCTGGAGTATAAAGATGTTACGTCTTCAGGGCAGGGGCTCCTGGCCAGTGTGGCGCAAACGCATGCGTTAAAAGAAGTTAACTATATCGGCATGGGGCCTTCGGCCAATCCCAGCCAGGACCAGCATATTCAATATATTAAAATGAATGGCAGAAAAGTATACGAATATGCACTGCAGCAGGTTCCGGCTGCAATGAAAGAATGCCTGGAGAAAAGTGGTGTGGATATCGGCCAGCTAAAAAAGATTTTCATACACCAGGCGAATGCAAAAATGGATGAAGCAATTATTGAGTGATTCTACCAACTGTACAATCATCCCATTCCCGACCATATACTTCCTATGAGTATCCAACAGTTAGGAAACAGTTCGGTGGCAACCATTCCCACCTTGTACGACATGGTTCGGCGGAATCAGTTCCCGCTCTACCGGCTCGAAAGCGGCGATATAATCCTGTTTGCATCTGTAGGCGCCGGGATGAGTATTAATGCTGCCTGCTACAGGTACTAAGCCGGCAAAATTAACTGGCAGGCCTTTGCGTAACTATTTGTCTAGTTTGGAAACGTTTATAGCAATATACCCGCGGTCACCGGTCTGTAAATCATACCGGAGCCTGTCATTCAACTGCACAGGCGTATGAAGGTTGCTGCTATGAAGAAATATGCGTTCTTGATTCAGGTCATCGATGATAAATCCAAATCCCTTTTCTTCATTAAAAAACTGCAACCTCCCTGTCCTCGTGGTTTCCCTTTCATTACCCGGCGGAATACCGATTTGAATATCCTCTGCTTTAATATCTTTCCTCTGTTTGGGGTCCGGGGGCGTATCGGTAATATTCCCGTTTTCATCCACATACGCCAGCATCTCTTCCAGCCCTTTGCCTTTTTTGGTAGTTAACTTTCTTTCTTCCATCCTTTCCTGCTTATCCTGCCGTTGCTTTAACCGCTTTTGCTCTTTTGCTCTTTTATTAAATGATTCTTTGGATTTTGCCATGCCGTTCGTTTTAGATTTATAAATAGTCAGCGATACCATCTCAATTCTTTAGCCGCAATACATTTGCAACGAATATTCCCGGGTGTTATCCTTTGACCGGCCATCAACTTATACCCTGTCAATGTTTTTCAAGTGTCTGCATACTCCTGTAGCCATCCCTGGGAAAAAGTAATGAACGCGGTACCTGTCTGACAGGCAGTAAAATTGTGTCAGTAGCTTATACCGCAAACGATTATCCTCGCTGAAACAGTCAAACCAATTGTTTATAAAAAAAACACGGCAGCAAATTGCTTCACTGCCCGTGCTGCTTCTTCAAATGAAGGATTCAATAGGCGACTGGTTATTTTACCAGCGGCGGTCGTTCCGGTTTTCCTTTTCACGGGCAGCTGATATAGATATAGCCCGTCCTTCGATTTCTTTATTGTTTAATGACGCCATTGCCTTATTGGCCTGCTCATTAGACTCCATTTCTACAAATCCAAAACCACGACTGCGTCCGGTGTCTCGGTCTTTGATTACTTTGGCAGACGTGACGTCTCCAAATGATCCAAAAAGTTGGCGAAGGTCTTCATCCTGTACATGAAAGCCCAGGTTTGAAACATACATGTTCATACTAAAAAATTGATTGATTAAAAAATTGACAGAAGAACCGCAGCAAGGAGTTAAGAAAAGGAGAAATTATTACTGTACGAAATGTAAGAATTAAAACTGACCCTGACTGGATGATGAGGAACTCATGTCCACCGGACGAATGTAGGCGTTTATTTTGGTCTTTCCTGAAAAAAGCCGGTATTTATTTCTGGTGCATCCTGAACGGTTGACTGGCAGTTGCTTACGCTGATTTCACCTTTTTTTATGAAACAAGCATACTGCTTCCCCGCATACCTGTAGCCTGCCGCATACTTTACTCGAACAATAGAGGATGCAGTGACAGCCCCATCCAGCTGGATCATTTTATACAGCTGTGGGGTGCCCGGCGCTGCAAAAGATTAACTATCGCCTGGAAATCCTTTTTGATCACAGCAATTTTCATCCTCCATTTCCCTCCAAAAAACCACCGGGAAACTGTACATTCACTACAAGAATACTTGTCCCGGCAACTAGACTGGCAAGCAGGCGGGCATATCAATAAACTAAATTTCGTGTACGCGATCCGGAATCTCATTATCGTTTACAGTGTAACGATCGGGGTGACCCTGTTGATCGTTTTTAATGTTTTTTCCACACTGCGCCTGCAGGAAAAAGAGCTGGCCGCAATCATGGTAGCCCGTGAAACCCTGCAACGCCTGCAACCAGCGATCATGAACCTGCAGGACCTTGAAACGGCAACACTCGACACGCAAAAAAACAAAGCCAGCCGTGTTGCCAAGTTGATGGAATTGATACGGCAGGATTCAGTGCTCTTGCAAAACCTGGTCACTACTCAGCCCGAAAACAAAGCCATTTTCCGGCAGCTTGCGTCCCTGCAACAAATGGCCATCAGCAACCGGCTGCAACCCGACAGTCTGGAAAACCTCGTAGACAGGTTTAAAATAACAGCTGGCAAACTGGAGGATGAAAGCCGCAAAATACTGAGCAGTGGCTACAACAACAGTGTGAACCTGACCAAACGGACAGTCATTTTTGTAACCATTATTTCCGCTGTACTCATCTTTTTTCTCGTCTATGGTTTCTACTTTACCTACCGGGACATTACCAATAAATACCGCTACAGTGAACAATTGAAATTATTCAACCAGGAACTGGAAGAACAGGTAGCCCGGCAAACCCGCGCCATTAAAAAAAATGAAGAACGTTACCGGGCATTGGTGGATAATGCGCCGGAGGCCCTGGTGGTATTTGACGTGCACGAAAAAAAATTTGTGAGCGTCAGCGAAAGCGCCGTAAAATTATTCAAAATGTCGCGGGAAGAATTGCTGCAAACCGGGCCCGTTGAAATCAGCCCTGCCTGCCAGCCGGATGGACGCCCCTCGGATGAAGCAGCGATGGAAAAAATCAGGCTGGCCATCCAGGGAGAAAAACCCTCCTTTGAATGGACACACATGAACAAGGAAGGTGAGCTGATTCCCTGTGAGGTATGGCTGGTAAAACTGCCCGCCGAAAACCAGCTGCTGATCAGGGGTAGTATTATTGATATCAGTGAACGAAAAAAAGCTGAAGCCGCGATCAGGGAAAGCGAAGCCAAATACAGGGCTTTTTTTGAAAACAGCATGGATGGTATTTTGTTTACCATTCCTGATGGCAGAATACTGGCCGCCAACCCCGCTGCCTGCCAGATCCTCCGTATGACGGAAGAAGAAATTTGCCGGGCCGGCAGGCAGGGACTGGTGGATGCCAGTGACCCTACCGTTGAACAGTATCTTAAACAACGTCAACTCACTGGTAAAGCGGCCGGCGAAATGACCTTCGTCCGCAAAGACGGTACACGTTTCGTGGCTGAACTCACCACGTCTGTCTTCCGAAATGCACAGGGAGAGGAACGTACCATCATCGTCTTCAGGGATATTGCCGAGCGAAAAAAGATGGAGCAGGAACTCAGGGAGGCCGAAAGCAAATTTCGCAACCTTGCCGAAAAATCACTCGTAGGTATTTACATCATCCAGGATGGTATGTATGCCTATGTGAATCCACGCTTTGCAGAAATATTTGGCTATTCGCAAAAGGAGCTGATGGATGGTATGCCGGCAGAAACAGTCATAGCAACGCAGAAACGATCAATCGCAACAGAAAACATACGGGCCAGGATTGCCGGGGAAATCGAAAGCGTGCACTACGAAGTGGAAGGCCTGAAGAAAAACGGGGATTTACTGCAGGTAGAGATCTTTGGCAGCAGGATCCTCTACAATGGCCGGCCGGCCATTGTAGGCAGTCTGCTCGATATTACCGAACGTAAACGGGCCGAACAGGAACTGCTCGAATCCTACCGGCAAATTCGCCAGCTCTCCGATCACCTGCAGAATATCCGTGAAGAAGAACGCACCCATATCGCCCGGGAAATTCATGACGAACTGGGACAATACCTCACCGTGCTTAAAATGGAGGCCTCCTGGATCAACAATCATTTTGACAAACCCGCTGCAGAAATCCGCAGAAAACTCCAGGACCTGATGGCCCTGCTCGACGAAACGGTCCGTACCGTACGCAGAATTTCCTCCGAACTACGCCCCAGCCTGCTGGATGACCTGGGACTGATTTCTGCAATAGAATGGCACTCCCGCGAATTTGAAAAAAGAACAGGTATCAAAACACATTTTTCCGCCTCCTGCGGAGACCTGACATTAACCAACAATGTGAAAACCGGGCTCTTCCGGATTTACCAGGAATCGCTAACCAATGTAGCACGCCACGCCAAGGCGAAAAATGTAATGATTACTGCTGAACTGGATGCTGCCAACCTGGTGTTGCGCATTACTGATGACGGAAAAGGTTTCCAGCCGGAAATCCTGAAAGAGAAACAAACCCTGGGCATCCTGGGCATGAAGGAACGCTCTGCTATGATGCAAGGCTTTTACGAAATAAAAAGTATGCCGGGCAACGGCACAATCGTTACAGTAACCGTTCCGCTGTCCTGAACTTTTCGCTGGTAACGAATGCATCACCCCCTCGCCGATCATTGATAATTGTCAATAAATGACACTTTAAGAGTTAATACCTATGGTGTAACCTTTCCGGAGAAATTACTTTTATGCATTGATTGTAAAATCAACAAGCCATCGTAAAATCCATACTGTATGTCAAAACCAGTTGCCTGCCCGGCACCAACTACCTGCTCGGCAAAATCAAGTTGCCATCCACTAAAGATTATTCCAGTTACAACAAAATTCACCCTGTTCCCTGGCAGTAAATTTCTTTTATAAGAAAGATAAACGGAAGGAACGCTATGGACATTCATCTCCTAGCTGTATCCTTTTACCACAACATATTAATTAAACACAAATGAAAAACCCAATCCGCATCTTCCTGCTTCTGCTCGCAATCAGCAGCGGAACAATTTCCCTGAAAGCGCAGTTAAGCGATCTGCATTACCTGCCACCACTTAAGCAAAGAGATGGTGCATTTGTACAACAAATCATCAATATCTCCACGCCCGAAACCACACCCTTTACCGTGTATGTTTACAAGGGTACGAACACCACACCGGTAGCCAGCCTGACGGTCTCCAATTCTGCCGGGGCCACCTATAACCCGGGAAATGGCGACAACGACGTCACACTGTTGACCGATGCAAAAACCGGTATCGTACAAAGTAATGCAGGACTACGGTTTGAATCGACCGGTGGACATAAGTTTTATGTAAACTGGAGAGGCCATTCGGCGAGCCAGGGCTCTTCACTGACGACCAAAGGCCGTAATGCACTGGGTACTGCTTTTAAATGGGTGGGTGCACCCAACCGGGGGACCTACTATACAGCATTGTCCAGTTCGCTGGGCATCATGGCAACAGAAGACAATACCGTTGTGAATATATTTGGCTACAATCCCAGCTGTACGTTTCGACTGGGTTCCAATGCAGCAGGTATCACAGACGATGCCATCAGTATTACGCTCAACAAAGGTCAGTCGTACGTATTGGAAGCCCCGCTTACAACCGACGGACCAAACCGCGATGGCTGGCTGGGGGCCAGCATCACTTCCAACAATCCAATCGCCGTTAGCTTTGGCGAATTGCACTACCAGCCTCGTAGCAACGTCTCCAGCCGCGATGCAGCCATGGACCAGATCATACCCGAAAACACCGTTGGTAAAGATTATATTTTTGTGCGTGGAAACGGGATTGACGACCTCGAATTCCCCGTAATAATTGCCACACAAAACGATACTAAGATTTATGTCAACGGTGGAACGGCTCCCATTGCTACAATAAATAGCGGTGAATACTATCAGATTCCTGCCACGTATTATTCGCAGTCCTCAACCTCAGGGTCAGTACCTGGAGCCAACATGTATGTTCACACATCCAAAGAAGCTTATGCTGTGCAATCCGTAGCTGGTTCATCAAATGATGCGACGGCCGATATTAATTTTATTGCGCCCGTCAATTGTTTATTAGCCAACCAGGTTGACAACATCCCGGATGTTTCCAATGTAGCAGGACAGTCAATCACCGGGGGAATCACCATTATTGCAGCCGCTACCATCAATGATGCCGATATCGTTGTGAAATATGGTAACAACACGGTTTCAACCACCACGCTAACGAATGCCAAACATACAGTGGCCGGCACCAGCGACTGGAAAACCTATTATTTATCCGGCCTCACAGGTAATGTATCAGTAACAGCAAACGGACCAATAGCCGTCGGCTATTTTGGAGCTTCGGGGGTCATTGGCGTCTCGGGTTACTTCTCAGGCTTTGAAACGATTCCAACAATTGAAGTACAAAAAGTAGGTGATGGCTGCTTACCAAGTACCGTACTCAAAGCGACAGCAGGGTTTACCGCCTATACCTGGTATCATGACGGAGCTATTGTTCCAGGCATAACCGGCAATTCCTATACCCCCGAAGAACCGGGGAAATATATAGTAACAGTCACCAACGGTAGCTGCGCATACACGTCGGCGAATCAATTGATTTACGATTGCCATCCGGAAATTGTGGTCTCAACCACTGCGGATAAAAACGGGATCATTTCCGGGGAAACGGTCACCTTTAAAGTAACAGTCGGCTACATGGGTGATCTTAACGTAAATGACTTGGTGCTTACAAACCTTGTTCCGGGCAATGTTACTGTTACCGGCACTTCGACAACCTATGGGAGCGTTACGCATAGCGGTTCCACCTATACCTGGAATATCGGAACCATGCGCAATGGCGAGGAGCATATCCTGCTTATTACGGCAACCGGTAATACAGTCACCGTACCCGCCACAGACTCTCTAACAGTAACCAAAACACAAACCATTGTTGGTACAGAATCAAATAAAATTGCTGACGATTTTTCAGAAACGCTTACAGTTTACAGCGCTTTAGCCAGCGAACCAACATCAAGGCCATCTGGTTTGTACTTTACCAATACCGGATCTGCACACCCTTATAATAATGTGCTGCATTTTACTGCTTCTGCCGATGCCGACGGTTATATTGTCGTTCGTAAAGCGGGATCTGAACCCGGTTTTGTGCCGGAAGACGGAACCAGCTATTCCACCGGAATCGTTGCAGGCGATGAGATCATCAATGTCGGAAGCGAAACGACTGTAACGGATTACGCTGCCAGCGCTTCAACCGATTATCACTATGTGATCTACCCGTACAAAGGAGGTGGTGCAGCCACCAACTACCTGACGAGCAACCCGGTGAAGGCCGTTATTAATAACCGCGCCACTAATAATTTTTCAATGGCCATCTCCTCCAAAAGTTCGTCCGCCGGCCTTGCAGACCAGGGTGTAAACGTAACCTTTGTGAACGGAGTAGCCAGTGGCGGTACCACTATCACGGCCACCAAATATGCAAGCGTGCTGCCGGAAAATTACACCTACGGTTTGCCGGCCGGCTACAATTCAGTCAAAGGCCTCTATTATCATGTTAGTTCTTCGAACGCAACACCCGGCGACTACGTCATATCACTTGACTTTTCTGCTTTGGGCATGAGTGCAGACGAATGGAATGCCGCCCATGTGTTAAAACGCAGCAATGCCAGCTCGGCCTGGCTTGACATTACCGACAAAGTCATCACCCGCAAGGCAGATGGTCTCTTGGGTAAACTCGTGATCGAAGGACTCAGCAGTTTTTCTGATTTCGCCATTGGGGCAAACGAAACGCCTCTCCCGCTAACCTTACTGGATTTTTCGGCAAAAGCAGAAGGAACAGGTGTTGTCCTTGAGTGGAAAACAGCCAACGAACAGGGCACAAAAGATTTTGTCATTCAGCATAGCAGCAATAGTAATACCTGGAAAGAAATTGGGACCATTGCTGCCAGCGGTAACAGCACGGCGGTCCTGTCGTACAGGTTCATGCACACTAGCCCCGTTCAGGGTACCAATTATTACCGCCTGCTGCAAAGAGACATAGATGGAAAATTCAGCCTCAGTAGTATCAGCCAGGTTCAGTTTGGCGGTTACGTGGATCGGATTGTTATACTTGGTAATCCCGTTATTACAAAACAGCTGAAATTCTTACTCCCGAAATCTGCCACAGTCAACCTGTACAGCAGCAACGGAAAACTGGTATACCAGGGCAAAATGACAGCGGGTCTTAACAGCATCGACGTTGGCAACCTGCCAAAAGGTATGTACAGCCTGCAAGCCAACGATAACACAGAGCATGTAATCATCAAGTAATTTTCAAGGATACGGACACAACAATGCCGGTGGCCTTTCTGCCGCCGGCATTTTATTTATTGGTCCAGCCGGAAGAAGTTGCGGCTGAAAGGCCATTTCTTTCGGCCGGTTCCTGGAGATTATTCTAACTAACTCCTTTTATGAAACAAGACCCTGTATCCCGGTCAATGATGCTGAAAATATATCCACGTATTGCAATCGTGCAATTCAGGTTCATTTTTTCACAATTCACCCATCTTACACGTTTGAGCGGTTTGCATGCCGGATATTTTTGCTGCTGAACCATTAAACCTTATTTCATGAATCGCAGTTTTTTCATAGCAGTACTTGTTACAGCTGCACTCCCCTTATGCACGCAGGCACAGTTCAAAGGATTGGGTAACCGGATAAAAAATAAAATTACCCAGCGGGCAGATAACAAAATCGATCAGCAGGTAGATAAAACCCTTGATGCCATTGAAGGGAAAAAATCACCTGAAAAAAATAACAGCGAACCTGTGCCCGTTGCAACAACCACCGGTGACAACGCCGTGAAGTCCTACGCCGCTTACGATTTTGTGCCGGGCGAACAGGTGCGCTATTATGAAAATTTTGACCAGGAACCGCTGGCAGAACTGCCGGCCGGCTGGAATACCAGCGGCTCCGGTGAAGTGGTGACACTGGATAAGTTCCCCGGTAAATGGCTGCGGCTGCACAAATCATTTACCTATCTTACTGCCAATACCAAAACCTTTGGCGAAAACTACAGCATTGAATTCGACGCTATCCTGCAACTGAAAAACAATGGCTGGATGTACCCCGAATTCACATTCGGCTTTTTTGCATCCGGTGATGAGGCATCCACGGATAACAGCTTTTTAAAAGATAACAAACGCTACGCCGCCGTAACCACTACCATCTTCCCCAATGAATTCAAAGCCACGAAAGCACAGCTGAAATCGTGGCAGGATAAAACAGATTACTTTCAAAGTGACCTCAAGGGTTTTGAATCGCTGGAACAATCCTACGGAACGCCTTTCCACGTCTCGGTACAGGTGCAGAAAGAACGGCTTAGGCTTTGGGTCAACGAAGAAAAACTGTTTGATGTACCAAAAGGCATTCCTGTTAACTATGTGATGAACCAGCTGCTGTTCGAAATCGGCAGTACAAACTACCAGGAAAACCAATACGCCATCTACCTCGGCAATATAAAAGTGGCCACCGGCAAACCCGATACCCGCCATAAACTCGCCGGGGAAGGGAAGTTTTCCACCACCGGGATTCTCTTTGACATCAATGCCGCCAGCATCAAACCCGAATCGCATGGCACACTGAAAGAAGTGGCAGCCGTCCTTACAGAGAATAAAGACATGCACATAAAGATCATTGGCCATACCGACAGTGATGGCAGTGAAACGGCCAACCTGACCCTTTCAGAAAAACGCGCCGCTGCCGTAAAAGAGGCCCTGGTCAATGAGTTCTCCATTGCTGCCGACCGGATTAGCACGGAAGGAAAAGGTGAATCGGAACCCGTGGCCGACAACAAAACAAAAGAAGGAAAGGCTGCCAACCGCCGGGTGGAGTTTGTAAAAGAATGATCATTTCGCTAAAACAATTCCACAAACACAACAACTTTCCTCACCATCTTTCAAACGTAACGTATGCGGTATACCATATACCTGCTGGCTTGTATTGCCTGTATCTCATCGCTGCAGGCAGCCAAAAACACCGGCATCCACTCGTCACCGTTAAATCAAGCAGCCAACGGGGAAAATACACCGGCTGATACAATCGGTTCTTTTACCTTCTGGTCAGGCTCCCGGAACGCCTCGTACACCAGCATCCCTGCGGCTGCCTATTCAGCGTCGCGCTTAAAGCAGGTGACAGCATCTGGTAAAGCTGTGAAATTTTCAGTGGGCTTTTCCAAAAAGGGTTACCCTGTTGAAGCCTGGTATTTTCCGGGTAGTAGCGAAAAAAAAGCCATGGTGATCGGTGGTGTGCATGGGTCAGAATTATCTTCCATAGAAACAGCATACACCGTGATCAGCAACCTGCTTGCCGCTGAAAAACCCGCCTATTCAGTGCTGGTAATTCCCTGCCTGTTTCCCGACAATGCACGGCAGGCTTTACAAAACCCGGCAACAATCGGTTCCACACAAAATACCGGCCGTTATTCTAAATCCTCGGCGCCTGACCCCAACCGGCAACTGCCGGCGCCGGGCAGGGCTTACAATCCGCAAAGCAACAAAGACGCCCTGGGCAGAACCATCGAAAAAGAAAATGCCATTTTATTACAGCTGGTGAATGATTTTAAACCGGAAAGAATCGCCAGCATACATGCCATCCGCGATACCAGTCACGCAGGAATTTATGCCGACCCGCGAACAGATGAACAGGGCATTGCACTGGGCTTTGAGCCTGACAGCACCCTGGCAGTTACCATGGCAGCCCTGGCGCAGGCTTGTGGCGCACGGGTACCCGGCAATAACCTGGAAAACCAGCCGACAGCTTTGTATTACAGGGATCCTGTGCCGGCAAAAAAAGGCACCCGGCAAAGTCGGAATTTCAAGGGTTCCTCGCTGCCCTCGGGAAGAGGACAGGGCGTTTCATTAGGCACCTGGGCAGCCACCGCCATAAAAGATCCGCAACGACCCGAAGCTAACCGGCAGGCGATGGTGCTGGTTACAGTAGAACTTCCGGGCTATAAAAGAGCAACAGATTATTCATCAGGCACGCATAAACAATTTTTTTCCCGCCAGGTACAGGCTTACGCCCATGCCATAACTGGGGTCTTCCTGCAGGACAGCATCGCAACCGCAGTATCCGCACAGGATGTATCGGCCAGGCAATGATCACAGAACCGCCCGGTAAACGTTATATCATACCGCCAGGAAAAATCAAAACTCCCAAAATACCAGCTCATGCAAGCTTTCCGGCAATTCAGGCAGCCTGATCTTGAACCAGGCTGCGATGGAAATTATTTTGCAGTAAAATAACGCATACCAACAACCCTTAAACCTTATACGATGAAACGCAAAATCAAAACCATCCTGAAATGGACCGGCATCACCCTCCTGACACTGGTTGTCATACTTGCTGTGCTGGTGGCTGCCCGGCAAAACATGCACTACGAGGCGCCCTACCCGGACATACAGACCTCCACCGACAGCGCCGTCATTGCGCACGGCCGGCACCTGGTCATTAGTTCGGCCCATTGTATCGACTGCCACAGCAAAGCCAACGCCGATTCATTGCTGGCACTTGGCCAGGAGGTTCCGCTATCCGGCGGCGTGAATTTTGTACTGCCCCTGGGTACCATCTATTCAAAAAACATCACCCCCGATCAAGAAACCGGGATTGGCAAATACAGCGACCGGGAACTGGCCAGAACCCTGCGCTATGGCGTGAAACCAGACGGCACCGTCCTCTACGAGTTTATGCAGTTCCACAACACCAGCGATGAAGATCTCGCAGCCATTCTATCCTACCTCCGCTCGCAAAAACCCGTATACAATAAGGTGCCGGAGAACCAACTCAACCTGCTGGGTAATATTGTAAAAGCATTCCTGGTAAAACCCGTGGGGCCCACAGGGGATGTGCCGAAATCGGTGCACCGCGACACGACCGCGGCGTATGGCCACTACCTAACACATTACATGGCTGAATGTAACGGATGCCACACAAAACGTGACATGTCAGGAAAATTTATCGGTGAGCCCTTCGCCGGTGGCAACGAAATCGAAGGGTATATTACACCCAACCTCACACCCGATTCCAGCAGCCGGATTTTCGGATGGTCGGAAAAACAATTTATTGACCGCTTTCGTATGGGCCGGTTAAAAGAAGGATCGGTGATGCCCTGGAGCTCGTTTAAACGCATGACCGACGACGAATTAAAAGCCATTTACCGCTACCTGAAAACACTGAAGCCGGTTAAAGAGGACAGCTGGAAAAACACAGCAAAAAAGAAGTAAGTATATGTAGCTTTCCAGCATGAGCAAAAAAAGGGCATTCGCCAACTCCCTGAACAGCACCCGCAAAAGCCGGCCTGGCAATTCTACCGTGCTGGCCTTTGTGGTATACTATACCATCGCCCTGCTGGCAATCATAGTTGCCCTTAGGGCAGGTATGGAGCACCAGCATTGCACCCTGTGCAGGCTGGGGGGGTATACCGATACAGATCTCATAACAAATAAAACAAGTCGCTAGCCTACGCATCCTCGCTCAGGCTACTGCAAAACCTTGATAGCGGGGAGCTGTAGTGATCTGTTCTTTCCGTTTATAGGTTTCACCTGAAGAAGGCGATTGCGAATCAGGATGATTAGGCATATCCGCAAAACGATAACGAATAGCTGGTATAGTACCGCTATCGGAACCGAGCGCATTCGTTACCGGGTGTATACTGTTGCCGCTTGCATCTTTTCCAAAAGACACAGCAGATACATCATCCCGCCGGCCCCTGCACCCGCCTAAACTCATAAGTCATGCATCCCAAAACCTTTTGCGTATCAAGCCGCCAACTCCCGGCAGTGCAATAGCATTACACGGTGCAGCAACCAGTATAAAATGATAACCGGCTCCTCCCGTTTTGTACACTTGTATGCTATTCCTGAATATGAGAACGGATATCCAGGCAGGATGGTGGCAGCGAAGCTGCTGCGGCCGGTTCTCTTTTTGATCTATTCCGAGGATAATGGGATAATAGCTGCAACAATCATTATTAGGGAAATATTAAAAATGGATCCAAAAAAAACCTGTTACCCTGCTGGCAGTACCGGCAGCAGTAACAGGTCCTTGTTGACGAATGGCAGTTGGCTCAGGCCACCAGCACACCATTGGTAAGCCCTTCCAGCACCTGGCGGAATCGGACAGGAGGCAATTCCTTTTCGGCCGAAGCGAACAGGGCATTGAAAATAAATTCGGGACTGCTCTTTTCCACGGCCCGCAACCAGGCAATGATCTCTGTATTGCTCAGGCCGCGCATCATCCAGGCCTGTGCCACCACGGCTTCTGCTGCCGGGATGCTGGTCACAATTTTATGGTTAAGCGCCAGCAACTCCCCGTCGTTATAATACCGCCACAGCAATTCATTTAGTACCACTTCTTCCTTGGCCATATGCGTCAGGTTAAACGTCATAAAATGAATAAAGCAGTTCGTCAGGGCTTGGCCGGCAATAATTTTTTCTTCCGTCGATACCGCATGTTCAAAGCTCAGCAGCAGGCCGCGCAACTTCTGCCCCAGCGCATGATCCTCCACGTGTTCCTGTTCAAAAGCATCGGCAACAGACGGCTCGTATTGCTGGATAGCCGGGATAATAAAATGATCTTCATGTCCGGCATGCTTGTCAAAAAGATCAGCAACCAAGTTCACTTTTTCCAGGGCCATCGCAGCCTGATCCTCCTCCTCGAAACTGGTTTGCTGAAGGGTCAGCGCCGTATCATACAAAGCGGCACGCAGTGCCTTGTGAATTTGGTTAAAAATGTTAAAGCGTTTCATGTTGATGAAATAAAGGTTTAAGAATAAGTTTTATCGTACAAAAATGAGCACCGGCGACGGTAGCAACGGGCACACAATGCATGAACTGGCATTTACGATACCTGAAATGCAATAATGAAGGGGACACCCCGTCCCCCTCTTCATCATTGGACCGTTCTCATTATGAGGCCTGCCTGTAAACAAAGCCTTCGAGAATAATATTCGTTACACCACCGGTCTTTTCAATACGGATTTTGCTGGGGTAATAACCCGCCTTGCTGAATTTATCCGGTACAGGGAAATCACGCTGAAACTGTTGGTTAGCATCCAGGAATGCCTTCGTGATCATGGGCTCGTAAAAAGTTACCTGCCCGTCATAGGTACCGTACAAAAAAGTTTGCGTGAAAAGCTGTCCATGCAGTTCAGGCGAGTTCACATCCACCCAGTGCGTACCCATTTGTGGCACACCGCCGGGAATAGCCTGGTACACAGCGGGCATATAGTCCGCAGCCGGGTAATGCAAAAACCCTTCGCTGTTCGTCTCGTAAGGAGGAATCGCCAAACGATCAGCTTCACTGGTCATGTAAAAATGAAAATCAAAATGCGGCTGATCATACACACCGGCAGGCTCATGCCCGTGCGGATTCCAGTCCAGTAAAGCATGCATAAATGGCGTCACGGAAGCCTGCGAGGCAAAAGCCAGGGAAATAGCATTGGCATGATCATGATCGCCGCCATCGCCTGTTCCGGGATCAAGACTGCTCATAGCAGCCGCATCAATAGCAATCCCAACCCGAAGGGGCTTGTTGTCAGCATCCGTCTGCACCCATGTCCAGGCATGCCCCCCCTGGAAACTGGTGACGGGACCTTTGAATACGCCAGCCTTGTCATGATCTTTTTTACAGGAACTAAAAACGAGCAGGAGTAACACCGAGAAAGACAAAATTTGTTTCATGTTGTGAAAGATTTAATGGTAAATAAAATGCGGGCATAAAATTGCTGCAGCAGAACCCTTCAGTCATCAGCCATTTGTATAAATTGAAATTTTTTATGCCTGAATTGTTTCCACTACTGTAGCGAAGGCAACAATTCATCACTGCCCTTGCTCAACCCATCCCGGCCCGCAGCAGTTCAACGGGCTTTTTGCCCGTTTTGTACATCCATTAGGTATATTTGGGAAACGCTTACGTGCTTGTGATGGTTAACCGTTATATCACCTGTATTGGAGGGGCTTTATTGCTCACCGGCATGCTGGCTGCGCAGCAAAGCAGCCGCTTCATTGTGGAAAAGCAGGGTGACCCGCAAAAACAAACACCTGTTGCTTACAGGCAGTCCCCGCAATCCCGGCAATACGTGTTTTCCCATTTCAGCGCATTCAATGGCCTGGCATCAAATATTGTCAACAGCATCATACAGGACAGGAATGGTTTTATGTGGCTGGCTACGATCGATGGTTTGCAGCGTTACGATGGCAACGGTTTTCTCACCTTCCGCAACCAGCCGGATAATCCCGCTTCGGTCCCGGGCGACATAATCAACAAAGTGGCCGAAGACCGCCACGGTAACCTCTGGATTACAAGCGGTACGAAAATCGGGATCTTCAACGGGAAGTCCTTTACGTACACAAATATCCCCGTGGAAGGCATTCACGAAAATGAAAAAATACAGATTTTAGCACTGGATATGGATGCCGGCGGGGAAGCAATGATCCTGGTGCAGCCCAAAGGATTGTATACCTATGATGCGGCAAAAAAACAGTTTTCAAAAACAGTCGATCTTTCACCCTTGTACCAGGCCAACTGGCCGCCGATTGCGTATTATCACCAGCCCGGCTCTACAGATTACTGGCTTGGCTGTTACAAAGGCCTCGCAGTATACAATGCCCAAACCGGGCACCTGAACTACCGGGGACACGCACCCGATAAAGCTCACCTGATCCAGGGTTTGCTCAATGAAAAATCTGTGATCGCCGTACACGGCATACAGGGTGATTTATTCTGGTACAGTCGCTGGGACCTTCATGAACCTGGAGCGCCGCATATTCAATCCTACAACAGAAAAACCGGCGAAATACAGAAATACAGCCCCAGTTCCATGTTTAAACTGGGATATATTGAAATTGGCAGTTCCCTGCGGGAAGACAATGGCAGAATGTGGTTTTATGGCCTGTCGTTCATCCTGGAATACAACCCTGAGAATAAAAAACCTTTCCGGCTCATCAAAAGCGACTACAAAGATGAGCAAAGTATCAAATTCGATAAGGTCTTTAACATGTATGAAGACCGGGAACATACCATCTGGATTGCTACCGATAATGGCGTATTCACCTTTAACCCCGACAGGCAGGTATTTGGTAACTACAACCTGGTGCGGCCAGATGGATCCGGATCCATCGACGGACCGCTGGCATCAGCGCTACAACTAAAAGACGGCCGGGTTTTTGCAGGCGCCTGGGGATCGGGCCTGTACTGCTACGACAATGCCCTCAACGTTGCACCGTTGCCCGCATCGCTGAATCATTTCCGGGAGCCCTACTCTATCTGGAGCATGGTACAACAAAAGGAAAGCGGACTGCTGTGGATGGGGATGCAGGGCGGCACTATACTGGTGTATGATCCACAGTCGGGCAAAACATTACAACTGGCACCCGAACTGGTCGGGGGCAGTACCGTACGACAGGCAACGGAAGATCATTTGGGTAACATCTGGCTGGGTTTGCAGGGCGGCCATATTGTGAAATGGGATAAAAAAGCCGCAAATGATGATCCCCGCAAGGGTTTTGTATTGATACGCCAGCGAACGCCCGGCTATATTAATAAAATACTGGTAGATAAAGACGGCTATGTGTGGGTGGCTACGGAAGGAAACGGCGTGCTGAAATACGACCCGGTAACCAACCGGGAATTACTGCACCTCGAGAAAAACGGCCCTGTCGGGCAACGCTTGTGGAGTGATTATTGCAACGACATACTGCAATACAACGATAGCATCGTACTGGTGGCAGGCGGCGCCCTTAACCGGATCAACACACTCACCAATACCGTTTCGCAGATCACCAGCCGCGAAGGCCTGCCTTCCAACACAGTTTACTGCCTGCAAAAAGACGATAAAAATATTCTATGGCTCGGGCTGGCCCATGGCCTTTGCCAGTACAACCCGGAAAAAAAGATTGCCACCCTGTACGACCGGCGCGACGGACTGCGTTTTGATAATTTTATCGAGGCCAGCGTACAAAAACTGAACGACGGAAGACTGTTGTTTCTAACCGATCACAGTTTTATGGCCTTCGACCCGGCGCAGGTGATTCAGTCGCCCAAACCCTTTCCGGCCGTGATCACCGGCTTTAAACTCGCCAACAAATACCTACCCGTTGACTCCCTGCAGCAACAGGGAAAAGTATCCCTGCAATACCAAAACACCTCCGTGGCAATAGAATTCAACACCCTGCATTACAGCCAGTGGAATAAAGTCCACTACTTCTACATGCTCGAAGGCGTGGATAAAACCTGGCAGGAACCCAACAACCTGAACCAGGTGGTGTACAGCCACCTGCCCTCCGGCACCTTTGTCTTCCGGGTTCGCACCGAAAATACTGAAGGTGTAGCCGCCGATGAAGAAACCTCCCTGGTCATTAAAGTGAATCCCCCTTTCTGGAAAACCTGGTGGTTCCTGGGCCTGGTAATCTTTGCCTGCATTGGCTTCTTGTTCTGGCTCGACCGGTTGCGCATGCAGAAACTGCGTGCCACCGAAACCGTACGCACCCGTATTGCCACCAGCCTTACCGAGGATATGATCAACTCGCTCAGCAGTATTAATATCAGCAGCGAACTGGCTAAGATTAAATCCGAAACCGACATGCAGCGTACCCGTGAGTACATTGCACAAATCAGTGATACCAGCAACCGGATGGTGCAGTCAATGTATGATATGGTCTGGAGCATTGATCCCAATAACGACACCATGCAGGATACGATTGACCGCATGAAGAGTTTTGCCGAAGAAATGGAAACCATTTACGGCTTCAGTATCGTATTCGATATCGACGAGGCCGTGACCACCCTGAACCTGGATATGGAACACCGTTATGAACTGCTCGCCATTTTTAAAGAAGCCCTGATCAACGCTGTTAAACACAGCGGCGGAAAAAATATCCAGGTAAGCCTGCGCCTGAAACAGGCCCGTTTCTTTATGCTGCTTGAAGATGACGGCCGGGGGTTCGACACGGACAAAGCCGCTCTCGGCAGGGGTATCAACGATATGCGCCGCAGGGCAGCCGCTATTAAAGCCGGTTTTTATATCGAATCCAACATCAATACCGGTACGATTGTAAAAGTGGAAATGCCCGTGTAACGTAAAACAGCTATTTGCCCATCCACTTCTTAAAATCGGCAACCTTTTCACGGCTCACAATGGCTTCCTTATCCACCGCAGGCCGCAGGTACAACAGTAACCGGTTGCCAAAGTAATCGTGAATCTGGTCAATACTTTCAATGGAGATATAAAACGACCGGCTGATCCGGAAATATTTCTCCGGGTCCAGCATCTCTTCAAGTTCATCCATCGTGTAGTCCACCACAAACTTCCTGTTATCATGCGTTTTAAAAAAATTCAGGCGGCCATCGCTGTAGAAATAAGCGATCTCCGCAATTTCCACGCTGACCAGCTTTTGGGCATGCTTTACTAAAAACCGTTTGCGGAATTCTTTGGGCTGCAGCTTTTCTTTCAGCTCTTTGACCAGGCTGTCAACGTTCAGGCCATTGGCGGGGGTTTCGCTGCTGTAAAAGGCTTTCATCGATCGCAGCTTTTCCAGGGCCGCCTGCAGGTCTTCTTTCTGCACAGGTTTTAATAAATAATCAATGCTGTTTACCTTAAAGGCTTTCAGGGCGTACTCATCATACGAAGTGGTAAAGATCACCGTACTCTTCACAGGCGTTTTATCAAAAATCTCAAAACTCTGCCCGTCGGCCAGTTCAATATCCATCAGGATCAGGTCTGGCGCCGGGTTGCCTTGCAGCCAGTTGACCGATTCGCGTACACTGCCGGTTACTCCAACAATCTCTGCACGGGGATCCACGGCTTGTAGTGTTTTACTGAGCTTTTTGACAGCCAGTTCCTCATCCTCGATGATCAGTACTTTCATAACAAACAATTTTGAATATAACCACCAAAATAACAGGTATTCATCCAGGCAAAAACATCCGGGGGAATGACCTGCCGGTTTTGTAGCATGAATTGCCGTTACAGGGTATGAACTGCCGCACAAAAACTCAGGGATGAATCAGCGGTACCACCACCGCAAACTCCTTCCCGTCATCCCGCACGCTGATCTCTTCCTGCTTCATCAGCCGGTATTTATTGACAATATTGCTCAAACCCACTTTGTTGGATTTCACCAGCCGGTCTTTCCGCTGCAGGTTATTGGATATCACCAGCTTGCCGCTGTTCGTCGTCAGGATCATTATCCGCAGGGGACTGTCCTTTAGTATGGCGTTATGCTTGACGGCATTCTCGACCAGCATTTGCAGGGTCAGTGGGGGTAACAGGTAGGCCAGGTACCGTTCATCAATGCGTGTTTCCAGCTCCAGCCCGTCCCCATACCGCGTTTTAAGCATGTGAAAATAAGAATAGATAAACTGCATTTCTGCATCCAGCGTGGTTAACCCTTCTTCATTGTTGCGCAGCAGGTAACGGTATACCTTGCTCATTTCATCCAGGAATTTTTCAGCCTTTTGCGGATCGTCACTGATCAGGGAAGACAGCGAATTGAGGCTGTTAAACAGGAAATGCGGGTTCACCTGCCCCTTTAATCCCTCCAGCTGGCTTTGCAGGTTTTCCCGCTTCAGGTTTTCCGCTTCATCGGCCATCGCCCGCCATTTTTCATAAAAAGCCGCGCCTTCGTTCAGGCTGGTGGCCAGCACATTGCAAAAAAAGCCCAGCAACAGGGCCCAGCCATACTGGTGCAGATCTACAGAATACCCTAAAAAACCCAGGTAATCATACCCCCAGAAAATAATACTCAAACCGGCCAGCATAACAAGAGCATACAAAGCCAGGCCCGTTAAAATACGCCGGAACGTCTGGCTGTAACGGGGGTACTTGTTGTGTAGCATGCTGGCAATCATCCCACAGGCCACATAAATCACCATCAGCACAGCCAGGGTAATAATGGTGGCCGCCAGGAAAGGCAGCAGCCGTTGAAAATACGGCTGGCCAAACATGACATAATTAATAGCCAGTGAAAAAACGGGTAAAAAAATCACAGCAATCATCCATTCTTTCCGGGAATAGCCCAGCGGCTTGATATTGGCAGTCAGTGTGCTCATCATCTATGCTATCTAAATTACAAAACCCGGCGCCATCCCCTCCGCCCGGCAGGCTGAATTGTACATTACAAAGATAAACTGTTAAAAAGGCTGTACCAGTTGCAATAAAAAATTATACCATGCAAAGCCTGCTTCAAAATGGGATACCCGCCCGGGAATACCGCGGTTCGTCACCCGTCAAACAAACAGCCGGGTAAGCAGGTACCGGAATTCGCCAATTCATACAACCCACCCGGCACTTCATACACCCTTGCCTTGAAGCAGGAGTAAAAACAACAGAATTTTGCGGCAGAATAACACGATGAAACCTTATCACAAGAAAACCTTATCAAAATGGAAAAATTCAAATTTGCAGTCAAGTGTATCCTGCTGCTGGCAATGATACCGATCCTGATGGTAGTGGAGTTGTCACGCAAGGAGAAGAAAGATGATTTGAAAAACGGAACCCCGGTAGAAATTGCCGCGGCTCCCAGGGTGGCGGCTGTTCCCTACACCAGTCTTGTCCCGGGATTATCACTGCTCTACAACTAATAGCAGCACATGGATACAGTCATCACTTGCAACGCTGATGAAAACAGGCTGGCCCGTATGTACAGCCTGTTTTTTTACAAGGCAAACCGGTACCGGGTTGCTGCCCGCATGTGCAAATACAGCAATAACACATATTCATTAACCATCACATATTTATGCAGGCGTCAAATGCAATAATGCCTTACCGCCCGGCCGCCGGATGGATACCGGCTTATCAAACAGCCGGGCACCTGTACAGGAAAATACCATTTGACCCGCAACCAGTAAAACCTGACAATCATGAAAAGAAAAACAATCACTACTATCAAAACCCTTCTTCTGGCAGGCGGCTTCCTTTCCGCGAGCCTGTTCCTGTTCTCCTTTTCCGGCAGCCGGCGGCTTGCGGGCGATGTTTGGGAACAACTCGGGCTTACCCGGGAGCAGGGCACCGGCAATATCCGGGAGAGTTTTCTGAATGGATACCTGCGGTACTATGGAGCCAAAAACCTGAAAAACATTGCCGCCGGCAACCGCGTGGCAGTGGCGAAAGACCTGCTGGTCTATTCAAAACAATACATCGGCAGTGAAACCTTCCGCAAAGCGTATGAACAACAGCGCACTGCCGCCAAACCCACCGAACCGGTTGTAAAAAACCGCACCCTGGAAGATGTGCGCAAAGAAAAAATCGCCGAAACGGAAAAATCCATCCGGGATATAAAGGAAAGCATGAAAACCATGAAACCCGATATGGTCAAACTGATGCAGCCCGGGCTGGAAATGCACGAAAACAACCTGAAAGAATACAAAAAACCGGACAGTGAAATGATCAGGCTTTTTTATGAAGGCGAACAACAAAACAATGCACGCACTAAACAGTCGTACCAGGAAGCGCTGGCACAATGGGAACAAGACTACCCGGCCGATTACCGCCAGCTGGTGAAGCGGCGCCTGCAGGCATTCCTCGACCTCTCCGCCACCGTGGATTTTACCGCTGAACTTAAAGAAGTGGGCAGCAAGAAAAAATTTGTAAACCCCCAGTACGAAGCAAAAGCCGCTAACTGGAAACAGGTGTTCCGGGCAGGAAAAGATGTGACGGACCTGACCCGCAATTTTGCCCAACAGTGGCTCTCGGAACTGAAATAAACCAGGCAGCTTATGGAAAACAAATAAAAAGGGCCGGCAACAAAATGCCGGCCCTTGCCAGTGTAGAAGATAATCACAACAGCATAAAGAGCCTGACTTCACCCTTAGCCTCTCTACAACTGCCGGATGGCTGCTTTCAAAAATGGTAAGGTCGGCAGCGATGAAATGATAGACAGTTCTTCAGCCAGTGAGCTTGCATTATCCAGGAACCGCAGCACCCGCCGGGGATCATTTTTTTGAAAAAGGCGGGTAAAAATAGCCGCTCCCGGCAACGCCTCGCGTTGAAGGATATCCAGCAGCACCCGGTCATAAAAACGAAAACGGCTGGCCGAAACCGGTCCCGCAAAGGGTTGACCGGTACGAATAAGCTGCTGCACAATCCGGGCAGCCTGCTTTTGAATAAAGGAAAACGTGTAACCACTGGAAGCTTTTGTTTGCCCGCCCGCCGTACCGATATGAAGGATACGACCCTGCCGGGTCGGGAACCGGTAACTGGTCATGGGAATCACGCCAAACTCCTCCTCTGTCACTGTGTAGTCGTCCACCTGCAAAACATCGCGCAGGTAACTGCGCAGCCCCGCATCGTACTGGCCGGTCGGCAGCAGTGCTTTACTGAAAAGCGTGTACTCCACCAGGGCGCGGTTAGCGGCAAACGGCATCACGTACACAAAAGTAGCCCCGTTGTGCTGGGGCACCCTGAAGTCCATCAGGACCGCTTCCGCCGGGTTAAAAACAGGTTGCCCGGTTTCAAGCACCCATCCCTTGAAATGCTGTAACAGGTGTGCATCCTTTCTGCCCGGTACAACAGGCTGGAACAGGATGCTGTTAAACACGTAAGTCCCCGTAAACAGCCGGCCGTCCACCTGCACCGTTGCGCCGCTGGCCGTGCTGGCAAGAGCCGTCACTTCCCCGGCAACCAGGTCAATGGAAGCTTCCTGCCCAATGGCAGCAAGGCAATACCGGTAAAAATCCAGCCCGCGGATCATCTTGTACTGGTAAGGCGACAGCTGCAACCGGCCGGCATAGTCCTGCCCATACAACCAGGCCGTATCCCAGCGCCGGTACACAATCTCCTCAAACATACCGGGCTGCTCCTCCCAAAAACACCAGGTGCGGTCATTCGATTGCTTGGAGGCCTTCTCTACCAGCAAAATCCGCTTGTCACGAAACCGGCCCGACCGGATCATGTGCAGCAGCAGGCTGAGCCCGGCAGCACCGGCCCCGGTGACAATAAAATCGTACTGTGTACGCTGTACAGAATGAACAGGCTGAAATGACATGACAGGCTGAAAATAAGGAAAGATTTGAAGAGCAGCGGCTAACGCTCCGGCAGTTCAGCGGACTGATCCGTTTCCGGCGCATACGCCACTTTTTTACCAGCCATTAGTTTTTTATCACGTAAAACTTTTTCCCAGTACTTGCGGTGCACATACAGCATACCAAAACTTTCCCCTTCGTGTTTATCAAGATGCTTATGATGCATTTTATGCGCCCAGCGGATGGCCCGCACATAAGTACTCTTGCTGCGGGAAAACCATTTAAACCGCTGGTGAATGATCACGTCGTGCACCAGGAAATAGGCAAACCCATACGCCATAATCCCAAACCCGATGGCCTGCATCCACCACACATCCTTAAACGTGCCGAAATAAATCAGCAACATGCTGGGCACGGCAAAGATGATAAAGAAAGCATCGTTTTTTTCAAAAAAGCCGGGTTCCACCTGGTGATGATCCCGGTGCAGGTACCACAAAAAACCATGCATCACATATTTATGGGTAGCCCAGGTCACTGCCTCCATTAGCACAAAGGTTCCCAGCAACGCCAGTATATAGAAAAGAATACTCATCATCTTTACAAAGTTAAACAGTTAAGCCACTCGCAGCCCGTAATGTTCTTTCCACCATTCTTCAATTTTGGGAAACGCGATCCTGAACCAGGCTGTAAACTGCTGCGGCGCTGCCTGCAGCAGCTGCCGGAGGTCCTCCATACCATAATAAGCAAAGGCCGCCACTTCCGCCGCATTTACCTGAACCGGCCCCTCGTATTCCCCCGCAAATACATGATCATATTCATACTCGGTCAGGCCGTTCTCGAACTTTGCCGAGTAAATAAAATCAAAGATGCTGCTGACGGCTGTTGTAAAGCCCATTTCCTCCTGCAGGCGGCGCGTGGCCGCTGCCAGCGTTGACTCGCCCGGCCGTGGGTGACTGCAGCAGGCATTCGTCCACAGGCCCCCGCTATGGTATTTTTCCGGGGACCGCTGCTGCAACAGCATCTCGCCCCGGCTGTTAAATATAAAAACACTGAAGGCCCTGTGCAGCAAGCCCTGTTCGTGCGCCGCCAGCTTCTCCATTTCACCGGTGCACTCGTCCTGCTCATTGACTAATATCACGTATTCAGCTTGTTGCATATTATTCTATCATACGTAATTGATTTTTCACACCGGCCCGCAACACAATCATCAGCTTATAATAATTGGGAATCCGCACCCGCGACTGCAAAACATGCGCCGGCTCCAGCTTTTTTATTTTCCGGAACAGGGACAAATAATATTTATAGGCCACATAGACACCAAACCGTGCCTTCAGCGGCAGGTGCACAATCCCTTTGTAAGCCTGGCGAAAATCATCCTGGATGGTTGCCTCAATTGCCTGTTTCGTAGCAGGGGTAAACGCACTCAAATCACAACCGGGAAAGTACACCCGCGACAGGCCCAGGTAATCGGCCTTCATATCCCGCAGGAAATTTACTTTTTGAAAAGCAGCGCCCAGCGACCGGGCATAGGGCTCCAGTTTCAGATACAGCTCCCGGTTACCCTCACAAAAAACATACAGGCACATCAGGCCCACCACTTCGGCAGAACCGTAAATATATTGCGCATATCCTTCGCTGTTGTACCGGGTCTGCGTCAGGTCCATTTCCATGCTGTGAAAAAAAGCATCCACCAGCTGCAGGTCAACCTGGTAGTCCCGCACGGTACGCTGGAAGCTGTTCAGGATCGGGTTCAGGCTGATGCCCCGTTCAATCGCCTCGTAGGTTTCTTTTTTAAACTGAGCAAGCAGCGCAGGCTTATCATACTGGTGAAACGTATCCACGATCTCGTCGGCAAACCGCACAAAGCCGTAAATATGGTAAACAGGCTCCCGGAGGTCTTTGTGCAAGAGCCGGATAGACGAAGAAAAAGAGGTGCTGTACCGCTCTGTCACCAGCCTGCTGCATTCACCACTCACCTGGAAAAACAGATCCATCATATCTTGTAATTTACGATTATTTATCACAAAGATTTGAGTACTTCGCCGGCCACCACTTCCCCGCTGATCAGGCTGGGCGGCACGCCGGGACCCGGTACGGTCAGTTGCCCGGTATAAAAGAGATTCTTCACTTTCCGGCTCCTGCACGATGGCTTCAGCAGGGCTGTCTGCCGCAGGGTATTCGCCAGCCCGTACGCATTCCCGCGAAAGGAATGATAGGCAGCCACGAAATCACTCACCGAAAAAGTTTTTTTGAAAACAATATCCTGCTCAAAATGTTCACCGGTATGCTGCTCCATCCGGCGTACAATTTTTTTGAAATACCTGTCCCGCAACTCCTCCGTGTCGCCCTGCAGCCCTGATGCCACCGGCACCAGGAAAAACAGGTTTTCATAACCCGGGGGCGCAGCCGTAGGATCGGTAACAGAACTGGCGCTGACGTAAAATAACGGGTTGGCCGGCCAGGCGGGTGACGTGTAAATTTCTTTCGCATGCGCCGCAAAGGGCACATCAAAAAACAGGGAGTGGTGCAGCAGGTGGGTGAATTTCTTTTTTACCCCCACATAATACAAGAGGCAGGAAGGCGCCATCACTCGCTTCTGCCAGTAAGCTTCGGAATAACTGCGAAATGCTTCGGGCAGCAACTGCTGCTCCGTGAAATGGTAATCCGCCCCGCTGATCACCGCATCGGCTTCATACTCGCCCCGGTCTGTCAGCACCTTTTTCGCCCGTCCGTTTTCAATCACAATCTGGCGGACCTCCTCTTCAAAATGAAACTGCACGCCCAGCTCCAGGGCCAGCTGGTACATGCCCTGCACAATAGCATACATACCTCCTTCGGGGTACCACGTACCGCCCTTGATATCGGCATAATTCATCAGGCTGTACAGGGCCGGCGTATCCTCCGGCAAAGCGCCGAGAAACAGCACGGGAAACTCCATCAGCTGGCGAAGTTTCGGGTGTTGAAAATGGCGGGCAATATGCCGCTTGATTGAACGGAATACATCCAGCCGGAAAACACCCCCGATCACGGCAGGATCAAGAAATTCCAGCAGGGATTGCCCGGGTTTATACACCAGTTTATTGATCCCCACTTCGTATTTATAGGCCGCCTCCCGCAGGTAATGGTCCAGCTGCCGGCCGCTGCCAGGTTCAATCAATTCAAATGTATCTTTCAGTGAAGCATAGTCAGCCGGCAGGTCGGTATACCCATCAGCCCAGTACACCCGGTACGAAGGGTCCAGCCGTTTCAGGCGGTAATAATCGCTGACTTTTTTTCCAAAACTGGCAAAATAACGCTCAAACACATCCGGCATCCAGTACCAGCTGGGGCCCATATCAAACACAAAACCATCGGCCTTCAACTGCCTGGCACGGCCACCGGGCGTAGCGTTTTTTTCAACTACAGTAACCTCCCACCCGGCCTTCGCCATAAAAGAGGCCGCCGAGAGCCCCGCGAAGCCGCTGCCGATAATAACCACCCGTCCTGGCACAAAGATGAATTTAGTAACGTTGAATTTGTTCCTTCAAAAGTTTCCGGGCAAAATGAATGCGGCTTTTGATCGTTCCGAGTGGTTCATGCAGGGCCGCCGCAATTTCCTGGTACTTATACCCCTCAAAATACAACAAAAAAGGCGTTTTAAAGATTTCCGGCAAACCGGCAATCGCTGCTTTAATCTCTTTCATCCGCAGCACGGTTTCCGCAGCATTACCCACCGCACCCTGGCGGCTGTCGAGCAGGTATTCATTCGGACTGTTATCGAAGATGGTTTGTTGTTTAACTTTCCGGCGATAATTATTAATAAATATGTTCCGCATAATCGTGAACAGCCAGGCCTTGATATTCGTTCCCGCATTGTATTTGTCCTGGTTCGCCAAGGCTTTGTAAACCGTCTCCTGGTATAAGTCGTTGGCGGCCTCACTGTCCCGGGTCAGGTTGATGGCAAAAGGCCTGAGAAATTCTACATTCTCTAAAAGCAGTTCGTTGAATTCTACGGCGGACATAAAATATTGTTTAATTATGATGAAATCAAAGTTAAACAATATAGTAACGAATTCCAAATAAATTTGTTTAACAATCTTTAATTAAAAGTTAAACACAATAGATCCTGCCGGGCATAGCCCTGCCTGCCCCGGCCACCCCGGGTTTTCCATCATGCAACAAAAGAAAACAGGAAAAAACAACGACTAAAAAGCCGACAGGTATTCCATGACTTCAGGGAGCGATTTTTTGAAGTGTACACAGGAGGGAACCGGCTTCTTGTAATGCAGGGTGACCGCGCCGGAAATAACGGTGGGTATATGACCAAACTGGCGCTGAACCCCGTCAAGGAATTTTTCAAAATTGAAAGAAGTGGCTGTAGATGTAAGGTGCACATATAAAATATCCGGCTTTTTCATGCCAACCAGGAAAGCAACATCCTTGAGCGGCACATTGGCTCCCAAATAAATACAGCGGGCACCACGGCTCTTTAACAGGTAGTACATGTATAACAAACCCAGTTCATGAAATTCACCTTCGGGTAAAAAGAGCACAAAGGTTTTATCCATACTCACACGGGTAACACAGCTTTCAATACCGGCAATCAGTTTCTGGCGGATGAGGTTCGATACCAAATGTTCCTGGGCCGGGTTAATATGTTCGGTCTGCCACAGGATGCCCACTTTTTCCAAAAAAGGAAAAATCAGCTGGGTGATGGCCTTCTCTATGCCGCGAGTACTGATGTGCTGGTCAATCAGCTCTTCAAATCCTTCGATATCCAGGTCAATCATCCGGGCAATCATCTCATGCACAATCCGCTCCAATTGTGCCTGCGAGTCATTGAGCGATAGAATTTTTGCCCGGATCTCGTCCTTGTCCATCCGGTCGATATGAGAAATCTTAAACCCGTATTTGTTTAACAGGGCAATATTAAGAATGGTCTTTAGCTCCTCGTTGCTGTAGTAGCGAATATTGGTACTGGTACGCTGCGGCCGTAAAAATGAATAGCGCTGCTCCCAGATGCGGATGGTATGGGCCTTTACCCCCGATAACTTTTCTAAATCCCTGATTGTAAACGCATTCATGTCAATAGTTACAAACAGCTTCGTAAATGGTTGACAATAACGGAAAAAATTTTCCGCTTTCAGGTCCTAACACCTGCAAGGGAAAAAGGTTGGTTCCCTCCCGGTTCTTTGTGCTTGCGCCACGGGAATGCTGTGCCCGGTCATGCCACGCGGCACCCTTCAAAGCGTCGCATTCAGGATCTTCCCGCTTTCCAGCAGTTTGGCGAGCGGCGCCAGCAGGGCCGGGTTTTGCAGGGCCTTCAGGTGACGCACATGGTGCATATCGGTACCCACCAGGTCGTAATAGCCCTGTTTTGCCAGATGATTGGCCAGTTCCTGTACCAGCCGCCCATAGGCGCCGCCCAGCGATAAAATATTCAGTTGAAACAAATACCCGGCATCCTTCAGCTCATCATACAGCTGGCGGTTATGCTCCAGGTACACATAGCGTTCAGGATGGGCAATCACCGGTTTATAGCCCTGCAGCTGCAGCTCAAACAGCAGCTCTTTCAGGTTCAGCGGGGCGCTGGCCATGGAAAACTCCACCAGCACGTACTGGTCGCCAAAACTGAGCAAAGGCACTGCAGAGCGTAACAGGTTGCTCACATGCTCATCTAAAAAATATTCGGCGGCCGCCTGCAGTTCCAGGCCGATCTGCTCCTCCTTTAAAATCTCCTGCATAGCCTCCAGCTTCTCAGTGATGATTTCCCGCGTATTGGGATAAAGCGGCTGTAAAATATGCGGAGTGGTAACTAATTTTTGGTACCCCAGTTCCTGCAGCCCGCGGATCAGTTCCAGCGACTGCGAGAGGTCCTGCGCCCCGTCATCAATACCGGGCAGCAGGTGCGAGTGCATATCGGTGCGCAGCTGGCTGAATAAATCCGTGAGAGGCTCTTTCTTTTTTTTACGGAAAAAGATCATGGTTTTTGCTGGTTAAGTAATTGCTGATAAAGGGCCGACATATCCCGCACCAGGCGCTGGTAACTGAAGCGCTGCATCACATGGGCAGCGCCGTTATTGCCCAGTCGTTGCCGCAACGCTTCGTTCTCCACCAAGGCCAGCAGGTTAGCAGCAAACCCCTGCACATCCTGCACATCACTCAGCAGGCCGGTGTGTCCCTCCGCCACAATATCGGCAATGCCGCCCACGCGGGTGGAGACGACCGGCCGGTTGGCCGCCTGCGCTTCAATCAGGCTCACCGGCGTACCCTCGTTCAGCGAGGTCAGGGCAATAATATCGGAGCCGGCCATAATACGGTCCACATCACTGCGCCAGGATGTGAAGACCAAGGGATGGCCGTGTGCACTGTCCTGTTGCGTGGAAAAGGCGATACCCAGCGCCGAGGCCTGTGCTTCCAGCTGTGACCGGGTTTCCCCGTCGCCAATGATAAAGGCCTTCACATGACGCTTGCTCCCGGCCAGCACCTGCCGCAACCCCGCTAAAAACAACCCGTGATTTTTCACCGGCACCAGCCGCCCGATAATGGAAACCACAACGGTATCATCCCCGACCCCAAACTCCTGGCGAAACTGCCGCCGCTTTTCTGTCTGGCCGTGCTGGAATTTGTCCAGGTCAAGGCCCAGCGGCACTACATGAAATTTTGCTTCCGGGGCGATGCGAAAATCCACCGCCAGCTCCTGCCGCTGCGCCTCGCTGATAGCAATGATGGCATCCGACAGGCGGCCTAAGTAGCGTTCGGCACTCAGGATAAAGCGTGTTTTCGCCTTATTGAAATAGGAATGAAAGACATGCCCATGGTAGGTGTGAACAACCACCGGTACCTTGCAGGCACGGGCCGCCATCCGCCCCACGGCGCCTGGCTTGGCAGCATGGGTATGCACAATATCCGGCTGGAACGACCGGATGATCGCCTGCACTTTTTTATAGGCCAGGTAATCCCTGCGTGGATCAATGGACCGCCCCATCTCCGGCACATACACCGGCCGGATGCCGAGACCATCCGTCACAAAGGCGGCATCGGTTTCGTGCTGCTCCCGGTCGCCCACCAGCAGCATCGTTTCAAACTCAGGCGCCAGGTATTTGGTCAGGTAAGCCGCATTCAGCAAGGGCCCCCCGATCGTTAGCCTGTTCAGTATCCGTAATACACGGGGCATATATAAATGTTACCAGTTTTAGCTGTTGACAATACGTTTTTATGTTCTGTTCCTGTTCCCGCCTCTCGCAGTAGTCGCTTTCTTTTGCAGGATGGCTAAGCGGCCTCCGGTCCCAGCCTTAGGCCATCCACTGCTTCCACCAGCTTTGAAACACAAGCAATGCCCAGGTGGTCGCATGCGCATCGCCGGGATTACCGGAAAACAGCCGCTGCTTCAGGCTGCTGATCGCCGGCGGGTGAAAGATCCCCTGCTCCGCAATAAAATCATCCGCTAACAACTGGTCCGTAATCAGCGGCCGCAACTCGCGGCGGAACCAGTCCAGCAGCGGTATCTCGAAACCATGCTTGGGGCGGTTGTAAATCTCCGGCGGCAGTTGCGACCGGAACGCATCCTGCACAATTTTCTTTTTCATCCGCCCGTCAATCTTATAGGCTGTCGGCAGGCTGAAGGCAAAGTCCACCACTGCATGATCCAGGAAAGGGCTCCGCACTTCCAGTCCGTTCGCCATGCTCATCAGGTCCACCTTTACCAGCATATCGCTCAGCAGCACCAGTTCCATATCGGTGAGCAAAAAATCTTCCAGCGCCGCCCCGCCGTCCAGGTGCCGCGTGAGATGGCTTTTCACCGCTGCGTACCGGGACTCTTCCACCAAAGATCGTTTCTCTGCCGCCAGCAACTGCATGGCCTGCCCCTGGTCCATAAAACCGGCCCAGCGCCAGTAGCGGTCCCGGGGTCCCAGCGACGCCCCCTCGGCAAAGCGCGACAGTTGCCGGAACAGGTTGGTCAGTTTCGTATTGCGCGACTGCGGCAGGCGCTTCCACAAAGGACCGCCGGCCTGCACCAGCCGGTTCAGCAGGCCCCGCTGCCGCATCTTCCACTCGGCGGCATGTTTGTTGTACCCGGCAAACACCTCGTCGCCCCCGTCGCCCGAAAGGGCCACCGTTACATGCTGCCGTGTGTGGCGGCTTAGAATATACAGCGGCAGGGCCGAAGAATCAGCAAAAGGCTCGTCAATATACGAAAGCACCCCGTCAATATGGGCTAAAAAATCCTCGCTGCCCAGCGAAAAGACGGTATGGTTGGTTTTGTAGCGGTCGGCCACCAGCCGGGCATAGCGTGTTTCGTCAAAGAACGGGTGATCCTTGTAGCCGATAGAAAAGGTGCTGAGCCGGCTGGTATGCCGGCTTGCCAGCGCCACCACCACCGAGGAATCAATCCCCCCGCTGAGGAAGGCGCCCAGCGGCACATCCGCAATCAGCCGTTTTTGTACCGACTCGTCCAGCAGGCTGACCAGCTGCTGCTGCGCCGCTTCATACCCGGGTACAGCCGCCGGGCGGCGGATTTGGAGTTCGTAATAGGCCCGGGCCTCACCCACACTTTTTTTCACAACCAGGTAATGACCCGGCGGCAGCTTTTGCACGCCCTGCAGCAGCGACTGCGGCTGCGGGATATAATTCAGCTGCAGGTACTGCAGCAGCACGGTGTAATCAATCACCCGCGGGATGTCATAAGCCAGCAACCCTTTCATCTCCGAGGCAAAGGCAAAATAATCCTCTGTTGCGGTAAAGAGCAAGGGCTTCTTGCCAAACCGGTCGCGGGCCAGGAACAGGGTCTCTTCCACATGGTCGTAAATGGCAAAAGCAAAAAACCCACTCAGCAGGGGCAGGCAGGCTTCCCGCTGCTGTATATACAGGTGCAGCAGCAGCTCCGTATCCGAGGCCGACTGCCAGTCGTCTTTGCCGGGAAAATACTGCTGCTTCAATGCGCGGTAGTTAAAAATCTCGCCATTGAAAATGATGCTGTACCGCCCCGTGGGATCAGTCATCGGCTGGGCGCCGTTGTCAGAGGTGTCAATAATACTCAGGCGGCGATGCCCCAGCCAGGCACGGGGGGTTTCACACACACCACCCCCGTCGGGACCACGCCGCTGCAGTGCGGCAGTAGCCGCCACCGTCTTTTGCAGCCGGCCCGCACCTTTGTCGGTAAAAGCTAAAATTCCTGTAATGCCACACATACCCGGAAAAAATATTTTTTGAATTTATACAACCATAGATTGAACACTGTCTCTCCCTGCCCTCCCTGCTTTGTTTATTAACCACTGAGCACACAGTGTATGACCACTAACCGTGCTTGCTGTGTTTCTTCGTGCTCACTGTGGTTTGTTTTTTAACCACAGCATACACAGGTGATTGAATTAAACTGTGCTCTCTGTGCCTCTCCGTGCCCTCTGTGGTTTGTTTTTTAACCACAGCGCACACAACGTAGAATTTATCTCTTGCTTCGAAACTATAAATCTCCTAGAATGACTCGTTTGATCCCATCCTTTAATAATTTCACATTAAAATTAATCAGGTACCCCAGTTTTTTATCAGCAAGTTTCATGTAAGTGAGTACCTGCGCAAGGTGTACATCATTGAGCGACTCGACAGATTTGATTTCTACAATTACTTTTCTTTCTACCAATACATCAATCCTGTATCCACACTCCAACTTGACTTCTTTGTATACAACCGGCAGGGCAATTTGTGTTTCTGTAAACAAACCCAGCTGGCTGCATTCATACGCTAAACAGGCCTCATAGGTACTCTCCAGCAATCCGGGTCCCAATTCAGCATGAACCCTGAAAGCCGCATTCAAAACCATTGTGCCTATTTCATTCTCTTGCATGCGTGTAGCAATGATTATTAGTTTTTATACTGCTCCTCCGTACTTTGTTTTTTAACCACTGAGTACACAGTAATTGAACGTAAACCGTGCTTGCTGTGTCTCTCCGTGCTCTCTGTGGTTTGTTTTTTACCACAGAGCACACAGTGTATGAAGGTAAACCGTGCTCTCCGTGTCCCTCCGTGCTCCTCTGTGGTTTATTTTTTAACCACTGAGTACACAGTGATTGAACGTAAACAGTGATCTCTGTGTCTCTCCCTGCCCTCCGTGCTTTATTTTTTAACCTCAGCGCACACAGTAATTGAACCTAAGCTGTGCTCTCTGTGGTTTATTTATTTTTACCACAGGAGAGCTCCCGGGGTATGCTTTCCTGCTTTACTTTCCCGCAGCAATCACATCCCAGCACTAAATTCCCTATTATTGCACCCGGAAACAACGCCGATTATCCTGCAGACCCGTTATATCACCATACTCGATTTTGCACTGCTGCCCTTTGTCATCACCTTCGTGTATGCACTGGCCCGCTACAACCGCAACAGCCGCTACCGGCCCGGCCACCCCTGGCGGCGTTATTACCTGCCCGCCCTGGGCATTAAAATCTTTGGCGCCGTCTTCATCGGCATCATTTACCAGTATTACTACGGCGGGGGCGATACCTTCAACTATTTCTACCACGCCAACATTATCAACAGCGCCCTGGACGAATCCGTGGGCAAATGGTTCAACCTGCTCTTTCACCTCCCCAACCAGTTCGACCCGGCCTATTACAACCGGTACATTTCTCATATGTACTGGTACGATGACCCGGCCTCCTATACCGTTTGTTCGGTCACCGCGTTTTTCAGCCTCTTCACCCTCAATACCTACCTGCCGGCAGCCGTGCTCTTTGCCTATTTTTCCTTCACCGGCATCTGGGCCCTCTTCCGCACCTTTGCAGCAGTCTATCCCAAATTCACCCGCCCCATCGCCTTTGCTGTGCTCTTTATCCCCAGCACCTTTGTGTGGGGCTCGGGTATTTTCAAAGATACCCTCAGCCTGGCAGGCCTCGGCTGGCTGACCTTTGCCGTATTCCGCATGCTCATCCGCCGCGACTTCGGTGGTAAAAACTGGCTGCTGCTGATCGCCAGCTTTACACTGGTCTTTGCCACCAAGCTTTATATCCTGCTGGCCTTTGTGCCGGCCCTCGGTATCTGGATCCTCTTCTGGTACACCCAGCGCATCCCCAACAAAGGGGTGCGGGTGCTGATTAAATTCTTTTTCCTGGCCCTCGTGCTGGCGGGCGCCTTCTTTTTTATGCAGTTTTACAGCAGTTCACTCGGGAAGTACTCCATCAACAACATCCAGCAAACCGCAGAAACCACTCGCTGGTGGATCGG
>DASTSN010000108.1:0-68858 GCA_035760665.1 Chitinophagaceae bacterium | reverse complement strand
CTATCTGAACTGTAGAAAATTCTACCGGGAACCGCTCTCCGTTTTTCCGGATACCAGTCAGTTCCCCCCTCGACCAGCCTTTTTCAGACCTTTCTTTAAGAATGCGCCGCAGCGCACCATCACCGGCATCAATAAAATCGGGACGCTTAAGTTTTTTGAACTCTTTTTCTGTATACCCAAACATTTCGCAGGCGGCACGATTCACCTCCAGCACGGTGCCATCGGCTTTGGAGAGCAAAATGGCATCGAGGGCCGCATCCACAACTGCTCGATATTTCAATCCAATATCAATAACAGCTTTGTAGGGCTGTTTTTTTGACGGCTTATCTGATTTTCTGGCTGGCATACAATCATCGCCTCTTTGGTGATAGCAAACTTCCGTCACAATGATGGAGCCCGCAAAAGTTGGTTTCTGTAGTACTTCTGATATTGAAATTAACGCATCATTCTGTAATCTGGTATGTTTCCAGCCATGAAAAAGCACTTAGAACAGCTGGTAAAGTAAAATTATTTTTACGAAAACAAGATTTGCTGATCAGTTGTTACCATTCCTGATTACCGGGCGGGATTTGAAATAAGATTATTAACTGTAGTACTTTTACAAAGAGCTGTGTACACATTAATTTATCTTGTTATTTATGCCTGAGAAAATAGTAAATTCATAAAGGTAGCAGGGATTTTATGGGTAAAATTGTCACTATAGCCGGTCTCTTCATTGTTTTCTTAGTTTCGTGCCAAAAGGAATTCAGCGCTGAAAAGGCTTCCGGGAGTTTACAGGATAGTCTTGGGCAATGTATGCCGGTATTGGTATCGGGCACTTACAAAAAGGGTGAACCGCTAAAAGCTGACAGCTTTTTTGTCATTGTACAGGTAAATATTACGAAGCCGGGGTCTTATATAATAGAAACAGATAGCGTGAATGGTTTTCATTTCAGCAGTTCGGGTTATTTTACTACCACCGGCATTCAGCAGGTAAAACTCAGGCCCGCAGGTATTCCTGCAAATGATACCTTAAGCCTTTTCACCTGCTTTTTTAATAACAGCAACTGTACTTTTTCAATAAACGTTTCGGATAGTAACTATACTCCGGGAACAATCAGCAACGGTTTACCCAACGATTCTACCATTAACACATGGCAGTTTACAGATAATACTGATGGCAGTTTTCATTACGGAACTTTTGATACGTCCGAAACAAGATTTGACGTGAATACATTTTGGAATAACCTGATATTAAAGGGTTGGCCGGGTAATGCAGCTCAATTAAGCAGAGACACGATCTTTTCCATTTCACTTTTCTTGCCCGGACCGGTTATAATTCCTGGTAATTATTCTATTACTTCGGGAGCAGGAGGAAATAACAGTTTTGTATATGCGAACAATGACATTTGGACGGGTACCGGTGCTAACCAGTATTTTACTTATTATATTGCCACAACGGCTATAGATCCTGATTTTGCTTTTACCCTGGTTTCCTATGACAGTAATAACCGGTTGGTTAAAGGTACATTTCGTGGCATTACCTACCGCATAAAAAATCACACCGACGTTGTAGGGGAATACCATAGTGTTTCCGGCCATTTCTCCGCTATTGTGCGCTGATGAATAAGGAGAACAATTCAATGAGTTTGATTTTTCCTGCCCTTAGCAAGTAACATCACTAGCCTTGCAAGAAAAAATGATTTTACTACATGATCCCACGAACAAAAAATGTTCACCCGGTAAAAAAATCTACAATTTTTTGCAGGCATTTTTTGCCCTTTTTTAGAAATATAATAAACTACCTGCTTCATTCATGTAAAACTATATTTCGAAAAACATTTCTCCTACCGGTATTCCGTACCCCGAATCAGCCTGCCCAATACAACGGTAATTCCGACAGTTTTCCTATCTTTCTTTTTTAAAACGATTGCACATGCACCGATCGAAAATTGCCGGCATTGGCATGTATGTTCCTGCCAACATTGTAACTAACAATGATTTATTGAAATACATGGATACCAGCGATGAATGGATACAGGAACGTACCGGTATCAAAGAACGCAGGTATGCCCACCGCACACAGGAAACTACCACAACAATGGGCGTTGAAGCCGCAAAAATAGCGATCCGTAGGGCCGGTATCACAGCGCAGGATATTGACTTCATCGTGTTTGCCACCCTGTCGCCGGATTATTATTTCCCGGGTTGCGGGGTGCTGGTGCAGCGTGCCCTGAAGATGAAAGAAACAGGCGCTCTTGATGTGCGCAACCAGTGCAGCGGTTTCGTCTATGCGCTAAGTGTGGCCGACCAGTTCATCAAAACAGGAATGTATAAAAATATCCTGGTCATTGGCAGTGAAAAACATTCCTTCGGACTCGATTTTTCCACAAGGGGAAGAAATGTGTCGGTAATATTTGGTGACGGCGCAGGAGCCGTTGTGCTGCAACCCGCCGAAAAAGATGGCCAGGGAATCCTCAGCACGCATTTGCACAGCGATGGTAACAATGCCGAACTATTAGCTATGTACAACCCGGGAACACATGCCAATCACTGGACCAAAGAGAAACTGGCAGATTTTGATGAAGCAGAAATCGGCAATATGTTTATGAGCCATGCCATGCTGGATCATGCTCAGAACTTTCCTTTTATGGATGGCCCATCGGTATTCAAAATGGCAGTTGTAAAGTTTCCCGAAGTAATCCAGGAAGCCTTAACGGCAAATGGATACACACCGGCTGATATCCGTTTGCTGATTCCGCACCAGGCAAACCTGCGCATCAGCCAGTTTGTACAACAAAAACTGGGACTAAGAGATGACCAGGTATATAATAACATACAACGGTATGGCAATACCACAGCCGCATCAATACCCATAGCTCTGTGCGAAGCCTGGGAAAATGGAAAGCTGCAAGATGGCGATCTTATTTGTCTGGCAGCTTTTGGCAGTGGTTTTACCTGGGCCAGCGCTCTGGTTAAGTGGTAGTTTTAACAATCACCTGCCACAGCAATATACTATCTTACAGGTAAGAAATTTTTTCACTCGCCAGTTATGAATTACTGCGCGGGGATCGCGACAGGATATTAAAACTTTCTACCGCAGAGCTAATAAACTTTTTCTCAGGGAAAACTAAACTGTTATTATATACCTGGGTATTGCCAAAAGATCCGGTGTTGGCAGCGCAAATCCGAATCCGGAGAGTACATTTGTGCACTTTTTTGCCAGACTAAATACATGCAGCGCTATATTCTTTACATTATAAACCCCATCGCCGGCACGCGGAAGAAAAAAGACCTGCAGCAGTTTATTGAAAAGAAAACTGCTGAGAAAAAAATTCCTTTTGAAATCATTTCTTCTGTGGCGGGTGGAGATTATTCGTTCCTGCGGCCTGTGATTCAGGAAAAAAATGTAACGGATATTGTGATAGCCGGCGGAGATGGTACAGTGAGCCAGGTTGTAGGAAGCCTGCTGGATTGTGATGTAAACTTTGGTGTGATTCCCTGCGGTTCGGGTAACGGTCTTGCACTGGCAGCAGGTATTTCTAAAAATCCGGCAAAAGCACTGGAGGTTATTTTTACGGGTACAGCAACGGCCCTGGATGGTTTCCGGATAAATGATTATTTCTCCTGCATGCTTTGCGGCTTAGGTTTTGATGCAAAAGTAGCGCATGAATTTGCCCGGCAGCCCAAGCGCGGATTAAAGACTTATGCAAGCCTGGTAACCAGAAATTTTTTCTCTGCCCGCCCTTATCAATTTACTATTGCCGGTAACGGGCTGGAATTTATCGTGGAGGCATTTTTTATCAGCATTGCCAACAGTAACCAGTTTGGTAATCATTTCACCATTGCCCCAAAAGCCTTGTTAACCGATGGCTTACTGGATATTGTTGTTGTTAAAAAAATGGCTCGCCCGCTTCTATTACTCAGGATCACCCGGCAGGTACTGGCCGGACGCCTGAAAAAAATAGAAAACTCCCTGAAGAAACCTGTGCTCTATTTCCAGGCAAAGGAACTGCGGATTACCAACACAGATTCCGCACCCCTGCATATTGACGGTGATCCTGCAAAAACACCTGCAGATATTATCGTAAAAATTATACCCAACTGCTTCCGGCTTATTTGCCCGGCAACATAATTGTATCCTGGCTGTTAAAAAAAGCTGCGACTTTCCGAAGATTTTCCTGGTTAGCAGGAGAGTTTAAAGATGCAGCAATATCTTTTTTTTCACCCTTGGTCAGGTGAAAATTCAGGGCTGCTTTGCTTTCTGCCGATTCAGCTAAATATTCAAAGGTGATGCGGTTTACGCGATGCAGCGGATTTTCGATATAAAAACCCAACATATCATTTTGCGAGTATTCCATCATCTTGTACCAGTTGTGCTGCAATAGCAAAAATGGCTTGGTGATATGATCCGTTATATCGTCAGATTCGTAAGGGTAATCCCAGCCGCCACTAACCCTGTCACGCAACTGGATGATCAGCACGCCGCGGGTATTCTCTTTTATCCAGTCATCAAAAGATTCCAGGAAACGAAGGGCCGTTTCCGTTCCGTAATTATCCCGGATACCGGCATCCATCACATCAATAACCGGGTTGGAAGGAAGCCAGACATTGGGCAGTACCACGGGAAAAGTAGCATTCATCCGAAGCGCCGTCAGTATCCGCAGGTTATAAGGATCCTGGCGGGCAAAAAAAGAAACAAAATCAATGGCATCAGGGTCCATGTAAGGTATCCTGGCCGTGTCTTCACGCGGCTGCATCATAAAACGAACGGGCTGCGTACTGATGACCATTTTGCGTCCGTCGCGTGTAACCACTGAATTAAAAAAAATCAACGGGATGTTCGCATCCTTTTCATCCTGCGCATAATCACGCAGCTGTTTGTGAAGAAAACCCCTCGTGTTGTCGTCCAGTTCCTGCTCAAAGGCATAGCCGCGGTCTTTAACATACTGATAGGGGCCTACCGCAAATTTTTGCGCCGGTGCAATTAAATCCCGGGCTACAAACGATGAAAACAATGGATTTAATAAATCACCTGATATATCATCGGCATATTTCCTGTCTTGCAGGTTTACGGGAACTCCTTTTACTTTTTGCCGGTACAATTCCCGGAAGTAGGCAGCGCCAAGCATACCGCCGGAGGCCCCAGTAATCAGGAAGGTTTTTTTCATCAATGCCCCGCCGGTAGCACTATCCAGGTGCTGCAGGGCATCAAGGGTAAAAGTGGCGCTGCGCTGCCCACCCCCGCTGGTATTGATGATTACCAGTAACGGCTTGTCTTCTGATTGCTTTTCTTTCCAGTTATCCAGGATACGAATCATATTTTGCCGGTCCGCTTCCACACTGTCTTTGGCACAAAGCTGTAAAAGCCGGTCACGGGTGTACACCGGTCGTTCATTCCTGTTGTTATAATTTAACCCGTAAGCCTTGTTGCGCGGATCAATCCAGTTCAGCCGGTAAAATACATTTAACAACAGCATCAGCCCAATCAGGTAAGGAATACTCCACGACTGCAGGAAATAGGCAAAAGCTCCGGAAACACCAATCAGGATAGCAAAAAAAACAGTGATGCTCGCAGCGGCCGGTATCTGGAATAATTTAAACTCCTGAAAATTTCCAATAATAATTAAAAAGATAAAGGACGCAAATACAGATAGTACGGCAGCAAAGTGATGCCCTTTGAACATTGTTTCAATAAATTCTTCCGTATAGTGGGCTACATTGCGGGTCTTGCGGACTGTAAACGGTGAATCGATATACCATTCCACCTTAATCAGGTTGCTGCTGTCAATTTTCTTCTCCTGTTGCGGATGCAATTGTGTAAGGTATTCCTTCGGGTTGCGGATGGTTGGCAACATACGCCTGAGAATCGAACGGTCTGCACCAAAAAAATACAGGAAAGACATTGCGAGAATCAGGATAAAACCGCTCAGAAAACCACCCACCAGGAATAAGATTTCCGTCGTGGAAATTAATTCTTTATAATGCGCAAAATGAAATGCTTTGAAAAAGTAAAATACCAGGAATGAAAGCGGGATGATGCTGTTGTTAATACAATATTTTAAAAAGGGGTTCGTGGTGGCAGCAAGAAAACGAAAATACCGGGTAAACAAAATAAATGTGGTGATATTCCAACTCATGAAAAACATGCCCACAGCTATTCCCACGATAGCAAAACTTACAGCACTTACATCACCCAGGTATTCCGGCGCCAGGAATAATGAATCGGCGCCAAAACTTTTCATAAAAGTGCCATTAACCGTACTGAATAAAATAAACCAGAAAACCAGCAATACCTGGTATCGCCTGAAATGCAGGAATAATGCCTGTATTGGAAATGAATAATAGAACCCTCTTAGCCAGGCTTTCATAAGTCACGTTATGTGTTACCGGCTAAAATTACTATTTAATCATTGCTATATCAAACGCAGAAAATTTCAGGCTGCTGCAACGGGCTGTTTGCGCACCAAGTACAGCATCCATACGAGTGACAATAGCAATAGCATAGCCACAAACTGGTGCAATTGTGCTATCGATTCAAAAAGGCCCCATTTACCCGGAACAATCTGCACACTGGTAAGTACTGCCAAAACACCCAGCAACACCTGCATGCTGGCAACAGCTACCGGCATAAACCGCGTACGGCTAAAAAGTACATTGCCCGATTGAAAGCGCAAGGCTTTAACAGTCCAGAAGATGATCAGCACAAAAATCAGGTAGGCAAGTCCCCGGTGAATAAAGTGAATGGTAATTTTATTTTCAATCAGGCTGATGACTCCCTGTGGCAGCAGGTGCGGGGGAACGAGATTGCCGTTAATATCCGGCCAGGTGTGTGCAGCTGTCGCTGCCTTATGACCCGCCATCAGGGCACCATACAATAATTGAACAATCATTAACCCAATAATCAGCCAGGTCAGTTTTCGTAACGAAGTATTGGACACAGTCTTTTGTTTCGGCACCAGCAACTGCAAGGCAAACCAAAAGGTGTAACACAGCAGGCCCAGCGCAAAAATAAAATGAAGCGCAAGACGGGTGGGTTTTACATAAGTGGCATCGCCGGTAAGGCCGCTGGCCACCATAATCCAGCCCACAGCACCCTGTAAAGCCCCGAGCATAAACAGGATCACCATTGGCCTGATCATTTTATCTTTAAACCGGCGCTGGAAAAGAAAAATCACGAAAGGAATGAAAAAAACGACACCAATTAATCTTGCCCACAGGCGATGAAACCATTCCCAGAAAAAAATGAACTTAAAATCACGTAAGGTAAAATCAAAATTCAGCAAATGGAACTGGGGCGTTTGCCTGTATTTCTCAAACTCCGCCATCCATTGCTGCTCGTTAAGAGGCGGCAGGGCCCCGGTAATAACATTCCATTCTGTTATAGAAAGGCCTGAACCCGTCAGGCGTGTGATGCCGCCAAGTATAATTTGAACAATAATCATCCCCACACCTACCAGCAGCCAGATTGCGACCGGGCGGGATGAGCGGGATTCCTTCAAAGAGTTTATCATGCTGCAAAGTTATAATAACATGTTATTGAAATATTTACTTGTCCAATTACCATTACCGGGGTACTGTTAAAATGTTCAACGGCCGATTTTTACTTGTTGAACTGCAACTTTGTAAGTAAAAAATACTACTGCCCATTCGACAGGTTTTGCGCCGGTTGCACACTTTTCTTCGTAACTTATCAGGTTGCTTTCTTTTTTTAACCTTAATACCAACGATTATGGGAAATCAAATTCCTTCTTCAACATCCCGCCGAGGATTCATCGGTTCCATTGCAGCAGGTACAGCCGCTTTCGGAATCTCCACATTAGGCGCTTCCCTCCCGTTGAAAGCAGAACCAGTCACTCCGTATAAGCCCGATGATCCTGATGCCTGGTTTAATAAAATTGCAGGCAAGCACAGGGTTGTATTTGATGCACCTGAGCCAAAGGGTATGTTTCCTTTTGCCTGGCCGAAAGTATTTCTAATGACCAATGAGAAAACGGGCACTGCCACAAAAGATTGCAGTGTGGTAGTGGTCCTCCGTCACGAAGCCATCCCTTATGCCATGGAAGACCGGCTTTGGGAAAAATACAAATTCGGTGAAATGTTTAAGATCACCGATTCCAAAACCAATGCCCCCTCTGTCCGAAATCCGTTTTGGAAACCGATGCCGGGCGACTTCAAAATTCCCGGTGTCGGTGAAGTACAAATCGGCATCAACCAGCTGCAGGATGATGGCGTTATGTTTTGCGTGTGCGATATGGCAATGACTGTGATGAGTGCCGCCGCAGCGCAGGGTATGAATATGGATCCTGCAGAAGTAAAAAAAGACTGGGTAGCGGGCGTTCTTCCCGGTATACCATTGATGCCGTCAGGTGTTTGGGCGGTGGGCCGGGCGCAGGAGCATGGCTGTGCGTATGTATTTGCCGGTTAAATATCCGGAACTCATTACATAAAAAAGCAGCAACATCCGGGGCTGCTTTTTTATGTAAGTTTTACGGTTGCGAATCCGGGACTTATTCCGTTTTAGTTACAGCCTGCTTTTTTTCTTTTTGTATAGGACCAAAAGGACCGTATTTATGCTGTGTTTCCGAAAAGTGATCGCTGTAGGGACCAAATGGAAAATCAACCGGCTTACGGCTGATATCGGGCCAGTCCCCGGGAAATGTTTTTGCAGGTCTCGGTTTTGCTACAATGTAGGCCGCCACATCCCAGGCTTCCTCGGCTGTTAAAACAGGTTTTTGATGTGTTGCCTGGCCAAAGGGCATATTATTTTTTATGTAGCCTGCTAAAAGGCTTAACCGGTAAAGTCCGGCAGCGTTACTGTAACTATGGAGCCCCCAAAGTGGCGGATATACATAGCCGGCAGAATCTGGTTTATATATGCCGGCCCCGTTAACCCCGTGGCATTGAGCACAGCGGCTTTCAAAAACCCTCCTGCCGGCAGCGGTATCGGCAGCTCTTTCTAAGTACGGCAACACTTCTATCCCTGCACCAGTTGGCTTTGTCTTTAAGGGCACATCTTTCCCCAGCCATTTGAGGTAGGCTACAATGGCTTTCATCTCTCTGCTAAGTGTGTCAATAGGATGCCCATTCAGGCTTCGTTTAAAGCAATCGTTTACCCTGTATTCGATAGATTCTACCCTGCCGCTCCTGTTCCTGAATAAAGGATAATTGGCTGCCACCGCAGAAAAACAATTTCCAAAGGGCCTTGTTCCACCTTCAATATGACAGTTGCCACAATCCATTCCGTTTGTAATGGCAGCTATACGACCCCGTGGTCCAAAGTACAATGATGTATTCACTACCAGTTCGTGTCCGTACCGGATTAACTGGCCTTGCTCGCCTGCCGGTAACGAGTTGAGATCCGGAGCCTTCCAGGCTGTAATAATGCTACTGTCTTGTATGGAAATGACCGGGTTCGTAACTGCTGCCGGCCTGAACATCAGTCGGGAAATAATGACAGCCAGCAGCAAAATTCCGCCCAGGATGAATAACCAGCCATTGGAGCGGAGCCATTTCATACACTTAATTTTTTAATGCGGTAATTTATCCCTGAGGTAGCCATAAACCCATGTTCCGGCCACTGCGCTTAATAACGTTACAGCGATTACACCAAGGCCATTTCCAATTAGTGCAAATAAAGGTCCGGGACATGCACCGGTTAACGCCCAGCCAAAACCAAAGAGCAAGCCGCCATACACCTGCCCTTTATTGAAGGGCTTGGGACTGAGTTCTATATTTTCCCCATGGATAGTTTTCACTTTGAATTTTTTAATTATCCAGACCGAAATAATGCCAGTGACCACTGCAGAACCAATGACCCCGTACATATGAAAACTTTGCAGCCGGAACATCTCCTGTATCCGGAACCAGGACACCACTTCTGATTTTATCAATATAATACCAAACAGCACCCCTGCGAGCAAATACTTAAAATTATACCACCAGGGATGCCTGAGCTGAGATTCATTCACGCACATACTGTCCAGCGATCGTACTTCAAAATCAGTATTTGTTTCCTGAACAATGTTTTTGATAACTTCATTGGTTTCCATTGTCTGCAATTAAAGCTTTAAAATAAAGGGAAGAACAAGGTTGGCCACAATAAACCCTCCCGCCATGAAACAAATCGTAGCGACGAGAGATGAGAATTGTAAATTCGACAAGCCCATAATGGAATGGCCGGAGGTGCAGCCGCCTGCATACCTGGTTCCGAAACCTACAAGGAAACCACCCACAACCATCAGAAGAAATCCTTTTAAAGTTAAAAGCGTTTTCCAGTTAAAAATGTCTATCGGTGCCAGCTTGCTGTAGTCAGTAATGCCATACTGCCTGAGTTCCGTTGCCAGGCGCCCGTCAACCTGTACCGGTTGTTGATTGGATAAAAAACTGGCAGCAATAAAAGCCCCGGCAACAATACCTGCAACAAAAAAAAGGTTCCAGGCCTCCTTTTTCCAGTCGTACCGAAAAAAAGATATATTCCCCGGAAAACACACAGCACAGATATGGCGAAGGGATGAGGAAATTCCAAAAGCTTTATTACCGAGTAATAACAGGGCCGGTACCATCAGCCCGATCAGCGGTCCGCCTACATACCAGGGCCAGGGATGCTTTAACCAATCAACAACATTCATAGTAGTACAATTTGGTAAAAATTGAACAACAAATTTACAAAATGGAAGAGCGATTCGTGAGAATAAAATCTTCCTGGTTCGCCTCCACAGTTTATTTTTGAAAAAATTCTCCCGGTGCTGAAATCATATTTACAAAAGGAACTGACCGAAGCAGGCTGTGATGAGGCCGGACGTGGTTGCTATGCCGGCCCGGTTTTTGCAGCCGCCGTCATCCTGCCGGTGGATTTTTTTCACCCATTGTTAAATGATTCCAAACAACTGACCGAAAACCAGCGGTACGAATTAAGAACAGTAATACAAAAAGAAGCATCCTGCTATGCAGTTGCCAGCATAGACAATATAGAAATTGACGAAATCAATATTTTAAAAGCCTCCTTCAAAGCAATGCACCTGGCCATTGCAAAGCTGCCACAACAACCCGGACTATTGCTGATCGATGGCAACCGTTTTTTGCCGTATAACAAAATTCCTCACCGGTGCATCGTAAAAGGAGATGGGATATACGCATCCATCGCCGCCGCCAGTATTTTGGCAAAAACCTACCGCGATGATTATATGAAACAGTTGCACCACGAATTTCCGCAGTACAACTGGGCGTCCAACAAAGGATATGGCACTGCAGAACACCGCAGGGCTATTGAACAGTTTGGTTTATGCAAATACCATCGCCAAAGCTTTGACATTCTTCCCCGCCAGGCCAGTATGTTTTGATCCCCTGACACAGTATTTCGTTAAGAACTGTTAAAGTGAAACCAACCCGTTAAACTTTCTACGACTGCTTTCGTCTATCACTGAAATAACATTTGTAAAAAAGTAAAAAGTATAGCCATGAAAAAAGTACTGTTTTTAGGCGTCATCCTTAGCCTCGCAACCCTGGCCGCTTCGGCCCAGCAGGATTCCGGTGAACGCATACGCCGTCATCGCGTAGCCGAAGGTTACCGCAGCGGTGAACTCACCCGTCCGGAAATGAGACAGCTTCGAAAAAACGAAACCCATTATAAAATGGAAAAAAACCAGGCCCTTCGGGATGGAAAAATTTCGCGGCGTGAGCACCGACATCTGAAACACATGAAACGTCATGATCGCCGCCAGCTTTATTTCTATAAGCATAACCGCAGGCACAGACTGATTTAGTTTCTGTCAAATCAATATATACAGAAGGAATATGGTGGCTGAGGTAAAAGCATCATCGCACAAAAAGATGATGCTTTTTTATTTTGAAACAGTACGCTGTTCATTCCAGCCATTTGCCAAGTCCCTGCCGGATGAGCTGCGGTTCATCTGTTGTGCAATCAATAATTGTGGAAGGCACAATACCCCCAGTACCTCCGTCCACAATAAGGTCTACCTGCTTTCCGAAATTTGCATACATCAGTTCTGGATCAGTATAGTCTTCCACCATGTCGCCCGGTAACGAAGCACTCAGTACGGGATGTCCCAGTTCAGTTACAATGGTACGGGCAATCTTATTATCGGGGATGCGTAAACCGATCGTATCTTTTTTACCCTGTAAAATCTTTGGCACCAGTTTACTGGCCTTCAAGATAAATGTATAAGGTCCGGGAAGGCATTCTTTTAATAAGCGATAAACGGGTGTAGACACCTGCTTGGCAAAATCACTAAGGTGACTGAGATCGGCACAAATAAATGATAATTGTGCTTTATGAGGATCCACCCCTTTCATGCGGGCAATCCGCTCAATAGCTTTGTGCTGAAAAATATCGCAGCCAAGCCCATAAATGGTATCCGTTGGGTAAATAATCACGCCTCCACCCAGCAGGCAGTCAACGATGGTTTTAATTTGCCGGGGTTGGGGATTATCGGGATGTACATGGATCAGCATCGTAGCAGTTATTGAGTTTTAAAAATACTGGTTATTTTTTCAAATGCACCTTATCAATTGACATGTGTATGACAAGTTGTATTTTGCCGGCCTCTTTATCTTTGCAAAAACTGCTTCTTATGCAACTAAAACCAGTTGTTACAGTAGATTCGATTGAGCCCGAAGTGTTCCGGAAAGAATTTTACCAGCCGGGTATACCGGTTGTTATCAAAGATCTCTCCAAAAACTGGCCGGCTTTCTCCAAATGGAACTGGGATTATTTTAAACAACTGGTGGGTGAAAAAAGGGTACCGCTCTATAACAACGTGAAAAGTGATGCCTACACCCTTATTAATGCCGCCGATGATTATAAAACCTTTGGGGAATATATTGATATGATCCGTCAGGGACCGGCAGGATGGCGTATTTTTTTATTTAATATTTTCGATCACGCCCCGCAATTGACGCAGGATTTTAGCTGGCCCGATCATTTGATGAAAGGGTTTGTAAAGAAATACCCCATGCTGTTTGTGGGTGGCGCCACCTCTATCACGCACATGCACTTTGATATAGATCTCTCACACATCCTCCATACGCAGTTTGTGGGCCGCAAGCGGATTTTATTGTTTCCATACAAAGAACAACACAAGCTTTACAGAAAACCCTTTGAAGTTTTAAGCCTGGCAGATTTTTCGCACTACCATGAAAATAACGGCAAACCTGATTATGACAAATTTCCGGCATTAAAGCTGGCACAGGGGTACGACCTGGTATTGGAGCATGGCGATACCTTGTTCATGCCTGCAGGCTATTGGCATCATATGGAATACCTGGATAGCGGTTTTGCCATGAGCCTGCGGGCATTGCAGCCTTCTTTAAGTGGTAAGCTCAAAGGCGCCTGGAATTTATTTGGTATGCGGAACATTGATACACTAATGAAAAAAACTGCACCCAAATGGTGGTATGAAAACAAAAAGAAAAAAATTTACGAAGCAGCTGATAAAGTTTTACATACAGGGGCAGTTGCTCATTAAATAAATAAGAGGCTCTTTACCCGAAGCCCCTCATTCATATAACAATTTCTTATTTGTTTAACTAATCGTCCACACTTCATTACCACGCAGGAGTTTATTCAGATCAGCAGGTTTTTTTGCTTTTGCTTCCTCGAGTTGTATGGCCATCGCATCTTCATAACACTGACGATCCGTTTCATAAAACACACCAAATGGCCGTGGTAGATGATCTTCTTTTTTCGGATCATCAAAAATACGAACCAGTATTTGTGCTTTATAAATATCCCGTTCATCGTGAATCCATAAATCATCGGTGCTGTATCCTTCGTTCAGGCTCACCACAGTGGGCGTAAATCCATCCAGCCTGATGCCTTTATCCTTGTTGGCGCCAAACACCAATGGCTGTCCGTGCTCGAGGAACAATGTTTGTTCAGCCTTCGTACCTTTTTCGGTAAATATTTCAAAAGCCCCGTCGTTGAAAATATTGCAGTTCTGGTAGATTTCTAAAAAAGAGGCACCCTTGTGCTGGTGCGACCGCAGCAACATGGCCTGTAAATGCTTGGGATCGCGGTCCATACTGCGGGCTACAAAAGTGGCATCAGCTCCCAGGGCCAGGGCCAGCGGGTTAAACGGATGGTCGATACTGCCGAAGGGGGTAGATTTGGTAATCTTATGCTCTTCGGAAGTGGGGGAGTATTGGCCTTTTGTCAGCCCGTAAATCTGGTTATTAAACAGCAATACATTAATATCAAAATTCCTGCGCAGCAGGTGAATGGTATGATTGCCTCCAATACTCAGCCCGTCGCCATCACCGGTAACCACCCACACACTCAGTTCCGGCCGGCTTGCTTTCAATCCGCTGGCAATGGCTGTGGCACGTCCGTGAATAGAGTGCATGCCGTAGGTATTCATGTAATAAGGAAAGCGGGATGAACACCCGATACCCGAAATGATTACAATATTTTCCCTGGCGATACCCAGGGTGGGCATCACTTTTTGTACCTGGGCAAGAATGGAATAATCGCCACAGCCGGGGCACCAGCGCACTTCCTGGTCAGTGGCAAAATCTTTGGCTGTAAGAACAGAAGCCGTAGTAGTATCACTCATCTCAATTACGAATTAAAGAATATAATTTGTAAGGCAGAACCTTAACAATATACAAAGTTCGTTATTAAATTATTACATTTTTAGTTATTCTTCGGTTTTCAGCAGTTCTTCCCAATACTCCGCTGCCCGGCGCGTATGGGGAATGACAATCGTACCGCCAACAATGTTGGCTACGGCAAACACCTCGTATAATTCATCGGTTTTGACGCCCAGTTCGTGGCATTTCCCCAGGTGGTATTTAATACAGTCGTCGCAGCGTAATACCATACTTGCCACTAAACCCAGCATCTCTTTTGTTTTTTTATCCAGGGCGCCTGCTTCATACGTATTAGTGTCTAGGTTCCAGAGGCGTTTCATCACCAGGTTATTTTTGCCGAGTATCACCTCGTTCATCTTCGTACGGTAGTCGTTAAATTCATTTACCAGTTGGCTCATACAATTGCATTTGAAAACAAAAGTAGACAATGTGCCGCGCAAACCGTTCGGGTATCCGCGCTGAAATTGCCTGCAATTTTAGGAAAAGCAGAAATTTGTCCGGCAGTAAGAATTATATCCTACCATTTTGGTAAATTAGATGTATAAATTCACCAACATGAAATTCAACAAAAAATTATCCGTCATTACGGCGCTGGCGGCCATTGTGTTTGTTAGCGTTGCCGCTACAAGGCCGCCGGAGTATAAAAATCTGAAAGTACTACCCAAAAATATCAGCCATGAACAATTGGGTAAAGTGATGGATAATTTTAAAGAAGCGCTCGGCGTAAAGTGTACCTTTTGCCATGCTAAATCAAAGGATGATGACAAGCGGCTGGATTTTGCCAGTGACGAAAAGCCGGAAAAAAATATTGCCCGTAAGATGATAAAGATGACGAATAAGATCAATAAAAAATTCTTTCACGGTTCTTCAAAAGTTGGCGATGAAAATGCAGTAATGGCGGTCAGTTGCATCACCTGTCACCACGGTACACCGCATCCCGAGATGCCCGGGCAGGAAGCTCCGAAGAACTGAGTAAATATCATTTCTCAACAAAAGTGTGTTGCAGATTATATAACTTACAGTATAATCTGCAATTTTATTTTATGAATACTCCCTCATTTGATTTTGGTATGATTGGCCTGGGAGTGATGGGGCGAAACCTGTTGCTGAATATGGCTGATCATGGTTTTAACGCTATCGGTTTCGATAAAGATTACAACAAGGCCACCCTGCTGGAATCTTCTGCCACGCCCGGCACTACTGTAAAAGGAGCCGCTACGCTGGCCGATATGGTGGCACAGTTAAAAACACCCCGAAAGGTAATGATGCTGGTACCCGCCGGTCCGATTGTTGACAGTGTGATTAATGACTTGCTGCCTTTGTTAACACCCGGCGACATTATCATAGACGGAGGTAACTCACATTACACCGACACTCTGCGCAGAATTAAATACCTGCAGGATAAAAAAATTCATTTTATGGGCATGGGTGTATCTGGCGGGGAACACGGTGCCCGCACAGGTCCCAGCATTATGCCGGGTGGCGACCCGGAAGCCTGGAAACATGTGCAGCCGGTACTGGAAGCCGTGGCAGCGAAAGTGGAGAAAGACCCCTGCGTAGCGTATATGGGCCGCGATGCGGCCGGCCATTATGTGAAAATGGTACATAACGGAATTGAATATGCGATCATGCAGCTCATCAGCGAAGTATATGACCTGCTTACCAAAAGTATTGATCTGACGAATGATGAACTGCACGAAATCTTCTGGAAATGGAATAACGGTGACCTGCAATCATATTTAATCGAAATCACCTCCGGTATTTTTCTAAAAAAGGATGACCTCACCGGGAACCGGCTGGTAGATATGATCCTCGATAAAGCTGGCTCAAAAGGAACCGGCAAATGGACCAGCCAGGACGCCATGGACCTGCCGGTACCTGTTCCCACAATTGATACAGCCGTTGCCATGCGAGACCTTTCCGGTTACAAAGATGAACGAGCGGCAGCAGCAGCCCTATATAAGCCCAGGAGCAGGAAAATCTTCTTTGGAAAAGAAAAATTTATCGAGCAACTGCATGATGCCCTGTATTGCGCCACCATCATCGCCTATGCGCAGGGGCTTGCTATGTTGCACAAAGCCTCATCCGAGCTGCAAATGGATATCCCGCTGCTGGATGTGGTAAAAATCTGGCGTGGTGGTTGCATAATCCGGTCATCCCTACTGGAAAACTTTACGGCAGTGTACCGTAAAAAACCAGGTTTATCGAATATTTTGCTGGATAAAAAAATTGCTTCTTTAGTAAAGAAAAAACAATCAGCATTGCGAAAAATTGTGCAACGCAGTGCGGCCGCCAAAATTCCTGCTGCCGGACTGATGAGTGCATTGGGATATTTTGACACATATTGCAGTGAAAAAATGCCCACCAACCTGATACAGGCACAACGTGATTATTTTGGGGCACATACGTATCAGCGTACCGACCGCGAAGGCATATTTCATACAGAATGGTAAACTATTTGCGCACAGGCATTCAACAATTTGCAAATCAATGAAAGACAAAAAATCCATCCCCCCTACCATTCTTTTCATCTTTGGTGGAAGTGGGGACCTAACCAACCGGAAACTCATTCCGGCGCTGTATAATTTGTTTATTGACGGGTACCTGCCCGATCGGTTTGTCATCATTGGCGTTGGCCGGACAAGTTTCACCTCGGACGATGAATACAGGAATAAACTGCTGGAAGGTGTGCAACAATTTTCGCGGCGTAAAGGCGAGCCCGATGGACACTGGAAACAATTTTCATCCAGCGTACTTTATCATGAACTGGACCTGAATGACAATGCAACCTATGGAAAGATCGCTTCGTGGATTAATGCAAAGGCTGACGAATGGAAGGTAAAACCAATTGTCATTTTTTATATGGCCGTTGCGCCGCAGCTGGCCCCGGTTATTGCACAAAAGTTATCCGAACAGAAGCTGTGTACCGACGCAACAAACACACGGATGGTATTTGAAAAACCTTTTGGGCACGACCTGCAAAGTGCCGTAGCTCTCAACCAATTGCTGAAAGGCATGTTTGAAGAAGACCAGATTTTCCGCATTGACCATTACCTCGGTAAAGAAACGGTACAGAATATCCTGGCGTTTCGGTTTGCCAATGCATTATTTGAACCCATCTGGAACAGCAACTACATTGATCATGTTCAGATCACGGCGGCCGAAACAGTCGGCGTGGAGGAACGCGGCGGCTATTACGAACAGGCCGGGGCTTTGCGCGATATGGTACAAAACCATATTCTTCAGTTGTTGTGCATGATTGCCATGGAAGCACCAACTTCATTTGACGCGAATGAAATTCGCAATAAGAAAGTGGATGTACTCAACGCCATCCGGAAAATCAGCCCGGAAAATGTTCATCCCAATACAGTGCGCGGACAATATGCAGCCGGGTGGATGAAAGGCAAAGAAGTGCAGGGTTACCGGCAGGAAAAAAATGTAAATCCTCAATCACCGGTAGAAACATTTGTAGCCGCCAAGTTCTACATAGATAACTGGCGCTGGCAAAATGTACCATTCTATATCCGCACCGGGAAATATATGCAGGAAAAGTCCACGTTGATCACCATCCAATTCAAGGAAGCGCCCCATTATTCCTTCCCGCTGGAAGCGGCAGAAACCTGGCGGCCTAACCGGCTCCTCTTCAGTATTCAGCCGGAAATGAGTATCCGCATCCGCTTCCAGGCCAAACGCCCCGGGCCGGAAATGATATTAAATCCCGTGGATATGGTTTTCAGTTATGCGGAAGCCTATGGCGATAATGAACCTGAGGCTTATGAAACACTCCTGGAAGACGTTATTGCCGGGGATCCCACATTATTTATGCGGGCCGACCAGGTGGAGGCTTCCTGGAAAGTCATCAGCCCGATACTGGAGGCCTGGCAGGCAAGGCCCCCCGTTGATTTCCCCAATTATTCACCCGGCACCTGGGGCCCGGAAGATGCAGAAGCATTGATTGCCCGGGACGGGCACAACTGGGTGACATTGCCGCCAAAAAACAAAGAATAATTTTTAAATTAATGGCAGTTAAAAAAACACCGGATGCATCTGACGGTTTATAAAGATATCGACGAACTGAGCCAGCAGGTTGCTGACTGGATAACAAAGTTTATATCCGATACGCTTAAAAGTAAAGACCGGTTTACAATCGCCTTGTCCGGCGGCAGCACCCCGAAAAAATTATTTTCATTACTTGCTTCTGAAGCCTACAGGGACAAAATTGACTGGTCAAAACTCCATATTTTTTGGGGAGATGAACGATTTGTTCCTTTTACGGATGATCGTAACAATGCAAAAATGGCTTTTGACGTTTTACTTACCCATGTGCCAGTTCCTGAAAAACAGGTACACATCATGCAAACCGGTACCCAGCCGGCGTCATCGGCTGCTGCTTACGAAAATATATTGCACCAGTATTTTGACGGGAAAAAACACACATTTGATCTTGTACTCCTGGGCCTGGGTGATAATGCACATACCTTATCGCTATTTCCAGGTTATGAAATTGTGACGGAAAAGCAGGCCTGGGTTACCTCTTTTTACCTGAAGCAGGAAAAAATATTTCGCATTACACTCACAGCGCCAATAGTAAACCAGGCACGCCGCATTGCATTCCTCGTGAGCGGCGGCAGCAAAGCAGCTTCTGTGTATCATGTGCTTTATGGCGAGCATAACCCCGGGCTTTACCCGGCACAGGTTATTCAGCCTTATAATGATGAACTGTACTGGTTCCTGGATGAAGCCGCTGCAGCAGATATTGAAAGATGATCAGTTCAGCGATCGCAGCCAGTCTTTAATCCCCTGTACAATTTTTGCCGCCACCGCTTTCTGAAAAGCTGTTGTACGGATTCTCCTTTCATCTTCCTTATTGCTGAGGAAAGCCACTTCCACCAGGCAATTGGGATAATCGGTCGGGCCACTGAGTGAAAAATTAAAACTTCCTACATTGCCAAACTCGTTTAGCCTTAACTCCAGCATACGTTTTAATATAAATTGTGTTAGCGGACGAAAACCAATATAACGATAATAGGTACTCACACCTTTTACCGTGTCTTCGCCGGAAGAATTTAAATGAATGCTGATCAAAAAATCAGGTTCCGCTTGTTTCAGCATGCTGATACGTTCCACCATACTCAGCGTTGTATCTTTTTCACGGGTCATAAACACATGCGCTTTTTCTTTTAGCAATGCGTTTTTCAGTTCTTTAGCGATTTTTAAGGTGTAATCTTTTTCCAGTATTGCTGTTTTCGCACCGCTTGCACCTTCATTTTCTCCGCCATGGCCCGCATCCACGGCTATTTTCATGTTAGCCAAAGAGAGAACCGAAGGTTGCCGTTTTACCCGCAGCACCAATTTATTTTCCTCGTAATAAATACTATAGCCCCAGTGCTGCCGGTGTTTTAATTCGATAATCATGCGAAACACATCATCTTCCGGCTGTTCATAATAGGCATTCTTTATCTCTTTGACTGTTGAGAGTTGGGTAATCCAGTTTGTATTGCTGGTAACCCCATAAATATCTACGACGATCCTGGACGGATTGATCTCCTGCCGGCTGCTGTAGGGAAGTTTTTCATCCAGGGCAACTGTTACGTAATCATACTGATCATCCCCAAACACTTTCCAGCTGCCGGTTAAATAATATGGCCGGAATACAACTGCAGTATCTTGTTTAAAATTTTCCTTTGGCAGAAATGCCATATGGTTTTTCGACAGTCGAATTTTATATTTATCGCCCACACTGTCGGTAACATTAACCACCACATTCGTGTCCAGGTAAGTCATTTTTGCACCACCAAGCCTGTCACTTCCGAGGCCGTACTCGAGGTAGGGCAAGGGACCGGTGGTCTTTCCGCCCATAATAGGATAATCGGTTGGCTGAGAACGCAGCAGTATGCAAGGTAACAGACATAATAGGGAAAAAATTGTTTTCATAAAACCAAGGTAACATAAAAACCCTTGTGCAGGCTTACCGTATTAATACGGTGGCATTTTGAGATTTTACTGAATTTTGGAACAAAGCGTTGAAATCAAACACTATGTGCATAAATCAATCGTTAATTTTACGATGAGAAACTAAAATCCTTATCCTACAGAAAAAGAACTAACCTATGAGCTGGAACCATATAATGGGGTATGTGTCGACGGCAGCTTTATTTATCCCGGTTGCCCTGATCATCCTGTTGCGAATGTATAATAACAAAAGCCTGCTGGCTTTACTTGTTTATTACAGCATTGCCTTAGTTTGTAACCTGATGACAGAAAATATTATCACACCTACTGCATCAATTGTCAAATTTGCCGGATACAGCAACAACTTTCTTGATGCACCTCTTACATTATTCTACCTGCTTTATTTTACAAGGTCACAGGCACTACGTAAGAAAATACTGTATGGTATTATGGGATTTATTGCATTTGAAGTGGTAGCAGTAGCAATACTGGGCATAAATCTCCAAGCCATCACGCTGGTACTGGGTCCTGGCATTGTTGTAATATTATCGTTGAGTATCCGTTTTTTTATACAACAAATTGAAGCAGTTGTGCAGCATGGTAAGTCGCCGGGTAAAGCATTAATGATTGCTTCCACGCTATTTTCTTATGGCGGTTTCCTGATTCTTTACCTGTTCTTTTTTGTTTTCAAAACAAACGATACGAAAAACACCTTCCTGGTATTTTACCTGGTATCCACTTTTGCTTCCGCATTATTGTCGGCCGGCCTACTTTTTGAAAAGAAACGCTTTCGGGAGCTGGCAGAATTAAAAATTGCCCGCAAAGAATTAAGCCTGTTATACCCAGATGAAAAACCGACTGTCCCCAAAGAAACAGCCGGTTCACTGGAAGACGAAGAAGAATTGATTTAGAAGCAGTACCGTTTTTCGCTGATTAATTTATCGGCAATCCGCCGCCGTGCATCCTTACTGTTAAACGGCTCGGCCTTGGTGAAACGCTTTATACCCATTAGTATCATGCGCTGCTCGTCTCCTCCTGCAAAAGCATTTACGGCATCTTTTCCCGACTTGTGAATCTTATCGGCCGCATCGTACAAGTAGGTGCGCATCATGTCCACTTGTATGCCGCATGCAGCCTCACCTTGTTGTTCCACCAGTTTCATTACCCGCAGCAGCATACTTTCTGCATGAAAGGTTTGTATTGCCATGTCGGCTACATTCATCAGCACTTCCTGTTCATTTTCAACTTTCATCATCAGTTTCTGCACGGCAGCACCGGCTGTCAGTAAAATGGCTTTTTTAAACCCGGCAATTAATTTTTTTTCTTTTGCAAAAAGCGCCTCATCGTTGTCGCCAAAATCAGGGATGCTCATGAGTTCTTTCTGGATATTCATGGCCGGTCCCATCAGGTCAAGCCGTCCCTGCATAGCTCTCTTCAGCGTCATATCCAGTGTGAGCAGGCGATTGATTTCATTCGTACCTTCATAAATCCTGTTAATGCGGCTATCACGGTAAGCCCTTGATATATTATACTCAGCGCTGAATCCATTTCCACCATGTACCTGTACACCTTCATCCACCACAAAATCCAGTGCTTCACTGCCATAAACTTTCAGCATTGCACATTCAATGGCGTATTCTTCGGCACCGCCCAGTAAGGCTTCGTTAAAGGGTTTCCCTTCGTCCAGTAAAGTGTGTTCTTTTTCATTAATCCACTTGGCTGTTCGGTAAAGGGCACTTTCCCCGGCAAAAACACGAATTGCCATTTCTGCCAGTTTATGCTTGATGGCGCCAAAATTGGCAATGGGTTGTTTAAACTGCTCTCTGGTAATGGCATAATTCACTGTTTCTGTTAACGCCCTTTTGGAACCACCCAGCGCAGCAGCACATAATTTCAGCCGGCCGATATTCAGGATGTTGAATGCAATCCGGTGCCCTTTTCCAATTTCTCCCAGCAAATTTTCAACCGGTACTTTGCAATCCTGAAAATACAACTGCACGGTGGAGGAACCCTTAATCCCCATTTTATGTTCCTCCGGTCCCTGGGTGAAGCCCTCTGTACCACGTTCAACAATAAACGCAGAGAATTTATCACCATCTATTTTTGCAAATACGGTATACACATCTGCAAAGCCGCCATTGGTAATCCAGCACTTTTGACCGTTTAGCAAATAGTATTTTCCATCTGCACTTAGCTTAGCAGTTGTTTTAGCGCCCAGCGCATCACTGCCACTATTGGGTTCCGTTAGCCCGTAAGCGCCAGCCCATTCGCCGCTGATTAATTTGGGTAAATACTTTGCTTTTTGCTCCGGTGTGCCGAAGTATAAAATAGGAAGAGTGCCGATACCGGTATGTGCTGCTATGGCAACCGAGAAAGAGTGCCCGGCACCAAGGTAATCGTTGACAATGGTAGAGGTAATAAAATCTTTGCCTAGCCCTCCGTATTCTTCGGGGAAAGATACTGCCAGTAAACCCTGTTCACCTGCTTTTTGTAATAAGGAGCGCATCAGGCCTGGTTCCAATGCATCTATACGGTCCAGCAGAGGAATTACTTCCCTTTCCAAAAACTGGTTACACATGTCGCGGATCATGAGTTGCTCTTCTGAAAAATCTTCCGGGATAAAAGTTTCAGCGGCAACGGATTCTTTTACCAGCCACTCACCACCCTTCAGGGCGGTACTGTTTTGTACTGCGGTGCCCATAAAAAATAATTTTACTGCCCGCTCTCATTGCCTTGACGGAATCTAACGGACAGGAATTGTTAAAAGATTATCTGTTTGCTATTAGAAAGAACTGTTTGTTATTTCAGGTTGTCGTATACAATCTGCAACACTTCTTTACATACGTCAATTTTTTCTGCCGGCACACCGGTTAATGCTTCGTTCAGTGTTGCTTCTGCCAGTTGCATGGTTTCCTCCTGCAGCTTCAGTGCCTGCCTGGTCAGGAAAATCAGGTTTATACGACGGTCATTTTCTGCCGGCACCCGTTTCACCAGGTTTAGTTTTTCCAGGTTATCTACCAGCCTTGTTATACTGGGCTTATCGCGAAAAGTAGCATTACACAACTCCTGCTGGCTTTTTCCATCCTCCTTCCATAAATGATACAGCACACTCCATTGTTCAATTGTCAGGTTCAGCCCGGCTACATTAAATTTCTTTTGCAGCCGGCGGGCTATCGCGGTAGAGGCTTTGCCCGTGATAAAACTATACAGCTCTCCTTTTTTAAATTGGTTGTTTGACATATAGTTGTTTGTGCAACTATCCAAAATTAATCATTATCTTTAGTTGGTCAAATAGTTTTTTTAAAAATTATCCCAGGGTGCGGTCAGTTTTTCTACCTTATAAACAGTCCCAAATCCATTACCTGGTTTTCGGAAGGGGTGAAATTCCGGCCATCTGTTTTCATGGTTACGGGGAGCAGTCGGATAGTTTCTCGTTCCTCGAACATGAGGCCGGTCACCAATACACGTTTTATGCAATTGATCTTCCCTTTCATGGGCAAACAGAATGGAACGAAGGTCTTGTTTTTCACCCGGACGATCTGCTGGCAATCGTTCAGCGTATTATACCCAGTACCTATTCCCGCCCTGCATTGATTGGTTACAGCCTGGGGGGCAGGATGGCCCTATCGCTCTATGAGCAATGGGGCGGATTGCCAGCAAGATTGCTGTTACTGGCACCGGACGGACTGAAAGTGAATTTTTGGTACCGGCTGGCGACACAAAACAGCCTGGGCAGACATCTCTTCCACTTCACAATGCAACACCCAGGCTGGTTTTTTATGCTGCTTAAATGGCTCAATCAATTAAAACTGGTAAACACCAGTATTTTCAAGTTTGTCAATCATTACATTGGCGATGAAAACGTCCGGCAGGCATTATATGAACGCTGGATAACCCTAAGGAAAGTACAACCGAACCTGCCACTGATTAAAAGGCTGCTTATTCAAAAAAATACCCGCTGTTTTCTGCTCTATGGTATGCACGACCGGATCATTCTGCCTGTACGGGGCGAGAAATTCAGGAAAGGAATGGAGGCAAATTGCAGCATTTCGCTTATCCATTCGGGTCACCAGGTCTTAAATGCCAAACATATTCATGAGATCTTACCGGCTTTGCTGGACTAACCGCAATGAGTAGATTTGCCGGCAACTCAACAAATGATCCTATTGCTGATTACCATATTGCTGTTTACGGTTTACGCCATTTTGATTTTGTATTATTATTTCTGCTGGAAAAAAATTCCCGTTTATTCGCCTGGCATCCGTCAACCAACCACCAAAATCTCGGTAATCATTGCTGCCCGTAATGAAGAAAAAAATATCGGGCACCTGCTGCAATCCCTGCAGCAGCAAAGCTATCCCGCAAGCCTTTTTGAAGTCATCGTCGTGGATGATCACTCTTCAGATAACACTGTATCGATCGTTCAGCAATTTCAGCACGTTCGGCTATTGCAGCTCAAGGAAGACGGGCTGCATGCCTATAAAAAAAAGGCTATTGAAACCGGTATTCGTAATGCGACAGGTGAGCTGATTGTTACAACCGATGCAGATTGTTTTGCTCCATCGCAATGGCTGTCGCAGCTCGCCGCTTTTAAAGAAGCCACCGGTGCTGTTTTCATCGCAGCTCCAGTGGCGATGGAGTACAATCATTCCCTATTGCAGCGATTCCAGTCCATTGATTTTCTGACCTTGCAGGGTATTACAGGTGTGGCGGTTCATCGGCATTTGTACCCGATGTGCAACGGTGCAAACCTTGCGTATGAACGCACAGTTTTTTTTGAAGTAGATGGCTTTGCCGGTATTGACGATATTGCTTCCGGCGACGATATGCTACTACTGCAAAAAATATGGAGAAAATATCCAGACAGGATTCATTACCTGAAATCGCCGGGAGCTGTGATATCCACGCAGCCGGCCACCACCGTGCAGTTGTTTTTCCAGCAACGCATCCGCTGGGCCAGTAAAGCAACCCGTTATAAAAACAACCTGATTTTCCTGGTATTACTGCTGGTGTATTTATTCAATTGTTGCTTCCCCGTTTTGTTAGTTGCAGGTTTTTTTGATCCTTTTTACTGGATTGTTTTCCTTGGCGGATGGGTGGCGAAAACAATCATTGAACTGCCTTTTGTTTATTCGGTTTCCGTTTTTTTTAAAAAAACATCTTTACTGAAAAAATTTTTCCTCCTGCAGCCATTACATTTTTTTTATACCGTTGTGGCAGGATTACTTGGGCAAACGGCGAGCTATGAGTGGAAAGGCCGCTTGACAAAATAAGGATTCAGCATTTTCTTTTTATCTTCCATGCATGAGCGATCCATCCCGGTCATTTCAGCAGGCTGCATGGCGACGACTACGAAGAAATAAAGGCGCTGTAGTTGGGCTTGTTCTGATTATCCTGGCTACTATTACAGCAGCTGCTGCTTATTTCATAGCGCCGGATTCATCCCCCTATGCCAATCGTATCATCCTGGAAATCGGCGGCAGAAAACCCGGCTTCACCCAGGCGTTTTTAAAGGTGATACGGGAAAAAACGAGTGGTCAAAGTAATTTTTTTCAGCATCTGCTGTACGGAAAAGAGGACGATTATTTGTATGTTCCCATCAGCAGTTACGAAAAAAAAGCTGACAGCCTGATTGTACAAAAATATATTGATGAAGGATTATATGAACGACAGACCTACCTGCTTTCAACGCTGGCACCGGAGCCTGTTACCAGCACTACGTTTTTACTCGGAACCGACAAGTACGGGCGGGATATTCTCAGCCGCCTGATCGTAGGTACACGTGTTAGCCTTAGCGTGGGTCTTGTTACAGCCATCATTTCCCTGGCGATTGGCATCCTCTTCGGGTCGCTGGCCGGCTATTACGGCGGTAAAACAGATAACTTGGTCACCTGGTTTATCAATGTAATCTGGAGCATTCCCACGCTGCTGCTGGTATTTGCCATAACGCTGGTGCTGGGCAAAGGCTTCTGGCAGGTTTTCATCGCCGTGGGGCTTACTATGTGGGTTAACGTGGCACGCCTGGTGCGCGGACAGGTACTGAGTGTGCGGGAAATGGAATACGTAGAAGCGGCAAGAGCGCTGGGTTTTTCGGATTTCCGGACAATCTTCCGTCATATATTGCCTAACATTATGGGACCGGTTATTGTGCTGGCAGCTTCTAATTTTGCTTCTGCTATTCTGATTGAAGCAGGGCTAAGTTTCCTTGGCGTGGGTGTGCAACCACCGCAACCCAGCTGGGGGCTCATGATTAAAGAAAACTATAATTTCATCATCACTCAAAATCCTATGCTGGCATTGGCACCCGGCTTTGCCATCATGCTGCTGGTATTGGCTTTTAACCTGCTGGGCAACGGCTTGCGGGATGCCCTGAATGTACGGGACCGCTTTTAAAAGATTTGATGCTCGCGGGTAATAATAGCCCATCGTTGTTAACCGGTAATCTTCACATTACGGCTAAAACTTTCTTCCAGGGAAATCAGCGTTTCTGTCCGCTCAATACCTTTGATGCGCTGCAGCTGGTCATGCAGTACATACCGCAGGCCGGCAATATCTTTGCACACCACTTCGGCAAACATGCTGTAATTACCCGTGGTGTAATTCAGCCGCACAATCTCCGGTATCTTCTGTAATTCTTTTGCCACTGTATCGTATAGCGAGCTTTTTTCGAGATAAATACCGATAAATGCAATCACATCATATCCCAGCAGCTTCAGGTCAACATTTAGTTTGGTACCTTTAACCACACCGATTTCCTGTAATTTTTTGATGCGCACATGAATGGTACCCCCGGAGACAAAAAGTTTTTTTCCCAGGTCGGCATATGAGATTTCTGCATTTTCAATCATGTGGTGAATGATCTGCAAGTCGAGCTTATCAAGATTCAGTTTGGCAGCCATTTTATCCATGGTTTTTTGATATTTTCCAAAATAATTATCAAATATTTGAAAAATATCAATGATTTCAAAATTTTTATTGAAAAATTTGGAATAAAAAGCCCTATAACTATATATTTGTACTCACAAGTTCTTTCGAATACACTGTGGGGTGATGAAATTTCCGGCAGACATGCCCCCTCGTCTCGGGGGTGGGGATAACAGGATAAACGAAGCGTAGAGCCGACGTTACCATTGGTAAGGCCGACCAGGGTTGACCACTAAACTTTGCGTTTCAGCTAACTGCCCCGTGGAGGTTCGAGTCCTCCCCCTACAGCTCATTTCTCTCTCATGTGATTGCTCAGCCTCTTGTATTTCAATACCTAAAGAGGCTTTTTTGTTTTTATAATCCTGCTTTATCATCCGGAAACCATTTCCTGTTTAGCTGCTTATCGAAAGAAAGATCTCCACTTCAGCATCATTCCAGTCCTGGCTGCGGTTACCGTATACTTCAAAATCGTAACCATAAGATCTTGGTGCCGCTGACTGCCAGATGTTTTTCCAGGCATTTGCTATACAATCAGGTATGCGTCCTTTCGCCACAATCTTTAGATAGTTTTGCAAGGGCAAGACCAGTGCCTGCAGGCCTGGTGGGACCACCGTCTCCGTCGCTACCTTGCAACCGATGAAATACGAAAACGGCTGCGTGTAATCTCCTTCGTAGTCATAATAAACAGCATACACCGCATCGTCCTGCCGTCCGGGAATACGGTCGGCTACCTGCTCCTCCTCAAACTGCTGCCAGAGCCGGCCACAGTCAATGGAGGATTGCCCGTTTACATTACTGGTTTTTTTCGCCAGTTCAAGCCCAATCAACCTAAATCCTTCAACTGTTATTTTTTCCATACACAATGTATACTTCACCTGCAGGAATCATTTTCCGGCGGTAACCGAAAGTAATCGATTTGGCGCTGCAAAACAAGCTACAACAATAGCTGCCTGTTAATAAGCGGGCAGTTACCAGGCCGGTTAATCCTGGCTGGCATCCCCTTAATTCTGTTAACTTTGCGACCCCATGGGTCATAAAAAATTAATACGGTTTGAGGAGTTGAAAAGCTTTTCCAATGTACTGCAGCAGCCACCTGGCATGCCCGGTAACTGGAAGCAGCATTTCCTCAACGAGCATCCCATTATATTGGAACTGGCTTGCGGCAAGGGCGAATACGCCGTAGGGCTGGGCGAACTTTATCCCGATCGCAATTTCATTGGCGTGGATCTGAAGGGTAACCGCATCTGGGTTGGTGCCCGGCGGGCACAGGAAAAAAAACTGGCGAATGTTGCCTTCCTGCGTACGCAGATCGACCAGATCAACCAATATTTCAGCCCCGGCGAAGTAGCAGAAATCTGGATCACGTTTCCCGACCCACAGTTGCGGATTTCCAAAGCAAAAAAGCGGCTCACACATCCCAAATTTCTCCGGCTATACCAGCAGTTCTTACAGCCTGATGGAAAAATTCATTTAAAAACCGACAGCCCGGTTTTATACGCATTTACCAAAAAAGTGATTCAGTTGTATGACTGTACGCTACACACCGACTACGGGGATGTTTATGCGCAAAATGAGCTGCCGCCGGAACTGACCATAAAAACGTATTACGAATCTCTGGATATTGCACAAAGCAAGCGGGTACATTATTTGTGTTTTTCGCTGCCGCACAGATTAGCCGGTACAGCGAAAGACATGGAACTGAAAGAACAACTGAAACAGGATGAAACAGGTGCTGAAAGAAGGGATTGACTATTACCTCTCAGAGGATGGGTACATGGTGTTTACAGAAAAATATCACCTGGACAAGGGATATTGCTGCGGCATGGGCTGCCGGCACTGTCCTTATCATTACGAAAACGTTCCCGAACCCAAAAAATCTTTATTGTTGAAGCAAGAACAAGATAAGAAAAACGACCAGGCGCCTATATAATCAAAATGCAACAACTCTCTTTATGCCCGCCCCCAAAAAATCAGCTGCCCGATTAAAAGCACTTACTCCTTCGGGTAAGCGTGACGAAAATTTTTTCGAACTGGTGTATGCTGTAGCAAGGCAAATACCCAGGGGCCGTGTAACCTCTTACGGGGCAATTGCTGCTTGTCTGGGTACAAAACTTTCTGCCCGTATGGTTGGCTGGGCGATGAACGGCGCAGGGCGGGTAAAACCAAAAGTGCCGGCCCACCGTGTGGTAAACCGACTGGGTATGCTGAGCGGCAAACATCATTTTGAAACATCCACCCGCATGGAAGAACTCCTGAAAAAAGAGGGTATCCGCGTGGTAAACGACCGGATCGCCGATTTTGAAAAAATTTTTTGGGATCCGGTAAAGGAACTTGGCTTATAATTAATGACAACTGACCGCACCCTGTGTCGTACCGGAAATTACCGGACTCAGGTAAGGAATACCCAGCCCAAGTCCGCGAAGCACCAGTAAAACAGACATAATAAAAAGGAAAACGGGTACAGCCTTCGAAAGCCTGTAACGGATGCGCTGATTTAAATAGTTAGCGCCAAATACAGCCAGCAACATCACGGGAAATGTGCCAATCCCGAAAAAAAACATAAACAAGCCTCCTTTGAGCGATGAACCCGCCAGGAGAGACGAGGTGATAGCTAGATACACCATCCCGCAGGGCAGTAAACCATTTAATATACCGATAAAAAAAAGTGAGCGGTATTTGCGTGAATGAAACAATCTTGCCAGTGAAGACCGAAGAGCGAGAAACGGCTTTTGTAACCAGCCATTTGTAAGGTTCTGTACATAAAGCTTTTTAGGCAACAAAAGATAAAGCAGGATCACAATCCCCAGTGTAACTGAGAAGTACTGCTGCCAGCTAGCCGAAAGAAACAGGTAACCGGCTATCCCAAATAGCAAGCCTAGCGCAGTATATGCGAAAAGGCGACCGAAATTATAGACGGAACCACCGGCCAGCCTGCTGTAGCGATTGCTGTGAGAAACCGGAAGTGCAAAAGCCAACGGACCACACATGCCGGCGCAATGCAGGCTACCTGCTGTCCCCAGCAATAGCGCAATACGTATAATTTCAGCAATGCTCATACTTCGTTACCATTAGACCCGTTTTGGTTCCACCAGCGGATGAGTTCAGTAAAACCTGTATAACCGACCAGCAAAGCCCCTGGAATCAGCCAGTGGGTTGCGGGAAACATAAATGGATATATCGCCAACGCCGCCGGAAAAAAACACTAATGCAGCACCACCCAACCTGGTAATGAATAACATCAGCAAACCGGCGGCAGCGATCAGCATGAGTACCAGGGGTGATTTTTCCTGCTGCAGTTCTTTTTCCAACAGGTATACTGCCAGCAGGCAACTCAACCCCACGATTGCCGGCAAACTGGTTTTGATAAAACTTTTTCGTTGCAACATACCAGTATAATAAACCATGCTTAAAAAATAATTTTTTGTTCCTGGTAAAATGTTTGTCCCCCTGCTTCCCACGAAAGTTTGAGATCGTACAGTCCTTTTGCTTTAGCCGGTACTTGCGTAACACAGGTCAGGTTACTGATTGAAAACGGCTGCCTGATATCCTTTTTTTCATCTGACGGGCAATACAAATACACTTCACCTTTTATTGGTTGATTGGTAAAATCCTGCGGAAAGCTGATCGTAATTTTGTGGCTTTCCTGTTCCACCTGGACTGGGGCAGAAAGGGCTGCAACCCGTGCCTTTTGATCAATCACGTTTTGGTATTTTAGCTCTTCACCATAATAATCATTGTTTACCAGGTCAAACTCTTCATGGCTGGCCTTGTATGCCAAAAACAGTATCCCCACCACAAAAAGGATATATACAACAGCGATTTTATGACCCCAATTGATTTTCATATGCAACATATTTTAATAGCCCGGTCCCCAGAATGTCGTAGTGACCGTTTGAATTTTTTTATCGCCTTCATAAATACCCAGCACCAGCGGTGTTTTACGGCGTTGTATCAGTCGCCGGTCTATTTTTACAAAAAAGGGTGACTGGAAATACGATTCTTCTGGAACGATCAGATCTTTTGCCACAATTGCTATTTCGCCCTGCATATTTTCCAGCTTTATCGAAATCGGAATATCCCTTCGGGTCTTGTTTGCCAGCTTAATATTATAAAGATTGCTGATTCGCCCATCCGGCAGCGACTGGAACATCTGGCCGGGGGTACGCAAAATCCTCGCATCTACATCGTCGCGGCTCATGAGCAGAAACACAAGCACTCCCACCAATGCAGTTAATACAAAGGAATACCCTGTCATCCGCCAGTTGAACGTGGTTTTTTTCTTTTGCGCAATGATGTCCTCCGACGCAAAACGGATTAGACCCGTGGGCTTGTTCACCTTGGTCATGATATCATCGCAGGCATCGATGCAGGCTGTGCAGTTCACACACTCTAATTGTGTACCGTTGCGAATGTCAATACCGGTAGGACAAACCCGCACACAGGCGAAGCAGTCAATGCAATCACCCTTTGTTTCTGATTCGGGCTTGTTTTTTTTCAGTTTTCCCCTGGGTTCTCCCCGCACGTAATCGTATGCCACCACAATGGATTTTTTATCCAGCAAGACGCCCTGCAAGCGGCCATAGGGGCAAACCACTATGCAAACCTGTTCACGAAACCAGTAAAACACAAAAAAGAAAACAGATGTAAAGCCGAGCAGGGATATAAATGTGCCGGCATTGGCAGCAATGCCTTCGTGTACCATCGCCAGCACAGCATCTATTCCTATTATGTAAGCCAGGAAAAAATTGGCGATGGTAAAAGAGATCAGGAAAAAAACAGCCATTTTCAGCAGGCGCTTCCGGATTTTATACCCGGTCCAGGGCATTTCCCTGAGTTTCCGTTGTTCACTGGCATCACCATCAATCCAGTATTCAATTTTGCGGAATACCATTTCCATAAAAACCGTTTGCGGACAGGCCCAGCCGCACCAAGCCCTGCCAAACACAACGGTAAACAAAATAATAAACACCATAAAGGTGAGGAGGCCAATCGCGAAGATGAAAAAATCCTGTGGCCAGAAAATCTGCCCAAACAGGATAAACTTCCGTTCAATCACATTGAACAGGAATACCGGCTGACCGTCAATTTTGATAAAAGGAAGTGCGAAAAAAATTGCCAGGTAAAGCAACGAAGCAATTGTTCGCCAGCGGTATAACTTTCCTTTGGGTTTTTTAGGAAAAATCCAGTTACGCTGACCTTCTTTGGAGATCGTGGCTACCGAATCGCGAAACGACTGATCCAGCAGTTCTTTTTTTTCATCCGATATGTTGTGTTGGTGTTCGTCCATTGCAATGAAAATTTCAAAGCGTTATTTTTTTGTCGTCAATGAATCCTTGGAAGATGATTGCGTAGCGGTAGAGTCAACAGGCTGACCTTCATTGTACAAATCTCCCTGTGGAGCTTTTGGATTGGGCGGATTGGTTCCGTACAATGATTTCACAAAGCTTGCCAGGTTACGGATCTGTGAAGGAGAAAACATTTTTTCCCAGGATTGCATGCCTTTGTCGGGATACCCGTATTTGATTGTTTTAAACACATCGTTTATTCTGCCGCCATGCAGCCAGTAATTGTCTGTTAAGTTGGGTCCAACGCCGCCTTCTCCGGCACTACCATGGCAGGCAATGCAGTTTTGCTGAAAAAGTTGTTTACCCGCAGCAATGCCAGTCGCATCGGCCATCGTAACGGTAGTCTCATCCACTAAGTCGTTAGATTTTTTACGGTACGCTTCCATTTGTTTTGCAGCGGCTACCATTTCACTATTATATTCCTGCTCAGGAGTCGGTCCTGTTTTCCAGACATGAAAACGCAGCAGGTAAAAAACGCCAATGACCAGTGTTATATAAAACCCCCATTTCCACCAGGGGGGTAGGGCGTTATCCAATTCTTTAATACCATCGTAATCATGATCCAACAGCACATCAGCTTCTTGCTGCACCGGTACCGCTTTTGTAAAAATTTTCTTATCAAGGTTTGACCACCACTGTCGCAGCGATGTAACATGGGCGCCTTCCTCAGATTCTCCAAGACCGTTCATCGTGGATAACACAAAAAGCATCAGCAATAAGATTAAAACAAAGCCGATGGCTATTCCCCAAAACAACCAACTGTTTTCCGTGCTGGCAACCGGTGCCGTTGTTGTGCTATTGCCCGGCACTTCCTGGGCCGCAACAGGCAGTAAAGCTGTAAGGGATAAGAACAGGCCTGGAAAAATCAGTTTATAGATTATCGGTCTTCTCATGATTAAGCGTGTTTAAGATGATTATCCTTATCTGTTTTATGATTATCGTCGTCGGCACCAGCATCTTCATCCAGTGGAAGATTTTTCAACTCTTTTACTTTCTTCTTATCCATTTTCTTAACGTAAAACAACAGCCCTACGAAAAAGAAAAAGAAAATCAGTAGGGAGATAACCGGATAAATACCGATACCACTAATGGATTCTGCATGTTGTTTTATAAACTTTAGCATGGTTATTTATTTGATGTACCGGCTATTTTATTTTTACCGATATCGGTGCCCAGTCGTTGCAGGTAAGCTATCACTGCAATAATCTCTCTGTTTGACGGCACCATGATACTATCGTTATGAAGCGTGGCGGCAATTTGGCTGGCTTGTATCGCCAGGTCCCTGTTAGCTTTATCTTCATATCCTTTTTCGTAGGGTACACCCAGGGTTTGCATCGCCCTGATTTTTGCTCTCGTGGTGGAAGTATCCAGTACGTTATCAATCAGGAACGAGTAACTTGGCATGATGGAGCCCGTTGAAATTGCTTGCGGATCATCAAGGTGATTAAAATGCCAGGTATTAGTTTTGCGGTTGTTGCCAGCCCCTTCCCGCGCCAGGTCGGGCCCGGTTCGTTTGGAGCCCCATTGGAAGGGGTGATCGTACACAAATTCACCGGCTTTTGAATATTCACCGTAGCGTTCTGTTTCAGACCGGAAAGGGCGTATCATCTGCGAGTGACAAGTATAACAGCCTTCCCGGACATAAATATCACGGCCCTGCAGTTCCAGTGGCGTGTAAGGTTTCACGCTGGCAATGGTGGGCACATTTGACTTGACCAGGAAGGTCGGTACCATTTCTATGACACCTCCAATCAGTATTACGATCAATGTGGCAACCAGGAAGGGTACAGGTTTTCTTTCAAGCCAGCGGTGCCAGTGTTCACCATTATGCTGCTGGTATGTTTTTTCCAGGGCCGGAGCTTCTGCATCTTCGTTGGCGACTAATTTTCCCTGACGAACCGTTTTATAAATATTATATACCATCAGCAACGCACCAACGAGGTACAACGCTCCACCAAAGGAACGGGTGGCATAAAAGGGTTTTAGGTAAGTAACCGTTTCAAGAAATGGATATTTTAACTGGCCGCTTTCGGTAAACTGCTTCCACATAGAAGCCTGCGTAAAGCCTGCCCAGTACATAGGAATGGCGTAAAAGAGAATACCCAGCGTGGCAATCCAGAAGTGCGCATTTGCCAGTTTCCTGGAATAAAGTTCTGTTTTGAAAATTTTAGGGATCAGCCAGTAAAGGATACCAAAAGTCAGCATGCCATTCCACCCCAAGCCTCCTACGTGAACATGCGCAATCGTCCAATCAGTAAAATGGCTGATCGCATTAATGGTTTTCAGGGAAAGCATCGGACCTTCAAACGTAGCCATACCGTAAGCAGTTACCGCTACTACCATAAATTTAAGGATGACATCTTCTCTTACTTTATCCCAGGCGCCTCGCAGTGTCAGCAACCCATTGATCATACCACCCCAGCTGGGGAAAATTAAAGTAAACGAAAACACGATTCCTAGCGACTGTGCCCAGTTAGGCAGCGCCGAATACAGCAGGTGGTGCGGGCCTGCCCAGATGTAAATAAAGATCAGCGCCCAAAAGTGAATAATAGAAAGTTTATACGAAAAAACCGGCCGGTTAGCCGCTTTAGGCAGGAAATAATACATTAGGCCGAGGTATGGTGTCGTCAGGAAAAAAGCTACCGCATTGTGACCATACCACCACTGCACAAGTGCATCCTGCACACCGGCATACCACGAATAGCTTTTGAGGAAAGTCACCGGCAGTTCAAACGAGTTAACAATATGCAAAACCGCAACCGTTACAAACGTAGCAATGTAAAACCAGATAGCCACATAAAGGTGTCGCTCCCTTCTTTTCAGGATGGTGGCAAACATATTCCAGCCAAAGATGACCCATATGACTGCAATCGCAATATCGATGGGCCATTCCAGTTCCGCGTATTCTTTACTGGTTGTTATACCAAGCGGCAGTGTAATAGCAGCGGCAACGATAATTAACTGCCAGCCCCAGAAATGGATACGGCTGAGAATATCACTGGCCATCCTGGTTTTTAACAGCCGCTGCAAGGAATAATAATATCCCATAAAAATCCCATTGCCCACGAATGCAAAAATCACGGCATTGGTATGCAGTGGCCTGATACGTCCAAAATTAAACCATGGCTGAACGTTTAGCACTTTCGGAAAAACCAGTTCCAGCGCTGCCCATAAGCCAACCAACATACCCACTACTCCCCACAAAATGGTTGCATAAGCGAAATTGCGTACGATCCGGTTGTCGTATTGAAACTTCTCCAGTTGCATGAATTATGATTGTTTTGATTTTACAGAAGACTCCTCATCAGGCGCGGGTGTGTCATCAAACAACATTCGTACGGATGGAGTATAATCGTCATCAAACTGGCCTTTTTTTACGGACCAGATAAAAGCCACGAGAAAGCCTCCGGCCACGAGTATACTCACAGCAATAAGAATGATCAGAACACTCACAACCTGCATTTTTGTGTAGGCAAATGTATTGGGGGATAAACCGGTGTATTATGACAATTATCAGACAATCGCATGAGGATTATCAAGCCGCTATAAACCTTTTCGACGTGCCTGGAATGATGTGGCAGCTGTGACAAACAGAACAATCGAAACCGAACTCACCGGCATAAGAATTGCCGCCACCAGTGGCGACAATGCAGCACGCACAGCAAAACTCAGTCCTACGATATTATACAAAATGGATAAGATAAAGCTCCAGGTGACAACCCGCTTACCGGATCGTGCATAGGCTATGAAGCGATCGAGTTTGGTAAACTGTGAACAGTCAAGTATGGCATCACTGGCCGGGGTGAACTGGCTGATATTTTCACTCACCGCAATACCGATATCGCTTTGTAACAAGGCACCGGCATCATTCAACCCATCGCCCAGCATTAAAACACGGGTACCGTGCTGATCTTTTTTTAACGCACGGATATAATCAAGTTTTTCCTGGGGCGATTGGTTGAACCGAAGAATTGCATTTTGACCAAACAACATCCTTAACCTATCGTGCTCGGCTGCATGATCGCCTGACAAAACATGAAGAGAATACCCTTTGCCTGCAAGTGTTGCAAGCATTGAAGCGGTTCCTTTGCGGTACCTGTTATGAACATGGAAAACTCCTCTTACATTTTCGTCAATAGCTACGAACACCGTCCCATTTTCGGCTTTATGTTCATTGACCTGTTTTCCTGCTACAAATGCCTGCGAACCAAGTTTTACCTGGTGGCCATCTACCATAGCAGCTGTACCTTTACCACTCATTTCACTAAAAAAAGATACCGGTAATACAGACATTGTAAATTGGTTTTCCAGCCATTGAGTTAACAGCCTGCTTAGCGGGTGAACAGACTGTTTCGCCAGCGATCCAATCATATTTATTTCATGCTGTGAAAGCGGCACTCCGTCAAACGTAATATCAGCAAGGGTGGCCTGTGTCAACGTGCCGGTTTTATCAAACACAATATTGGTGACCCCTGCGAGCGACTCGATTACTGAGGCATTTTTCAGGTACAATTTATTTTTTCCAAACTGGCGCAGCATATTTCCATACGTAAAAGTTGCTGATAAGAGTAAGGAACAGGGACAAGCAACGATCAGTGCTGCCGTTACGGCCGGGAGTATTTTAGACGGATCCACCATCCACCAAAAAAATGCAGCCGCAGCGGCTATCAGTAATAACGTGATTGTGAAATAGCGGCTCCACGGATGAATAAAGGATTTTTCAGTATTCTTTTTTTCCTTAAAAACATCATTATTGTTCCACAACTGGGTGATGTAACTCTGCGAAACCGGGTTAATGACTTCCAGCATAACGGAGCCGGATAATTGCTGAGCCCCGGCATAAATCAATTCTCCTTTTCGTTTCAACACCGGTGTATTTTCCCCGGAAACAAAACTGTAATCTACGCTGGCTTCCTCGCTCAGCAACACGGCATCCGCCGGAACCATCTCATGATTACGCACCAGCACCTGGTCACCCTTTTGCAGGGTGTTAATGGTGACAATTTTTTCTGCACCGTCTTTCAAAACGGTAACGCCAAGCGGAAAATAGGATTTGTAATCGCGGTCGAATGAAAATGAATCATAGGTCTTGTCCTGAAACCAGCGACCAGCCAGCATAAATAATACAATCCCGCTCATCGAGTCAAAATAACCCGGTCCTGTTGCTGTAAGTATTTCATATACACTACGGCTAAATGTTACCAGTATTGCCAGGGCGATAGGAGCATCTATGTTCAGCCATTTTTGCCGGAGGCCTTTCCATGCAGAAATAAAAAAACCGGATGCACTATAGAAAAATACCGGTAATGCAAGAATGAGGTTTAAGTAGCTGAACACTTTTTGCAGGTAAGGCTGATCAATACTTCCCGATGAAAAATATTCGGGAAAACTGAGCATCATAATATTACTGAAACAAAAACCCGCCACTCCAATTTTAAAAAGTTGCTGGCGGTTAACCTTTTTTACCTTCTTTTTTTCTGATTCGTTAAAGCTGATATATGGTTCGTACCCGGTGTAAGCCAGCAGTTCCACTACCCTGCGGAGCGAAGTTTGTTGTGGATCATAGGCAATACTGATTTCTTTTCGCTGGAAATTTGTTTTAGAATACAGTATGCCCTTTTGAATTGTATGAAGATTCTCCAGCAGCCAGATACAAGAGGCGCAGTGCATCTGTGGCAGGTAAAAAGAAACATGTGTTTGCCGGCCATCAGTAAACCTTATCAGCTGTTGCTGAACATCCGCATTGTCGAGATAGGCAAATCGTTCAGCAGTGAATTTTCCTTTTACTTTAATACCCGGCGTACTGCTCAGGTCATAATAATTACAAAGGCCATTTTGCTGCAGCAATTGGTACACAAATTGGCAACCTTCGCAGCAGAAATATTTATCGTCCGTACTGATGGAACGATCACAGTCCTCTCCACAGTGGTAACAGCGTGTGAGTTCTTTTCCGGCAGGATTGCTTTTCTGCTTTGACCGTTGAATCGTTTCTGTGATCTCCATCCGAAAGCTGGTTGGGCAAGAAACAAAGGTGAAGCGGACCGGCAGGAGAAGCGATGAGATTTGTCATGTAAAAAGGTGAGAATGATCAGCAGCAGAATGAATGAAGAAATGCAAGTTCACCTGCTTTAGGGGAATACTTCGTGCAACATGTATTTCATAAAGCGATACTCACAATGTCCGGCGTCTGCTAACACCTATCCGTAATAAGGACTTATCAGCCAGTATACAATTACACCTGTAACCGCTACATAAAACCATATCGGCCAGGTAATACGTGCAAGCTTTTTATGAAGGGGAAATTCACCGACCAGTGCCCTGTATGCAGTGAATAAAATAAAGGGGAGAATGATACCCGCCAGGGGGATATGGGTGCCTAACAATACATAATAGATAATCCGTAACGAGCCGGCCTTTGTTTTTTCCTGATCGCTCAAAAGGCCATCGTGATTCAGGTCACCGAATCGTGTCTCTCCGGCAAACAGGTGGTGACAGATATAGCTGATCAAAAAAAGAATAGATAAAATCATGGCTGTAAGCATCAGGGCGCGGTGAAGCCGGTATTGCTTCCCTTTTACAGCAATCAGCGCCGCCAGCAACAGCACTGCCACACAACTATTGATGAGTGCATTGGCAAAAGCAAACAGGTGCACATCAAATCCTAGTTCAACAGTGAGCTTTACTCGTGAAAGCAAGACAACCGCAGCAAAAACGATGATTGAAAACGAATAGATGAGCACACTTGCTTTTCTGTTATTTTTTTTCCAGACTGCCTGTAGCATATGAATTAATTAACCGGCTTTTTCCTGAATATGTATAAGAAAATACCCACTGCTGCCATCGTAATCAGCATAACAACTGCAATTAGCTCCAGTTTACCATCAAAGAAACTTTTTTTATTCCGGTCTTTTTCGAGTGACAGGAAGATGATATCTTCTGATAGCCTGGCCAGGGATGTGGTATCAAGACCATGATAGTACCCGCGAATATTCCGGTTACGATCAATCAGCACAAAATGATCGGTATGAATAAAATTTGAATCAACACCCTCGCCATCCACGAGGCCAATTTTCATATCATTGATGGCGAGGTCATAAATAGATTTTTTATTGCCGGTTAGCAGCCACCAGTTATCAGGGTTTATCTGGAACCTGTCGGCCCAGTATTTGAGCCGGGCTACAGAATCACGTTCGGGATCGATGCTGAAAGACAGGAACTGGATGAAATCGGGCTCACGATCACCCACTTTCTCCGAGCTTTTTATTGACTGCTGGAGTTTCGCCATGTTTTTGGTGAGGGCCGGACAGATGGTGGGGCAGTGGGTGTAGAAAAAATCCGCCACCACAATCCTGTTACCAATATCGTTCCAGGAAACTGTATCGCCCAACTGGTTGACCAGTGCAAAATCAGGCAGCTGGTGCCAAACCGTATCACTGATGCTTTTACCATCAACTGTCCTGGTAATCACCGAATCGGCCAGGTAGTGTGGGGGAACCACTACAGCTTTATCGCTGAAATGTTTCAGCATAAAATAACTAACCAGGGGAAGAAGCAGGGCAATCACCACCCCTAACAATGCCTTTTTATTCACGGTAACCTATTTTAAAAAACAGCCGTCCCGCTGGCAGCGGGACGACAATAAATAAACAAAAGTCTTATAAGCAGTTAGGCTGTCCCGTTAGTCTTTTCCGTGTGATTCCTCCGCTTTAACCGGGGCTTTTTGTTCGGTTTGCTGGTGATATTTATTACGAAGGTTTTTATACGAATTTCCGTCTATCAGAAAAGCCGCAATAAACCAGATAAACAGCATCAGGGGTACAACAATCGTCATAATCATATTGCGGATTTCATCACCCAGGTGCATAAATACCGAAACGATATAATAGGCTTTTGCCAGTGTCAGGATACACACCATACCTTTAAACATTAACACGAGCGTGGTATTCGGGTGTTCCCCTTTATGGATAGTGTAAATGATAAGGCCGATTCCCAGTTCAATCAGGGTAATGATCGATAGCAGGATGGTTGTTTTCCTGACGCGCTTCTTGAATTCCGCATCTTCGTGGTGCTGGTGAAAGGTTATTTCCGGGGAAATGAGTTGTTGTTCCATTTCAATTAATTCATTTATAGTCTTTAAAAAATCAGATCAGGTAGAAACAAAGGAATACAAATACCCAAACCAAATCTACAAAGTGCCAGTACAGGCCTGCTTTTTCGATCATCAGGTAGTGGCCCCTGCGTTCAAATACACCTTTCAGGTTCATAATCAGCATGATAATGTTGATGATGACGCCTGAAAATACGTGGAATCCATGGAAGCCGGTAATGGTAAAAAAGAAATTGGTGAAATTGGTTGAAGCTATTGTGCCATCTGCATTCGGGAAAGGGTTTCTGCCCCACCAGGCACCTTCATGATGAAGGTGTGTCCATTCCCAGGCCTGACAGCTTAAGAATGCCAGACCGCCTAAGATTGTCCAGATCAGCCATTTGGCAACACCTTTTTTGTCGCCGTTGTGGCCCGCATGCACAGCCAGCACCATGGTTACAGAACTGATGATCAGGATAAACGTCATTAAACTCACAAATGCCAGTGGCAGGTTGGTAGACCCGGCACCAGGGAACGCATTAAATACATGGTTGGGATCAGGCCATGAGTTGCTTGAAAAACGAACGGTTCCATAAGAAATCAGGAATGCACCGAAGGTAAAAGCGTCACTCATCAGAAAGTACCACATCATCAATTTTCCATACTCCACGTTAAACGGGCTCCTTCCTCCGTTCCACCATTTCGTTTGTGTAGCTGCAGTCGTAGACATGTCTATGTTTTAAAGGTTTTGTTTTACAAAGTTTATCCAATCCACATAAAGAATACAAACAGGTAAATCCATAAAAAATCCACAAAGTGCCAATAGGTGGCGGCCAGCCCTACCGGTGTAGCACTGTAAGTTTTCACAGCACCGATTAATGCTTTAACCAGCATCACCAGCAAAACAATTACGCCGCCAATAACGTGGAGGGCATGCAGCCCGGCAATAACATATAAAAACTGGCCTGCACTTCCGCCACGAAACGTAATACCGCTATCCCACAACTGGTGAAAACCAGTATACTGAAATATTACAAAAAGAACACCTAACAGCGTGGTGATACCGATTAATAATCGGTATTTCCGCATTTCCCTGTCTTTAAACGCCCGTAAAGCCATTTGCATCGTCAGGCTGCTTAACAAAATGGTGCCGGTAGAATACCAGAACAATTTTGGCATGTCAACCGACTGCCAGGCCGATTGGTTGCTTTTTACAATATAAGCACTCGTTAACCCGGCAAACATCATAACGATACTGCCAATGGCAATCCACAAGGTGAACTTGTGCGGGTGTATTTTCTTTTGTTGTTGTGTGCTCACAATTTCCATCTCACTTTTTATTTTCAGATTTTGTCTGCCAGCAGAGATAAAAGTACCACGGGCAGATAAATATAACTTCCAAACATTACTTTCCGGGCTGCCTGTGCGGTCATTTGCCGGTACAAGTTTATACAGCGCCATACCATAAACAAGTTTGCCAGCAATACAATACCAAGGCTTACAACACCACTCATCCCGACAAAGAAAGGAATCACACCTACCGGTATTAGCAACAGCGAATAAATAATCGTTTGAATCGCTGTATACTTTGTCGGTCCCTTCTCGCTCGGCAGCAGTTTAAAACCTGCTTTGCTGTAATCGGTGTGTGCAATCCAGGCAATCGCCCAAAAATGCGGGAATTGCCAGAGGAACTGCAGGCCAAACAGTACCCAACCTCCAAGGGATAATTTATCATCTCCGGCTGCCCAACCAATCAAGCAGGGCAAAGCACCAGGAAAAGCACCAGCCAGCACAGCCATCGCACTCACCTTCTTTAACGGCGTATAAATAAAAGCATAGAGAAACAAACTAAACGCCGCCAGCGAAGCCGATAACCAGTTGAAGTAGTACCCAAGCATAAAAACACCAGATGCGCCGGCAAGAATGGCAAACGCCCATCCCTGCTGCACAGAAAGCTTGCCTGAAGCCACCGGACGTTTGGCAGTTCGCTTCATGATTGCATCCGTGTCTTTTTCTACCACCTGGTTGATGGCATTGGCACTACCCGTAACCAGTAACCCACCTGTAAAGAGCAACAGTATCATTTTCCAGTCGTATGCCACAACTTTGGGTGCCAGCAGGTAACTGATTACGCTGCTAAACACCACCATGATACTGAGCGAAGGTTTAATGAGTTGCCAATAACTTTTTACTGTATTCATGCCCGTTAAACCTTACGCATTTAAAAATTAAGAACTATAAAAAAAGATCTGCGATAAATGCGGTTCGTTGTAAGAACCCCGGTTATCAATGATCTTTACTTTCATTGGCACCGATAGCTTCGGTCTGCGGAATAAAGTCACGACCGTCTTTACCATAATCGTATGCCCAGCGATGAACTTCCGGAATTTCGCCCTCCCAGTTTCCATGGCCGGGATTCACGGGTGTTGTCCATTCCAGTGTTGTAGCACCCCATGGGTTCTGAGACCGCACTTTCCTGCCCTTGAACATGGAGTATACATAGTTGAACACAAACATCAGCTGCACAGCAAACACTATGATTGATACTATGGAAATCATTTCGTTCAGGCTCTGGAATTTATTGAATGTGTGCCAGGGGCTCAGATCAAGATAACGGCGGGGCATACCGGCTAAGCCTTCGTAGTGCATCGGCCAGAAAATCAGGTACGCACCAATGATAGTAACCCAGAAGTGAATGTAGCCGAGTGTATTGTTCATATAACGGCCGAACATTTTTGGGAACCAATGATAAACGCCGGCAAACATACCAAAGAAGGCAGCCACACCCATTACAATGTGGAAGTGTGCAATTACAAAATAGGTATCATGCAGGTGAATGTCAATGGTGGAGTTACCCAGCCAAATACCTGTCAGTCCGCCGGAAATAAACAGGCTGACAAAACCAATAGCAAACAAAGTAGCCGGCGTGAAACGGATATTACCACGCCAGATAGTCGTTAGCCAGTTAAATACCTTAATAGCTGAGGGCACCGCAATTAACAATGTCAGCAACACAAAGAAGGCGCCCAGAAATGGATTGAGCCCCGTTACAAACATATGGTGCGCCCAAACCAGGAAGGCAAGAATACAAATGGCAAACAATGAACCAATCATTGCCATGTATCCGAATATTGGCTTGCGGCTGTTTACCGATAACACTTCAGATACAAGACCCATGGCCGGCAGGATAATAATGTAAACCTCCGGATGGCCGAGGAACCAGAACAAGTGTTGGTAAAGAATGGCGCTTCCTCCCTCATTGGAAAGCACGTGACCATTGACCACAATATCGCTGAGGTAAAAACTTGTTCCAGCGTGACGGTCAAACAAAAGCAGGATGAAGCCGGACAATAATACCGGGAAAGAAAGCACCCCAAGAATAGCGGTGAACAGCAGGGCCCACATCGTGAGGGGCATCCGTGTCATCGTCATACCCTTGGTACGCATATTTAAAATTGTAGAGATATAATTCAAACCTCCCAGAAGTGAAGACACGACAAACAATGCCATACTAATAATCCAGAGGTCCATCCCCAGTTTGGATCCCTCCGAAGCTTCCGCTAAGGCACTCAATGGAGGATAAGATGTCCAGCCGCCGCTGGCAGGTCCTGTCTGAATGAACAGTGAAGAGGCCATCACGATGCTAGCGAGGAAGAAGAACCAATACGACAGCATATTAAGGAACGGAGATGCCATATCGCGGGCACCGATCTGCAGGGGAATTAACAGGTTTGCAAATGTTCCGCTCAATCCGCCCGTTAACACGAAGAACACCAAGATTGTTCCGTGCATGGTGATCAGGGCATAATAAAACTCAGGCTGAATTTGCCCGCCCTTTGCCCAATGACCAAAAAAGGTTTCCAGTATCGGAAAGTTTACGCCGGGAAAACCAAGCTGTAAACGGAACAATACCGAAAACAAGCCGCCAATGATGGCCCATGCCATCCCCGTGATCAGGAACTGCTTGGAGATCATTTTGTGATCCTGGCTGAAAATGTACTTGGTAATAAAGGTTTCTTTGTGATGATGTACATGGTGTTCATCATGGTGTACCTCGTGGGTCACTACCTCAGGGTGTACATTCAGTGTTGCATCGTTACTCATAATGTCTTTTTTTAAATGCGATAACCTGTTGGCTGGGTCTATCTCAAGTTAAATCATTTCATGTTTGTAACCGGTGTTGTCATCAGGGCTGCGGTTGTTTTTGTGGAATCCATACCGCTGGGTTGTGGCGCATTCATTTCCTTTGCCACCAGGTACTGCGGCTTTTTGGAAGCAAGCCAGCGGTCAAATTCTGCTTGTGTTTCCACCACAATCACACCACGCATACTGTAATGGCCTTTGCCACACATCTGGTCACAACTGATTTCGTATGTAAAATCGGGATCACCGGTCTTTTCTTTCATTTCCTTGGTCGTAAACTTCGGAGTAAACCACATTGTAGTGGGGGTGCCCGGTACAGCATCCATTTTCATGCGAAACTGCGATAGTCCCACATCGTGCACCACATCTTTTGAACCAATGATCAGTTTCACCGGCTTATTCACCACCAGGTGCATTTCCTGTCCTACATAAATATCGTCCTGATTGGCCGGATCTTCCCAGATTTGTCCTAACGGGTTACCCTTTGCATCATTAATTTCCTTATAATATTTTTTTCCCAGTATACCGTCTTTGCCGGGGTAGCGAAACTCCCAGCCAAACTGTTTGCCGGTTACTTCCACCACCATGGCATTCTTAGGGGCTTCGCCGGTAATTTTAAACCAGTAATACAAACCAAAACCCACTAACACTGTCAGGGCAATTGCCGGAATAACTGTCCAGATAACTTCCAGTTTGTTATTATGCGGATAATAAAAAGGCTTTCGTTTATCCGATTCCTGGTACTTAAATGCAAACCAGAACAAACAAATTTGCGTGATAAAAAATACAATACCGGTAATTGCCAGCGTAATATAGATCATTGCATCTATCTTCTCGCCCTGTATAGATGCTGACTCACCCAGGATTTTCCCCTTTAATTTTTCATTACAATAGTACACACCAATGAGACCCACTACCAGGAATACCAGCAGCAAAAAAGCATTGATCCGGTTGGCCTGTTTTCGTGACTTTTCTTCTCCTCTTAAAACAGCTACATACTCACTTGCCTTGGCAATCTGAAACGTTATCAAAAAACCGAGGGCCAGAATCGCAATAATAAAAAACGTTGACATACTGCTATAACTATTAATAATGTTAATTCAATTTCAGCTAATTCGCTACAATACGTTTACGTATGGTGAATAATACTTTCCTTCAGGAAAGGATGACTCAGGGATATTAACGGTGCTTTTGTCAGTGCCCTGCCTACCACAAACATAATCAAACCCACAAAACCCAGACCGATTCCGAAATCAAACAGGATGGAAGGCACATGCTCAATGGGACCGGGGAATACCATCTGGTAAAAATCCAGCCAGTGACCAAACAAAATCAGCAATGACATAAACGTGATGGTAGCATAATTTCTTTTTGCATCTCTTGTCATTAATATTAACAACGGAGCAAGGAAATTGATGATAAACATGAGCCAGAAAATTCCACTGTATTCACCTCTTGCCCTGTTTTGGAAGTAAATGGTTTCTTCTGGAATATTGGCGTACCAGATCAGCATAAACTGGGAAAACCACAGGTAAGTCCAGAAGATAGAGAAGGCGAACATGAATTTTCCAAGATCATGCAGGTGCTCCTCGTTGGTTAGTTCCAGATAGTTATTGTTTTTAAGAAAAACAATGAACAGGGTGATCAGGGCAATACCCGCAACAAAGGAACTAGCGAAGGTGTACCAGCTGTACATGGTACTGTACCAGTGGGCATCAATGCTCATGAGCCACAGCCAGGGAATGGATGACATAACTGTCAGGGCAAAGAACACAATGTAAACAGCCGACCAAACAGTGTTGGTCCACATGTATTTTTTTCCTTCTTCTACCGTCATTTTTTTATTGTCAATACTACGTGACAACTGGCGTATTTTCCAGCCCAGCAGCGACCATAATACCACGGTAACCACTGTCCATACAGCGAAGAATGTTTTATTCAAAAATCCTGATTTATGCAGTAATACTTCATCATGCTGGACATGCGTGGTATCGGTCCAGTGATAGATTGTGTGGTTGCTGCTGAAACAAATTGCCAGTAAAATCACAGCTGAGATAATACCGATGACCGGCACGGCCGCTGAAATCGCTTCTGACACCCGGCGAAAACTGAGTTGCCAGCCGCCCCAGGCCAGCGTAGTGGCACAAATAAAGAACATCGCAGCATTAGTTACCAGCAGGAAATACACGCTGTTTTGCAGCAGGCTTGCCCAAAAGCGGGCCTGCTCGTGTACATCACTTTTGGAACCAGCAGTGATATAAAGTAATACGACAGACAGTACGCCCAGCGCCATTAAGGCTATGGAAAGTGTATTGTATCTCTTTGGTATTACGAATTGTTCCCGGAATGTCATCAGTATATCGTTTAAGATTTCTTCAAATATGATGGTTGTTATCAATTATTTTGTTGCCGAACTTCCTGCATTCTCAGCCACGGGATTTGTTGTGCCGCCTGGCTGTTTTGATTTTACATAAGCAATTACCATCCAGCGTTGCCTGGTATTCAGCTGAGAGGCATAGGAGCCCATCAGATTTTTACCGTAAGTAACCGAATAGAACATTTGACCTTCCGGCATTTTGGAAACTACCGGGTCGCCTACCAGGTTTTTGGGAGCAGCCGGGTATGGCCCGTTGCCGTCTTTCCACAGCGGTCCGTTGCCATCAAGCTTCGGTCCGTGGCAAATACCACAGTTTACGAGATAGAGGCGTTCAGCTTCTTTCATTTCATCTGCAGTCAGTGGTCCCAGGGGGCTTTTAACAGCCTTGGCTGCAACATAATTGACTGTATCGCCCTGCTTATCCATGGGGATCGGGAATTCTGGTAAATCGCCGCGGGCTACAGTTCCTGTTACAGGTTTCGCGTTATAATGAATTCCTTCCTTTGCAAGAAAACTGTTGTCAGCATATGTCTCATAAGCACGGCTGTAGGCCATATCGGGCATATACACCCGTCCAGGCTCACGCTGCACATTACTGCAACTCACTACCAGCCCTGTTATAGCTGTGATCCCTGCGATTACTAAAACTTTTTTCATCTATCTCAGGTATTGTTGATTAACTGATCGTTTCGGTTTGTGTTGTTTCAAACAATTTTGTATCCTTTGCATAACTGCCGAGCCACCACCTGGTTTCTTTATTCATGACGGTTACGTCTTTAGCGCCTGCATTTTTCAGGAATTCTGCCGCTTCTGCTTCGTTGGTTTTGGCCGTGCATTCCAGCGCCATAACAAACGTATCATCTGTTGAGCGGGGACTGAAATGATCTTTGCGAACAAACGGTGCGATCTGGCAAAGGTAACAGAAGGTTAAAACCATACCTACAGCCGAGAACAACACTGTTAACTCGAACGTGATAGGAATCCACGCCGGTAATGAAAAGAACGGCTTGCCACCAAATACGATTGGCCAGTCGGTTGTCAGTGCCCAGGTTATGAATCCCAACGCCGTGGAAGTACCCGTGATACCATAAATAAATCCGGCTGTATGCAGGCTCGTATCCCGCAGGCCCATTGCTTTGTCCAACCCGTGGATCGGAAAAGGTGTGTACACATCATGAATTTTGTAGCCGGCTTTGCGTACTTTTTTTACAGCGGGAAACAAAACCGCCTCATCATCAAAAGACCCAACGACAAATTTTTTTACAGGCATATATTAAATTTCAAAATTCTTAATTCAACAAGCTCGGTTCACATATTGCTTAATGATCATGGCCATACTCTGATACAAAAGCTTCTACTGGCTCCGTCTCAACCCCGGTCATTTTCTCTTTAAATCCATCGCCGCTGCGTTTCAAGATATGCTTGATCTCTGCAATTGCGATGACCGGGAAAAACTTGGAAAACAGGAAATAGCAGGTAAAGAACAACCCGAACGTACCAAGGTAAAATCCAACCTCCCAGATGGTTGGCCTGTAATAAGTACTCCAGGCACTGGGTAGGTAATCACGGTAAATAGAAGTAACGATAATTACAAAACGTTCGAACCACATACCAATATTTACCAGGATGGACATGAAGAATGTAACTGTCAGGTTTCTTCTCATTTTGCGGAACCAGAAGATCTGCGGTGACAATACGTTACAGCCCATCATCAGGTAGTAGCTCCAGCCATAAGGACTGAACAGGTTTACCCTGTTTTGCATAAATGCAAAATCTTCATACCGGTTACCGCCATACCAGGCGATGAACAGCTCGGTTAAATAAGCAATACCTACTATAGAACCGGTTAATACAATCACCTTATTCATCACATCGATATGCTCGATAGTAATATACTCTTTTAACCCCAAGACCCTGCGGGTAATAACAAGTAGCGTTTGCACCATCGCAAATCCCGAAAAAATGGCGCCAGCTACGAAATATGGAGGAAAGATTGTTGTATGCCAGCCCGGTATCACAGAAGTGGCAAAGTCGAAAGACACGATAGTGTGTACGGAAAGTACCAGCGGCGTGGCAAGACCCGCCAAAACCAGTGAAAGTGCTTCGTGACGCTGCCAGTGTTTTGTAGACCCGGTCCAGCCAAAGGAAGCAACACCGTAGAAAAATTTCCGCCATTTCAGTTTGGCACGGTCGCGGAGCGTAGCCAGGTCAGGTATCAAACCACTATACCAGAACAAGAGTGATACGGTGAAGTAGGTAGAGATGGCAAATACATCCCATAATAACGGAGAGTTGAAGTTTACCCATAACGGACCCCTTGTATTGGGATAAGGCAGTACGAAAAAGGCCATCCACACACGACCCATGTGCCAGATCGGAAACTGGCCCGCACACATTACCGCAAAGATGGTCATAGCTTCTGCTGCTCGGTTTACCCCGGTGCGCCATCCCTGGCGAAACAATAACAAGATTGCCGAAATCAGCGTACCGGCGTGACCGATACCAACCCACCACACGAAGTTGGTAATATCCCAACCCCAGCCGATTGTTTTATTCAGGTTCCATTGCCCCACACCATACATTACTTCCATTGTTACCGACACAATGCCGAAGATCAGCAGGCCCACCGAAATGATAAATCCGACCCACCATAATTTGCTCGGACGCACTTCTACGGGGCGACATATATCTTCCGTAACCTGGTGATAGTCTTTGTTTCCCTCTACCAGGGGCGGCCTTACCTGCGATTCGTATCTGAGTAATGACATATTTATACTAGCTTTTAAGCTTTAGCGTTGGTTTTGAAAAAAGTTTAATGCGTAACCGGTTCTGCTTTTTCTGCTGCCGGCCGTCCCGATTCTCCGCCTTCCTCCATCGTTTCTTCAGGTGCTATCACTTCATCTGTATTGCGCACTTTTGCCAGGTAGCTGACATTGGGTAACGTATGCAATTGCTCGATAACATAAAACAGGCGGTTAGGATTGTCCTCACGCAGTTTGCTTACACGGCTGGATTTGTCGTGTACGTTACCAAACACAATCGCATCTGTCGGGCAGGCTGTCATGCAAGCTGTTTTGGCTTCACCGTCTGCCAAAGGCCTGTCTTCTTTCTTTGCATTCAATTTAGCTTCCTGCAGGCGTTGTACACAGAAAGAACATTTTTCAATGACACCACGTGAACGAACTGTAACATCCGGGTTCAGCACCATCCTTGTCAGATCGTCCATCATTTGCACCGTAACCACTTCGCTGAGCTGGCCAACGACTTTTTGATCCTGGTTGTTCGGGAAGCTGTCTGCGCCAGTATAGTCTGCCCAGTTGAAGCGGCGAACTTTATACGGGCAGTTATTGGCACAATACCTTGTACCGATACAACGGTTGTAGGTCATTTGATTCAATCCTTCACTGCTGTGGTTGGTAGCAGCCACCGGGCACACATTCTCACAAGGAGCATTATCACAGTGCTGGCACATCATGGGTTGAAACACCACTGCATGCAGGTTATCCGGGTCTTTATCATCGCTAACAAAATAGCGGTCGAGCCGGAGCCAGTGCATATCATGGAAGCGCAGCACTTCGCTCTTACCAACTACCGGTACATTGTTTTCTGCATGGCAGGAAATGATACAGGCATTGCAGGCAATGCAACTGTTCATATCTACAGACATGCCCCATTTAATTCCCGGCTGCAGGTGATCTGGGTAGAGGGTTCCTTCCACCCTGTAATCGCCGGTTTTGGGAGCAAAATCCTTGGCGAGTTCTTCGCGGAACTCTTCGTATTGATGCGGATATTTTTTGAGCGTAGCCAGTGTTGTTTCTTTTACAACTTCTGTACGGTGCTCGTAGGAATTATGAATTTGGGTTTGTGCAATCTTTTGGGTTTTACCGGTTTTTTCAATGGTTACATCGCCGTTAAAACCATCAACGGTTGTTCCGTTGAAGGAAGCAAACTGGTAAACGTTTTGCCCAACACCCTCTGCAGCCTTACCCAGTTTTTCGGAGCGGCCATACCCCACTGCCACCGCTATGGTATCGGCATTCATTCCCGGCATGACCAGGATGGGCAACTCAACCGATTTGTTGCCGGCTGTGATTTTCACTACAGGTTTATCCGGGTAGTATTCATAATCATTATCAAGCACGATACCCAATTCTTTGGCAGTGGTCATTGATATCAGTGCGTAGTTATCCCAGGTGGCTTTCGAGATAGGATCGGGCAGCTCCTGCAACCAGGGGTTGCCTGCCTGACGACCAGTGCCCAGGGATACTTTTTGATAGAGTACCAGCTCTTTTTTACCCCCTTTTTTAGCCGAAGAAATAGCGGTAGCAGCTGTGGCTACGGCACTGCCATTAAAGGATCCAGCCGAAGCTGTAACTGATGCCGGCTCCAGCACACCGTCCTGCAGGGCTTTGTCAAAAGCTTCTTCAGAACCAAACTTACCTGTCCAGTAATTTTTAAAGTAAACTTCGTAATCCGTGTTATTACCGCTCCATTTTAACAATGAAGTCTGGAACGGACGAGTTTTAAACAAGGGATAAATCGTAGGCTGTAAGAAACTCAGATAACCGGTTTTCGGTTCCGCATCACCCCAGCTTTCCAGGTAATGATGGTTTGGAATGATATATGAACACAACTGGGTGGTTTCATCCATTTTCTCGGAGAACGAAACAGTCAGTTTAACTTTGGCAAGCGCCGCTTTTACTTTATCGGCATCATAATAATCATAAACAGGATTAGCACCATACACAAATAAAGCACCAACCTGTCCAGCACTCATTTGCGCCAGCAGGTCTGTAAAGTCTTTATCAACACCCTGGCGGTAGTTGGCCGTTGCAGACCAGTCTATCGTGCTGCCGTAAGCGCCAATTGCATTATTAATTGCATTCACGATGATTTGCACATTGACATCGTTGCTCCCGGATACAACCAACGCTTTGCCGTTGTTGGCTTTCAGGTCAGCAGCCACTTTTGCAATGCCTTTTTTCAGCTTATCGTCTGCCAGTGTGGGCGCCGCTACATTACCACCCAGGGCGGCAAGCAATGCCAGGGCCACTGCTCCGGTTTCAGAGGGTCGATGCGTGAACCGCTCATCGGCACTGGCACCAGTTGTGCTCAGGTTGCCCTCAAACTGGTAGTGCTTGTTCATTTCCGGGTTCTTCTCATCAATCTTTCTGCCGGTAGCATACTGCCGGGCAAACTCCACAGGGCTGAGCCAGGTGGCGAGAAAATCAGCACCTAAGCTGACAATTACTTTTGCGTTGGAAAAATTATAAGAAGGAATAGCTTTTTTACCAAAGGTGGCTTCATTTGCCTGCAGCATGGCACTGTAGGAAACACCATCGTACTGAACATGCCGGCTGCCGGGGTATTTGGCAAGGAAATCAGTAATAATTTGCTTGGTAGTGGGCGACACAACAGTGCTCGTGAGCAATACCACCGGGCTGCCGTTCAGGCCGGCCAGTGCATCACCTACCATTTTATCAAATTGCTCAAAGGTGGGCACCTCTTCAAATTTACCCTCCGCTACTTTGCGACTGGGGAATTTGATACGGTACATATCATATAAATCGAGCACAGAGGCCTGGGCACGGGCAGAAGTTCCGCCCCTGGTGATGGAGCTGATAGAATTGCCCTCAATTTTTATGGGGCGGCCATCTCTTACTTTCGCCACCACCGGCACTACATCCCCATCCTGCACATAGGTAGTTGCGTAGTATTTTGCCACACCGGGCACCATATTTTCCGGCTTATTGGCATAAGGAACCACTTTTCTTACCGGAATTTCGCAACTGGCTGCAAGCGTGGCAGCAGCCGTACTAAAACCCAGGTATTTCAAGAAATCCCTGCGGGGTGATTTGGCATCTAACCAGCCTTTTCCATCCATATCTTCAAAAGGCAACTCTTCCCGAAATTCATCCTGCTGCTTCTTTTGAAAATTTTCCTGATCCTTCAATTCGCCAAAACTCTGCCAGTACTTTTTTTCGCTCATTTATTATTGAATTTGAAAATTTGACAATCCATGAGGTCGGGAACAATCGCCATAACGCTGTTCAATTCCGGACCTGTATTAATAGTGACATCTCTGACATTCAAGGCCACCGATATCTTTTACGGTAACGCTGTCCATTTTACCGGACTTGATGTCTTCATGAAACTTCTCGTAAAGACTGTAAAACTTATTACCAGTGCTGTCGGTATAATTAAAATCTACTTTGGTTTGACGGTGACAGTTAATACACCATCCCATGCTCAGTTCCGAAACCTGTTTTACTTCGTCCATAGCGGTAATCTCGCCATGGCAGGTCTGGCACTGTACTTTACCGGCTCTTACGTGCTGGGCATGGCTGAAAAATACATGGTCAGGGAGATTGTGAATTTTAATCCATTCAATAGGCTGGGCTTTGGAAGGATCCCAGTCGTTCGGGTGAGAAGGATCAAATCCGGCAGCTTTATATAATTTCTGAATTTCCTGCGTACCGTTGATTTCGTTGCCTTCTGCATCATATAACTGCGGGCCTTTGGCATATTCCTGAATGGCCTTGTGGCAGTTCATACAAATATTTACGGATGGCACTGTAGCGTGTTTACTTTCCCAGGCACCGCCATGGCAATACAAACAGTTGATCTGGTTGATGCCCGCATGTACTTTATGCGAGTAAAATATCGGCTGACGCGGCTCATATCCTTTCTGACGGCCAAGACCAATAGCACCTTTGGAGAGATAATAACCTCCCACAACAAAGAGAATGATTGCTACCAGAGCGATATAAATTTTATTACGGTAAAAGGGAACCGGCTCGGGGCGCAGGATACCTTCCTGATCGTCGGACAGTTTTTTCAGGTTACTGTTCACCTGCATCAGGATTAGTGCTATGATGGCAAGGATCAGGGAAATAACTCCGAATATGATCGCATTTTTATTTCCTTTCTGCTCGGCTTCCATTCCGGCCACCGGTCCTTCGGGGGCTTTGTTTTTATTCGCAACCTCCTGGTTAATATATCCAACAATGGCATCAACTTCTTTCAGCGTCAGGTCCGGGAAGGCCTGCATCACAGAGCCGTATTTTGCTTTCAGACCAGCTGTGTACGGGTCTTTGGCCATATAAGCGGTGGGATTATGTGCCCACTTTAAAATTTCGTTGTGATCAGACCAGGTGTGGCGCTCTTCCAGACCCATGAGGGCCGGGCCGGTGGCATCTTTAAATATCTGGTGACAACTGGCGCACTTACCATTAAAAAGCTGCTTGCCATCCTGTGCTGAAGCTCTGTTAAAAGAAATTGCCGCAAATACAAAAACGAACAATGCAATTTTCCTGACGAGTGGTTTACAAGGAGTCATAGATGCAGTTGAAATAAAAATGTGGATAAAAATCCTGAATTGGGTGCAAAAATAAGTCAGGAAATCAACAAATAACCAACCTGTTTAAAATTTTTTTAACTCGCTACCAGCTTGCCTTTCAGCGAATTTTACGGCAACACTTACCATTGTTTGATAATATGTGTCACGTATTCGTCAGCTATTAAACATGGTTTGATAAATGTGAAAATCTGGTTCTCTTTACACGATATTTGCTCCACAAAAAAGGTTTTCAGTTTCGCCTGATTTATTTACCTGAAAATAATCACATGTTCAACAAACTGCTGCAAAAATGGAAGGTTTCCCCGTTACAACTGGTGCTCATCCTTTGCACTTTTGCAATTGGCGGAAGTCTTACAGGGCTTGCCGCCAGGAAAATTATCGGCTGGTGGGAGATTGAGCACCAGTTGCTGTGGATCATGATATATTTAATGTTAGTTACATTACTTTGGCCTGTGGCTGTGATGACCGTCAGTGTTCCATTTGGCCAGTATGGTTTTTTCAGCCGCTACCTGGTTAAAATGGCAGGACGGATGGGTGTACATACTCCTGCACCGGCAATTGAAAATCACGAAGTGCCCGTGAATCAGTCTTTTCATCCGCCGGTTTCCATTGCCATCTTTGCATCGGGTGCGGGTTCCAATGCACAAAAAATCATTGATCATTTTCGGCATTCCTCGATTATTAATGTAGCGCTGATTATTTGTAACAAACCAACAGCCGGCGTACTGGCCATTGCCCAAAATGAGCACATTCCTGCCTTACTGATCGAAAAAGAAAAATTTTTCCGCGGTAATGCTTACGTGGATGAGTTAAAGGAAAAACATATTCAGTTTATTGTGCTCGCCGGTTTTCTGTGGAAAGTCCCGGCTTTACTAATCCGCTCCTTTCACCAACGTATTATAAATATTCATCCCGCCCTGCTGCCCGCTTATGGTGGAAAAGGCATGTACGGCCAGCATGTGCACGAGGCTGTACTGGCAGCCGGGGATAAAGAAAGCGGCATCAGTATTCATTACGTAGACGATTTGTACGATCATGGCCAGCTTATTTTCCAGGCCCGGTGCCCGGTAATGAAAAATGACAACCCGGAATCTCTTGCGCGGCGCATTCACGAACTGGAACATCAGCATTACCCGGTTGTAATCGAACAACTGATTGTGGCCGGCCTGCAGCATCCGTAATGCCGCCAACATGGCTTTACTGCAAATCCTGCCAACGTACAGCATTTTATTTATAAAAATAGCCCGCCTTTTTATCAATCATTTTGCAATTTCTTTTGTTACTTGCCCTGCTTTCATTCATTTTGATAAAGAGAAAAGCAAATATTTTTTCCATCGCAGCTGCAGCATTGCTGATCCTGCTTGTGCAGCCATCGCTTGCACAGTCCTTTGTTTTGAAAGGCACCGTTTACGACAGTTCCCGCACCTATCCGCTGGAAGCCGTCAGCGTGTTGACAACAGCGGGAAAAGGTGCAGTTACCAACAGCGAAGGCCATTATGCAATAGAAGTATCAATGACAGATTCTATCTGGTTTTCGTACCTGAATAAGCCGACTATTAAATTTCCAATAAAAAAAATCGCCGATTTCACGCAGTTCGATATTGCCTTGCAGGTGAATATACCTGTACTAAAAGAGGTGAAAGTGGTGCAGCGCAATTACAAACTCGACTCTATCCGCAACCGCATTGAATATGAAAAAATCTTCAACTTCCACAAACCTACCGTCAGTTCGCTGACCAGCATTGGCCCCACAGGTGCCGGTATTGATGTGGACGAGCTGATACGGGTATTCCAGTTTCGCAAGAACAGGAATATGCAGAAATTCCAGCAGCGGCTGCTGCAGCAGGAACAGGATAAGTTCATTGATCACCGGTTTTCAAAAGCGCTGGTTCGCAGGCTGACGGGGCTTGACGGGGATGAACTGGATAGTTTTATGACCCAATACAGGCCTTCGTATGAAATAACGCTGTACACGTCTGATTATGATTTTCAGTCTTTCATTAAGGCCTCCTTTGAACGGTATAAAGCCGAAAAAGCACTGCGGCCTGATGCCAAAAAGGAAGAGAAGTAATCTGGTTGAAAGCGAATGGTAAAAGCAGATTTTAGGACAGAGAGCTGCAGAGCCGGCAAATGATGTTTTTCTACTACTGCTGTTCCTTTTATTACCTCTGTAAATAAAGAAATGCCAATACATTTGCTTATAAAACTCGTTTATGGAGCAATTAACGCTTGGCATTGGTACCAGGCTGCAACACACACAGCATGGACCGGGTGTCATTGTCGGCATCCGCTATGCCACGTACCTTATTTCCTTTCTTCACCACGGCATAAAAGAAATAGATAAAGCAGATCCGAACCTGGAAGAAATAATACCGGAAAATGTATCGGAAGAAATTGAAACACACAGTGACGTCGAAAAATCGCTGCTGAAAATTTTGCGGCTATGGGGCGGTGTGCCGGAAAGCGTACCACTGGGCGACCGCTGGCAACATGGCCTGATGATTTTGCAACCGGCTGATAAAACCCAGAAGCCAAAAGAAATACCAATCGAAGATTTTTTTCACAAAATAGTCATGCTCCGGGACAGGTTGCGGGTGCTGGAGCAAAATATCAACAGTAACAAAAAACTGAGCGACGAAGAAAAAGTTAACCTGCAGCAATACATCACCCGTTGCTACGGTTCACTCACCACGTTTAATGTATTGTTTAAAAATAAAGAACAGTGGTTTGTGGGCGAAAAAAGCGCCGGTGAATAACGTTCAAATCAACACGATGCGATCCTTGCTTCTGAAAAAAATTTTTAGCCCCGGCCTGCTGCCGTTGCTGCTCCTCCTGGCCGGCCTGCAGGTCACTGCACAAAAAGACAGCGGCTCAGTATTTTCCTCTTTCGACGGTACAAAAATTTATTATGAAGTAAAGGGGAACGGCACTCCGGTAATACTGGTGCATGGTTTTATTGTGAACGGTCAGTCGTGGAAACGAACAGCGCTGTACAGCGATCTTTTGGAAAAAGGTTATAAGGTAATTATTCCCGACCTGCGCGGCAACGGCCAGTCTGATAAACCACACAACCCCGAAGCCTACGAGCAGGATGCGGAAGCAAAAGATATTATGGCACTGGCCAGCCGTTTGCATTTAAAAAAATATGAAGTCGTAGGGTATTCCCGGGGCTCCATCATTGTGTCCCGGCTGCTGGTACTGGATAAGCGGGTGACGAAAGCAGTCATGGGAGGTTTGGGCGCCGATTTTACAAATCCTGAATGGCCACGCCGCATCCTGTTTTACCATGCCCTGATGGGCGATACGGTTAAAGAACTGGAAAGCATGGTGAAATATGTGCAGCAGCAACAGCTTGACCAGCTGGCGCTGGCTTACCTGCAAAAGGCGCAGCCCTCCACCACTAAAGCAGAACTGGCCAGAATAAAAAAACCAGTACTGCTTATTTGCGGCGACCAGGATACCGACAATGGTTCAGCCAAAGAGTTAATGACGCTGATCCCCGGGGCAAAATACCAGGAAGTACCCGGCGTACACAACACAGCTAATGGAACGGCAGCGTTTTCCCGGGCCGTCATTGATTTTTTACAAAAAAAATAAGGCGACCCCTCTCGGAATCGCCTCGTGCTTCTATCACCAACCAACTACGATGTACCTGTTTTTTTTGCAGAACAGGTGTTTAAACCAAAAATTGCATATAATGGGCAAAAACTTACCAGGCTTGTCAGGATAAGTATGGCCCCGGCCGCAAGGGAAACAATTCCGGCCGTCCCAGCCAGGACATTACCAAAATAAAAATACCCCAGCAACACACCCACTACAATGCGGATAATACGATCCGCTAAACCGATATTCTTTTTCATATCTATGGAATTGTTTAATGTTTATCAAACCAATCCACCACTTGCACCATTCCGGTTACCATAGCGATACAGACAAATAAGGATACCAGGATTTTTTTGATTTTATTTAACTGCTTCATTCGACGCTGTAAAATTATTTTCTGCCCCGCTGGCTGCCAGTGATTTTAGTCACTTCAACACATGATTTTGATACGAAATAAGCTTCGCAGTAAATCCGGAGATTTTTCAACACATCCACACAGTTGAGTATATTTAGTGTATTATGCATGTTTTAAATATGGCTGCATAACCTTTTATCATTACTAAGATGACCGGCTTGTACTTATGCCGGACCGGAGATGGTTTGCATATCATTTTAAAAAACAGAAACATCAGCAAGCAACTGCAATAATAAATTCTATGAGTGACCGGCATAATCCCTTAGTGCCCGCCAATAATCCCGGAGCGAACAACGCACCGGCGCCGGTGCGGCTGGACAGGTCACTTGGCTTAGTAACGGCTTTACTGATTGTAGCCAATCTTATTATCGGGTCCGGGGCATTCAAAAAGATTGCACCCATGTCAGCTGCCCTGATGGATAAAGACTATATCCTGCTCGCCTGGGTGCTGGCCGGTATTATTTCCATTTTCGGCGCTTTTACCATGGCCGGTCTGGCAAGCCTGACAACTGAATCCGGGGGCATTTATGAATACCTTCGGCTCAGCTTTGGCAACCTCTTTTCATTTTTGTATGGCTGGGCCAGCTTTTTAGTGATCGGCAGCGCTGGTATTGCGGCACTGGCATTTATCCTGTCAGAATCCTTTAATGAGTTAATTCCCCTGCCCAACCCGCTGCACCAGTGGCAGCATGTTACGGTTGGAAATTATTTACAGCCTTTCGCAAACGGAGGTATAAAAATTTTTGCGATTACAATGATCCTGCTCCTGAGCTGGATTAATTTTTTAGGAACAAAAAAAGGAGAGCGGTTCAATAATATTGTAACGACTGCTAAAATTGCCGGCATCCTCTTGCTCATCGTAGCAGGCCTGTTCTATACCGGTCATGTACAAACGGAAAATACAACTCCTGTGCCCTCGAATCTTAACAGCAATAGTTTAGCCAACGGGCTGTTTACAGCCATGCTCAGTGCGTTCTGGGCTTATGATGGATGGTATTGTGTTGGCTTCATGGGTGGAGAAATAAAACATCCACAAAAAAACATACCCATAGCTATTATTGCAGGTATTGGTATTTCCATGATCATTTTTGTTTTGCTGAATGCCGTTTTCATACACGTGATACCAGTGCAATCCTTGGCATCTCTTGATGAAAACAGCGTAGCTGGCCTGGAGGTGGCAAAGATAATTGGTGGAAATACCGGCGCCGGCTTCATTGCGGTTTTACTCATCATCAGTATACTGGGATCCCTGAATGCAAATATTGCAACGTACCCGAGGCTTTATTTCCGGATGGCAGAAGAGAAGTTTTTCCCCAACCGTGCGGCCAGCATTCATCCGCGTTATAAAACACCGCATATCGCCATGCTGTACTCAATGGTCCTGAGTTGCATAATGGTTGTATCGGGTACATTTGATTTGCTGACCAATATTATTATTGTGGTGGAATTCCTTTTTTTTATGTTACTTGGATCTGCACTTATCAAAATGAAAAAAGAAGGCAAAATTACTGCCAGGCTGATTGCTTATCCGTTTGCACCCGTCATTCTGATTGTATTTTCGCTGTGCCTGGTCATCAACAGTATTCTTGTGCAGCCTGTACAAGCGATTGCCGGTATCACATGCACGCTAAGTGGTTTACCTCTCTACTTTTATTATAAAAAAAGAAACCGTATCATCTCACAAAATACCGGCGCTGTAGGATGAGCAGTCCATGTTTACGGCTGTTTATTCATTGTGGCTCGATAAACTTGAAAGAATGCAGTACTTTGCCTTCTTTACACAAATATGTTCCGTATGAATTGTAAAGTTTTCATGCTGCTCTGTGCAGTAGTTGGTAGTTACTTTATAACCACTGCCCAATCGCAGCCCGGTAATTCTGTTTTCGATCCGCATGCTTTATTTGCACAAAATTTTTACAGCAAAAACGGCAATAAATTTCGTGCAGCCAACGGTTTGCCCGGTCCGGCTTATTGGCAAAACAGGGCCGATTACCAGCTTCAAGCCTCCCTGGATACCATGGCTGATAAACTTGATGGCGCCGAAACCATTCATTACAGGAATAACAGCCCCGGGCCGCTCTCTTCGCTCTGGCTGGAGCTTGATCAAAACACATACCGTGAAGATGCCCGTTCAAATTTTTACACCCGGTTTCCCACGGTATTGGAAAATCCGCAAAAACCCCATACCAGCGGTTTTGAATTCAAGTCAGTAACCATTGAATACAGCGGGCAAACACTGAAAGCAGATTATCGCATTACAGATACCCGAATGCAGATACGTTTACCCAAAGCACTCGCATCAAAAGATGCTATGGCAATTCACATAAGTTACAGCTACAAGATACCTGGAGCTTTTGGCGGCAGAAATGATGTATTTGCCACCAAAAACGGAAAAATATTTGAAGTGGCGCAATGGTATGCTCGTATGTGTGTGTATGATGATTTACGGGGTTGGAACACCCTGCCGTTTTTAGGTAGTGGTGAATTTTACTGTGAGTACGGAGACTTTGACTATACGGTTACCGTACCCGCAGGTATGCTGGTTGCGGGCAGCGGCGCTTTACAAAATGAAGCAGCTGTACTTACCGAACAACAACGTGAAAGGCTGGCTGCTGCCCGAAAAAGTGATGCTACCGTGATGATACGTTCTGCAGAAGAAGTGAACAAAGACGCCGGCAAAATACTGCCACCCAGAACTGTCAGCTGGCATTTTAAGATGTACAATACCCGGGACGTTGCTTTTGGCGCTTCCAAAGCCTACATGTGGGATGCCGCCCGCGTTAATTTACCAGGTGGAAAAAAAGCCCTGGCCATGTCGGTATACCCGGTGGAAAGTGCAGGATCAGACAGGTGGGGACGGGCAACTGAATATTTAAAAAAATCCATCGAATACTTTTCTGAAAAATGGTTCGTATATCCATACCCGGTAGCGGTGAATGAGGCCGGGATTGCCGGAGGCATGGAGTACCCCGGGATAGTATTCGACGGTATCAATGATAAAGCCGGGGAGCTGTACTGGGTGACAGCACATGAAATTGGTCATAACTGGTTTCCGATGATTGTCGGTAGTAACGAACGGCGCTACGCCTGGATGGATGAAGGGTTTAATACCTTTATAGATGTTTATGCTGCCGACGAATTTAACAAGGGTGAATACGCTCCCAAACGGGATGGCGAGTATGCGCCGGGTAAAGGGAATCCTGCGGATGAAATCATAGCACTCTTAAAAGATTCCGCCGCACCTTCCATGATGGCAAGAGCTGATATGCTGAGTGAAAAGTACCGGCACCCATTGGTGTATTTTAAACCCGCCTTCGGCCTGGTATTACTGCGGGAAGAAATATTAGGAAAAGACCGTTTTGATTATGCTTTTAAAAAATACATCGAACACTGGGCTTATAAACACCCTGCGCCGGATGATTTTTTCAGAACCATGGAAAATGAAGCTGGTGAAGACCTCTCCTGGTTTTGGAAAGAATGGTTTTTCAACAACTGGCAATTTGATGCAGCAATTCAGTCAGTAACGTATAAGAACAATGATCCGAAAAACGGCCTATTGATTACGATTGTGAATCGGCAAAAAATGGCGTTACCGCTGACGATACAGGTTTCTTTACAAGACGGGCAAGTAAAGCAAATAAAATTACCGGTGGAAACCTGGCTGCAGGGAGCAGTTCATACCCTACAAATAGCAACCAACCAGGCGGTGAAATCAGTAATACTTGATCCGGAAAACAAACTACCCGACAGTAACAGACAAAACAACGTATGGAAGGGATAATGTTTTGAAACAGTCTTCTTCTCGCAGAAGAAATATTCTGTCTGTAGCTCATTGCCGTGAGCAATGATCACAATTTCATTTCAACAGTAAAAAATTTTATTACCTTACCTTTTATAAGTAGAATGTTTTCTTATGAACAAGTTATTGATTTTTTTACTCCTTCCTTTGTTCGTTGATGCCCAGCCATTTTCAAAAACAGAAATCAGTCGATGGGAAAAACAGGCCCGGCAAGTAACCATCATCCGGGATAACTATGGGATTCCGCACGTTTATGGAAAAACAGATGCTGATGCTGTATTTGGCCTGATGTACGCACAGTGTGAAGATGATTTTCCCAGGGTAGAGATGAATTATGTGGAAAAATTGGGGCGGATGGCAGAGATAAAAGGCGCCACGTCTTTGTACGATGATCTGCTGAACCGCCTGGTGATAGACACGGCCGCGTCTGTTCGTGACTACAACCGTGCACCCGCCTGGCTGAAAAAACTGTGTAATGCCTTTGCTGACGGCATTAATTATTATCTCTATAAACACCCTGCAGTAAAACCGGCCTTGCTGTCGCGTTTTCAGCCCTGGTACCCGCTGATGTGGACCGACGGCAGCATCGGTGCCATTAGCACGGCAGATATCAGTATGCAGGAACTGGAGAATTTTTACTCAGGCGATGCACCCGTTGCAATAAAACCAGTCCTGCCCGAAGAAAAAGTGACCGGATCTAACGGTTTTGCTTTTTCGCCCAAAATAACAGCCGATGGTCATGCAATTTTATACATCAACCCGCATGTAACATTTTATTTCAGGCCGGAAGTGCACATGGTAAGCGAAGAAGGTTTAAACGCTTACGGTGCTGTTACCTGGGGCCAGTTTTTCATTTACCAGGGATTCAATGAGCATTGTGGCTGGATGCACACTTCAAGCTATGCCGATGCGGCTGACTCGTATATCGAAAAAATTTCACGTAACGGCGCCGGCTATGTATATGAATACGAGCACAAGCAACGCCCGGTAACAGAAAAGAAAATCGAGATCAGGTACAAAACAGAAGATGGCCTGGCCACCAAAACCATCAACGCTTTATTTACCCATCACGGCCCCATCATGGCCAAACGTAATGGCCAATACCTGAGCATGCGGGCTGATAACCGGCTGATGAATGGCCTGATTCAATGCTGGCAGCGTACCAAAGCCAGGGGATTTAATGATTTTAAAAAGACACTTGCCTTGTTTGGTAATATTTCCAATAACACTGTATATGCAGACGCTGACGGGAACATTGCCTACTGGCATGGTAACCGTATGCCCAAGCGCGACCCGGCTTATGACTGGAGTAAACCTGTAGACGGTAGCATCAAGGCTACCGAGTGGACAGGTCTGTACAAAGTAGATGAAACGATTCATGTATACAATCCGCCAAACGGCTGGCTGCAAAATTGTAACTCTACACCATTTACCTGCGCAGGCCCCTACAGTCCGCAAAAAAAAGACTTTCCAGCTTTTATGGCGCCGGATGGCGAAAATTTTCGAGGTATTAATGCTGTACGGGTATTATCCGAAAAGAAGGATTACAGCATTGAAAAAGTCATAAAAGCCGGGTACGATACACGGCTGGCGGCATTTGAAGTTTTGGTGCCGGCGCTGGTGAATACATTTGAAAAAAATATTTCACCCTCCGATTCGCTGTATGCTTGGCTGGCCGGCCCCATTGCAGTGTTAAAAAACTGGGATGAGCGATGTGGCGAAAACTCGATCGCCACCACGCTGGCTGTTGAGTGGGGACAAAAACTACTGCCTGCCATTTTCCGTACAAAAGTGGTGGAAGATGAAGAGGCGGACCAGGTAACAAAAACCAGGCAGTTTGCTGCGACTACATCTGCTGATGAACTATTACAGCCGCTTTTACATACAATTCTTGATTTGCAAAAACGATTTGGCCGCTGGCAATTACCCTGGGGAGAGATAAACCGCTTCCAGCGTATTTCCGGTGATATTGATAACAAATTTGATGACAATAAACCCAGCATACCGGTTGGGTTTGTGTCTTCGACGTGGGGTATGCTCCCGTCTTATACCAGCCGCACGTACCCCGGTACGGAAAAACGGTATGGTGTTAACGGCAACAGCTTTATCTGTGCCGTAGAATTTGGCAAAAAGATAAAGGCGAAATCATTATTGGCCGGCGGCGAAAGCGGCGACCCCGCCTCTCCTCACTTTTTTGACCAGGGGCTTATGTACAGCAAAGGGGAGTTCAAAGATGTTTTATTTTATAAAGAAGATGTGCTGAGGCATGCAGAAAAAACTTACCATCCGGGAGAATGATTTTTTATCTTTCTGATGAAGCACATTGCCATAATTGAAATTTCATTAAAGGAATATCGGAGGGAACGGAACTTAAACACGGAATCATATTTTTCTTCTGCAGAAATGAAGCATTAACTATTTGAATACTTCTCTCAGTATTGAGTTATTTTATAGAGCTCTTTTAGTGACGCCTTAAATCAAGAGGATATAAATAACAATCCTCAGCAGCATCGTATGTAAGGGTTTCTCTATAATCAGCATCTACATGTATTTCCCTAAAACCATAATTTTTTCCACCTACCGTAAAATATTTATCTCCCATCCAATACAATTTCTTATCAAAAAAATCGGGGATTGATTCTGCATAAAAATAAAAATACGCATAATTGGTTTCCAGGGTAATTGATTGGCCGGGTTTCAGGTAATACCATGCTTTTTTTTGCCAATCCTCACCCGTATCTGTTTTCCTGTTATAAGGCTTAAAATTAACCGCTACAGAAACCATTCGTTTTATTTTATTTTTTATGATGAATTTTACGGTTTCTATTTTTGGAGCTTTTGTCTTTGTTTTAATAAGATGGCTACCGGTTAAGAAAAATGAAAAAAATAGTCCCAATAAAATTTTGAACATGTTTAAAAGTTTACAGATTTTTTATTTGTTGTTTTCCTGCATTTCTCCTCATAGAGTTCGTTCACTAAAAAGTGATAAGGTATTTTGTTGAAAGATAATTTATAATCTGTTTTACAACAATACCTACAAAGGAGTAGTTTATTCATGTTCCCGAATAGCTATACAAAAGATAACTGCTAAATTTTCAAAGCATACACATAAAAAAACCCGGTAGCATCATGCATACCGGGCTCTTAGGTAAAAGTTTTTCTCTATTCTTTAATAAACGATTGCTGTGTATTAAACGTTTCGCCCAGTACCTGGAGCTGATAAAGCCCTGCCGGCAGGTGGTTCACATGAATGTTGATGAGGTTATTCCCCCGGTTAATTTTTGCAGCTGCCTGCTGCAGAATGCGGCCAGCCATATCCGTTATCTGCCAGTTCACGGATTGTCCTCTATCGGTTATAATGGTTAATTGTATTTGTGAGGCGGCGGGGTTAGGATACAAACGAACTGCTGTGCTGTTTTTAATGTTGATGGCAACGGTTGGCGAGTAGGTAAAGTTCCCGTCTATATCCATCTGTTTGAGGCGGTAATATACCACCGGTATTCCCCGTAAAGCAATATTTACATCAGTATAATTATACTGGTGGATGCCGGCTATGTTTTCTGCAGCCACTGTACCAATGGCAGTGAAACTGGTGTTATCTAAACTTCTTTCCACCATAAATTCTTTGGTATTGATTTCCCCATCTGTTTTCCAGGTGAGCAGGGCATTGGTATTGACCAGTTGACCGGTGAAGGATAAAAGTTTTAATGGTAATGGGTTATTGCTTGTTTGAATAATGAAGCCGCTAAATCCGGTTACATCCACACTCACTTCCCAGCGACTGAGAGAGGCATTCCACACAATTTCATTATCAGCGGGGTTAAGCTCCACAGCCCCGGAACTATACGTACCCGGTAAACCGGTACCGTCACCGCTGGTACCACTGTATTTAGCTACCCGAAGGTTGGCTATGCCGCTTGCATCAGATGGACCGGTGGGCAGGTCAAAGGTGCTGGCCGGTTGATTATTGAAATCATCAAACTCCTGTTGTGAAAAATAAAGCGTGACTCTGCCGGTGGCGGTGGCGGCATTAGTGGCAGGAGTAATTTCGTAATGTCTTGCTACAAAAGGTAAACCGGCATAAGTAGGAACAGCAGATTCAATCCACGTTTTGGCCGTTACAGAACCGCTTACAGGGCTGGCGCCCTGCGGCGTAACCGTGGCAATAATGCGGCAACCGGAAGCAGTGGCAATAGCCACCGGGTTGCTGCCACTAACGGTAACCGTTGCCTGGTCAAAAGTATTGGAGAGCGAATAATCGGATCCCAAATAAATGGTAATAGCATTTTCGTATGGTTTGGCAACCACCGTATAGTCATAAACACTGTTATAGCGGTATGATAAAGAAGATCCTCGGCCTGAAATATTACCGACTACACTGTTACAGCCGGTAATGACTCCTGCTATGCCGGAGGTGCCATCTCCAAAAGTTAAAGCACCGGCATCTGTAATCGCACCATTATCCCAATTTCTCGATTTTACCACATAATTACCATTGGGAAAGGTAGAAATACCCGAATAACCTACATTGTCGTTGGCGGTACTACCCACCAATGAATTACTGCTGTTGATTGTTCCGGTAATACCGGTAGTACCATTACCCCAGGTTACCGCACCAGCATTAATAATGGTACCATTATCCCAATTGGGACTAGTTACCACATAATTACCATTGGAAAGAACGGTAATACCGCCCACCTGGTCGTTGGCCGTGCTGCCTACTAATGAATTACTGCTGCTGACTACCCCGGTAATGCCGGTAGTACCATTGCCCCAGGTGACTGCTCCGGCATTGGTGGCGGTACCATTGTCCCAATTAAAACTGGCTACCACATAATTACCATTGGAAAGGGCTGTTACTCTAGTGCCTACTTGGTCGGAGGTAGTGCTGCCTACTAATGAATTACTGCTGCTGATGACACCGGTAATGCCTGTAGCGCCATTGCCCCAGGTGACTGCACCGGCATCAATAATGGCGCCATTATCCCAAGCTGTCGATATTACTATATAATTACCATTGGAAAGGGCTGTTATACCTCCATCGCCCACCTGGTCGTAGGCCGTGCTGCCTACTAATGAATTACTGCTGCTGATTACGCCGGTAATGCCGGTAGTACCGTTCCCCCAGGTAACGGCACCGGCATTAGTGATGGCACCATTATGCCAATAGGGACTTCTTATAATGTAATTACCGTTTGAGAGTATCGTGATACCAAATCTACCTACCTGCTCGTTGGTAGTGCTGCCAACTAATGAATTACCGCTGCTGACTACCCCGGTGAGGCCGGTGCTGCCATTACCCCAGGTTACCGCACCGGCATCGGTGGCCGTACCATTATCCCAATAATAGCTGCTTACTACAAAATTACCATTGGAAAGAGCTGTTATACCTCCAATACCTACCCGTTCGTAGGCAGTGCTTCCCACTAATGAATTACTGCTGTTGATTGTTCCGGTAATACCGGTAGTACCATTGCCCCAAGTAACTGCTCCAGCATCAATGATGGCACCATTACCCCATAAATGACTTCTTACCACATAATTACCATTGGAAAGGGCTGTTGCACCGCCAACGCCTACCCTGTCATTGGCCGTGCTGCCGACTAATGAATTGCTGCTGCTGATTACCCCGGTAATACCCGTAGTACCATTGCCCCAGGTTGCTGCTCCGGCATCAGTAATGGTACCATTATCCCAATAATAACTTGTTACCACATAATTACCATTGGAAAGTGCGGTTATACCGCCATTGCCAACCTGGTCGGAGGCTGTGCTGCCGACCAATGAATTACTGCTGCTCACTACCCCAGTAATACCGGTAGCGCCATTACCCCAGGTAACTGCTCCGGCATCGATAATAGCACCATTATCCCAAGAAGAACTTGTTACCACATAATTCCCATTGGAAAGTATTGTTATACCGCCATTGCCAACATAATCATTGGCCGTGCTGCCGACTAATGAATTGCTGCTGCTGATTACTCCGGTAATGCCGGTAGTGCCATTAACCCAGGTGACCGCACCAGTATTGGTGATCGTACCATTATCCCAATCAGGACTTCTTACCACAAAATTACCATTGGAAAGCGTTATTATACTTCCATTGCCAACCTGGTCGGAGGCAGTGCTGCCGACTAATGAGTTGCTGCTGCTTACCACAGCATTAAGCCCGGTGCTGCCATTAACCCAGGTTACGGCACCGGCATCGGTGGCCGTACCATTATCCCAATAATAGCTTAGTACCACAAAATTACCATTGGAAAGC
>DASTSN010000107.1:0-24261 GCA_035760665.1 Chitinophagaceae bacterium | reverse complement strand
AGTTATGGGTTTGACCGGTTTGTTTTTGATTTCTTTCCTTGTAGTACATGCTGGAATCAATGCCTGTATCTGGGCTAATGATGGCGGTATTATGTTTAACAAAGCCGCTCATTTTATGGGGTCTACCGTTGTGATCCGTATTCTAGAGGTAGGTTTGTTTATTGGCATTTTCATTCACATCATCCAGGGCTATGCGCTGGAGTTTTCAAATCGTTCGAAAAGAAAAGTTGGATACCAGGTAAAACTTGGTGACCGTGGCAGTAAATGGTACAGCCGCAGCATGGGTTTGCTGGGAACAATCCTGCTGTTATTTTTTATCATTCACTGGAAACAATTCTGGATACCTTCGCGTTTTACAGGTGTAAACGAAGTGATGATAGACGGGAAAGAAGTGCACAATATGTTTAACCTGATGAAAGTTACCTTTCAGCAACCATGGGTCGTGATTGTATACGTGCTGGCCTGTTTCTCTCTTTCCTGGCACCTGATGCACGGTTTTCAAAGTGCTTTCAGAACCCTGGGCCTGCATAACAGCCGATACCTGGCAATGGTTAATACTATTGGCATTGGGTTTTCCATTATTATCCCACTTGCCTTTGCCATGATGCCTGTAAGCATGTACCTGGGATGGGTATAATGCATATAATATTGCGGTAAAGGATTTTGTGCAAAAGAAGAGAATAGTAATTACTGAAAACTTGGTTTTAAATTTCTGATATGCTCAATTCAAAAATTCCTGCAGGACCGCTCGACCAAAAGTGGACAGATTATAAAGGGCACTGTAAACTCGTTAACCCGGCGAATAAACGTAAACTCGAAGTCATTATCGTTGGAACAGGCCTGGCTGGTGCGTCTGCAGCGGCCTCCCTTGCAGAATTGGGATATAAAGTAAAGTCCTTTTGTTTCCAGGATTCTCCACGCCGTGCACACTCCATCGCGGCACAAGGCGGTATTAATGCTGCTAAAAACTACCAGAACGACGGCGACAGTACCTTCCGCCTGTTTTATGATACAATCAAAGGGGGCGACTATCGTTCCAGGGAAGCCAATGTGCATCGCCTGGCCGAAGTGAGCGCCAATATAATTGATCAATGCGTAGCACAGGGTGTGCCTTTTGCCCGTGAGTATGGCGGACTGCTGAGTAACCGATCATTTGGTGGTGTACAGGTACAACGTACTTTTTATGCTGCCGGTCAAACGGGCCAGCAACTGCTGATCGGCGCTTACCAGGCATTGGAACGCCAGGTAGCCCTGGGCAATGTAAAAATGTACACCCGCCATGAAATGCTGGATGTGGTGGTGATAGACGGAAAGGCGAGGGGTATCATCGTACGAGATCTTGTAACTGGAAAACTGGAACGTCATTTTGGTCATGCCGTGCTGCTATGCAGCGGGGGATATGGTAATGTTTTTTACTTATCTACCAATGCCATGGGCAGCAACGTAACAGCTGCCTGGAAAGCACATAAAAAAGGGGCTTTGTTTGGCAATCCTTGTTTTACCCAAATTCACCCAACCTGTATACCGGTTACCGGCGACCATCAGAGTAAACTCACGTTGATGTCGGAATCCTTGCGGAATGATGGCCGCATCTGGGTGCCAAAACAAAAAGCTGATTCCAGACGCCCCAATGAAATACCAGAAGCAGAACGGGACTATTATCTCGAAAGGCGTTACCCGGCATTTGGCAACCTGGTACCGCGTGACGTGGCTTCCAGGGCTGCAAAAGAAAGATGTGATGCCGGCTATGGTGTTGGATCCTCTAAGCAAGCCGTTTACCTTGATTATGCCGATGCCATAAAACGATATGGTAAAATTGAAGCCGGCAAGCACGGTCTGGATGAAGCCGATGAGGCAACCATTGTAAAAATGGGTAAAGAAGTTGTAAAAGAAAAATATGGTAATCTCTTTGATATGTATGAAAAGATTACCGGGGAAAATCCGTATGAAGTGCCTATGCGGATTTATCCTGCTGTACATTATACTATGGGCGGCTTGTGGGTGGATTATGAATTAATGACTACCATTCCCGGGTTGTACGCACTGGGAGAAGCCAATTTCAGTGATCATGGTGCCAACAGGCTGGGGGCATCTGCTCTGATGCAGGGATTAGCCGATGGGTATTTTGTAATACCCTACACAATTGGTAATTACCTGGCCGATGAAATTCGTACGCCAGCTATACCTACCGATCATCCGGCGTTTGCTGAAGCAGAAAAGAATGTATCAGACCGCATTAGCACACTGATGAATATCAATGGATCGCAATCGGTTGAAAGTTTCCATAAAAGGCTGGGTAAAATCATGTGGGATAAATGTGGAATGGCCAGAAATGAGCAGGGATTACGGGAAGCCATTCAGGAAATTCAGCAACTGAAACAGGAGTTTTGGAAAGATGTGAAAGTTCCCGGAGCCATAAACGAAATGAATCCTGAACTGGATAAAGCCAATCGGGTTGCCGACTTTCTTGAGCTGGGCGAACTGATGTGTGTGGATGCGCTGCACCGTAATGAAAGTTGCGGTGGCCATTTCCGGGAAGAATATCAGACAGAAGACGGAGAAGCTTTGCGGCAGGATGATAAATATATGTACGTAGCCGCCTGGGAATTTAAAGGTGATCACCAATGGGAACTTCATAAAGAAGAACTGAATTATGAAGTTGTAAAACCAACACAGCGCTCATACAAATAATCTGTTTATTAACCAGGAAAATTACAAGTGGTTTCTATGGAGCATTATACAATGAATCTGACATTAAAAGTGTGGAGGCAAAAAAACTGTGAAGAAAGGGGACGGTTTGAAACATTCCAGGTTGCTGATATATCATCAGAAATGTCCTTTCTGGAAATGTTTGATGTGCTGAACGAAAAACTGGTCAGGGAAGGAAAAGAACCTATTGCATTTGATCACGATTGCCGCGAAGGTATTTGTGGTATGTGTTCGATGTATATCAATGGCCGGCCGCATGGCCCCTGGCACGGTACCACCACCTGCCAGCTGCATATGCGTGCTTTTAAAGATGGTGACACGATTGTGGTGGAACCCTGGCGAGCCAATGCCTTTCCGGTAATCAAAGATTTGATGGTGGACCGTAGTGCTTTCGACCGCATTATACAGGCCGGCGGGTACATTTCTGTCAATACAGGAAATGCTGTAGATGGTAACGCCATTCCAATTGAAAAAGATCATGCAGATAAAGCCTTTTCCGCAGCTGCCTGTATTGGTTGTGGTGCTTGTGTGGCAGCCTGTAAAAATTCATCTGCCATGCTGTTTGTTTCCGCGAAAGTATCGCACCTGGCGTTGCTGCCCCAAGGTGACCCCGAACGGAAAACCAGGGTTTTGAATATGATTGCGCAAATGGATAAAGAAGGATTTGGCAGTTGCACCTTTACGCAGGCTTGCGAGGCTGTTTGTCCCAAAGAAATATCCGTTACGAATATCTCCCGCCTGAACCAGGAATTTATAGCAGCCGGACTGACAAGCGATAAATAAGTAAATTCTTTTTGGATAGAAAAGAGATAGCTGATATTTTCAGCTATCTCTTTTCTCTTTATTAAAAAACAGGAGTCGGCATACTAAATATTTTTCAATCAATAATGTAATAAAGTTATTTTTCCATCCATTGTAGTTACAATTAAACTGTTGTTTTTTAAAGGTAGAAGGTTCGTCACTAAAGCATTGGAAGATTTATGTTCCCACACAATTCTGCCAGTCTTCCTGTTTATAGCAACAACTTTTCCAGATTCTGTTGGCACAAAAACAATATTATTGCTTTGAATTATAGCTGTCGGGCAAATTTCATAGCCAAGCGAAGCCGCAGTTTCCCAGGCTGGTTCCATATCATTTGCTGTTGTAGAAATGCCATACACATTACCTTCCATTGTTTTTACAAATACTAAAGAACTGTCAGTTGATAAGCCCATTGATTCCCTGACGCGTAAGGTTTGCATCTGTTTTCGCCAAATCACTTCGCCTGTTATTGCGTCGAATGCAGTCATGAAACGATCTGGCGCTACAATAAAAATACGGTTATGCGTTGCAACCGGAAAGCAAGCAGCCGGCGAGTACATCCTGTTACTGCTTCCGTTATTCCATTTCCATAATAAAGATCCGCTGCTTTCCTCTAGGCAGTAAAAATCATTGTTCCAGCATCCGAAATAAACTTTATTTGCATAAATAAGCGGACGAGTAATAACAAATCCTTTCACCTCGTTAAAATCCCACTTTAGCTGGCCTGTTTTCAGGTCAATTGCCCTGAAATGACCATCTGATGAACCAATGTAAACTGTATTTCTGTCAATGACCGGATTTCCCAATACTGCTTTTTCTGTTTTGATTTTCCAGTATAACTTACCCGTTTTTGCGCGAAGTGCGTAGATATAGCTGTCGGATGAGCCAGTAATTACAATACCTTCTTTTACAGCAGGTGTTGAATAAATCTTTCCGTTCGTTTTAAATTTCCAAACAGGCTTTCCAGACTTTTTGTTTAAAGCAACGATCTCACCCTGTGTATTACTGGTGAAAATGAGTTTTCCACTAACGGCAGCTCCAGAACCAATATCGCTGTTATCCTGGTAGTTCCACTTTTCCTTTACAAAATTATAGGTAGAATTGATTTCATAAGAAGGACGAGGAAATATAGCTGTCTCGTTTGTAAAGTCCATGCTTTTTAAATTCAGCGTAAGCCATGCGGGTTTTGTAATAATTCCGGTAGTCCTCTCTCTGTATGTAACAATATCATTTTCGATTGTTACTATATTATAGCCGCCTGTTGGTTTTTTTGCACGCAAATTAGAGCGTCCCATCACTGCCGGAATTCCTTCAAAATTCAGTTTGTGATTGCTATGGCCGTGCCCGCAAAGAATTAGCTGAATATTTTTTTGTTTTAGCCGATCAATTGCTTCGTACCAGTTATTGAGTGAAGAATCCTGCGGATAGTGGTTTACAAAAATGATGGGGGCATTATCCGGAATAGTTTTTAATGTTGAGTCCAGCCAAATAATATTTTCACGAGGTATCTGTCCTGGTCCCATACGCATATTAGGGCCGCAATTGGTACCAAGAAAATAATAGCCGCCTTTTTCAAAAGCGAAAGTTTCACTACCAAAGACCTTTTTGAATGTGTTACCTCCACTTTCAGACCAGTTGCAATCATGATTTCCGGGAATGATATACCATGGTTTATTTAAACTGTCAAGAATTTGTTTAGCAAGTTTTATTTCTGCGTCTGCACCAAACTCTGTAACATCACCTGAGATAATTACAAACTGTATACTGTCTGTTTGATTAATATCAGATACGGTTCTGCGTAAATCATCTGCGCCAGTGCTGCTGCCCACATGCGTATCTGTTAAATGAACAAACACAAGTTTATTATTTTGTGATAAAACAACTGTGGATGTTAATAAAACTAAAAAAAGTATCTGTAGTTGCTTCATTATTCAATCAGGTTTATAGAAAATCGGAAGCCAAAGAAGGCTTCCGATTTAAGTAAGAAATCTAAGAACTAACTGCTTGCCAGTTTATTCCCAGCCTGGGTTTTGTGTTAATGTCCCGTCTGGGTATAAAGAAATTTGACCAGTTGGTATAGGTGATAAATAGTGTTTGGGATCAATAAATACCCGCTTCGCAATATTGCTAGCGCTGTAAGGAACAATATAACCATCAGGATTTAACGTTACACTTCCATTTGATGGAACTTTTGCACCAAGATATGCATCGGCATTCAAAGTATAGTCCATATAGGGGCCTTTTTTCCAGCGCATTAAATCATCGTATCTGAATCCATCCATCATTAACTCTACTCTTCTTTCACGTCGAATTTCCCAGGTTAAAGAGGGTACGTCTGCATCGCGTTTAGGATCATTGATAATTACACCACTGGCTAAAACATTGCCGCCAACAATTTCCAGACTTGCAACACCTGCTCGAACTCTTAAAAGATTCACGCTTTTATCCAAATCGTCCTGCGTGACATTATACAATCCCATATCCTGCAATATTGTGCTGGCTTCAGCGTAATTCAATAAAATTTCCGGAAGCCAAAAGATAGGAGCGTCTGTCTCATTGTAAGGAGCAAGCTGGTTGGAGGCCGGCTGTAAAAATTTGGTAGGCCGGTAGCCTGTACTGGCACTCATTCCATTGACAAGATGTCCATTATACATAAGAGCGGTATCTATTGTAAGCAATAATCTGCCATCACGGTTGGCTCGAATATCCTGAATTGAATTATCTCCCTGGTATAAAGGTGATTGACCAATGGGTAATCCATCTGTCATTACGTACGATTCAACTGCTGATTTTGTTAAACCGCTCATTTGCGTTGTACTATTGGTGTAGCCAATAACAGAATGTGTCAGAACTCCAGCCAGATATTTTTTATATAGAATTACCTCTTTATTGCCCGCAAGATCCATTGAACTGTAAACCGTACGATAATTTGCATCAAGTATATATCCGGCATTCATTAATTGTTCACTTGCTTCTTTGGATGCCTGAAGAAACTTATCAGCATCCGGCAGATTTAACTCTGTATGATATTTTCGGTAAGAACCTTCATAAAGTCCAATACGCGATTTCAATGCAAGCGCTACATTTTTACCTACTGTATTATCAGTAGTGGTACGAAGATTATTGACGGCAAAATCAATGTCTGCCATAATGCTATCCATTACCAGAGCTCTTGGATCACGTGGTTTGTAAATTTTATCTGTTTCGGAAATATCAAGCGATTTACCAATCCAGGGTACATCACCAAATGCCTTTACTTTGTTAAAATAATCGTAGGCTCTGAAAAAACGGGCCACACCCTTCCAGTGATTTTTAGCTTCATCACTCATGGGAACCTGGTCAATCCGCTCGAGCATGATATTGGCTTTTCTGATATATGTCCAGTTCCATGCACTTGATGTTGTAGGAGCCGAGACAGCATAGTTTTGAAAACCTGGTGAAGCTTGGTCGTCAGTAAAAGTACTGAAATAGAAATCTCCTGTTGTACCAGTACCAAAACCGGTGAACAAGTTGTAAAATTCCCAACTATAGGCTTTTACATTGTCTTCACCAGACCAGAATGAGGGATCGGTAAACTGATCCGGAACATCTTTCTCCACATATTTTGAACAAGAGGCGCTAAATATGCAAAGAGCCATTATGAATAAAAATGATTTAATCGATTTCATGATTCACAAGTATTTTGAAAAATGATTAATAAGTTACCTGGATACCAAAAGAATACATCCGTTGGAAAGGGAATGTTCTTCCTAAGAAGTTCAAACCACCATCTGTAATTTCCGGATCCAGCGGTACGCCAACATTTGAGATTTCACCCAGGTTTTCACCACTTACATATATCCTCAAATTTTGAATTTTGTACTTTCCAATCAGGCTCTGCGGCAGGCTGTAACCAATAGCAATATTTTTCAGCCTGCAATAAGCCAGATTCTGAATATATTTTGTTTGAGGATAAAAGTTATTTCCGCTTGTTGGCATTCCAGGAAGTTTTGTTTGGTTGTTACCAATATAAGGACGGGGATAGTAGGCATTGGGGTTATCTGGCGTCCAGAAATCCAGTTGATTCGCATATAAAATATCCGAACCCTGGTAAAGTGGAATTGCAATATTACCAAGCCCCCAGAACTGGCGTTTACCTACACCTTGCAGGAAGATATCGATATCGAAACCTTTATAAGACCCGCCTAAGCGGAAACTGTATTGATAGCGAGGTTGTGTATTGCCAATAACTTTTAAATCACCATGATCTGCCAATGTCATTTTACCACCATCAATTTTGCCATCATTATTTAAGTCCTTATACTTTACATCACCAGGTCCATAAATGAAGTTTCCGTTTTGTATAGTAGTTTGACTAGGTGATTTTTGAACATCTTCGTCAGACGTAAAATACCGGTCTGTTTCAAAGCCCCATATTTCGCCATAGGTTTTCCCTACATAATTCTGCATGATCAGCATGGAAGGATTATCCCATTTGGTAAATACAGTTTTGTTATCTGCAAGTGTGAATGTTCCGTATACCTGAAGATCTTTGCCAAAACCATAATTTGCATCAAGGGCAAGTTCCCAGCCTCTTGTACGGAAATCGCCTGAGTTGTTGACAGGACCACCGGTTCCAAACGTTGCCGGTACACTGGTGCTGGCCAGCATTCCTTGTGTGGTCCGATCATACCAGTCGAATGATGCACCAATATGATTTTTGAAAAGCCTGATGTCGGTACCGATATCAAGGGTTTTTACAGATTCCCATGTAAGTGCTTCCGGAACAGAAACAGGTTGACGAATAGTTTGTGCTAATGCCGTTCCATTAACCCAGCTGGCGGTACCACTGCTCATTAGGGCAAGATACCTGTTGCCACCAACGTCCTGATTTCCCAATTTGCCCAGCGATGCCCTGATTTTCCAATCTGTCACCACTGGTTTTATGAATTGCATGAAATTTTCCTGGCTGAGTCGATATCCAACAGATGCCGATGGAAAGAATGCCCATCGATCCCTGGGGGAAAATGATGATGCACCATCATATCGTCCATTAACTTCCAGCAAGTATTTTCCTTTGTAGTTGTAATTGATTCTGCCAAAATAGCCAGCATAAGCACTTAGGCCATGCGTATTGCTAACTGTTGGATCACCATAGGTCAAGCCTAATTCTCCTTTATCTGGATCAAGTAAACCTTTCTTGGCAGCTGCAATATTAAAGCCCTCATAATCCTCGGCATTAATACCAGCAATCACTTTTAAATTGTGATCACCAAAACTATTTTCATATGTAGCGTAGGTGTTAAAAGTATTAGTTAAATATCTTCCGTTGGTATATGAAGCCACATCCTGAGATGCAGAAGCGATATTAGCTAATTTCGGTGGAACACCCGCAGACCAGAAGTCCCACGCCATAATAGGTCCTCCAACTTCGTGGCGGAGCGCATTATCACGACCAATTGTATAATCGGCTCTTACATTCAAGTGCTTATTGATTTTAAGCGTGGCACCAATATCAACTCTTTGATAATTATCTATTACACTATTAGAATTTGCGTCAGCCATGTAAGCAGGGGTGTGGCGGAAATAATGTCCGTTCCAGGTACCATAAGGGAAATAAGCCCCCCAACGCCAGAAATAGTACCAATAATCCTGGTAAGCATACGGATAATCATAGTCAAAGTTTCTATACAGCATTTTTAAATCTACATCCAGCCATTTTGTGGGGCTGGCATTGATTGCACCGGTAATATTATATTTCTTAACATTATCCGGATTCAATTTCAAAATGCCACCATCATTGCTGTATCCGAATGACATATAATAACCAACATTATTTCCCCCCCCTTGGATTTTGATATTATGCATTTGGGATTGGGTATAGTCTTTTAACATCACTTCTTTGGGATCCCAAACTTTATAGAAATATACTCTGCCATCAGGTGCAAATTCAAAATCCTGACCTTCTATCATTTCTGATCCCGTATTAGTAGAGGCGTAGTTGTTTTCCCAGTTTGCAATACCGTCCTTTAATTTCAGTAATTGCATACCAAAAATTTCAGGAGACGTGATTCCGGATCTTTGTGAAGCATCATAAAGCGCCTGTAATTCTGGAACCGGGTCAGAAAAGTTGGGAAGAATAGTAGGCTTACTCCACGCAAAATAATTATTATATGATATCGATGTTTTTTGATTTTTTTTGCCCGATTTAGTTTTAATTAAAACAACTCCAAAAGCAGCCCTTGCACCATAAATGGAGGTAGAAGCAGCATCTTTTAAGACAGAAATACTTTCAATATCATTTGGGTTGATGATGGATAAATCAGATGTTTCTACATTATCCACCAAAATCAATGGCCTGCCTGAACCATTTATAGATCCTACACCACGTATGTTTACTGCTGCGCCGGTTGTTAAACCTCCATTACCATAAGTGATCGTTAGGCCAGGAACGACACCCTGCAAGGCTCTTGTTGGATCGTTAATGGGTTTACTACCAAATGTTTTTTCCACATCTACGGTAGTTACGGCACCGGTCAAATTTGCTTTTTTCTGTGTGCCATAACCTACCACTACAACATCTTCAAGTGTTCCGGTGGCTACTGTCATTTGAATAGAAATCGCATTGTCCTGACTCACCAAATAATCTTGCGGAGCATAGCCTACGTGTGTAAAATGGAGTGTTTGCCCAACACTCGCAGAAATTACAAACTTGCCATCAGCATTTGTTTGGGTCGTTCTATTTGTTTCGGTTACAGTTACGGTAACCCCTCCGAGCGGCGTGTTGTTTTCGCCGGTTACTTCACCTGTTACGGTTTTTTCCTGCGAATATCCCACCAGGGATAAACCAAGCAACAGTACCGTGAGAAAGTGAATCACATACTTTTTTCTCATAATAGTTGTTTTTGATTCTTTAAACAGTTTAATCGTTTCTTTAGATGTTGGTTTTAAAAACGCATTGTATGGTTGATTATAAAATATTTATACCCGTTTTTCTATATGGCGCCAGCAACGGATCATCGGGCGATAGTTCTGTGACCAGCGTGTCTATTTCTTTCAGCGGGCATACCTGTATCGGCTGATGCGAATTAATTTTTTCTGCTATCGTCAAGCAAACAGTTTTCTTAGATGACTCTATCATTGCTTTCTTAATTTGTACCACTTCCCAGTCATTATCCGTAATGCCATGTTCTATATCAATAGAGTTAACACCCATTATGCATAGATCAGCGCTGAACTGCCGGATTTTGGCTATCGCATCTGCTCCCACCGTGATTTTCGAATTTTTTGACACCTTATCGCCAATTACAATCACGTCAATGTTCGGATGATTGGAATATTCCAGCACCACTGGCAGACTGCCGGAAATAAAAGTGGCTTTTAATCCCGGCGGTAAGATCCTGGCCAGCTCGGCAATGGTGGTACCGCCAGAAGTGAGAATAAACATACCGTCATGGATTAGTTGCATCACTTTTCGGGCGATACTATTTTTCTGCGTCTGCGAATAAATATTAGCGGACGGGCTGCTGCTGTAATGAAACGATTGGGAAAGTGCCCCGCCATGAACCTTTATAATTTTCCCTTGGTCGGCCAGTTCCTGCAGGTCTCGCCTGACGGTGTCTTCCGATACCTTCATGTCCTCACTTAAAGTAGAGGAGAGTACCTTGTTATGAAGGTTTACCTGGTGAAGAATATATGACTGGCGTTCCTGTTTAAGCATCGTTAGTTTGTATGGTTTGCTACCAAATCCAGCAAAAAACCGCAAAATATTGCATAAACATAGGCAAATTCCAGAAAAAAAACGCTGCACTGAGAAAAAGATTTATGCACAGTTGCATTCACATATGAATTATACTAATACAACAACTGGACGCTATCACATGAGCGTTTAAGATTGACCACAAACAGGTTTGAAAAGCGGCTGGAGTTTGGAGCATTACATCACGCTTTTGATGTTTTCTGGCTACTATTTTAAATAACTGGATAAACCAATTAACAGCCGTTGATAATTTTCAAACAATAAAACAGCTCCTTTTTACGATTTTGGGTGTAAACCTGCTGCTTTTGAATATTTTAGGAAGAATAGTACTGCTGATTTTTTTATCGCTGCTCATTGTACAAAGCCAGGCGCAGGAACAGCCTTCCAATAATCTTACAAAGTCCAATTACCGGGAAAAAAAGTTGGTGCTCAGGGGCGACAGCCTGCAGATTGATACGCTGAGCATTATCCCCAATACATTTACCGTGTTGCATGTACCCGATTCCTGTTACCGGCTTGACTTTATACATGCCGTTTTACACTGGATTCATCAGCCCATGACCGATACCGTGACAATTCGATACCGGGTGTTTTCGTATAAGCTCAACCCTGTTGCCCAGCGCATCAATTTTGATAGTGTTATCAACCGTGATTACCTGGCGCCTTATGAATATAGTGAGCAACCATCCGAACAAAATAAAGGCGTATTTGATTTTGGCACTTTACGGGCAAGCGGAAGTTTTGGCAGGCAAATTTCATTTGGGAATAGTCAGGATGCTGTGGTAAATTCCACACTCAACCTGCAACTGGAAGGCATGCTGGGAGATAGCATTGAGGTGCAAGCTGCTATCACAGATAATAATATTCCGATTCAGCCTGACGGAAATACGCAGCAACTCAACGAATTTGACCAGGTGTACCTGCAATTCAGAAAAAACGGATGGCAACTGAATCTCGGGGATATTGACTTACGACAAAACAAAAGTTATTTCCTCAATTTTTATAAGCGCTTGCAGGGTATATCATTTCAAACAACCAATAAAATTTCTCCGTCACTTACGTCCAGTACCCTGGTAAGCGGCTCGGTGGCGAAAGGAAAATTCAACCGGAACGTATTCGAAGGGCTGGAAGGTAACCAGGGCCCTTATAAATTGACCGGCGCCAATAATGAACTTTTTTTTATAGTGCTGGCAGGTACCGAAAGAGTTTATGTGGACGGCCAGTTGCTGCAACGGGGCGAAGATCAGGATTATGTGATTAATTACAATACTGCAGAAATCACGTTTACGCCTAAGCGCATGATTACCAAAGACAGCCGCATACAGGTGGAGTTTGAATATGCCGACCGGAATTTTTTAAATGCCAACCTGTACCTGTCACAGGAACTTGCCATAGGGAAAAAACTGAAAATCCGGATTGGCGCATTTACCAACAGTGACGCTAAAAACTCTCAGATTAACCAGGTGCTTGATACCCGGCAGAAACAATTTTTATCCGGGCTGGGCGACAGTATTCAAAACGCTTTATATCCAACCGCAGCGCTTGATACCTTTTCGGCCAGTAAGGTGTTATATGAAAAACTGTATTACAATAACGGTACGGATTCTTTTTACCAGTATTCCACCGATCCGGCAGTGGCGAAGTATACACTCTCCTTTTCAGATGTCGGTTTTGGTAATGGTAATTATGTGCCTGATTTTAACGGTGCAAACGGGAAAGTGTACAAATTTGTACCACCCGTAAACGGGGTAAAACAGGGGCAATACGAACCTGTAAGTATTTTGGTAACGCCTAAAAAACAACAGATACTGAACTTTGGTATCGACTACGCCATTACAAAGAACACATTGCTGAAAACAGAAGTAGCAATGAGCGATTATGATCCGAATACCTTTTCTGCATTGGACGATAATAACCATAAGGGCTATGCGACTAAATTTCAACTCAGCAATAATAAAGACCTGCATACAAGAAGCCAGTTAAAACTTACCACTGGATTAGATTATGAATATGTGCAGGCAAAATTCAAACCGCTGGAACGTATCCGTAACGTGGAATTTTCCCGCGACTGGGGCCTCCCGTTGATTACAGCACCGGTAACTGAAAATATTTTTAAAGCGACGGCAGGCTTGCAGGACAGGAATAATCAATCTTTTTCCTACCAGTTTGTAAATTATAACCGGAGCGACAGCTACAATGGTTTTCAAAACGCTGTTGTTCATCGTGCCAACTGGAAAGGGTGGCAACTGAATAACCAGTTTTCCATAACTAGTTTCGCGACGCAATATCAAAAGGGTGCATTCTTGCGCCCGGTCATTGATCTCTCGAAACAATTTAAAAAATGGAATAATTATAAAATTGGCTTTAACTACGCTGTGCAGCAAAATAAAGCAACGGATAAAAATGCAGACACACTTACTGCCAACACCTTTTATTTTGATACCTATTCCGTTTATATACGATCAGACGAAGCGAAACGAAATAAGTATGGCCTTACCTTTTATACACGAACAGATAAATATCCAATTGGGAAAAACCTCGTGAAAGGTGACCGGAGTATGAACCTGAACCTGAAAACAGAATTGCTGAATAATCCCCGTCACCAGTTTACAGTAGACGCAACTTTCCGCAGCCTTAAGGCGGATACTACCGTAACGCCTACTCAAAAATCAGACAAAACAGTATTGGGGCGTGCAGAATATGTAGTAAACGAATGGAAGGGACTGGTAACAGGAAATGTATTGTACGAAGTGGGAGCGGGGCAGGAACAACAACGCGATTATGCGTACCTGGAAGTGCCTGCTGGCCAGGGCCAGTATGTTTGGAATGACTATGACAGCAACGGCGTACAATCATTAAACGAGTTTGAGCTGGCTGCTTTTCAGGACCAGGCTAAATATATCCGCATTTATACACCCACGAATATTTTTATCAAAGCCAACTATACAACATTTAACTATAGCCTGAACCTGAATCCGCATGTCGTTTTGAATGCACCTGATTTGCATGGCATAAAAAAACTTGTTTCCTTATTTAGTTTGCAAAGCTCGATGCAGGTAAATAAAAAGTCATTGGCAAAGGGCGATTTTGAATTTAATCCATTTAAATACGGGCTGAATGATACGGCACTGATTACCCTGAGTACGACCTTGCTGAATACACTGTCATTTAACCGCTACAGCAGCAAATGGGGAATTGACCTCAGCAACCTGCGTAGCGGAGGTAAGTCATTGCTGACCTATGGTTATGAGAGCCGAAAGCAAAACGACTGGACGATGAAGTTTCGCTGGAACCTGAGCCGCTCGTTTACCTTTACCATGAATAACAGGAAAGGCTTGCTGGCGCTTTTCACACCGGCATTTGGCAACAGGAATTATGAAATAAATATTTACACGCTGGAACCCAAAATGGAACTCATCAGCGGTACTACCTTCAGAATTTCTGCCGGGTATAGCCTGAATTCGAAAAAAAATGTACCTGTATACGGCGGTGAAAAAGCTGTGTCTAATTCGATTAATCTTGAAACAAAATACAATGTGCTGCAGACCAGCTCAATTAATGCCAAGTTTACATTCAACAATATCAGTTATAACTATCCTGCCAATACAACGGTGAGTTATGTGATGCTGGATGGATTATTGCCAGGAAAAAACTACATCTGGTCATTAACCTTTACCAAGCGACTGCTTAATAACCTAGAGTTGAATTTCCAATATGACGGCCGCAAACCCGGTTCTGCACGTACAGTTCATATCGGCCGGGCATCACTGACGGCATTATTCTAATATGAAATAATTGCGTGCCTTGTATTAAACATTAAACCGGAAGTGCATCACGTCGCCATCCTTTACTACATATTCTTTTCCTTCAATGCGGAGTTTTCCGGCTTCGCGGCAGGCAGCTTCGGATCCGTATTGTACGTAATCTTCGTAGCTGATTACTTCGGCTTTAATAAACCCTTTTTCAAAATCAGTATGAATTACGCCGGCTGCTTGCGGCGCTTTCCAGCCGGCATGAATCGTCCAGGCCCTCACTTCCTGCACACCGGCCGTGAAATACGTAAAAAGGTTTAGTAATTTATACGCTGAATGAATGAGCCGGTCTAAAGCTGGTTCCCGCATCCCGTATTCCTGCATAAAGAGTTCTTTATCCGCAGGATCTTCCATACCAGAGATTTGTTCTTCGATGGAGTTATTCATGATGATCACCTCCGCCTGCTCGTCTTTCACAGCTTCTTTCAAAGATTCAGAAAATTTGTTGCCGGTATGCATGGAGGCTTCATCCACATTGGCGACATATAATACCGGTTTTTCGGTTAGTAAAAATAAATCGGCTATGGCAGAAAGTTCTTCCTTACCAAGATCCAGTTCACGTATATTTTTACCCTGTTCCAGGTGGGAATAGCATTTTTTCAAAATGTCCAGTTCGGAGCGCAGTTTTGGATCAGCCTTTGCCTGTTTTTCAATCCGCTGTATTTTCTTTTCCACGCTTTCCAGGTCTTTCAGTTGCAGTTCAGTATCAATAATACCTTTATCAGCAACGGGATTTATGGGGCCTTCATCCCGTAATATATTTTCATCTTCAAAACAACGGATTACATGAATGATAGCATCCACCTCACGGATATTGGCTAAAAATTTATTTCCCAGCCCTTCGCCTTTGCTGGCACCGCGCACCAGTCCGGCAATATCCACAATTTCTATCTGTGTGGGCACGATTCTTTCCGGATGAACTAACGCGGCCAGTTTATTTAAACGCGGATCCGGCACATCCACCAGGCCAATATTCGGTTCGATTGTACAAAAACGATAGTTGCTTGCCTGTGCTTTGGCGCTGTTGCTCACAGCGTTAAATAAAGTTGACTTACCTACATTTGGCAAACCCACAATACCTGCTTGTAAACCCATGATCTGTTTTTTTGAGGCGCAAAGATAATGGAAAGCAGCAGGGGAGAAAATGAAAACCTTTTTATATGTTTTTTAGCCGGGTACATTGTCATAACGCACCAGCCGCAGAAGTTTTAGGTTGAATGTTCCCCAGTGAGTTATAACGTGCTGATCTTTTATTTACTGGTTTTAGAATGTATTGAATTTACGGGATAAAAAGTATACAGGCCTGGCAACAAGTGTGCGGGTGATAAAAAAGCGGCCCCTTATTCAATGAGCGCAAAGGAAGAATGTTTTGGGAAATGGATTCCTGTGTATAAAATGGAATTTCAGAAAAACTAAGAATCAGGAAATGGAAACATTGCGGTAAACACTTGCCGCTTCAGTAATAAATTGTATTTTTTCGATTGTATAACGTATGACGGTTTCTTTTTTTCAAATCATCAGTTTTCTTATACTGGCCATTGTTGTCATTATTGTTTTGACAACGAAATATAAAGTGCATGCATTTTTTGCATTGCTGATCGCATGTTTTGTAGTAGGTGCTGGCGTTGGTATGCCGGCTGCCACGATCATTGAAGCGGCGAAAAAGGGATTTGGCAATATCATGCAGTCGCTGGCACTAATTATTGTACTGGGTACCACCCTTGGCATCTTGCTGGAACATACAGGCGCCACAAGAGTGATGGCCGGTTACCTGATCAGGAAAACTGGTGAACGGCGGGCGCCGCTCGCCATGTCGCTCACGGGCTTTATCGTTGGGCTTCCTATATTTTGCGATTCAGGATATATTGTTCTGAGTGGCCTCAACAATTCTTTAGCCAAACGTACAGCTGTATCGGTAGTGATTCTTGGCACTTCACTCGCTACCGGTTTATACGCTGTGCATTGTTTAATTCCGCCTCACCCGGGCGCCGCGGCAGCAGTGGCCACAATAGGTGCCGATGTTGGCAGACAGGTAATGATTGGTACGCTTTGCGCAATTCCGGCTATGCTGGCAGGTTATTGGTGGGCCATGCATGCAGGAAAAAAAATGCCAGTCGTTATGCCCACGCACGAATCTGGGGTACCGGAGGAAAAAAAGCAACCGTCGGTGGGGCAATCATTTTTACCGGTCGTTGTCCCCATTGTATTAATTGCGCTAAAATCATTCACCAGTTTCGAGGGTAGCAGCCATGATTTTCTTTCAACAATCATCCATTTCCTCGGCGATCCGGTCATTGCACTCAGTGCCGGTATCGTTCTGGCATTTACCGGCGGGAAAAACTGGAAAAGGGATACTGTTGGTATGCTCTTACAGGCAGCAGCAGAAAGGGCGGGAGGCATTTTAATAATCATTGGAGCGGGTGGGGCTTTTGGGGCTGTGCTGGCGGCTGTACACATTGGTGACTACCTGGGTAGCAGCACCGCTTTGGAATCACTGGGCCTTTTTTTTCCGTTCCTGGTTACTTTTGTTTTAAAAACGGCACAAGGGTCATCAACGGTTGCCATTATTACAGCCGCATCTATTGTGCAACCCTTGTTACCCGCTCTGGGTTTGGATTCGCCCGATGGCAAATTAATTGCCGTGCTTTCCATGGGGGCTGGTTCCATGATGATTTCTCATGCCAATGACGCCTATTTTTGGGTAATCGCTAAATTCTCCGGCATGGATATAAAAAGCATGCTGAAAGTATACTCAGTTGCTACTATTTTTATGGGACTCGTCACCCTGTTGGTTACCTGGCTGCTGTCGCTTTTTTTATTATAAATAAAAAACTGCTCCAGGCCGGGAGTTTTCGTAGTAACTAATAAAAACGGAAAAACTGATGGGGGTTAATACCGGTTACGATCTCGATTGAAGCCGCCGGGTTTTTTAAAACCACCACCACCACGGTTGGGGCCCCCGCGGAATGAACCTCCGCCACCGGGTTTGCTGCCACGGTCTTCGGCCTGGCGCACTACTAATGGTTTTTTACCAAGCGAAATATCATTAAGGCCATCGATTGCTTCTTTGGCTTCCTCTTCGTTCGGCATTTCAACAAAAGCAAACCCTTTGCTTTTGCCGGTTTCTTTATCCATGGCTACTTTGGCAGAATTAACGGTGCCGAATTTTTCAAAGATTTCCATCAATTCTGCGTCATCCAGGTCGTACGGAAGACCTGCAACAAAAATGGTCATTGTAATGATTTTATATAAATGTACGCAACTTATGCATTAGGCGGTAAATGTAAACGGGAATTTTAGGATGACTGGGTACAATTTGTTAATACTGCTATTTTTAGCAAGATTTTTTCGTTCATGCCTGCGGGTTTCCTCTTATTAAATGTCGTTGCTGCAATCTGCATGTACATACTTTTTTTACCAAAAACTACAATTTATCAGCAAGCAATCGTTTGATTTTTCTAACCGGTAAGCCAGTACAACAGAATTTGGTAAATTCATGACAAATACGTTTACCATGTATAAAATGCTTACAAAAAAATGGCTGCTTGCCACGCTGCTGATTGTATTTTACTGTACTGCCCCCGCACAGGATCTGCCGGCTCGCTGGGATGAGATCACAGCAAGCGACTGGCAAAATGCGCTGGTAAAGTCTAACTACACCTGCATTTTACCAATCGGAATTCTGGAAAAACACGGCCCGCAGGTGCCGATCGGGTCTGACCTGATTCGTGTTCGTGAATATGCATCCCGGGCAACGAAACAAGAATATGCTGTTGTTTTTCCGGATTATTTCTATGGGCAAATAAATGAAGCCAGGCATCAACCCGGGGTGTTTGCCCTGCAGGAACGTGTTGTATGGGATTTGCTGGAAGCGACCTGTGATGAAATTGCCCGAAACGGATTTAAGCGGATCGTAATCATCAATGGTCATGGGGGCAATCCAGAACTGATTCGCTATTTTATACAGACCAGGCTGGAGAAGCCCCGCAATTACGTTGTGTATTTTTTTGAGCCTTCCAACGATTCAGCCTATACAAAAAAGCTAACGGCTATGCATAAATCGAATATGCGAGATGACCAGCATGCGGGTGAACGCGAAACATCTGAAGTGCTGTACCTGCGTCCCGAGCTGATGCGAATGGACAGTGCGAAAAATGAATCAGGTGCCAACCAGCATCGCTGGGAAATTCCCAATGTGTACACCGGCATCTGGTGGTATGCTGATTATCCCAACCATTACGCCGGCGAGGGTGACAAAGCTACGCCGGAACTGGGGAAACTGATCGTGGATCATGTGGTGGGGCAACTCGTAAAAGCCTTGAAAGACATAAAAGCCGATACCAAAGCCCTGGAACTGCAAAAAGAATTTTACGACCGGGTACGAAAATAAAATTATTGAGTGTTCGTCGGCGGTAACCAGGGCGGGGGGCATTAACCAAAAAAATGTTCCAACGCCCTGGCAACGCCATCCCGGTTATTGGTGTCCGTTACAAAATCTGCCACGCTTTTTATTTCATCAGGGGCATTTCCCATTGCCACTCCCTGTCCGGCATAAATAATCATTTCTTTATCATTGAAATTATCGCCGATGGCAATGGTCTCTTCGCGCCGGATACCAAATTGCCCGATCAAAAATTCAATCGCGGTTTTTTTGGAAGCGTCCTTGTTCATTACTTCCAGATAACGGGGTTGCGATTTATAGATATTCAGTTGACCTGCATGCTGTGCCAATAGCTTTTCTTCAATTATCGAAACCAGCGCCGGGTCACCACCTACCATAATTTTATTGGGACCGTTCTTTTCAGAACGCCACTTTTCTACAATTTGATTAAATGGCTGAATACTAACGGGCACAGGCGTAATTTTTTGTTCTTTTCGGATCAGTGCTGTATCGGCCACAGCATACCAGTCCATCTGGCTATAGAACATTACAGCCGCATCTTCATGCTGCAGTTCGTTATGAACCGCAATGACATTGGACAGGTCTATAATCACCTGCCGGATTATTTCACCCCGGTGAAGAATGTAACTCCCGTTGAGGCTGACTACCGGCATTGCTTCTGTAATCACCGGCTGCGTAATTGGCAATATACCGTGTAAAGGCCTTGCCGAGACCGGAACAACCAGGATGCCTTTTTGCTGTAGCATCAGCAATAGCTTTTTGGTGCGTTCGCTGATTGTATGGTCGCTTTGCAGCAGCGTGCCATCCATGTCGATAAATACCGCTTTGTACATTATTTGATACTGTTTCAGAACGGCGCAAATATAAGTGGTTTATATATGCTGAAGATGATAGAAAATTTGTGAAATAATCCAGGCGTGCATTCTATAACACTGCTTTTTAAACTGCCGCATTTGTATCAATGATGCCACGGGGATGACTGTACTGACAATAAAAGCGCAGTCATATTTTTTTCTGAATCAGCCAGTAATGACCAAAAGGATCCCTGATTTCTCCCTGGCGGTAACCATATTCATAATCTTTTGCCGGACTTATTTCTGTTGCCCCGGCTTTGATGGCATTTCGCATAACTGAATCTACATCTGCAACAAATAACCCAACGAGTACCGTGGTGCCATTGTGTTTGCCAGGTGCGAAGAACTGTGTTTTCGCAGTGATTTCATGCAAGTGAAAAATAACTCCTTCAATAGCAAGTTCGGCAACATGCAGGCTGCCATCATCGTTGGAAAAACGTAATCGTTCCTCAGCCCCGAAGGCATTTTTGTAAAATGAAATATCCATAACGCCATTATTGATAAAGAGCTGCGGTGCAAAAAAAGGAGGCTGCTGCATGACTGACCTGTTTTATTGTAATATATCGTTCTGTTGCATAAAAGTTCAGATTCAAAAAAATCATAAGGATTGTACTATCGAGAACATCGCCTCAAGTTCATTGATCAATTCGGTATCCGTATCGAATCCTGCATATCCCAAAACAAGTATGAGTAAAAAAAACTTTTTCATGCAATGAAGATACTGATTTCACAGTACCAGCTTTATTGAATGGACAGGTTTGAATACCCGGAAAGAAAATTTGCAGGATAAAGAATATTAAAGTTTCAAAGAACCGCGGAATCCCCTGGCCGCATAATATGATTCGGCGCCATTGTGGTAAACAAATACGGTGTTATACCGGCGATCACAAAACAGCGCTCCGCCAAGTTTCCTGATGCCGTCGGGTGTTTTGACCCAGCTTGATGTTTTCAAATCGAAGTTTCCAAGCAGCTGCAGCCTGCGGTATTCCTCGTCCGTTAACAGTTCTATACCCATAGCAGCAGCCATTTTCATTGCACTGCCGGAAGGTTTATGTTCTTTCCTGGCATCCCGTGCTGCCTGGTCATAACACAGGCTCCTGCGCCCCCGGGGGCTTTCTGCAGCACAATCCATAAAAACGTAAGCACCGGTATCAGCATCGATGCCGACAACATCAGGTTCACCACCGGTTTGTTCCATTTCGTTTAACGACCATAACTTATCCGGATGTGCTGCTAACTTGTTTTCAACCTCTGTCCAGCTGATGCCTTTATGCCGGTTCATGTTTTTTTCAAAACGTTCTTTGAGAACTGTCAGCAGTTCCGATTGCTGTTTTGCAGATAATTTAGAGTTTCCGATCCCGGTATTCTTCATGCGTTCAAATTTTATATACCTGAATTAGTTCAGCATTTCAAATTGACAGTCAATGATTCAATCCTTTACCTTCCATAATTTTTGGAATATTTTTTTCAATTCTTGCTGCACGGGTTTTAGACAGCTTGGGTTGTGAAAAATAAATGAGGTAGGCTCTTTGCCGGCCAGGCGTTAATGCTTCAAACGCTTTTTTTAGTGAGCGATTTTTTTGCAATATCACTTGAAATTCTTCCGGGACTTTACACTCGGATGTTTTTTTCAACTTTACTTTCAGGCCGGCTTTTTCCACTTCCATTGCTTCAAAAATGTACGCTTTCAATGTCTTTTGCAATTTTGCAATTTCGTGGGTGTTGGAAAATCGTATTTGCCTTGCTGCCTGAACGTTTTCAGTTTGTTGAACGAGGATTTTTTCAGGATCGCTTAATAGGGCGCCTTTGAAAAACAATACCGCACAGTAATTCTTAAAACCGTGGAGTAAAACAATGTTTTTATCTCCGTACGTATAACAGGGGCAACCCCATTTTAATTCTTCTGTAAGACCACAGTCGAGTATAACAGTTCTCAACTGCTGAAAGGCGGCCTGCCATGTTGAAGATTTTTCAAAGAAAAAATCCAGCTTTTGATTAGGGCTGCTATTTACTTGCATTTGCTATGATTGTTTGCTAAAAATTGCCTGAAGCCGGTTATGCGCCATATGAATACCCCGGGCGAAGGGTAATTTCAATACCTGATCTCTTTGTGCCACTGATTCATAAATTACATGCATACTCAGCTTACTGGTTGTATCTGTTAGTGTTTCAAAATCATACACCTCAAGCTGCACGCCAAACGGTGTGTTTTCCATTTCAAATGTGCGGATAATTTTACTGGGGGGTACCAGTTCGTGAAAAACGCCATTTGCCCTGAACGCAACATTGCCTTTCGCATCGGAGGTTTCAATCTGGTAAGCGCCGTACTTTTTGCCTTCCAGTTTCAGTACTTTGGTACCCATCCACTGTTCTACGAGTTGTGGCTCCACGAAAGCGGTAAACAAAATATCCGTTGGTAAATCAAAAATTCTTGTAATCAGTAGATCCTGTTTGCCGTCTTCGGCATGCACGTTTGTTTTTCGTTCCATGCAGATTATTTTTTTGGTATGTATTTTTTCATCAGGGTTTCCAGTTTTGTAAACCGGTCATCCCATAATTGGCGAAAAGGTTCAATAAAGTCGGCAACTTCTTTCATTTTTTTAGCATTGATGTGATAGTACACTTCCCTGCCATTTTGCTCCTGTTCCAGTAATTCGCATTCGGTGAGTATCTGCAGGTGCCTGGAAACCGTTGGTCGGGCGGTATTAAAATTTGCTGCGATGGCGCCTGCGGTCATGGACTGGGAGGCCAGCAAGAGTAAGATGGCCCTGCGTGTGGGATCTGCGAGAGCCTGGAAGACGTCGCGGCGTAAATTCATTATGTAGTTATTTGACTACAAATATAAATGTAGTTATTTAGCTACGCAAATATTATTTGACCAGGGCCAAATAGCCATGAATGCTGCAGCCTGCAGAACAGGAGGCATCCTTAGCAGGGCAGACCTTGTATGAAAGTACAGGGCTTTACACAAATTGGCTCAGTTTATTCAGTTCCAGCACGGTACCATTTTCTGTCTCCTGGTACATAGGAATAAAACGCCGGTTCATTTCAATTTCATTATACGTATAGGAGGTACGTTGTAGTACGGTGTTGGAATAGACATCATTAAAACCACGTACCAACACATATATTTCTACATCTGCAGCTTTCATATCTTCAGCGGTAAAACCCAGCAGCGGACTTAATTCGTCGATGGGATGCACAACCGTCCAGTTCATGGGCAGGCTTTCAATTTTGCTGCGCTCAAGCGGCAGATCGTAGTATTTATACACAGTTTGCCCATTTTCCTGCAGCAGCATGGCCAGGTTCACCTGCACCGTTACATCCGTCAGGGCGTGATGTTCTTTATAACAGGCAAATCGGAACATGAGCCCCGTTTTATCGCGATACGGAGCAATAATGGCGAAGTCACTAAAAGCAAGGTGAGCCCGTGGACGGGCAAACCGCCCGTAAATGAGGCCGGTGGCAATTGCAAAGGAAAGAAATCCACTCATGGCTTCAATAGCTGCCACCAGATTGGCGCCATCACCCACTGGATTAACTCGTCCGTAACCTACGGTCGTAAAGGTTTCGGTACTAAAAAAATAGATTTCTTTGAAATAATCCCATCCCGAACTGTATATTAACCCGGTAAACTCGCCGGCCCCCAGTAATACATACGCGAACGTATATAAGAGGTTAATGCCAATGAATGTCAAAATAATAATCATGATAAACTTCCAGGATGGCATACTGATCATTGTATAATATACACTGAAACGATCCCAGAATGGCCAGCCTTTCTTATTGAGATTGAATGTGCCATTGCGGTTAATAAACCGGCCGCCATTAATGTTACCGGTATTAGAAAAGCCTGTGTCGTTATTGGTTTTGAGGAAAGGGTTGATGCGTTTAGAAAGCGACATAGTGGTAAAGTTTGTAACAAATCTAATTGTAAAATCAGGA
>DASTSN010000106.1:0-25494 GCA_035760665.1 Chitinophagaceae bacterium | reverse complement strand
CTGGCTACAGCTTTTACCGGCCAATTGAAGCAACAATACTCACTAAAAATTGTAACCGGTGGAAACGAGTACACTGCCATAACCACGATACCTGATACCAGTAAGCGGATTGATACAGTTTACTGGAAAGCGGCTCCGGCAGGCATCCCGGACAATAAGGTAGCGCTGATGGTTAAGGTAACAGATCCACCCGGGCTGGGTGATTACTCCAGGTATTTTACCAAAGACGACAGCGAACCATTTTATCCCGGCATTAATTCTGTTTTTGATGATCAGATAATCGACGGCACTACTTATCAAATACAGGTGGATCGTGGGTTTCCCCGAAACCTGGCTGGCAAGAACGATTCGCTGGTCTATTTCTCAAAGGGTGACACCGTTACGTTTAAACTTTGCACTATTGATAAAGCAACCTACGATTTCTGGCGAACAATGGAATTCAGCTATGCCAGTGTGGGAAATCCCTTTTCAACGCCTACAAAAGTGTTAAGCAATATCAAACCTGATGCTTTGGGATACTTTGGTGGATATGCGGCACAGTACCGGACCATCATTATTCCCCTGTAATTTTTTGCACAGTCTTTTAAGGTATTACAGCTTGTTGCACTGAATTGACCAATTCAATTTATTTTTGCAGATTGTTATTGCCTGGTGATCCGGCGATTGACAACAGGATTTAAACAAAGCATTTATGGAACAAACCTCAAATGAACATGTTCATTGTTTGATTATCGGATCGGGACCCGCCGGTTATACTGCAGCTATTTATGCTGCCCGTGCCAATTTGAAACCCGTGCTTTACCAGGGCATCCAACCCGGTGGCCAGTTGACCATTACCACAGAAGTGGAAAATTACCCCGGCTACCCGGAAGGTATTCAAGGACCTGAAATGATGGTTGATTTTGAAAAACAGGCATCCCGCATGGGAGCTGACATACGCTTTGGGTTAGCTACTAAAGTAGATTTTTCAAAGCAGCCTTATAAAGTGATAATTGATGATGAAAAAACCATAGAGGCAGATGCGGTCATCATTGCTACTGGTGCATCAGCCAAATGGCTGGGCCTGGAAAGTGAGCAGCGGCTCAATGGTTATGGCGTTAGTGCCTGTGCTGTTTGTGACGGATTTTTTTTCCGTGGAAAAGAAGTGGCTATCGTGGGAGCAGGTGATACAGCTGCTGAGGAGGCGTTGTATCTTTCAAAATTGTGTACAACCGTTCACATGTTCATTCGCCGCGATGAAATGCGGGCCAGTAAAGTGATGCAGGAGCGGGTGAAGAGTGCATCCAATATTAAAATTTACTGGAATACTGATACTCAGGAAGTAATTGGCGACAACAAGGTTGAGGCCGTTAAAATAAAAAATAACAAAACGGGCGAAACACAGACGATTCCTGTCAGCGGCTTTTTTGTGGCAATAGGACACCAGCCGAATTCAGACATTTTTAAAGGCTGGCTGGATATGGATGAAGCCGGGTATATAAAAACGGTACCGGGAACGTCCAGAACAAACATCGAAGGAGTTTTTGCGGCGGGTGACGTACAGGATAAAATTTACAGGCAGGCCGTTACGGCAGCCGGCAGCGGTTGTATGGCAGCCCTGGATGCAGAACGGTACTTGGGCGCAAAAGGTATACATTAAATTTATCCCGCTTAACAATGGATTCAAACGCCAGCATCACGATCCACCTGGAAAAATTGAGGTTTTGGGCTTTTCATGGTTTGTACCCCGAAGAACAAAAAACCGGCAATGAATTCGAAGTGGATATGACGGTTTCTTTTTTTCCCCCGCAGCAAATTATTACCGGTCTTAGCGAAAGCATTAATTATGCGCGGCTTTATGAATTAGTGAAAACAGGAATGCTCCAGCGTGAGGATTTGTTGGAAACGGTTGCCATGAAAATCGCCCAACTCGTTAAAACCGAGTTTCCCCAAGTACAGGAAATACATCTTAAAATCTGCAAACTCCATCCACCAATGAATAATTTTACAGGTCATGTAGCCATTTCTTTTACGAAACGATTTTAGTTTTTGCATGAAAAAACTATGCGTTCTTATCATCATGCTTCTTTTGGGAAAATTGCTTTTTTCCCAGGACGTGACTATATTGATATGGAAGGCAGACAGCCTGGAACATGCGTTAAATGAAATTGGTGCTTATGAAACCTTTAAACAGGTTTTAAAAAAAGACGGCAGAAATTATTACGCTCTTTGGAAATGCAGTGAGTTGTGCAGCCGCATCGGTCACCGGCAAACATCTAACTCACAAAGAGATGATTTCTATCAAGCAGGTAAAATTTATGCAGAAGCTGCAATAAAAGTAAATCCGGCCGGCGCAGACGGATACTACGTCCTGTCGCTGGCTATGGGCCGTATGGCACAAACGGCATCAGGTGATGAAAGAATTAAAGCAGTGAAAGAAATAAAAGCGAATGCCGAAAAAGCGATTCAGCTCAATCCCGGAAACGGACGTGCCTGGCATGTTTTAGGAAAATGGAATTATGAAGTCAGCAACCTGAACATATTTGAGCGGTCAGCCGTAAAACTGTTTTACGGCGGATTACCCAAAGCATCCCTGCAGGAAGCCATCCGCTGCTACGAAAAGGCAAGATCGCTGGAACCGGCTTTTGCCCTGAATAATCTAGAATTAGCAAAAGCCTATGTCAGAGACGGTCAACCCCAAAAAGCTATACAACTGCTTAAAGAGTTACCGTTCATACCTACCAAAACAGAAGATGACGCTGCCATCCGGGAAGAGGGGAAAACACTGCTTGCAAAACTGGAAGAATAACAAAATGCGGGATTGACGCATTAGAGGATCATATTACCTTGTTTTTCCATCGCCCGCTGCGGATGTACCAAAAAGAGGGAATGAATAAACCGGTCCAGTACAGCCACTCACTCATCCACCCAACGGTAATACTCAGCTTGAATTTTTCCATCACCAGGAAAACATAGGTGCAATAAAGCAGGATCACTGCCACTTCAATCATAAAAGATACACGGGTATTGCCGGTTCCAGTAACGCCGTTGATCCATACAACGGAAAAGGACATGAGCAGCATGGCAAATGAAATCACACGTACAACCGGGATGCCTTTTTCTATAAACGATGCCGATTGCCCGTAAATAGACAGGAAAAGCTGTGGAGCCAGGTTGAGTAAAATACAGACCACAATTGCCATACCGCTGCTTAGTTGCACAATGCGACGGATCAGGGGAATAACCTGGTCTTTTTTTCCCTGGCCAATGATATTGCTCACCATTGAACTGCTGGCTGCTGCAAATGCCCAGGTAAAGGAACCAAAAATGCCAAAAATGTTGCGCATGGTATTGGAAAGAGCCAGGGAGGTTTCATCCTGGTTGCGCTCAATAAGAATATAAAAAAACTCCCAGCTGAGAATACTGATGGCATGCTGGAATACCAGCGGCCCGGACATAGAAATGATGGAAGAAGTATTTTTTTTATCCCAGCGCCGGTGATGAAATAAGGCAAACCTTTTTCCAATCCCTTTTTGGTGAATGACAAGAAAAATGACAAACATCCCGGTAAATTCGGCAATAATTGACGCTACTGCTGCCCCGTTAAAACCCATCACGGGAAAACCGTATTTTCCAAAAATCAATAGATAGTCAAAAACGATATTGCTCAGCGCTTCGGCCAGCGTGCCAATCACCAGGTAACGGCTTTGATTCGTCCCCACCAATAATGCATTCCGAAGCTGGTAAATATATAAAAATGGCAACCCCCATACACGTATGCGCAAAAAACTGATCGCTTTTTCTGCATTCTCCGGATCGTGGATGACAGAACGGAATACATGCGGAGTGATAAAATACGTCAACAGCATGCAAAAGGCCGCTATACACAACGAAATATAGATACCCTGCGTAAAAAGCCTGCCAATTTCTTCCGGCCTGTTTTCGCCGGCACGACGGGCAATCAAAGCCTGCAATCCGTTATTTAATCCAAAGCCGATAGCGGCAAAAATAAGGTAGTATACCCCGGTTATACTTGCAACGGCTAACGCTTCAGTGCTGTAGTGGCCGAGAAAAATATTGTTGGTAATAAAGTTGATTTGTGGAATAAGTATGGCAATGCTGATCGGCAGGGCAATTTGGATAATCTGCCGCCGACTGATGCTGACCTGTAGATCGTTGCTGGTTTCGGGCAATGCCATTTTTTTCGTATGTGCTATCTGGAAAAAAAATCGGGCAGCAAACCTACGATAAATAATCTGCGCCATGAAACGCTGCTGTACACCAGCACTGCCTTTGAAGCCCGGTAGTGTTTTTTTGACTATTATTGCAACAAAGAATTCAGGATTTTGAAGCAGTTATTCAATCTCACAGATAATTTACCCGTGGTGCCCGGGCAATCAACCTTGTTACTGGAAACCGGGTCTGCCTATTCTGCATTTGCAATTCTCAATAAGGCGACAAACGAAGTTAACCGCCTGTTCTATTATGAAAAAGATAATGAAGAGGAAGACCAACTGCTCCTGATGCACGGGAAACATGAAGAATTGGGAAATGCTTTTGCTGATGTGCTGATCAGTTATTGTTTTCCGGAAACAGTGCTGGTACCCGCTGCCTATTATACTACTGCTGACGCAAAAAATATGTTGCAGTTAGTGCATAACACAGAGCCCTGGCTTGCAAAGGAAGTGGCGGATCATGTGCCGGAATGGCATTTGTATAATGTGTACAGTGTGCCCCGCCAGGTTATTGCGTGGATGAACAGGAAATTCCATTCCGGTAAATACTGGCATTGTCATACGCTGGCACTCAATGCTGCTGCAGCTTTTTCCGAGCGGGGTGGAATGCTGGTAGATTTTAAAACAAATCAATTCAGCGTGGTGCTGGCAAAAGCACACCAGCTATTACTGGCGCAAACATTCGTTTACGAGCAACCGGAGGATGTACTCTTTTATTTGCTAAAAATTTGTAACCAGTTCTTGCTGGTACAGAAAGAGGTGGAGGTGCTGCTATCCGGGCTGGTTGAAGAGCAGTCAGCTGTTTACAGGGAGTTGTATCAGTATTTTTCGCACCTTCATTTCCGTGATATACCGGATGCCGTAAAATTGCCGTCGGCAGCAGAAAATTATCCCCGTCATTTTTTCTCATCCTTGTTAAATCTTGCGACATGCGCATCATAGGAGGAAATATGGGAGGAAGGAAAGTTGTTCCGCCTGCTAAAATGCCCTATACCAGGCCTACTACGGATGTCGCCAAAGAAGGCTTGTTCAATGTGCTCGAAAACAACCTTCCCATTCAAGGGTTGAAAACACTGGATTTATTTGGAGGCACGGGCAGCATCAGTTACGAGCTGGCATCCAGGGGTGCTACGGATCAAACAATTGTAGAGAAGGATACCCAGATGTATGAGTTTATCAAAAAAACCATTAGCGAGCTTAAATTATCCGGGTGCAAAGTGGTTAAGATGGATGTGTTTCGGTATATCGAGCAGTGCGCCGAAAAGTTTGATTTTATTTTTGCCGGTCCACCATATGCTTTGCAAAATATTGATGACCTACCACGGTTGATTTTTGAAAAGCAGTTACTCAAGCCCGGAGGATGGTTCGTGCTGGAACATACACCGCGCAATGATTATAAAAATGTTTCATATTACAAGGCTGAGCGGAAATACGGAACCACCATTTTTTCCATATTTATTCAACCGGCTACCAGCAATTAACCGGTGGCTCTATAAGTTCAACGAATGATCTATTCAAAAATATTCTTTGTAACCGGCATTGGCACTGATGTAGGAAAAACTGTTGCCGCGGGAATTATTTCACGGGCCCTGGAAGCAGATTACTGGAAGCCGATCCAGGCGGGCTATGACGGTGGCACGGATAGTGAGCGAATCAGGTCTGTGGTACAAACTTCCCGGTTTTTCGTGCAGCCGGAAGTGTACAGGCTGCAGCGGCCTGCCTCTCCACACATTGCTGCAAGAGAAGAATCGGTGCGGATTTCTATAGATGAAATTGTTCAAGCCTACAAACGTCTTACTCCAAAGAGTACTTGCCTGGTTATTGAAGGGGCCGGTGGATTATTAGTGCCGGTCAATGAAACACAATTTATTTCAGACATAATCGTGGCGTTAGGTGCAAAGGTGATTCTGGTAAGTAGAAATTACCTCGGCAGCATTAATCATTCATTACTCACGGCGGAGGTTTGCCGGCAAAGAAAATTAGATGTGGCAGGTTGGGTATTCAACGACCGGGTGGATGGCCTGGCTGATTATGAAGACGAAATTGTTCGCTGGAGTGGCTACCCAAAGCTGGCTTCTGTTCCCCATTTGCCGGTAATGAATGCACAAACCATCGATAGCGTGGCTGCGTCAATGCGTGAAAATTTTTTACGCTTAGTAAATTGAAATATGCAGAAAAAAGAGGCCAGAAAATTTTACAGGAACAAACGCCAGGCTCTTGCTGCAACAGAGCGGATGAAACTGGATGACCTGATCCTGATACATTTCCAGGCGCTTCATGTACCTTTTATTCATACGGTACTGGCGTATCATCCCATTGAGGAAAATAATGAACCGGAAACAGCAGCATGCCTTGGTTATCTTGAATTTAAAAATCCTGCGATAAAAATTGCTTATCCTAAAACTAATTTTTTAACGCTGCAAATGGAGGCGGTAGAAGTGGATCCGGATACCGCATTCCAAAAAAACCCGCAAAATATTATTGAACCTGTAAACGGTATCGTTATATCGCCAGGAGTTATCGACCTGGTACTGGTGCCACTACTCGCCTGTGACCGCCAGGGTTACCGGGTAGGCTACGGGAAAGGATTTTACGACAAATACTTGTCGCAATGCCGGCCCGATTGCATCCGCCTGGGATTGTCTTATTTTGAACCAATGGATAAAATCACGGACCGCGATGAATTTGATGTACCTTTATCCGCTTGTGTGACACCGTATAACAGTTATGTTTTCTGATTTTTTTTTAAAATCTTTTCGTATTCTTTTATTGCCATTTGCCTTGCTGTATTGGCTGGCTGTTTTTGTGCGCAACTGGCTGTACGATAAAAAAATTATGCGGTCCACATCCTTTGCCCTCCCGGTTATTTGCGTTGGTAACCTCTCGGTTGGGGGTACCGGCAAGTCGCCAATGGTGGAATACCTGATCAGGACATTAACTGGGCAACACAAAGTGGCTACGCTCAGCCGTGGGTATAAACGAAAGACAAAAGGGTATGCGCTGGCAGATGAAAAAAGTACAGCGCTTGATATTGGAGATGAACCGATGCAGTTTCACCTGAAATTTCCCGAAGTGCCGGTGGCAGTGGGCGAGGAGCGGCTCGTCGCCATTCCGCAGTTGCTGCATGACCGGCCCGATACACAGGTTATCATTCTGGATGATGCTTTTCAGCATCGTGCTGTAATGGCGGGACTGAATATCCTGCTGACAGATTACAGCAATTTGTTTACCCGTGATTTTTATTTGCCAACCGGCGATTTGCGGGATGTAAAATCAGGGTACAAAAGGGCCGATTTGCTGGTGGTTACCAAATGCCCGGCCTCGCTTACGGAGCAGGAAGCAGCTTCCATCCGGCAAGAAATTAACCCGCTGCCGCACCAGCGTCTTTTTTTTACAACCATCCAGTACGGGCATCCTTACCATATTACACAAAAAAATCCCTGTAACTGGAATCAACACACAGAAGTGCTGATGGTAACCGGTATTGCCAATCCTCTTTCCTTGCAAAAGGCACTGGAAAAATACAGTAACGCATATGTGATGATGCATTACCGGGATCATCACATTTTTACCATTGATGACCTGAATGATATCCGAAAAAAGTTGAATACCATTCAATCGGACAATAAAATCATACTCACAACGGAAAAAGATGCCGTTCGCCTTGTGAAGTTTCGCTCGGCTATTGATGAATTGCCCTTGTATGTCATCCCGGTGCAACATCAATTTTTATTTGATAAAGCAAACGAGTTTAACAGTATTGTCGTTAAATTCATTGAAAATTTTAAACGGGAAGCATAATCACAGCGATGGGCAGAAAAAATTCAAAGAAAAAAACAAAGGAACGTAAAGCGGTTGCAGAAAAATACTTTACAGGTGTCCTGGATATTACACGGTCAGGAATGGGGTATGTCATTGTACAGGATTTACCAGTTGATATCATGATCCGGCCCGGCGATTTCAATACGGCCCTGCATGGCGATACGGTGACTGTGAAAATTAAAAAAGGTACAGAAATCAGCCGCCGGATGCAGGGTAAAATTACCGCCGTGTTGAAACGCCGTCAAACCGAGTTCATTGGCCGGCTGGAAATGAATCAAGGGTTTGCGTTCTTTATCGCACAAACAGATAAACCAATGCCGGATATTTTTATTCCTCTTCCTAAAATTAACCAGGCAAAAGATAACGATAAAGTAGTGGTGCGGCTGCTGGATTGGGAACAGGATGGAAAACGTCCTTCCGGGGAGGTTGTCAGTATCTTGCAGGAAGAGGATCAGAATGACGTGGCAATGAAAGAAATTTTGCTGGAAAATGGATTCCCGATTGATTTTCCTGACAATGTAATAGAAGAAGCCGCTCGAATACCCGATACGATTACAAAAGCAGAGATCAAAGCACGGAAGGATATCCGGGATGTGCTGACGTTTACCATCGATCCTGCCGATGCAAAAGACTTTGATGATGCCTTATCGTTCCGGGTGTTAAAAAACGGGGAATACGAAATCGGTGTTCATATCGCCGATGTAAGCCATTACATAGAACCGGGTAGCGAGATGGATCAGCTGGCATACGAAAAGGCCACATCGGTATACCTGCCCGACCGTGTGAATCCTATGCTGCCAGAGCAGATTTCTAATGTGCTGTGTTCACTGAGGCCCAATGAAGACAAACTGACTTTTTCTGCCATTTTTCACATGACAGCGACTGGCGAAATCAGGCAAAGCTGGCTGGGTAAAACAGTGATTCATTCCGATCACCGGTTTACTTACGAAGAAGTGCAGGAAATTATTGAATCAAAAACCGGCCTGTATGCGGAAGAAATACGAGTGCTAAATGAAATGGCGCAAACGATGCGCCGGCAAAGATTTGCCAATGGAGCAATCAGTTTTTCATCGCAGGAAGTTCGGTTTAAACTGGATGAAAAGGGAAAGCCGGTGGGAATTATGATTAAGGAAAGCAAGGAAGCCCACCAATTAATAGAAGAGTTTATGCTGCTGGCAAACCGTAAAGTGGCGGAGCACTTGTCAACGATTCATGCAGGCAAAAAGCCCTTACCGTTTCCCTATCGCGTGCACGACGATCCTGACCAGGAGAAGCTATTACCATTTGTGGCTTTTGCCAAAAAATTTGGGCACACTTTTGATACCTCTTCTCCCCAGGCTATAGCAGAATCTTTTAATCGCATGCTCCAGGATGTGGCAGGTAAACCGGAACAACATGTGCTGGAACAATTAGGGATTCGCACTATGGCGAAAGCAAAATATACAACGGAAAATGTCGGGCATTACGGATTGGGGTTTGAACACTACTGTCATTTTACATCGCCAATTCGGCGCTATCCCGATGTGATGGTGCACCGCATTTTACAACAAGTGCTAACCGATTCAATCAGCCCGGATAAAAAACTGGAAGAAAAATGTAAGCACTGCAGCGAGCGGGAGCGGGCCGCCATGGAAGCAGAGCGTTCTGCCAACAAGTATAAGCAGGTGGAATACATGAAGAACTTTCTGGGCGAAGAATTTGAAGGTGTTATCAGCGGGGTAGCTGCATTTGGTTTTTGGGTAGAAACGGTTGAGCACAAGTGCGAGGGGCTGGTGAGTATGAGCAGCCTGCTGGAATACGATGATTTCCGGCACATCGAAACTGATTATTGCCTGGTAGGGCAGCGCAGCGGCCGCAAATTCAGGATGGGCGATAAAGTTCGGATTAAAGTAGTGGCTGCCAATTTAACCAAGCGCCAGCTGGATTATGAATGGGTAATTACCAGCGGGCTCAAAGGGAAAAAACAATAAGTACGGTTTCTTTATATCATCAATTACATTTTGAATGCACAGTTTTGAATTATTATCACAAAAATTTGCTCTTCAGTTTGAGCAGCGTCATTTTCCCACAGATCCCGCATCGCTCTATGATCCGAATGAGTATTTCTTAAAACTTGGCGGTAAACGTGTTCGCCCTGTGCTGGCTTTAATGGGTAATGAACTGTACGGCGATATAAACCCTGATGCCTGGCACCTGGCCACAGCTATTGAGCTTTTCCACAATTTCACATTGATTCACGATGATATTATGGACAAGGCACCGTTGCGGCGGGGTATGGAAACCGTACACACCAAATACGGCGAAAATACCGCCCTGCTGGCCGGTGATGTGATGCTGGTGGTGGCTTATGATTATCTGAATAAAATAAACGCCGCTTACCTGCACAGGGTTTTGCAGCTATTTAATAAAACTGCTAAAGAAGTTTGCGAAGGGCAGCAACTGGATATGGACTTTGAAAAAAGACAAACGGTAACATTTGAGGAATACCTGCACATGATCAGCCTCAAAACTTCCGTATTACTTGCTGCCAGCCTTCAGTTAGGAGCCATTCTCGGTGGTGCGGGGGAGCGAAACCAGCACCTGCTTTATGAATTCGGCAAAAAGCTGGGCATCGCTTTCCAGGTGCAGGATGATTACCTCGATGCCTTTGGTGATCCGGGTAAATTTGGTAAACAAACCGGCGGTGATATTCTGGCAAATAAAAAAACCTTTTTGCTGATCCATGCCCTGGAAGCTGCTACACCGGCGCAGAAATCAGCTTTGGAAAAACTGATGAATAATAGTAATGCAGACCAGAAGGTGGCCGGCGTTTTACAAATCTTCCGCGATTGCGGTGTGGATGCCTGGGCAATGCAGTTGAAAAACAAATACCTCGATGAGGCACTTGTTCATTTAGAAGATATTGCTGTTGTATCAAAAAGAAAAGAGCCGCTGCAGGAGCTGGCTCATTTCCTGATTCAAAGGGATTATTAAGCGGATAGCAGGATAGACTGCTTAGATGGAGATTGAACTCGCATCAAAACCAATCACGGCACAGGAAATAATAATTCCCAGATCAATCAGCAGGCTGAGAAAAAATACCGGCACGGTTATTTTCGTAGGCATAGCAGCCAGGTTTGTAATAAGGCTCATGCCCATTGCACCTATGGCAAATGGCCAGAAAAAAAAGTGGTTGCCGGAAAACACAATGGCCATCATTGTTAAAATTGTGAGCACACAACCGTGCAGCGTGATCGAGGCGGCCAGCCAGCCAAACCGGTATTTCTCCTGTTGCTCACTCCACCCAATGAATTTTTTCCACAATCCTTGTTTTTCAGATGTCTGAGGGATGACTGTTGCTTGATGTAGTATCGTATTCATGTCAGTGATATTTAAGACACAAATGTCTTTTTTGGAATTTTTTTACAGTTTGATTATCGTTATCCTGTGGCCTGATTTTAATCAGTTAAATATGTAAATACCTTGAAAATCTGTTTCATAAAAAAGATATTTGCGTTCGTTTTTTTTCTATTTTGAACGATCAAAACCAGCGATGACATGGCAAATACACTATTTCGTAGAAAATCCATTGATACGATAAAAAAGGAATACGATGCCGGACAAGCCGATCATGCGGAAGGGCTGAAAAAGGTACTCGGCGTTCGCGATCTGACGTTTCTGGGTATTGCGGCAGTCGTAGGTGCCGGAATTTTTTCCACCATTGGCGGTGCTGCTTACAACGGGGGCCCCGGTATCTCGTTGTTATTTATTATTACGGCTGTTACCTGTGGCTTTTCGGCGCTCTGCTATGCCGAATTTGCCAGTCGTGTACCGGTAGCCGGCAGCGCCTACACTTACTCGTATGTGACCTTTGGTGAATTGATTGCCTGGATCATCGGCTGGGCGCTGATACTGGAATATGCCATTGGCAATATCGTCGTCGCCATTTCCTGGAGCGGTTATTTCAATAATTTACTGGTAAATATTTTTCATATCCACCTGCCGGACTGGATGCTGGTGGATCCAACCACGGCCACCCATGCCTTTCACGAAGCCTCTCAGGCACTGGCCTCGGGTAATATTACCGATCCGCAAATGTTAAAGAGCTACCAGTTTGCAGTTGATGCGTATAATCATGCACCGGTTTTCGCCGGTACACATCTATTTTTTAACCTGCCAGCCTTTATCATTGTGGCGTTGATCACCTGGCTTACAATGACGGGTATTCGCGAAAGTAAGCAGTCGGCTAACTTCATGGTAATCTTTAAAGTACTGGTGATTATTTTTGTCATCATCGCCGGGTCATTTTTTGTAGACACGAATAATTGGACGCCTTTTATGCCGAATGGCTTCGAAGGCGTACTAAAGGGTGTGTCTGCCGTTTTTTATGCTTATATTGGTTTTGATGCTATTTCCACAACAGCTGAGGAATGTAAAAATCCTCAGCGGGATTTGCCCAGGGGCATGATGTATTCTTTGCTCATTTGTACGGTATTGTATATCCTGGTAGCCCTTGTACTGACGGGAATTGAAAGATCATCCTCTTTTAAAGATGTGAATGACCCGCTGGCTTTTGTATTTGAAAACCGGGCGCCATGGATTGAAAAAATTGTTTCATTAAGTGCGGTCGTGGCTACTACGTCTGTATTGCTGGTCTTCCAGTTAGGACAGCCGCGCATCTGGATGAGTATGAGCCGCGATGGTTTATTGCCAAAGAAATTCCAGAAGATTCATCCCAAATACCAAACTCCTTTTTTTGCCTCTATCGTTACCGGGCTAATTGTTGGCCTTGGCGCTTTATTTATACAGAGCAACCTGGTGACAGATCTCACCAGCATCGGTACATTGTTCGCTTTCGTGCTGGTGTCTGGCGGAGTATTGCTGCTGCCGCCTGCTGAGAAAGAACCCGGAAAGTTCAGGATTCCGTATATCAATGGCCGTTATATCATTCCATTGATTCTAGCTGCATTTATTTACCTGTTTCGGAACCGGCTTATGGCTGCGGTAGAACATATTGGAACTGAAAACTACCAGGAAATATTGTTTCTGTTCTTTATTGTAATTGCCACAATACTGGCTGTACTTACATTTATCAGGCGTTATTCCTTTATCCCGGTTATGGGGGTGTTATCCTGCCTGTACTTGCTGATCGAAATTCCTGCAGTTAGCTGGCAATGGTTTTTTGTATGGATGGCTGTTGGGCTGGCCATTTATTTCTTGTATGGTTACCGGAACAGCCGCCTGGCCAAAAAGCCTTAACAGCAATTGTAGTAATCACCTTTTTTGCAGGGACCAGTGGCTGCGCTAATTTTGCGGAATCGTTATTATGAAATTTGAAATTGGTGATAAAATCATTGTGCTTCATTCCAACGAAGAAGGGGAAGTGGTGGATATCATCAATGATAAGATGGTGATGGTGGATGTCCGCGGGGTTAAATTTCCGGCTTATACCGACCAGATTGATTTCCCTTATTTTAAGCGCTTTTCAGAAAAAAAAATCGTTCAGCCCAAAAGTGGAAAGAAATATATTGACGAGGTCAAAAAAGAAAAAGCCGAAAAGATTCAGCGGGTAGAAGATGGCGTATGGCTAACTTTTTTGCCGGTTACAGAAACGGATGAATTTGGGGATGAAGTGGTGCGTGAACTCAAACTGCATCTCGATAACCGTACAGCCAGGGCATACCGGTTTACTTATCGCTTACTCTTTTTTGGTAAGTCAGAATTTGAGTTGAATAATACTGTTCTTGCTTTTTCCAATTTTTACCTGCATGATATCCCATTTGAAGACCTGAGCGATAATCCGTCATTTTCTTTTGAGTTTTCATTGCCCGAAGCGGATAAAACAAAAGCGCCTTATTTTGAAGCTGTGTTCAAAATAAAAGCCAGGCAGTTGTTTGCACGAATCGAGGAAATACGGGAAAAAAATGAAGCCACCTTTTCGCACAGGCTTTTTGAAACATACCCCGATAAGCATATTGATGAACTGGAAGCGATTGGTTCACTGGCCGGGGGTACGGTACGGGCATTTTCCGCCAAGGAAGTAAAACAGGGTATGGAGCCTCCCCGTTCCGTGATTGATTTGCATATTGAAAAAGTTACTGACGACTGGAAGCATCTCAGCAACTTTGAAATGTTAACGATGCAGCTCAGCACATTTGAAAAATACCTGGAGCTTGCGATAGCGCATATGTTGCCATCGTTGGTAGTCATTCATGGTGTTGGCACCGGTAAACTGCGCGATGAAATTCATGAATTGCTGAAATATCGCAAAGAGGTAAAAACATTCGTGAATCAATACGACCCGCGATTTGGTTATGGGGCAACTGAGATCTTTTTTCAATATTAAACCCGCCGGATTCCCGGCCAAGCAGGGCTGGGATGAATTGATTAACTTTGCATAGCTACAGGCCGTGCTATCGCTTCCCTTTTAACGGGGAGGAGGAAAGTCCGGACAGCACAGGGCAATGCACCGGTGAAGAGCCGGGTCTCAGGCTCCTAAGGCCGGGGAACAGACAGTGCCACAGAAAATAACTATCCCGCCAAAACGGGACAAAGGTGAAAACGTGAGGTAAGAGCTCACGACTTGTAATGGTAACATTATAAGTGGGTAAACCTTGCATGCTGAAATGCCACGTATAGGAGCCGAAAAGGGCGGCCCGTCCGTGTTTGCTGAAAAGTAAACAGGCTCCAGGGTAGGCAGATTGATCCCAGCAGTAATGCTGCGGACAGATAAATGATAGCAACCTGCCTGGCAGGGTACAGAATCCGGCTTACAGGCCTGTAGTTTTTACTTTAATACATGTCCCCAATAACCACCTAATTCCATTAGCCAGGCAATACCTACATGCACGATTAGCCCGCCAAAAATGGAACGGGTAGAATAAATCACAATTCCTAATAGAAGCCCGCCAAAATACGAACTGATACATTCTCCCAGTGGTTTTCCAAAATGAATAGTACAATAAAAACAGGCCATGGCAAGAATGGCATCTTTCCCGGCCCATTTTGCAAATGCCAGCACCAGGAAGCCGCGAAAAAATAATTCTATAGAGAAAAAGTCGCTCCCGTAGGACAGTTCAAATAGCAAGGTATAAAGGAAACTGTTTGGCGAATGATGTATCGTGTATGGCAGTGAATTCAGTTTAGGATAGGTTAGTAAAAAATCCGGTTGTGTAGATGCTACAGCAATTAATGGCAACATGCAGGCCAGCATGATAAAATAGGGTTTGCTGCCAAAACCGCGAATCGTAACGCCAAAAAAAGATTGCTCTCGAAAAAACAGTTTCCAAAGCAACCAAAGCGGAACCAAGACAATGAGTACCCGCAACGGCCAGTATATGAGCTGATTCCAGTACTTCACCCAATCGGGATGACCTGAAAGCGGCAAATCAGTGGAAATCGTCATCTTCACCGCAAATATGAGGGGTGCAATAAAAACCAGCAGCACAAATAATGGCTTCTGAAAATAAGTTCTTTGTTCTACCTGTGTATATAAATAATACGGAAAGGCAAATGCAGCCACCGAAATCAAATACCGGTAAAAAAGCCGGGCCCAAATGAACTGCTGGTTATTGATCAAGGTGTCAAGTCCGAAATAGTAATTACAAAAAATTAAAATGGCTGTTAATAAAGAAACAGCCGCCAATACAGGCTTACTGGTTTCATGCGCATAATCCTTTAATGCGGTGATGATTTTTTTCATGAAAGATGAAAACTGTTAAGACTTCAGGTCTTTTGTTGCTAAGAAATGAAATATTCGGCTATATGCGGGTAAATTTTCATACGCGTATTGAAATATCTGCTATTTTAGCCGGACAGAGGCATTTCGTTTATGGGTTGATTAAATGATTGCTATCGGGTCAAATAAACTTCATTGTTGTATGTTTCGTTTGTTGCTTACAGTTGTTATTGCAGTTTTTTTTATAGGAATGTATGCCGGTTGCTCCTCGGCCAGCAAAATCAAAGGTGAGGTAGCGCCAGCACAAACATCCATCAGCCAGCTTCGTTTTTTGTCAGAATTTGATGTGCCGCATGCAAAACTGTTTGAGAATACAACAGTTGGTGGGTTATCTGGCATTGATTACGACAGTGCCCGGAATGTATATTACCTGATTTCTGACGACCGCTCAGCCCTTAACCCGGCCAGGTTCTATACGGCAAAAATTCATTTGTCCGGTAACGCCATTGACAGTGTGGAATTTATCGCTGTGCATTCGCTGTTGCAACAAAATGGGGAAGTGTATCCTAATTCGTCCCAGGATCCTTCTCGCACTCCCGATCCGGAAGCTATGCGATACAATCCGCTGCAAGATGAACTGGTCTGGAGCAGTGAAGGCGAACGTATTGTTAAACCAGGTACCACTGTTCTCGAAAATCCATCCGTGACAGTGATCAACATGGATGGCCGTTATAAGGATAGTTTTGCCCTGCCTGCGATGATGCAGATGCAGCATGTTGAGCAAGGCCCGCGGCAAAACGGCGTTTTTGAAGGGATGACATTTGCGGACAATTACAAGACTCTTTTTGTGAATGTAGAAGAGCCTTTATACCAGGATGGGCCACGGGCAGCAACCGGTGATTCCACCGCGCTTATCCGTATTATTAAGTACAATACATTATCTCATCAGCCAGTTGCACAGTATGCGTACCGAACCGAGGCGGTGGCCCATCCGGCTAATCCGCCGGGGGCTTTTAAAATAAACGGGGTACCCGATATCCTGTCTGTGGGAAATGACCAATTACTGGTAATCGAACGGTCGTTTTCTACAGGCCGACCTGCTTGTACCATTCGCGTTTTCATGGCAGATTTAAAACAGGCTACCGATATCTCTGGCAATACTTCACTGCAGGCAAATCCACCGGCATCTTTGGTATCCAAAAAGCGTTTATTGAATATGGATGATCTTGGCCGCTATATAGATAATGTGGAAGGCGTAACGTTTGGGCCGGTTCTTTCGAATGGTCACCGGACTCTCATTTTTGTGGCAGATGATAATTTTTCTCCCTTTGAAAAAACACAGTTTTTATTATTTGAAGTCATTCCCTAAGAAAATCATAAGCCTGCTTTATCCAATAATAAGGACAAAATATATTTACGAGGTACAAAAAAAGGAGTTGATAAATTCAACTCCTTTTTTTGCGTCAGCATTTACGAATTATGTCAATGCTTCCTGCTTAATATTATTTTGGGAAGTCTTGGCTGCTTTAATCAGTTCCAGCACACGCTGCCGCATATCATCCCGCAGACCCGTGACTTCATGTTTAAATGTTTCTTTTAATTCATCCAGTTCATCGCTGGTACTGCCCTTGAATTTTTTCAGGCTGTTTTTCATATCGTCAAGTTTATGACTCATTTTCTGCCTGGTATTCCTTCCTTTATCGGGGGCAGTTAACATACCAATGACAACTCCTGTTGCTAACAGGGATAAAGCGCCAATTACACGTTTCATAATCATAAAATTTTTAAAAGTTAGCAATGCTATATGGTGTCCAATAACCTTGCCAAATCAGGTTTTGATTGTTAAAATGGCGCAATGTGCGAAAGTTTTGCAGGAAGTACTGAGATTCTGTCGCTTTTAATTAGCATTAAGGGTGACACGTTATGAAATGTATATTTCAGAACGTATGGCTTATGTAGTCCGTTGTTTTACACAAATACCACTCAAGATAGCAAGTTTGTTTTCGAGCAGGTTGTGATAAATATTTTTCATACGCAGCGGAAAGGTATCGCCCATTAGTAATTGTAATGTCGGGCCCTTGGGTATCTGCGTATTCGTACGGTTGAGCATTTTTTCAAAGAAGCTAATACCTTCTTTTGTATAATCCATGCTGAAGACTTCCGTAAAATGATTGTTGTGAAGTTGCTGCTGTAAATCCTGGCCTGTAAATAAAAAACTTTGTGAGGCGTCGTCAGCCCAGGGAGTTGGATAGGATACAGATTGATTGCCTGTAGAAACGATATCATGATAAATAAAGAGTCCGCCGTCTTTCACTACACGGCTGATGCCATTGTAAAACGCAGTTTTATCGGGAATATTCATTTGTACATGCTGGGTCCATACGGCATCGAAGTTTTTGCCGGGGAAGGGAAGTGCCAGGGCGCTGCCATACACAAACGTTGTTTTTCCGGAAAGCCCGGCCAGTGCAGAAAGCTTTGTAGCCGTTCGTATGTATTCAGGCGTAATGTCAATACCGGTAACGGTACAACCGAACTCTGCCGCAAGCATCCTGCAGGGGCCGCCGATACCACAACCAATATCCAGTACCTGCCAGCCTTGTTGCAACCCGGCTTGCTGGGCCAGCCTTCTTGAAATGTCCACGCCTCCCACATGAAACTGATCGGCCGCAGCAATATCCTGGTAGGATAAGTTACTGCGGCCGATCCCGGCTTGTTCCAGGCTGCTGATGATCTTTTCAAAAAGATGATCAATTGTATAGTGCTCTGCTACCGGGTCTGTTTCATGTGACATAAATGGACGTCCTATTATGTTCCGGGGAAACTATTAGGGATTAATAGCCCCATTTTTTCATAATCACCAGGTCTTCTTTCGCACTTTGCAGCGGTGTTTTGTCCTGGTAGCTTTCCTGTTCAATGATGAAATGCTTAGTGCCAGATTTCCTGCCAAGGTCCACGATTTCTTTTACGGGAATCACACCTTTGCCAAGGATCGTGCTCTCGTAACCACCACCCATTTCTCCTTCACCTTTTGATTTGATTTCATCTTTTACGTGCATCAGTTCAAAGCGGTTAGGGTATTGCTTCATAATTTCAAGGGCAATGCCGCCGGCATGGTACATGTTGCCAATGTCCAATTGCTGCGCCACCAATGAAGGATCCGTATTTTGGAGGATAATGTCAAACACCTTTTCACCATTGAGGCGCTGGCTGAATTCAAAATCGTGGTTGTGGTAGCCAAACTTCATACCTGATTTTTTACATAACTCACCGCTCTTGTTGAAGACTTCCATATAACGTTTCAGGTCATCATAATTTTTGCGGTTTTCATCATCAAGCCAGGGGCTGATTACATATTCCTGTCCCACAGTAGCGGCATCCTCCACGGTGTATTTCCAGGCATCTGTAAAATCTTTTTTCGCTTCATCCCAGGCCTGGCGTCCCATAACGGTATGCCCGCTTTTCATTTGCATGCCAAGATCTCCCAGTAGCTTTTTAAAATCGGTGGGAGAGTAGCCATAAAATTTCCGGTTCACATAGTTGGCGTGTTCAACATATTTGTATCCCATCGCTGCTAATTGTTTCAGTATGCCCAGCGGATCTTTCGCCATGTCATCGCGTACGGAATACAATTGTATTCCCACAATTTCTTTGGAGGCAAGCCCTGACAAGAATCTTTCAGAAAGCAGGGAAGTAGTGGCAATAGCAAAAGCACTTTGTTTCAGGAATGTTCTGCGTGAGGTAGGCATAGTAATCGTTTTAATTAAGTTTAGTTAACAGGCCACTAATTTAAGTAATTAACCCATTCTTTGTTCGTTTGATTTAGCGAAGGTTGTAAGTGATGATCAGCGACAAATCCTGGTAACCTGCCGGCTTTAGTCCGTGACTGCTGCCGGCTTTTGTAAATACAGCATCACCAGCTTTTAGGTAAATCCTCTTTCCGTTCATATTCATTTCACCTTCACCGCTGAGGATATAATAAATTTCATCCGTTTCTTGTAAATGGTAGCCAATGGCAGAGCCAGGGTGCAAGACTCTTTTTCGGAACGCTAGTTTACTGGATTTTATACCCTCGAAGAAAGGGTAAACAGTGGTATTGCCACCGCCCGCATGCGGCCCGGGTTGCTTCTGTTCAATATCCCTTTCATGCTCCAGCACATAACCCTCTTCTTTAAAACGGGCAGCGGAAATGCAAACGATTGCCAGCAATATAGCTGGTAGTATGAGATGACTTTTCATGATTTTGCTTTTATAATAGAATAAGTACCGGAAGGTAAAATTTATTATACGATCAAAACGTTAGTAAACCCGGAACAGTTGTAGTATTTTAGAGCCGCTAAAACCCTTTACCGATGAAAAAAATTGTACAAATCATTTGTCTTTTTGCCGGATTTCAACTCATCGCCTGTAAATCCACAAAGAAACTATATGATCAGGGAAATTATGAACGGGCTGTTTATTCTTCTGTGGATGACTTGAAAAAAAATCCCAATAACGCTTCTGCAGTACAGGTATTGCCCAATGCTTACCAACAAGCCAGCCGGCAGTTTTTAAGCGCTGTATCCCAGGCCCGCAACAGTGGTCAGAACAGTATCGAACAACTGGATAAAATTTATAACAGCTATGCTTCCCTGCAGCGTATGTACAATGCTGTTATGAGCTCGCCGGGAGCGATGCGTGTGCTGCAGCCGACAGATTATGCTGCAGACTTGCAGGATGCCGCCAATGCAGCGGCAAATGCTCATTATAACCTGGGACTTGATTTCCTGGACAGAGGGGATAAAAAAAGTGCTCAAAAAGCCTATGAAAACTTTGTGCTGGTGGATAAATATGTGCCGGGCTTCAGTGATGTGCAGGATAAAAAAGAGCAGGCCTATGACCGGGCGGTTACTAATATCGCCGTGAACAGCATCAACCAGCAGTTTGGGTATTATTCTGTCAATGGATCATTCCTGGAAAATGACCTTTTATCCGGGCTTAATAATATCGGCCGTAATTACTATAACCGTTTTTACACCGTGAATGATGCACAGTACAAAGGGTTGCGGGTTGATCAGTTTATGGATATCAATATTTACAATATCTGGTTTGGTCAGCTGATGAGTAATAATTATTCCTACACGGTTTCGAAAACGGTTACAGAACCAGGACCTACGCCAAAAGATAAAGGCAAGACGGTCACTGTTTCAGCCACCGTGAATGTAACACGCCGCATTATAGACAGTCGCGCTGCTATGGATTGCCGTATTACAGATGCGGCTGACCGGCGCATACTGTACAACGAGCGGTTTCCTGCACAATACACATGGGAAAAGCTAACAGGTACCTATACCGGCGACTCACGGGCATTGTCCGATAAAGACAGGGCAATTATCAACGGTGTGTACAATAACCCGCCAGCTTATGACGAACTATACCGTGAGCTGATGCGAAAAGTATTGACGGACTTTAATAACCGTATGCGCCAGATTTATGCCCGGTAATTATTTTCGCTTACTGACTGCAGAATTTTAGATAAACAGAAAGCGTTTGCGATGCAAACGCTTTCTGTTTGTAAGACAAAAAAGAATTGGTATTTATTTCATCCGTTCCCAGGTAATATTATTCAATACTGCAGAACGATTATAGCAATCGTCTTCAATCAGCGTTACCTGCATCGCATCGCCTTTTATTTCAAATTTGTACTTGCCGATGGTATTTCCGTCGCAATCACTTTGTCCGTTGATTTTTTGTAATGTCAGTACGCTGTCTTTTACCGTGTACAAGCTGGTTTCCAGCAGCATATTGTTATCAGCTGTAATGGCATCAACTGTATCTTTTCGAAAATCGAAAATAACATCAATGGGTGAGTCAAGTTGCAGGGTCGTCTTCCATTTGGTTCCGCTGAACTGAGCTTTTGCACCGGTACCTGCTGCCGCTACCAGCAGGATGAGCATGATTTTTTTCATACGTAAATTATTTGGTTTAATTGGTTTGAATCTTAAATATACAATTTTCAATTATAGCACAGTGCCTGCGCCGGTAATTGAGATGGCATTTTTTTATGTCCCCTGCAAAATTTAAGATATAGTTCGCCCGTAAATTTTATTTAGGGCGTCTCGATTGTTTTAATATACCCGTAAAAAGAAATATCCTGTCGGTTGGTACTGATAACCTGCAGGCTGGCAAATCCTTTTGACGAAATGCTGAGGGTAATTTGGCGCACATCTCCGGCGTCTGCAGGTCTGATCTGTATGTTCCAGCCTCCGTTCCTGGCTTGCTTCATTTGGTAGTTAGCTTTTACCGCGGTGAATTTAATACCGCCTTCTGACGGATCGAAAGGAGCAACGTAGGCCCTGCCAAAATAGGGCAGGTATGAAGTGATTGTATCGCCTGCTACACGAAGTTCGTACCCGGAAGTTAACTGGCGGGTGCCGCCTCGCATAGGCTGGGCCGTTTGTGCTACGAAAACATAGTGCCTGGATTCAACGATTGATTTTATCTGGTCAAGCTCCTGTGCAGGCAAGTTGCCCGCAATGAAGAAGGCAAGTATTCCTGTAAAAACAAGTTTGATAAACTGAAACTGGGTTTTCATATACTGCTGTTTTGTCTGAAAAAATAATCATAAATCGTTCCTGCTTTTGTTAATGGCAGCATAGTATTTACCAATCACAGGTACATCGATCTTCAATAAAATAGCTGTGCATGACAGGTTTATCCGTTTGCTCATGAACTATGAATTCGGCTGGTCTGTTTTTGCATGGCTGGTCAGTCTTAAGGCTTGCCAGTTTCTGCCCGGATACCAGAACATTTTCTGCCTGCAAAGGCAAACCTTAATATCTTTACTTTCGAAAAATAGTTTGGTATAATCATTGACTTCTCTAAAGAAAACCTTTATGATCAGAACCATTTCTTCAATTTTTATCGCTGCTGCATTGCTGATTTCCTGCACCAGGAATGCGATAACCGGAAGAAGCCAGTTTAAACTGATCCCGGAATCAGAACTGCAGTCCATGGCGGGGCAACAGTATCAACAATTTTTGTCAGAAAACAAAGTGATCAGTAATACAACTAATAAAGATGCCGAAATGGTGCGCAGGGTAGGGCAGCGTATTGCAAACGCCGTAGAGAGTTACTACAAAGAAAAAGGACTTACAGATGCGCTGAAAGATTACAAATGGGAGTACAATCTTGTCGACAGTAAAGAAGTGAATGCCTGGTGCATGCCGGGTGGCAAAATAGTGGTGTATACCGGCCTGCTGCCCATTACGCAAAACGAAGCGGCGCTGGCGATTGTGATGGGGCACGAAGTATCCCATGCCATTTTTCAACATGGAAATGAACGTATGAGCCAGCAATTGGGTGCCGAAGTGGTTAGCACAGGCTTACAGGTGGCTATGGCAAATAAACCCGCACAAACTCAGAACGCATTTATGACGGCTTTCGGCATTGGCGCCCAGGTTGGCGTGCTGTTGCCTTTCTCCCGCAAACACGAACTGGAAGCCGATCACTGGGGCCTCATTTGGGCGGCCATGGCAGGCTATAACCCACAGGAAGCCATACCTTTATGGCAAAGAATGGCATCATCCGGGGGGCAGAAACCGCCTGAATTTCTGAGTACCCACCCCGATGACGGACACCGGATTGAAGAACTGAAAAAATATATGCCGGAAGCGTTAAAATATTATAAGCCGGTCAGTAAATAGGATAGTAAAAAAATCAATGTGATCCTGTGCAAACATTGTCTGCACAGGATTTTTCTTGTTATTATACCCGCCGTCCGGCTTTTTTCCTTAATTTTGCAACTCTGAATTTTATGTGGATGGTACGCCGGCTCATCGAACCGGGGACGGTGTTGAAAACCCCTTAAACATCTTTCAAGGTATGTCACAAACGCTTTTTGAAAAATTACAGGTCAATGGAGAAAAGAACCTGCTTATCCAGGGCTTGCCCTCCTCCATTGAGAAGCAGTTTGCTAAGTTGTCTTTCTCTAAAAACGTAACACCCTTGCTGAAAAGCCGGAAAATCGACTTTGCGCTGGTGTTTGCGGTGAATGAAAATCAGCTCAACTGCATTCTGAAAGACATTATGCCAGCCTTAAAGAAGGACACAAAATTCTGGGTGGCTTATCCCAAAACAACATCAAAGATTGTTACGGACCTGAACCGCGAATGCAGCTGGAACCAGCTGACCTGCGCCGGTTACCAGAGTGTATGCCAGGTAGAACTGGATCACGTTTGGAGCGCCATGCGCTTTGATAAATGTGATGCCGGCAGTGCTCCAGCCTCCAGGGATCGCCGGCGTGAACCTGCCATGGCCTGATTCATCCCAATCCTTTTTTTTAAGTGGCCGTTCTTCAGGAATGGTTGCAAAACCCTTTTCATGTCATACCTGAACGTAGAAATAAAGGCGAAATGCCCCGATCCGGCCTTTATCAGGAATTACCTAATAGCCCAGCATGCCGATTTTAAAGGAACCGATCACCAGGTAGATACGTATTTCTGTGTTGCCAGCGGACGTTTAAAATTGCGGGAAGGAAAAATTGAAAATAACTTAATCTACTACGAACGTTCAAACCAGCAAGGCCCCAAAAGTTCGCATTTCAACCTGGTTAAGATTCCCGATGCAGGCGGTTTGAAGGAAGTGCTGCAGAAAAGCATCGGTATTAAAGTGGTGGTGGAAAAAAAACGGGAGATTTATTATATCGGCAATGTCAAGTTTCACATTGATGAAGTAACCGGCCTGGGTAGTTTTGTGGAAATCGAGGCCGGTAACCTGCTGGCAGCCAAAACCAGGGAAGAGTTACAGCAGCAGTGTGATTTTTACTTGCAGGCATTTGGCATCCGTCACGAAGACCTGGTAGCGGTCTCTTACAGCGATATGCTGCTGGAGAAAACTCTTTAATGAAGAATAACGGTTCCTGTTTGCCGTGTAATTTCCTGTTCCATTTTTTTCAGGTGTTCGTGCGTTTTCTGCAGTGTTTCAAATTCGGCGGCTGTGTGCGGCTTTTCCAGGTCCTTTTGATTTTCCAGCAGCATCTTCCTGATCTTGCGAAGCAGAAAATAATTGATGGCAGAAGTGACCTGTTCCAGGGTGCGGTCTTCGTCCATTTTTAAAAACCGCATTAATTCTTTTTCATTCTTCTGATCCAGTGTCCGGATGAAGTTTTCGTAACTCTGCTCGAAAAGTTGTTTCTGATAACCAGTCGACTGGCTGTATTCCCGCCGCCAGTGCTCGCTTTCTTCATACGGGAAATTGAGCAATGCTACAGAAAGGGAACTGATTTCTGTATCTGGATGATAAATGAAAAAGTTCTTGTCAACCTGCTGACCATGTTGCGCCATTTCATCCCGGTAACTCCGGATCAGCTTAAGTATGGTGCCGTTGTCAAGAAGAGATTCGTCCAGCACTTCATTGAAAATATATTCAGCTACCCGTTGCGATTCATTCCATCGCAGGTTTCCGTATTCAATCAGTATGCGGGCAAATTCTCGTTCCTGCAGCTCGTCCTTAAATAATAGATTAAAAGTGGCATCGGTATAGTCGGTTTGTTCGGCAGTCCGGGCATTGTCTTCATGTTTTTTTGCCTCTTCAAACGGTAATGCCTTTTCCTGGGTAACAATACGGTTGCGGATAAACTTGTTTACGAGTGCATGCAGGCCGCTCTCATCAATTTTTAAAAGCTGGGCACACTGGCGAATGTAATCCTGCTGTTTGGTAAAATCTTCTGCTTTGTTGATCTTGGAGATCGTTTCAGCAACCTGGTTCACAACAGCGGCTTTCTTAGTGCTGTCAGCTGCTGCATCCTGCAGGGCAATGTCGAGC
>DASTSN010000105.1:0-83955 GCA_035760665.1 Chitinophagaceae bacterium | reverse complement strand
AAAGCAATCGTTTCGCCAGCTAAAGCCTGTGGAGGATGCAATTGATTTTTGTTCCAATGATTATCTTGGTATTGCACGGAACAGGTTGCTGAGGCAAGCCACAACTTTAAGTGATCATTTAGCATCCGGATCAGGGGGTTCCCGGTTGCTTGCGGGGAATTATGCTTTACTGGAAGAAACAGAGCAATTTATTGCATCCTTCCACAATGCAGAGGCTGCATTGATTTTTAATTCAGGGTATGATGCTAACCTGGGGCTGTTTTCTTGTGTGCCACAGCGCGGGGATACTATTTTATTTGATAATCTTTCCCATGCTTCTATCCGGGATGGCATCCGTTTATCGTTTGCCCAGTCATTTTCATTTGCACACAACGATGTGAGTGATCTTGAAAGCAAACTGTGCAAGGCCCAGGGTACTATTTTCGTGGTTACAGAATCGGTGTTTTCCATGGATGGCGATTCGTGTCCATTGGCTGCGATGGTAAAAATTTGTGAGCAGTACCAGGCACATTTAATTATTGATGAAGCGCATGCCACCGGTGTAATAGGGAGTAAGGGGGAGGGGCTTGTGCAAAAGCTTGGGTTGGAAAAATCTGTGTTTGCCCGTATTCATACATTTGGAAAAGCCTGCGGAGTGCATGGCGCAGCGATCCTTGGTTCAGGATTGTTAAAAGATTACCTGGTAAATTTTGCCCGCCCGTTTATTTACACTACGGCCTTGCCGCCGCAAAGTGCAGCGCATATCCTGGCCTCTTACCGGCTGTTTCCGCAAATGGTTCCTGAGCGGGCCCATTTAGCGACCTTAATCAGCCGGTTTTCGCAGCTGGCGGACGGGCTGGAAACACTGCCCTCCACAACTCCCATCCAGGCGGTCATTATTCCCGGCAATAGCCGTGTACGGGAGGTGGCTGCCGTTTTACAGCAAAACAGGCTGGATGTCAGGCCCGTATTGTATCCCACAGTACCTGCCGGGAAAGAGCGGCTACGGATTGTCCTCCACAGTTTTAACACCCAGGAAGAGCTGGATTTCCTGCTTAATTGCCTGAAAAATAGTGTGTGAAACCTTTTGGAGATACCCATTATTGCGCTAACTTTGCCGCCACAAAATAATGGGATACATTAATCGGATGAATCTTTAAAAAAATCAAGATGTCTTTAGTAAAAGAAAAAAAAGTAAAAATCTTCGCTGAATTCGGCGGTAAAGAGACAAACACCGGATCTATTGAGGCACAGATTGCCCTGCTGACAGAGCGCATCAGCCAGATTTCCGGCCATCTCCAGCAAAACAAAAAAGACTTTTCCACTCACCGCGGCCTCATGCAACTGGTAGGGAAACGCAAACGTTTATTGAACTATTTGCAAAAACATAACCTTACCGGTTATCGCCAGTTGATCGAAAAGCTCGGAATCAGGAAATAACTTCCCGCAATTCTGAAAAAAGAATTGGGAAGCACCGTTATACGGGAGTTCGATCGTTTCTGCACCAGATTGGATTTCAATATATCTATTCCCAACTCTTGACAGATGTTGGGAATCGTTATTTGATGCCTGCATCAGTCTTATTGCCGATGCTTCATTTTTTACCTCAATACCTCATTTTATGTTACAACAACCATTTCGCAAAACATTTGATATAGGCGATGGCCGCCAGGTTACAATTGAAACCGGGCGCCTGGCACGCCAGGCCGATGGAGCGGTTACCGTTTCCATGGGTAATTGTGTGATTCTTGCCACCGTAGTGGCCAATAAAGAACCAAAAGAAGGTCAATCTTTTTTCCCCCTGGTAGTTGATTACCAGGAAAAATTTGCTTCTGCTGGTCGTATTCCGGGTTCATTTTTTAAACGTGAAGCTAAGCTGAGTGATTATGAAGTGCTCGTAAGCCGGCTGATTGACAGGGCCCTCAGACCCTTATTTCCGGAAGATTATTTTTGCGATGTACAAGTCCTGGTGACACTTGTGTCCAGCGATCCGGAAGTGCTACCGGATGCTATGGCCTGTCTGGCAGCATCTGCAGCATTGGCTGTTTCTGATATTCCTATTAAAGAAATTATCTCTGAAGTTCGCGTAGGCCGTGTGAACGGAGAACTGAAAATCAACCCGACCCGCTCGGAGATGGAATCGGCCGACATGGATTTCATCGTGGCAGCTACTGCCAAAAACCTGGTGATGGTGGAAGGTGAATCGCAAGAGTGTAGCGAGGCGGATCTTTGCAAAGCGATGGAACTGGCGCATGATGCCATCAGGATACAAGTGAAAGCACAGGAAGAATTGCGTGACCTGGTAGGCATAAAGGGAAAACGTGATTACCCGAAGCCTGTACAGGATGAAGCCCTGCGTGAAAAGGTGAATACATTCGCCAAACAAAAAGTGTATGAAATTGCCAAAGGCAAACTCAGCAAGCATGAGCGCAGCGAACGCTTTGATGCAGTGAAAGAAGAACTGATGGAGTTCCTGAAAAAGGATTTGAACGTAGCAGAAGGAGAGGAACTGCCTGATACTACCAAAAAACTGGCCTCCACTTATTATGGCGATCTGCAATACTATGTTGTTCGCGACATGATACTGGATGAAAGAGTGCGCCTCGATGGCCGTGGCCTGGAAGATATCCGTCCATTGGATATGGAAGTGGATGTACTGCCATCGCCCCACGGAGCCGCCTTGTTTACAAGAGGTGAAACCCAATCGCTCACAACCGTAACGCTGGGTACTCCGCTGGATGAATTGCTGGTAGAAAGCGCTGCCAAATCAGATTATACCAAGTTTATTTTACACTATAATTTCCCGCCATTTTCTACCGGTGAGGTGAAGATGATGCGGGGGCCCGGCCGCAGGGAAGTTGGACATGGAAACCTTGCCATGCGCTCGCTGAAGCAAATGATGCCAGGTACGGATTTCCCCTATACTGTGCGAGTGGTGAGTGATATTCTTGAGTCCAACGGATCGTCTTCAATGGCCACCGTATGTGCCGGTTCTCTGGCGCTGATGGATGCCGGTGTATCCCTGCAAAAGCACGTCTCCGGCGTGGCAATGGGATTGATTACTAAAGATGACAAATACGCTATCCTAACCGACATTCTTGGCGATGAAGATCACCTCGGTGATATGGATTTTAAAGTAACCGGAACCCGCGATGGTATTTGCGGTGTGCAGATGGATATAAAAGTTGACGGGCTGAAGATGGAAGTCATGACGGAAGCACTGGAACAGGCACGTCGCGGCAGGCTGCACATCCTGGAAGCGATGTACAAATGCATTCCAGAGCCACGGAGTGAGGTAAAACCCCATGCACCGCGCATGGCGAAAATGTTTATCGATCGCGAGTTCATTGGTGCTGTAATTGGGCCCGGTGGAAAAGTAATACAGGAAATTCAGCGGGAAACCGGTACCACCATCAATATTGAAGAAATCAACAATATGGGTGAGGTAAGCATCTTTGGTACCAATAAAGAAGGGGTTGAAAAAGCCGAAAACTGGGTGAAAGGTATTGTAGCGGTTCCAACGGTTGGTGATGTGTATGAGGCCACCGTGAAATCCATCATGCCGTATGGCGCTTTTGTTGAATTTTTACCTGGCAAGCAGGGCCTGCTGCATATCAGTGAAGTGAGCTGGAAACGACTGGAAACACTTGATGGTGTATTGAATGAAGGCGACCAGGTAAAGGTGAAACTGACCGGAACAGATCCCAAATCGGGCAAGTTTAAACTGAGCAGAAAAGTATTGCTGCCCAAGCCGGAAGGGAAACCAAGGCAAGAAGAAAACAATTAATTCCTAAATCAATCCCCGGTAAAGCCGGGGATTTTGCTTTACTATGAACGGTTATTACCAGGTGACATTTACGGTTGCCGATGAAGAGAACAAAAATATCCTGATAGCCTTGTTGGCGTCTGCCGGCTATGAAGGTTTTGAGGAGGCGGATACCTCCCTGCGGGCATTTATCAGCGCCGCGGCGTTTGATGAACGATTGATTGCTGACCTGGCACAGCAACGTGCCGTATCGTATCAAATTTCGGTTCTTGCAGCTACCAACTGGAACAGTATGTGGGAGTCAAACTTTCAACCTGTACTGGTAAATGATTTTTGTTATGTACGGGCCGATTTTCATCCACCGCTTGGTGCTGTCAGGCATGAAATCATTATAACCCCGAAAATGAGTTTTGGCACCGGCCACCATGCCACTACGTTTATGATGATGGAACAGATGGCGGAACTGGATTTTTTGGGAAAAAAGGTATTTGATTTTGGTACCGGCACGGGTATCCTGGCCATACTGGCCGAAAAACTAGGAGCTGCCGGTATTGTTGCCATGGATAATGATGACTGGAGCATTGAAAATGCCCGGGAAAACCTGCAAAAAAACCACTGTGCAAAAATACAGCTTGTTAAAGCCGACCAACCAATTCAGGATGAACCAGTTGACATCTTGCTGGCTAATATTACCAAAAATGTCATCCTTGAAAATCTTGCCGCCATGTCACAACAAGTTTCTCCCGGCGGCGTTTTGGTTGTAAGTGGATTGCTTGCAGAAGATGACCAGGAAGTGACAGCCTGCGCTAAAATCCTCGGATTCCGGCCGGAAAAAAAGTTGCAGAAAGAAGCCTGGATTTGTTTAACATTTAGCCACTAAACTCAGATTTTCCGCTTCATCGTTTGCTTCATTCTATCAGGTGATTCACTTATATTTGTAATCCAACTTTAACCAAAGTTCTATGAACGAACTTTTATTAATCGTTCTGGCATATCTGATTGGCAGCATCCCAACCTCTGTTTGGGTAAGCAAGTATTTTTTTGATATTGACATCCGCGAATACGGTAGTGGCAATGCCGGTGCCACTAATACATTCCGTGTTCTTGGCCCGCAATGGGGTACGTTTGTCATGGTAGTAGACATGCTTAAGGGGATTGCGGCTGTTAAACTGGCCTTAGTTTTACCACATTACCTGGATAATGATACCCAATTTATCAACCTGCAAATCGGTCTTGGGCTTTCAGCTGTCATTGGTCATATTTTCCCGGTCTGGGCAGACTTTCGTGGCGGTAAAGGCATCGCAACTTTATTTGGAATGGTGCTGGGAATACAGCCTCTAGTTGCTATTTGCTGCGTGGGTGTGTTTTTACTGGTCCTCTATCTTACACGGTTTGTTTCACTCAGTTCCATTCTTGCCAGTATTGCTTTCCCGGTTTTCATCCTCGTCATCTTTAATGAACCGGAACATCTTTACAGAATATTTGCTATAGCTGTAGCACTGATGGTGTTGTTGACCCACCAGAAAAATATTTCCCGCCTTTTAAAAGGCAGTGAAAATAAAGTTCCTATCTTAAAATACCGGGACCGTCGTAAACAACGGCGCAGGTCATCCAGGTAGTATCAATTTTCTGCCTATCGGTTTTGTAATTAGTTGTTTTGCTTTTGCAAGAGGTGGAGCAGTTATTTTTCCTGCTTGTAGCATCACAATTCAAACTCCCACGCTGTTCGGTACGTACCGTGCTGCTCAACGTAGGTAAGAAAAGCATTGTAAAAACCATCAGCCCCAATAGTGGCACTGTCGCCAATGACTATCAGTTGTTCCTTAGCTCTTGTCATGGCTACATTCATCCGTCGGTAATCTTTTAAAAACCCAATTTCCTGTTCATCATTACTGCGTACCAGTGATACAATGATGATTTCATTTTCCTGTCCCTGGAAGCTGTCAATTGTGCTGATGCGCAATGAGGGAGGCAAGAGGTCCTTTGCAACAGTTACCTGGCCTGCATAAGGCGAAATGACTGACAGAGAGGAAATAGGCGATGTGATTGTTGCCAGCACTTGGCGAATAATATTCAGTTCGCCTGGATTTTGCAAACTCAACCCGTCCGGACCGTGTATTTCGGAATAGCCCGAACCGGCTGTGTCGATAAATATAAGATGTTCGCCCTGGTTGCGGAGATGAGCTGCCGGTTTCAGTAAATTATTATAAAAATACTGGCTGCTGAAGCCTGCTATGGCCGGCCGCATCCGGTATTGTGTATCGAGCAGGTAAACTGCTTTGCTATGCTCAATTGCCACTTCAAGGATGGATTTCTGTAATCCCAGCCTGGCAGCTTCCTGGCTTAGAACCGTGGGAGGCAACTGGTTATGGTCACCCGCCAGTACAATCCTATCAGCCATTGGAAAAACGCACCAGGCAAGGGGTTCAATGCACTGGCCTGCTTCATCCATCACCAGTGTATGAAAATGCAGGTGGCTGATGCCCGCATCGAATAATCCAATAGGGGTCCCGGCAATGACGCTGGCTTCTGCCAATAGTTTTTCTTCATTGTAGGCTTGCAATTTTTTTATTTCGTGGCGTATATTTTTCACCTCTTTAAAAAGTAATGCCCGTTGTTCCCGTTCCGCTTTTCCATAGTTGCGTTTATACTTGAGTGCCATGCGGCGAAATTCTTCCGCCTTAATTTTTAATTGCCTGATTTCTTTTTGGGCCTTGCTGTTTTGAAGTTTACCTTCCGGTGTATGCGCAAAAACTTCACTATCTACTTTACTGGTATTGCCTACCCGCAGCACGTTTATACCTTGCTGCAGCAGTCCCTTTACTAAATGGTCAACGGCTGTATTGCTGGGGGCTGTCACAACAATTTTTTCGCCCGCCCTGACCAGTTGAACAATACCTTCAATCAGCGTTGTTGTTTTTCCGGTTCCGGGCGGCCCGTGAAGGATGCAGAGCCGCTTATTAAGCAGCATGCCGGCAACAGCCCGCCGCTGGCTCTCGTTCAGGCTGTTATTTTTATACATCAGTTCGCCGGTTGAAATGGGGGCATCGGTTCCCGGCTTTTCACCATCATGTAATTGTTGAAAGAGCTCAAATAGTGGCTGATTATTTTCCAGTTCTGCAAGCACCTTTTTCATGATGGCAGTGGTTCGTGTGTCTGGCGCCAGTTTGATGCCGACAGCATCATCTTCTATCCAATCAGGAAAATCAGGGGCAAATAACCGGAACTCTCCGTTTTTACCATCAAGGCTTAGCAGTACAGCTTTTACGGGTTCTTCACCTGCTGTAAAGCACTCAATTGCCGCCCCGTCGCGAAATATTGTCTGTTCGGGCGGAAAAGTGAGTTTGAAACTGACTTCCGGGTAATCTGCATAACCAAAATTTTTTCTTGTAACAATAATCGGGTGCAGGGCAAGCCCTTCCGCCTTTAGTTGTTTCAGCGAATGCGACTGATCAAGTTTATAACGTTTTACCTGTTCTTGTTCCTCCAGGTCAATACCTTGTAATAATTTTTGTAGTGCCGGGTGCATGGCCGGAAGTTAGGTTATTCTCAGTTGATTCTAAACCGAAGTTATTCAAGAAGCACTTTAACCCTTTGTGAAATAGTTACATTTTTTCGCATACAGAAAACTGTTATTGACAAATGTATGCTGCAAATGCCTGCAGGCAGATGTTTAATTCTTTAGTACATTAGCATTTCAACCATTTTTATTTATTAGTATTTTAAACAGACTATATGAATGATTGTAAAATGATTCGCCGCCAGCCATTACTGTGGCTAACGGTTTTCCTACTGATTACTTTGTTTTCCGGTATAGCAGTAACCGCTGCACCAGTGAATCCCGAACGTCCGGCAATTCTTGGCCGTTGGGATATGACCGTAAAAGTTGGAAATATGGAATTGCCCTCATGGCTGGAGGTGACGCTTTCCGGAACTCACCATCTTGTGGGCCAGTTTGTGGGATTTGGTGGCAGTGCCCGCCCGATTTCTAAAATCAGTTTTGCCGACAATAAAATGAGTTTTACCATTCCTCCACAGTGGGAGCCGGAAGATAATGATATGATCTTTGAAGCTACTATGCAGGGTGACAGCCTTTCCGGCACAATGGTAAGTGCCAGCGGTAAAACTTTTACCTGGACGGCTCATCGGGCTCCTAAATTGAAAAGAGATAAAGCGCCGGTTTGGGGGAAACCCGTCAAACTATTTAATGGCAAAGACCTGGCCGGCTGGCATGCACTTGGTAAAAATCAGTGGGTGGTTGAGAATGGTGTTTTGAAAAGCCCTCATTCAGGCGCCAATCTCGTAACAGATCAAACGTTTACTGATTTTAAACTGCATATTGAATTTCGCTATCCGAAGGAAAGTAACAGCGGTGTATATCTCCGCGGCCGCTACGAAGTGCAGATTGAAGATAGTGAAGAAGGAGTTGAACCACCCAAGAACCAGTTTGGTGCAGTATATGGTTTCCTGTCACCCAGTGAACTTGCCGCCAAAGGTCCTGGCGAGTGGCAATCGTACGATATTACCCTGGTTGGAAGAATGGTGACAGTCGTGGCGAATGGCAAAACAATTATCTGTAACCAGGAAATACCCGGCATTACCGGTGGGGCTATTAACAGCAGGGAAGAAGAGCCCGGTCCTATCCTGATTCAGGGCGATCATGGACCTATTGAATACCGGAATATCATTATCACAGCAGCTAAATAAATTCACAAATAATATTCGGGAGGGCCCGGCTGATATACTGCAATCAGTCGGGCTTTTTTATCAGCACATATTTATCAGCCAGTGCGCCTGATATGCGCTTGCCGTCCATATCTGCCTGCATCAGTTTGTTTTCACCTACATAGTATGCAGAGGGGGCATTTTTAATGCCGATCAGGGTAATGGAATTCCCGTCACTATTCCAGGCAAAGGATCCTGTTTGTGTATGCATGCTGGTGTCCCTGCCTTCGTATTTGGTCAGAAGCAGAAATGTGCTGTCGTGTTTCAGCGTAATGGTCGTAGATATTCCTGTACAGTCGGCACAGGGAATAGTGCCACTATATGTGCCTTCCCAGTCAAGTGCATTAGCGCTGCTGTGCATATCATTTACAGATGGGGCGGCAGAAGTTTCTGCGGCACCGCTGTTTTTATTTGTCGGTTCCTGGCAACCTGCCAGGAGCAAAAAAGAAAAAGCTACCGGTAAAATTAGATGCGTTCGCATACGATTCATTTTAGGTTGATGCGTACATAAATATACGATTGCTGCAAATTACGACCCCATACTGGTTTCAGTTATATTGGAGATATGGCCGGGGAGTTTTGGGTTGATCGTTACATTAGTTGGCGTTACACCTGCAGAGTTGACAACTTTTCAAATTGAAGACCGTCAAATTTTCAGTAAACGAAGAGCTGTTCTGAAAAAATTTCAGGCAAATTCAGGATGGTATTTCTCTTGTGGCATGTAAAACGTATCAACGAAAATAGCCTTTGAAGGCACGATGATTTTTTTACTAATCTAAAATTAAATAATTATGACAACCTTAGTAAGACGCAACAATTTCTTTCCAGCATTCAACAATTTCTTTGATGACTTTTTCAGCAAAGACCTGTTTGACTGGAACGACAAAAATTTTACCATTCATGGCGGTACGCTTCCTTCAGTAAATGTAAAAGAAACGGAAGATGATTTTAAAATCGAACTGGCCGCCCCCGGAATGAAGAAAGAGGATTTTAAAGTGGAACTTGATAAGCACGTTCTCACCATTTCTTCCGAGAAAAAGGAAGAACAGGAGGAGAAAGCGGGCAAGTACACCCGGCGTGAGTTTAATTATCAAAGTTTCAGCCGCTCTTTTACCCTTCCGGCGGATGTAGTAGAAAGCAGTAAGATTGCCGCTGCGTATAAAGACGGTATTCTTTTCATTACAGTTCCAAAAAAAGAAGCAGCCCGGCCGCAACCTGTTAAAAATATTGCTGTCAGCTAATGCTTGCAAAAACAAATGTAATTTGAGAGGGAAGTGAATGTGGCTTCCCTTTCCTTATGCACTATCCCGCTATGGAATACAAAGACTATTATAAGATTCTGGGTGTAGATAAAAAAGCTTCGCAGGAAGAGATCAAAAAGGCTTATCGCAAGCTGGCGGTGAAATATCACCCGGATAAAAATCCGGGAGATAAAGAAGCGGAGGATATGTTCAAGCTTATCAACGAGGCAAACGAGGTATTGGGGGATCCTGAGAAAAGAAAAAAATACGATACGCTGGGAGAAAACTGGAATACCTATCAGCATCAGCAACGCAGCGGGCAACCAGGCAGTTATCCCTTCGGCCACGGAGGACAATCCTATTATTATGAAGGTGACCTGAACGATTTATTTGGCGGCAATGCCTCTGGGTTTTCTGATTTTTTTGAAACATTTTTTGGTGGACGGCAAAATGGTCGCCGCGGCGGACGTGCGGCTTCCGGTTCAGGGAGGGCCTTTAAAGGGCAAGACTATGAAACCGAAATGGAAATCACGCTGGAAGAGGCCTATCATGGTACCAGTCGCTTGATACAGCTGGAACATGAAAAACTGCGCATTAGCACAAAACCCGGCGCGTACGATGGACAATTGCTGCGCATTAAAGGAAAAGGGGGAAAGGGCAGTAGTGCAGACCAGCATGGCGACCTGTATGTACGCATCAGGCTGACGCCACATGCAAGTTTTGAAAGACGTGGCGATGATTTATACAAACAGCACACAATAGATCTGTACACTGCTGTGTTAGGCGGTGAAACAATTCTTGAAACATTGGCCGGAAAAATCAAAATCAATATTGCACCAGGCACACAAAACAACCAGCAGGTACGCATAAAAGGAAAGGGTATGCCGGTGTATGGTACAGCCCGACATGGAGATTTGTATGTGAGCTTGCAGGTAAAAATTCCTGAAAAACTGGACAAAGAGCAAAAAGATCTTTTTGAAAGATTAAAAAAAATATCATCATAATGGAAACGTTTCAGCAAATTATTAATGGAGATAAACCTGTATTGGTCGATTTTTACGCAACCTGGTGTGGTCCCTGTAAAGCAATGGGCCCGGCCATTACGGCTATCGGAAAAGATGTACAAGGGAAAGCACGGGTGCTGAAACTGGATGTGGATCAAAGTCCGGAAATGTCGGTCCGTTACCAGGTACAAGCTGTTCCCACCTTTATTATATTCAAAAAGGGAGTGCCGGTATGGCGTCATTCAGGAATGCTGGACAAAAACAATTTGCAGCAAAAATTATTGTCTTTTGCATAGATTTCAGCATGTGGCGCATACATGACTGATTAACATTAGCCATAGCGGGGCTGTTGACTTACTAATTATTTTTTACAGCACCCAGCCACAAAAGACTATTAATGATAAACCTGTTTTGCACCGGGCTCGAAAATTCCTGTGATAATTCCTTATTGGTACCGTGCTCATAGTCTATATCGTTATGCCCCATATTGATGTACACCATCCTGTAGCGTGTATTGGTCCAGGCTACCGGGTAGTACCCGCTGTGCCATATCTCGGAAGGTTTTGGTCCCGTGCCCAGTGGGAAACTACTGGAATCAATCGCCAGCAAAATTTTAATACCGGATTTTTTTTGCAGATCGTTTTCCCAGCTGTACCATTCGTTTGGCGCAGACCGAAACAGGTGCGGTAAGTTTCTTGTTGTCGGATGTGTTGAATCCTCCACACGCAGGATAGCACTGGTTGGTCGCCAGGTGTTTCCTTTGTATTGGCCTGCCCCGATAAATTCGTTATGATACCAATCCCAGTTTTGCGGGTAATCTGAGGGGGTAAGGGCAAAACCGGCAAAATGAAACCCCATCCATGCTCCCCCGTTATTCATATAGTTTCGGAAAGCAGCTCTTTGTTGCGGGTCTTCTGGCCGTGTATCCAGGAAAATCACTACCTGGTAGCGAGAAAGAACTTTTTCATTCAGGTTTTCCCAGTTACTGGTTGTGTCATAGCTGAAATGGTACTCAGCTGCAATCCGTGGAAACCAACGGTTAGCTTCCTGTACAAAACTGATATGTGCCCGGTCTTGCTTTGCAGCGTAAAATGCCAGTACATGAAATAACGGCTTTGTTAACTGTGCATGGCCGTTTATGGCAAGTGCCGATGTTAAATAAATTGTAACCAGAAAAACTGCTATTTTTCTGTCGACTGCCATTTGGTTGTATTTTGTTTCAATTAGATTTAAAAGGATACCTCGGATGAAAGATCCCAGTACCATGTATTCTGTTTATCTTCATACTGCCTGTTTATTTAATACATTGATACAGGCATATTAGGAGATACAGGCCCAGGCGCCCTCTAAAATAATAAAAGGCCAATACTGCAGCATGACAGATGCCAGGCAGGCCAGGGCTGCACCAAAGAAGTTCAACATACTATACGTAATGCCATTCCTGGACAACTTATTAAAAAGATTCAGAAAATAGGCGAGCAATAAAATGGTTACACCTGTAAAGCCAATCCAGTCTGTTAATGTCATAGCTTTCGTTTATGATAAAGGTAAGACGGCGCTATATAGATTGTAAACAAGCGAAAAAAATAATAATCAGGAAAGTGATTCCACGTAAAGCGCTGTACGAGTTGATTTCTCAAGCGGGATAAATAGTGCTGATGCGACAGCCGGAACAAGTTTCAAGAGCTATGCTGTTTCCTTTTGTTCATCCGGCATTTATCGCTGCAGTATTTTACGTCATCCCAAACCTTTTCCCATTTCTTACGCCAGGTAAACGGTCGCTGGCAGGTGGCACAAATTTTTTGGGGTAAATGCTGTTTTTTTCGCACGGGAGCTTTTGTGTTTCCGAAAAGAAAAATGGTAACAAAAATTATTTTAATGATGACAGGCCCCCATCCACATGCATTACCTGGCCAGTGATCCAGCCTGCTTTTTCCGAAAGCAGGAAAGCCGCCATGTTTGCTATGTCAGCCGGGCTGCCAATTTTTTTCAGCGGGTGGCGCTGAGCGCTGGCCGTTCGTTTTTCTTCTGTATTCAGCAGGTTGGCCGCCAGCGGTGTATCTGTAAGCGATGGAGCGATGGCATTTACCCGGATGGTAGGAGCCAGCTCCGCAGCTAAGGCTTTTGTCAGTCCTTCAATTGCTCCTTTTGAAGCAGCAACCTGTGTGTGAAAGCTCAGCCCTGCTTGTACAGCTACCGTGGAAAAAAGGATAACCGAGGCATCGCCGGAAGCTTTTAGCTTTGGTAACACTGCTTGAATGATTTTCACGGCGCCGGATACCTGCAAACGAAAATCCTGCTCGAATTCACCGGGCTTTATACGGGCAAATGGTTTTAATTGTATAGAGCCAGGACAATACACCAGCCCATGCAACGTTTCAGGAAGGTAAGCAGTGTCAATAGATTCATCCAGTACATTGCAATAATGGTAGCTGCTGGAGCTGTTAGTTGATGCAGGTGATTGTTTATAATAAGTGGCAAATACCCGGTAATTGTCCTGTTCCAGCTGCTGAACCAGTTGCTTTCCTATGCCGGATGAGCCGCCAACGATGAATATATTTTTCATACGAGCAGAACAAGCAGGCAGAGGGAAAAGTTTAGCTATCGCTGTATTTCTTTCTGGAAATAAAAATAAAGCGACGGTTTAGTTTAAGCCGGTTGTATCTACCGGAATACGATCCATTACTAGATTTGCTGAGTCAACCAGTTGACGGAATGCTGGTATATATTTTTCATCGAGGGGGGTGGCAGATGGAAACTTTTGCTTAAACGGATCTACCTGTTTACCATTTTTCCAAAAGCGATAACACACATGCGGACCAGTGGCCAGGCCTGTACTGCCCACATAGCCAATTACCTGGCCTTGCGATACGTGTTGTCCTTCTTTTACGGCACGCCTGCTCATGTGCAGGTATTGTGTAGTGTAAGTTCCGTTGTGTTTGATTTTAACAAAGTTGCCATTGAAACGGGTATACCTTGATGCAATAACAACGCCACTGCCGGTGGCTATAATTGGTGTGCCGGTCGGCGCTGCATAGTCTGTACCCAGGTGGGCTTTCCAGATTTTTTGTACGGGGTGAAAGCGACGAAGGGTGTAATGTGAGGTAATGCGGCTGAATTTAAGAGGTGCCTTCAGGAAGGCCTTACGAAGGCTTTTCCCTTCTTCGTTATAAAATTCACCACCGCTCGTGCTGTCTGGTTCAAAGTAATAGGCTCTGTATACTTCACCCCGGTAAGAAAACACTGCCGAACTGATGGATCCCGACTCAATGGGCTTTCCTTTTACGTATTGCTGATCATAAACAATTTTAAACCAGTCCCCCTTTTGAATTGAATAAAAGTCAATTGCCCAGGCAAAAATATTAGCGAGCTTGACGGCCAGGTCAGGGTCCGCATGCTGGTTTTCCAATGTTTCATAAAGCGAGCTTTTGATAGTGCCTGACAGTGTAACAGTTTTGGTGGTTACCGGGCGTTTTCCTGTGTACACATTCAGCGTATCCCGCAGGTCATACACTACATAGTCTATCGCATTAAGCTGGTAGACGAAAAATTGTGCTTTTTGTACAGAGTCTTTGGTACAAAAAATTGTGTAAGGTTTTCCTGCGGCCAGGTTACGAACACTGAAGACAGGACGGGCTTTCTCGGCCAGTTTCAGAACAGTTGCGTTGTCAATACCATAATCGGCTAAAATGTCGGCGAGGAACTGGTTGCGCTGAATGGTTTCTTCCACGATTGTAAAAGAATCAAGCGGCAGGCCAAAGCGGGTAGCGACTGCTGAGGGGCCAGCTGACGAAACAGTGACCGGTTCTTTTATCACTTTTGCTTTAGCCGACTTGATGAAACGTACAGCGCCAAAAATGACGACTGCGCAGATAACAACTGCCAATCCAATTTTTTTTACTGAACTATTTTTTAATTTGTTCATAATCGCTGCTGGGATGAACCGTTAATAAAAAGCCATTATATAACCAAATGGCTAACCCGGATGATCGCCTGAAACAATCCAAGACCGGGAAAATTGATGCCGTGTATAACGGCCAGGCAGGATCGCAAACAATCCCTGACCTGTCTTTCATAAGATTTTGCGCCTATGCTGCAAAGATGCGGTTTTCAGGGTAAAACAAAAAGCATTTGTATTCCTTATTTCTCCCTTGCTCAATGATAAACGCTGACATTTTTAAAATTATAACAAGTTCTTGGGAAAATACAGTTGTTGGATACCTGTTGGCTTTATTTGTCACGGAGCGCTGTTTTTTCCCCAAGAAATAGCAGAGAAAAGACAAACATGCCGGATATGATGATATAAGAAAAAAATACTTGTTGCGGGTACTATGCTGTCAGCTCCTGAGGCAGCAGTTGGCAAGTACGGCGGGCTGTACATGGCGGCAGGACATTTCTTATCTTTGCACCTCATTTAAAATCAGTTATGGGCGAAGACCTTAAAACGGAAGAGCGCAGTCTCAATTTTCTGGAAGAAATTATTGAAGAAGACCTGAAGAATGGTAAATATAAGCAGATTGTAACCCGGTTTCCACCGGAACCGAACGGCTATTTACATATTGGGCACGCCAGCAGCATTTGCCTCAATTTCGGCCTCACGCAAAAGTATCCGGGTTATACCAACCTTCGTTTTGACGATACCAATCCTGTAACCGAGGAAACCGAGTATGTTGAAAGCATTAAAGAGGATATCCGCTGGATGGGCTTTCAATGGAAGCATGAATTGTATGCAAGTGATTATTTTGATACTTTGTATGAATATGCAGTGACCCTGATTAAGAAAGGGCTGGCTTATGTGGATGATAGCACCAGCGAAGAAATGGCTGCGATGAAGGGAAGTCCCACAGAGCCAGGTAAGGATAGTTCTCACCGCAACCGCAGCGTAGAGGAAAACCTCCGCCTTTTTCAACAAATGAAAGACGGGGCATTCCCGGATGGCAGCCGTACCCTACGTGCCAAAATAGACATGGCGCATCCCAATATGCTGATGCGTGATCCTGTTTTGTACCGCATCAAGCATGCTCATCACCACCGCACTGGTGATAAATGGTGCATTTACCCTATGTACGATATGGCGCATGGACAAAGTGACTCTCTCGAGCAGGTGACGCATTCCATCTGTACGCTGGAGTTTGTGCCACACCGTGAGTTATACGACTGGCTGATCAATCAATTAGGCATTTACCCCTCGCACCAGTATGAATTTGCCCGCCGTAACATCAACTACACGGTCACCAGTAAACGAAAATTATTGCAATTGGTGAATGAAGGCTATGTTACTGGCTGGGACGACCCGCGGATGCCCACCATCAGCGGCCTGCGCAGAAGAGGGTATACACCGGAAAGTATCCGCGATTTCTGCGACCGCATTGGCGTGGCTAAGCGGGAAAATATGGTGGATGTCGGTCTGCTGGAATTTTGTGTGCGGGAACATCTCAATAAAATTGCCCTGCGCCGGATGGTGGTGTTTGATCCGGTGAAACTGGTCATTACAAACTACGACAAAGGACAGGAGACGCTGACGACAGATAACAATCCAGAAGATCCCCATGCCGGCCACCGTGATCTTTCATTCAGCCGCGAAATCCTGATCGAGCGGGATGATTTCATGGAAAATCCCCCCAAAAAATATTTCCGCCTGGCCCCAGGTCAGATGGTGCGCCTGAAAAGTGCTTATATAGTTAAATGCGAGGAAGTGCTGAAAAATGCGGACGGATCTATCCGGGAAATTCATTGCACCTACCTTCCGGAAAGTAAAAGCGGCGCAGATACCAGCGGAATACATGTAAAAGGAACTTTACACTGGGTGAATGCAGCTGACGCGATAGAAGTGGAGGTGCGGGAATATGACCGGCTTTTCCGCGTGGAAGATCCTTCATCTGAAGAGGGTGATTTCAAAGAGTATATCAATCCCGCATCATTGAAAATCGTGAAGGGATACGCTGAGCCTTCCCTGTTGAAAGCCGGACTTGAAGACCGCTTCCAGTTCCTGCGAAAAGGGTATTATTGCCTGGATAAAGATTCGGCTAACGGGAAATTCATTTTCAATCGAACGGTTACGCTGAAGGATGGCTGGAAAAAGCCATAAATATAACACATGTGCTTGCGCAGTGTAACCGGAAATCAATAAGTACGGTATGCAACACAATCATTATCACGAAGGAGCACATCCCCATCATCACGGTCCCGTTGAAATAAAACAGGTAGGAAAAGCATTCGTGATCGGTATCGTCCTCAATTTACTGTTCGTACTGGTGGAGGCCGTCATTGGGTTAATGATTCATTCTCTTTCCCTGCTGAGCGACGCCGGTCATAACCTGGCCGATGTGGGTTCCCTAGGCTTATCCTTACTCGCTTTTCGCCTGCTGAAAGTAAAAGCAAATGAACAGTACACATACGGCTACCGTAAAACATCCATCCTGACGGCACTTTTTAACGCTGTAGTGTTATTGCTATCCATCGGCGCCATTGGTTACGAAGCCATTCACCGGTTTTTCAATCCCGAGCCCCTTCCCGGCCGTACGATTGCCCTCGTTGCCGGGATTGGAATCCTTATCAATGGATTTACCGCTTTTTTATTTATTAAAGAAAAGGAAAAGGACCTTAATATCAAAAGCGCATACCTGCATCTGCTGGCCGATGCGCTGGTATCACTCGGATTGGTGGTGGGAGGTATCATTATGTATTTCACACACTGGTACTGGCTCGATCCGGCGTTCAGCATCCTGATAGCAGTGGTGATTTTACTAGGCACCTGGGGATTGTTAAAACACAGCCTGCGCCTGTCGCTGGATGGAGTTCCGCCCGGCATCAACCTGCAGAATGTAAAAGATGCGGCCATGCAGGTAACGGGGGTAAAAGACATTCATCATATGCACATCTGGGCCATCAGTACCACCGAGAACGCACTTACTGCCCATTTAGTGGTAGACGAAAGAAATACCATGCAGCAAACCGAAGCAATAAAAGACCAGCTTCGCCATGCACTGCTGCACCAGAACATACAGCATATTACCCTGGAAACAGAAACAAAAAACAGCGGCTGCAGCGGGGAAGATTGCTGACCACTGAGCTTTTACTGAATCGGTGACTGAACTTCGGCAGTATGTGAAAATCAAGTACCTTTGCACATCCTGAAAAGGGGTTTCATGCGGCACTGAAAGGCCGCATGAACACGTTAAAGAGAGGAAACCAGCACATGAAGCAAATTCGCAACTTTTGCATAATTGCACATATTGACCACGGAAAAAGTACCCTGGCAGACCGTTTATTACAAACTACCAATACCATCAGCGAACGCGAAATGATGGACCAGGTGCTCGATGATATGGACCTGGAAAGGGAAAAAGGAATTACGATTAAAAGTCATGCCATCCAGATTAATTACAAGCACCGGAACGGGCAGGAATATATTCTAAACCTCATCGATACCCCGGGCCACGTTGATTTTAGCTATGAGGTAAGCAGGGCATTGGCCGCTTGCGAAGGAGCCTTGTTGCTGGTGGACGCCACACAAGGCATACAGGCTCAAACCATCAGTAACCTGTACCTGGCTATCGATAACGATCTCGAAATCATTCCTGTCATCAACAAAATTGATATGGATGGGGCCATGATTGAGGAAGTGCAAGACCAGATTATCGATCTCATTGGCTGCAAACCCGATGAAATCTTGCTGGCCAGCGGTCGTACTGGCATTGGTGTGGATGCCATCTTGGAAGCGATCGTAGAACGAATACCAGCACCGGAAGGCAACCCCGATGAACCATTACAGGCTTTGATTTTTGACAGCGTATTCAACAGTTTTCGCGGCATTATTGTGTATTACAGGATCTTAAACGGATCTATAAAAAAAGGTGACAAAATCCGCTTTGTAAGCACCAACCAGGAATACGAAGCCGATGAAGTGGGCATTTTAAAACTGAAGATGACCGAAAAACCCGAGGTAACTTGCGGGAATGTTGGCTATATCATTACAGGTATAAAAAATGCCAAAGAGGTAAAAGTGGGTGATACAATTACATTAGCCAGCAATCCCAAACCCGTCGCCATCAAAGGATTTGAAGAAGTAAAGCCCATGGTATTTGCAGGTATTTTTCCTGTCAATACCGACGATTTTGAAGAGTTGCGGGAGTGTATGGATAAATTGCAGCTTAACGATGCATCGCTGACGTATGAACTGGAAACCTCGCAAGCCCTGGGCTTTGGCTTCCGTTGTGGTTTTCTGGGAATGCTGCACATGGAAATCATACAGGAACGGCTGGAACGGGAATTCAACCAGACGGTCATCACCACTGTGCCGAACGTAAGCTTTATTGCCTACACCACGAACGGTCAAAAAGTGATTGTAAATAACCCGACAGAATTTCCTGACCCGGTTAAAACCGATCGTATAGAAGAACCGTTCATCAAGGCACAAATCATTACCAAACCGGAATACATTGGTAATATCATGACCTTGTGTTTGGGAAAAAGAGGGATACTGGTCAATCAAAGTTATCTTACGCAAACCCGCGTAGAATTGATTTTTGAAATGCCGCTGACCGAAATTGTTTTTGATTTTTATGATAAACTGAAATCACAAACCCGCGGCTACGCTTCCTTTGACTATCATCCTATCGGGTACAGGGACAGCGATATTGTTAAAATGGATATCCTGCTCAATGGCGATAAAGTTGACGCATTAAGTGCCCTCATCCACCGCAGCCGCGCTCAGGATTTTGGCCGCAAACTCTGCGAAAAGCTAAAAGAACTTTTGCCCCGTCAGCAATTCCAGATCGCCATCCAGGCGGCTATTGGTGCTAAGATTATTGCCCGGGAAAATATCAGTGCGCTCCGCAAAGATGTAACAGCCAAGTGTTACGGCGGTGATATCAGCCGCAAACGAAAATTACTGGAAAAACAAAAAGAAGGTAAAAAGCGCATGCGCCAGATCGGTAATGTAGAAGTGCCGCAGGAGGCATTTCTTGCCGTGCTGAAACTCGACGAATAACAGGCGCAGCGTTCTTATTGTTTTCGTTGCTTGTTTTTATCCGATTTTTCCTGGAGTTTCTTTTCGTCCCGGTTACCCTTCTCATCCAGTATGGGATCACCAACTGGCGCCTGCCCGTCCTGCAGTTTATACGTAAAAACTTTATCTATATGTACCCATTTCCCGTTTTTCCATTGAAAGCCCTCGTAATCACCATCGGGTACATACGTAAATAATTTTTCAGGCTCATTCGTTTCAGAGATCAGGTGATCATACAAAATCAGGTTCATGTCGTTATTATAGTTCATCGTCGTGCTGGCCACTTTCTTGTACTCGATCGCAAACCGGTACTGCGTGGGCCGCGGAAGGCTGTCGTCCTGGAAACTAAAAAACTTCCCACCAAAGAGTGGCTCATTTTTTTCATTGAAATGCAGCACTTCAATCCATTTTTTATTCGTCATGGCGCTATTGGCATCGTACCCGAAAAGGGTATAAAAATTTTTTCCGTTAAACTGTGTTTTGATGATCCGGTAATATACGGCGCCAATCCAGTTCCTAGCCGTACGTACAGAATCCATTGGGTTGGGGGTAAATTCGGAATAATCTCTCAGGGGAATCAGCCGCAGCGAGCCATCCTTGCTGCGCAATTGAATGGCACCACGCTGGCGTGAATAGTAATCGTCATAAGCAAGATTCCAGCTAAAGATGCGGAAACTGCTGTCAGGTGCATACAGTTTGGAAATACCAAAAACAGAATCAAAAGGGTAGTAAAATGAGTTTTTTATTTGCAGTGTTCGTACGAGGATCCTGATAAAAAAACTGTCTGCCCGCATGCGGCCGCCTTCCAGGCTGTCTACGATCATAGCTTTGGCATAAGCTTTTAAACTGTCTTCTTTTTGAACCAGTTCTTTTTTGTCAGCCGGCAAAATGGTTTGCGCAAATGAAGCAGAGCCGGTCAACAAAAGAATTGCGGTAAAAACAAGGAGTAACTGATTTGATTTTTTCCGGGATAATGTGGTTGCCATAACAGGTTCAAAGTTACTGTGTGCAGGCGGGATATTTTCCCGCTTGTGTTAATCGAATGCTGTATAAACGGTAAAATGACTGTTAAAGTGTATGGCTGCCTGTAAAATCAACAAATGAACTGGGATTAACGCAAAACTTTTACAAAGCTTTTGCAAAACTAATAAGGGAATCAAAAGCCCAATCAATATCCGGATGCGGTACCGGTTGCTCCGGGTTGGTGGTTTTGATAAAAACGGTGTACAGGCCTGCGTTGCGCCCAAACTGCATATCACTGGGCTTATTACCAACCATAATGGTTTTGGAAAGATCAATTTCCGGATGCTCCCTCGCCGCCCGGAAAGCCATGCCAGGGTTGGGCTTCCGGTCTGGGTGCTTATTATCCAGGCTGCTGCAGTAATAAATGGCATCAATGCGGCCGCCTGCCTGTTCCATCGCGGTAATCATTTGCCGGTGGATATCCTGCAAATTCTCCTCGGTCATCAGTTGCTTACCCACGCCGCGCTGGTTGCTGATGACTACCAGGGAACCGCATTTTTCATGGAGTATTTTTATAGCCTCCTTTACTCCTTCGTGAAAACGGAACTCTCCCCAGTTCAGCACATAGGCATCTTTTTTTTCGTAATTGATCACACCATCTCTGTCAAGGAAAATTGTCCAGCTTTTATCGATTGTTTTTAAGTCCAGGGGTGGTTTTTGCAGTTCTTGTTGCGCCCTGTTAAAATCTTCAGGAATGCCAATATCAATGAAATAGCCCTTTTGCACAAGGCCTGCTATTTGGCCATGTACATATTTTTTTTCCAGGTAATCTTTTTCAAAAGAAAATTTTGCCGGGAAGTCTTCCTCTAAAACAGCGTTAGCCTGCAACACATATATACCTCCGTTAATCAATCCTGTCGTATAAAATTGTTTTTCTTTAAACTGGCATATCCGCCCGTTTTTATCCAGTTCCACGACGCCATAGCGGTCAAAATGTTCCATGGGTTTAAGGGCGAGTGTGCAATCAACTCCTGTTTTTTTGTGAAAGGCAAGCAATTCCTGCAGGTTTGCTCTAAAAAGAGTATCTCCATTCGCTACAATAAGGGTATTACTGGTTGCCGCTTTGGCAGCAAACCGGATTGCACCGCCGGTGCCAAGCGGTTCAGGTTCAATCTTACAGGTATACTGAAGTGTTGGGAACTGTTCTTCCAGGTATTGTTCGATGGCTTCGTGCTTATATCCAAGCGAAAAAATAAATTTCTCGATGCCCTGGCTGCGCAGGTAATTAATCACAAAAAAAAGAAACGGCCGGCCGGCTACCGGTGCCATACATTTTGGCAGCTCAGGTACTGCTTCCCGTAACCTGGTGCCAAGCCCGCCTGCCAGCACGATTGCTTCACATTCCTGCATGAATGGTGGTTTAGTGTGTGGGGTGCACAAAATATTTTTCTTCCACTAACTGGCAAATGATATGGCCCGCCATAATATGGCTTTCCTGTATCCGCGGGGTATCGGTTGAGGGAATATTGATGAGGAAATCACTTAACGCCTTCATATTGCCGCCACTGCTGCCGGTAAAACCAACGGTAATGATCTTTTTGGCCCTGGCCACTTCAAATGCCCGGATGATATTCCCCGAATTCCCGGAGGTGGACAATCCCACCAGCACATCACCTTCCTGCCCGATGCCGTCAATCATGCGGGCATACACAACATCATAGCTGTAGTCATTCGCTACCGCTGTAAGGTAAGAGGTGTTGCAATGTAAAGCTTCCGCCGGCAAAGCTTTACGATCTGTATAGAAACGTCCGGAAAATTCAGCAGCGAGGTGTTGTGCATCGGCAGCACTGCCGCCGTTTCCACAGAAGTATACTCGTTTCCCTTTTTGAAAGGCAGCAACAATTGTATTTGCAATTGCTTCAATGCTGTTGATCAGTTCGTCATTGGCAAGCACCTGCTGTTTAACAGCAATGGAGGATGCAATGATTTGTTTGATTTGCGCAGACATTATGCAGGAATTTTTTAATGAGTTTTATTTATAGTGACCATGTCTTTAAACCATGTTCAACAAAAAGATATTTTTTATGATGGCCACCAAAGCGCTCCAGTTGTTTAATGACATTGTATTTGGTATTTCCTGGACAATAAAATGTCATGAATCCGCCGCCGCCAGCGCCGGATATTTTTCCACCGGTGGCTCCGGCGGCTTTTGCCGTTGCATAAATTTCGTCAATCAGTTCATTACTGATCCCTTCTGCCATTTTTCTTTTTTGCCGGAAACCAAAATCAAGGATTTCGCCAATATCATGAATACGGCCTTTCAGCAGGGCTTCTTTCATCATGTGCGCCTGCTCTTTTAATTGGTGCATGGCTTCCACTGGCTGTTCTTTTTTATTTACAACGTTGCTTGCTTGCCGCTCAATAATTTTAGCTGATTCTCTTGTAGTGGATGTATAATACAGCAGGAGATTGTTTTCCAGTTCAAAAAGGTATTCCTGCTTGATACGCAAAGGATTGACGATGACTTTATCATCGCTATAGAATTCCATGAAATTTACGCCTCCAAAAGTTGCGGCATACTGGTCCTGTTTGCCGCCGGCAAGTTGCAGGTCTTTACGTTCAATTTCATAAGCATAGTGGGCAATATCATATTCGCCCAGGGGTAAACGCAGCATCTCGGCAAAGGCACCGATAATGGCCACGACCAGAGTAGAAGATGTACCCAAGCCGGAACCTGCCGGAGCCTCTACAAATGTTGAGAGCCGGAAGTTGGTCATGGGCAAACCATAGTCTTTCTGAATACGGTTATACACGCCTTTGAGCAAATCAAGTTTGCCATCAATGGGTAGTTGCGGGCTCCAATCGAAACGCTGTTCCTGTTCCTGGTCAATAGAGGTAATGATAATGCCATTTTCGCTGATGGGTTCAATAGTGGCTGAAGCATAAAGAGAAACAGTGGCGTTGAGAATGGCCCCGCCGTATAAATCGCTGTACGGACTTACATCGGTGCCACCACCTGCCAGTCCGATACGTAAAGGAGCTTTGCTTCGATAAATCATGGATTGGATAAATTAAAAATCACGCTACAGGCGGAAACCCTTCTTTGTATTCCTGGGTTATTGGGGAATCCCTGCTGCCAGGTCTTCAATCGTTTTTACCAGGTTTGCCCAACTGTATTTTTGTTTTTCCCTGCGAAGATGGGGAATAAAATGCGCTTCACCTAATTCGTAAAACTGCAGGATACCTGCCGCAATAGCTTCGGGCGAGGCTGCAGTAACAATGCCCGCTTGTTTATCCGGCACCAGCGATGGCAGTCCTCCGACGTTGGTGACAATCATGGGCTTTTCAAAATTATAGGCCAATGGTGTTACGCCGCTCTGCGTGGCGTTCCTGTAAGGCTGCACCACCGCATCAGCAGCGCATAAATAATATTTTACTTCACTGTCAGGAATAAAGGCTGTTTTCAGGAACAAGCGGTCTTCAAGTCCCAATGCAGCAATTTGCTCCCGGTAGGGTTTTTCATCTTCATAAAACTCACCGGCGACCAGTAATTTAATTCCAGCCTGTTTTATTCTGTCGTCTGCCATTGCTTCCAGCAGTATATCCAACCCTTTGTATTTACGGATGAACCCAAAGAATAAAACGATTTTATCCTGTGCCGGCAGGTTGAGCTGTTTACGGGCTACCGCTTTGGTAACCGGCTCGCCAAAGGTATCATACAAGGGGTGCTGCACCAGCCTGGCAGGTTTGTGTTTTTCAAACAGCCGCAGGTCTGCCATTACTTTTTCACTCATAGTGATGAAGGCATCGCAGCTTTTCAGGAAATAACGGGTAAACTGTTTATCGCCGGGTCGATGCTCATGGGGAATCACATTATCAGCAATACAGATAATTTTTGTGCGCTGATTTTTTTTTACCTGTCGTAAAATTGTCCCAAGTGCCGGCCCCATAAAAGGCAGCCAGTACCGAACGATAACAACGTCGGGCTTTTCGTTTTTCAGATTTCTTCCAACGCGCAGCCAGTTGAGTGGGTTGACGGAGTTGATGACAGACCGGATGGGAATATCGGCCGGTGCAGGTTCATCGCTGTATTGTGTTTTACCGGGAAATAAAAAAGAAGGGTACTGCAAAGAAAACGACCAGATACTGCATTGCTGTCCCTGGGCAATGAATTCTTTGGCTAAACGCTGGTTAAAAGTGGCCAATCCGCCACGCAGGGGATGGCCGGGTCCTATGATCACAAACTTGCGCATTACAATCCCAGCTTCTTTTCTATAAGATAGGTGTTGCGGCCGGGAGCATTACGGCTGATCAGTTCGCTGATAAAACCGGCCAGGAATAACTGCATGCCAAGGATAATAGCCGTGAGGGCAAAATAAAAACCCGGGCGGTTGGTCAGCGGGTAACTGCTGTCGATGAACTTGGCAATGATCAGGTAAATAGCAATACCAAGTCCTACCAGAAAGAATACCGAGCCCCACAAACCAAAAAAGTGCATTGGCCGCTTGGAAAATTTTCCAATAAACATGATCGAGGCCAGGTCCAGCAGGCCTTTTACCCCGCGATCGATGCCGCTGAATTTGCTGCGGCCGAATTGTCGGGCACGGTGTTCCACTACTTTTTCGCCTACCTTTCGAAAACCTGCCCATTTGGCTATAACGGGGATGTACCGGTGCATTTCGCCATACACTTCAATGCCTTTGATCACTTTCTTTTTATAGGCTTTCAGTCCGCAATTAAAATCGTGCAGGGGTATTTTGGTTACCCGCCGTGCAGTATAGTTGAATAATTTGGAAGGAAAGGTTTTGCTGAGCGGGTCGTGGCGTTTTTTCTTCCAGCCGCTTACCAGGTCGAAACCTTCTTCCAGGATCATGCGACGCAGTTCCGGTATTTCATCGGGGCTGTCCTGCAAATCGGCATCCATGGTAACCACGACATCTCCCTGTGCTGCACGGAAACCTTCATTCAGGGCAGCGGATTTTCCGTAATTGCGCTGAAATTTTATCCCCCGAATGTTTCCGTTTTTTGCCTGCAGGTTTTCAATCACTGTCCAGGATTCGTCAGTGCTGCCATCGTCGATAAATACAATTTCATAAGTAAACCCGTTTGCCTGCATAACACGTTCAATCCATGCCGCCAGTTCCGGCAGCGATTCGGCTTCGTTCATTAACGGGATAACGATTGATAAATCCATTACATATTCATTTGATCCAGCGGGTTCACAGGTTTTTTCTTAGCCATCGCCGCACCCGCTAATGACGCAATTGCTCCAAAGATTAGCGTGATTAATAAAATCCCCCCAATAGCAAAGGGCACAAAGAATTTTTTCGTCATTTCGATGGCCTGATCGATTTGTTCATCGGAAAGATTGCCTTTTTCTTCCATGCGCTGGCGGGCCATTTCCAATGCCTTCTCTTTCATCTCCGGGAATATCAGGTTCATGGCCAGCAGGGAATATACAACCATAATCAAGGCTATGACCACTGACATTTTAAAGCCGTGAGCAAACACATTTCCAAAAGTTACTTTACCATCAAGTTGTGCAGCATAATAAATGCAACCCCAAATGATGGCAACAAACATAACCACATTGCTTACCCAACTAAACCAGTTTTTCTCAGCGAGACCCGCAAAAAAACCAACGATGCTGATCACGATTAGAATCAACGACACAATGAGTCCCTTAATGATGTGTGACATGACCTTATTTTCCATAACAGAAGGATTTAGTTAGTTCAAAAATAGCTGGTCTTTATTAATTATCCCGGCCACGCGGCCTTTTAATTGTTTCCCAATAAAAGGAGAGTTTTTGGATTTGGAACGCAGGTCTTCTGTTGCAACAGCCCAACTGGCAGCAGGATTAAATAACGTGAGACAGGCCTGCGCCTGTTCGCTGATGGTGATTGCAGGAAGGCCAAACAGTTTGCGTGGGTTGGCAGAGAGCAGGGAAACCAGAGTTTCCTGCGGTATACCCGGCAGCGCTGTGTTGATAACTGCATAAGCTGTTTCGAGGCCAATCATACCAAATTTGGCGTATTCAAATTCCAGCACCTTGCTGTCGTATTCATGCGGCAGGTGATGCGTGGCAATGCAATCAATCAAACCTTCAGCGACGGCCTGCTGCAGCGCTTGCTGATCTTTCTTGGTACGCAGCGGTGGGTTTACTTTCAAGTTGGTATCATAACTGCCCAGGTCTTCGTCGCAAAAAAACAGGTGATAAGGAGTGACAGAGCAGCTGATACCGATACCGTCGGCCTTTGCCCGCTGAATGTATTCGAGTGATTTTGCCGAGGCAATACCGGTAAAATGCAGTTTCGACTCGGCATAACGGGCAAGCTTGATGTCTCTTGCCACAATCAGTTCTTCAGCCATAGCGGGCTTACCCGGCAAGCCGAGCTTTGTGGATACGATTCCTTCATTCATCAGGCCCTGCGGCTGAATGGATTTATCATCGGGTAACTGTATGATGATGCCATCAAAGGTTTTTACATATTGCAACGCTTTTACCAGCAGGCCCGATGACTGCACACAGTGAATCCCATCGCCAAAGGCAACAGCCCCGCTGTGGCGCATGTCATACATTTCCGCCAGTTCTTTTCCTTCGGTATTTTTTGTAACGGCGCCAATGGGGTGAATGGTGACCGGCAGCGACCGGCTTTTCTGAACAATGTATTCAACAGTCGATTTATTGTGCACAACAGGTTGTGTGTTGGGAATCACCAGCACATCGGTAAATCCTCCGGCAGCGGCAGCCTGCGCACCGGTTTCCAGGGTTTCTTTAAACTCGAATCCAGGATCGGCAAAATGCGCAAACACATCCATCCAGCCCGGTGAAACATGCAACCCCGGTATGGTAATGACTTTATCGGCCTGAGGGGAAAGCTGATTACCAATTTGTGTGATGATACCGTTGTTGATGAAAAGGTCAGTGATTTGTCCGTTTAAAGGGGAGGAGGGATCAATCACCCTTGCTTGCTTAATGAGGATTTTCATTAAGCAGCGAAGATAAAGGTTGTTTTTGATTTCGGAATTGAGAATTTATGACTTAATTTTGCTGCCCAATCTGAAATTCGGGTGGTGGCGCAGCCCGGTAGCGCACTTGTATGGGGTGCAAGTGGTCGCTGGTTCGAATCCAGTCCACCCGACCAAACCAGTATCATCCCGGCGATCCCTGTCGGGATGATTTTTTCGGGATGTAGCGCAGCCCGGTAGCGCACTACGTTCGGGACGTAGGGGTCGCTGGTTCGAATCCAGTCATCCCGACCAGGAAGAAGCCCTGTAAATCTACAGGGCTTCTTCATATCCTTTTTACAGGCGTTCTCTCCCGTGATTATTTCAGTAAAAAAATAACAATGAATCAGTAAGATTCATCAACTGTGCAACAGACGTTTTAGTTATTTTTACTCTAGGATTAATTGTAGGTTTGAAATATATTTAACACTCAAATTGCTTGTCATGCTTACTCGCAGAACTTTTATCAAACAAGCTTCCGTTGCCACCACCGGACTGATGCTGGCAGGAGGCGACTGGTTCAAACAGAAACCGCTTATTGGTTTACAACTGTATACGCTCCGCAACGAAATTCAAAAAGACCTGGAATCCACTATTGCTAAAGTGGCCGAAACAGGCTACAACTCCGTGGAAGTATTTGGATATGGAAACGGGAAGTTTTTTGGGAAAACGCCTGAAGAGTTTTCGGCTATTCTCAAGAAGCACCAGCTGGTTTCCCCCAGCGGACACTATATGATGATGGGCTACCTAACCAAAGGAGACCAGGACGATTTGAAAAAAACGGTGGAAGACGCCGCCAAAATGGGGCACAAATACCTCGTAATCCCTTACCTGATGGATAATATGCGTACCAGCATTGATGATTATAAGCGGCTGGCGGAAAAATTTAACGAAGCAGCCCTTGTGGCAAAGGGAGCAGGACTAAAACTGGCCTATCATAACCACAATTTTGAATTCCAAGACTGGGGTGGCGGACAAACCGGTTTTTCCATTTTTGTGAAAGATACCGATCCGTCGCTGGTAAATTTTGAAATGGATATTTACTGGGTGGAACGGGCCGGTCTGGACCCCTTGCAGTTAATTGCTGAAAACCCCGGCCGCATTAAAATGTGGCATGTAAAAGACATGGCCTCTAAGCAGGCGCCTTCCTTCACCACCAGTGGTGAACAGTATTTTACCGAAGTGGGCACTGGCATTATCAATTACCAGGAAATTTTCCGGCATAAACGCCAGTCCGGTATGGAATACTTCTTCGTGGAGCAGGACCAGGTGAAGATGCCCGTTTTTGAAAGCATTGCCAAAAGTTATGCAGCCGTAAAAAAGTTAGCCCGCGTGTAAACCCTTTTTATAAAACAAAGCCGGCACCTGCCGGCTTTTCTTTTGAAACCCACCCACATGAATCGTATCGCTTTACTATTGGCAGGCGCCATGATCAGCCTGGCCTGTATATTTGTTGCCTGCAGCCATGCTGCCGGCGACAATAACCAGCTTACCAGCCAGGAAAAAGAAGCCGGCTGGATATTGCTTTTTGATGGAAAGTCCACGAAGGGCTGGCATATTTACCATGAAGGCGACATTCCCTCTGCCTGGTCGGTCAGGGATGGCGAGTTGTATTGTGATCCTGCCAGCAAAGCCTTTCATGGCGACCTGGTTTCCGATAGCGAGTTTGAAAACTTTGAATTGCAGTTTGACTGGAAGATTACGAGGGGCGGCAACAGCGGCGTGTTTATTAATGTGGTGGAGCGGCCCGATATTCCTTACACCTGGTCATCCGGCGCTGAATACCAGTTGCTGGATGTGAATCATCCTGACTTCCCGGATTCAACAAAGCGTTCGGGTTGTTTATTTGGCTTTGCGCCACAGCTGCATCCTGTGGCAAACAAACCCACCGGTGAATGGAATCATTCCCGCATTATACACCAAAACGGTAAAGTGGAGTTTTACCTGAACGGCACACTTACCGTGCAGCAGGATTTCACCTCGCAAGCCTGGCGCGACTGGGTGGCCCAAACTCACTTCAAAGATTCTCCGGAGTTTACCAAACATACAAGTGGCCACATCGCCCTGCAGGAATGGTCCAGGGGCATTGCCTTCCGGAATATTAAGCTGAAACCCCTGTAAATACAGTACTGCCCGGCGCACTGCAGCACTATGCTCAAGGAGCCAAAGTAATGGGTAATTTTTATCAACTTTTGGGGATTGCTGCAGGATTAACGGCTTGTGAATCATATCATCATTTTTCTTATAAAATATTTTCCTATTCCCGTGTATTTACCCCAAGACTGTGGCAAGCCCAAAAAAAGGCGGCACCGGGCCGCCTTGATACATTTATTTTACAAGCAACATTTTTTTAGTCGCGCCGCCCGCCAAATAAGCGCAGCAGGAAGAGAAACAGGTTGATAAAATCCAGGTACAGGGATAAGGCTCCCATGATGGATCTTTTTTTGGCTTCTACCACCGGGGCGCCTTCGTACTCCATGCCCATACCGATGTGTTTGAGCTTTTGCACATCGTAAGCGGTAAGGCCTGTGAACACCATTACGCCGATAAAGCTTACGATATAATCCATGGTGCTACTGTGCAGAAACAGGTTGATGAGGGAGGCTACGATAATACCAATCAGCCCCATAAACATGATGCGGCCAAAGCTGGTCAGGTCTTTATTGGTGGTGTAACCCATTACAGCCATAATGCCAAACATGGCAGCGGCCGAAAGGAAACAACCCAGTACCGAGCTGGCAGTAAACTGCAGCAGGATGAACGAAAAGCTGATACCGTTGATGGCTGCATACAGTATAAATAACAGCAGTAATACCGGGGCCGAAAGTCTGCCGTAGCCAAACGACATGAGCAGCACAAAGCCCAGCGGGGCAAATAACACAATGTAGCCAAGCACATTTAAACCGGTTCCATCGCTTTTTACCAGGTAGCTGAGGAGTTGCAGGTTATTGGCAAACAAAAAAGCAAATAATGCCGAAACGCCCAGCGCCAGGAACATGTAGGTAAACACATTGGCCATAAATTTCTTCAAGCTCACCTGACCGGCGTTTTCTACATAGGTAAAATTGGATACGGGTGTACTTTGATTTTGATAATCCATGTCGCGTTCAGATTTTTGTGAAAGATAAAGTTATTAAAACCGGGCGGAACGACCTTCTTTTATAGCTTAAAATTTATTTATAATTGTAGAAGTACAGTTGGGTTTGCCGGGACATTTAACAGTGGTACTGGAGATTTGTTTCAGGCAAAACCATGGTTCCTGCAACTGCGTCTGCTGCTCAAAGAAAAGCTCACAGGAATATTACGAAACACACAGGCAACTCCCGCCAATACAAGTTGCAATCCTATAATCATGGAGAAAAGGAAAGGGTGGGAGTAAGGGATAAACGATATTCAACTAACAATCGTTATCTTTGGCGCATCTTACTTGTTATTAATTAATCATTTATCAACTCTCTTATATATGAAAGAAGTGGTGATTGTATCGGCTGTTCGCACACCAATGGGAAGTTTTGGCGGCAGCTTGAAAAGTTTGTCTGCCACAGAACTCGGCGCTATTGCCGTAAGACAGGCTGTAGCCCGTGCGGGTATTAAACCTGAAATGGTTCAGGAAGCCTACCTGGGCTGTGTGCTGCAGGCAAACCTGGGTCAGTCGCCCGCCAAGCAGGTGGTAAAGCTTGCTGGCCTGCCTGATACGGTAAATGCCACTACGGTGAATAAAGTGTGTGCCAGCGGCATGAAGGCTATCGCGTTAGCTGCTTACAGCATTGCTGCCGGCGATGCCGAAATTGTAGTGGCCGGCGGCATGGAGAGCATGAGTAATGTGCCCTATTACAGCGATAGCATACGCTGGGGGAATAAATACGGTAATGTATCGTTGATTGACGGCCTGGCAAAAGATGGATTGACCGATGCCTACGACGGGCAGGCAATGGGCAATGCGGCAGAGTTGTGTGCCAGCACCTGCGCGATAAGCCGGGATGACCAGGATGCCTATGCAATCGAAAGCTACCGCCGCAGCCAGGCAGCCTGGGAAAAAGGGCTTTTTGCCGAGGAGGTGGTGCCGGCGGAAATACCACAAAAAAAAGGCGAGGCCGTTATCATCAGTCGTGATGAAGAACCCTGGAATGTGAAATTTGATAAAATTCCCACCCTCAGGCCTGCTTTTCAAAAAGACGGCACCGTTACGGCTGCCAATGCCAGCACCATGAATGATGGCGCAGCCGCACTGGTGCTGATGAGCCGGGAAAAAGCCGCGGCATTGGGCCTTCAACCACTGGCCACCGTTTTGGCACAGGCCGATGCAGAGCAAGCGCCGGAATGGTTTACCACCACTCCTTCGCTGGCCATTCCTAAAGCAGTGAGTAAAGCAGGATTGCAGATGCGGGATATTGACTTCTGGGAAATTAATGAAGCTTTTTCTGTAGTGGCCATAGAAAACTATCGCCGGCTGAAGCTGGACCCCGCCAGGGTAAATGTACACGGCGGCGCAGTGAGTCTGGGACACCCGCTGGGTTGCAGCGGCGCCCGCATTATTGTGACACTGATCAATATTCTGAAAGCAAACAATGCCAGATACGGAGCTGCCGGTATCTGCAATGGCGGCGGCGGGGCCAGTGCCATGGTGATCGGTCGTTTGTAAGCAACAAATTTGATAACCAGCTTTACTGTGCTGCATCATTAACATTGCTGCAGGCAGTTAAACGCTTATTTTTGCCGGCTTATATGGGTTGGCCTGTTTTTCCGCACATTTTATTGTCTTTACAGAAATATTGCAAGCGCATCCTGCTGCCCGCTGGCGCCATGTTGTTATTGGCTGTACAGGCAAAAGCACAGGTGCCGGTAACAGACAGCAATGCTGTACGGTTGCTGGAAAATACCACCGCTGCTGAAAAAACACCGGGGAAAGATCTGGTGGATGTTTTCAGGAAATGGTTTGGCTACAAGCCCTCCGCCAAGAGTGATACCATTCGCGTGGGAGATAAACCAGTCATTTCGGTTTTGCCGGCTGTTGGGTATACCTTGCAAACAAAGCTAGCGGCTATCGTGGCGGGGAATATTGCTTTTTTCACCAGTCACAATCCTGCCTCACGGTTGTCGGTGCTGGCGGCAAGCCCTACCTATACACAAAACAAACAATTTACAGTGCCCATACAGTCAAATATCTGGCTGCACGGCGATGCCTATAACTTGCTGGGGGACTGGCGGTATATGAAATATCCCCAAAGCACATTTGGTCTGGGAAGCGATGCCGGTTTTGCAAGCGAAAACCCGATGAATTATAAATACATCCGCTTTTACGAATACGGGTTAAAAAAATTGGCGCGGAATTTTTATGCCGGTATCGGGTACAACCTTGATTATCACTGGAATATTTCTGAGAGTGGACTGAAGGACAGCAGCCTGTCGGATTATCAGCAATACGGGGCGTCTGTAAAATCAACCTCTTCCGGTTTGTCATTCATCACGGTATATGATAGCCGAAAAAATCCTATCAACCCTGCCAATGGTGCACTGGTCAGCTTAGTGTGGCGCAATAATTTAAGCTGGCTGGGCAGCAACAGCAACTGGCAATCATTGGTTACGGATATGCGGAAATATGTGACCTGGCCGGCCGGGTCCAAAAATGTGCTGGCCTTTTGGAACTATAACTGGATTGTGCTGCACGGCAAGCCGCCCTACCTTGATTTGCCAAGTACCGGCTGGGATAATTTTAATAATACCGGGCGGGGCTTTATCCAGGGCCGCTACAGGGGAAATGTCATGCTTTACCTCGAAACAGAATATCGCTTCCGCATTACCCAGAGTGGATTCCTGGGCGGGGTGTTGTTTGCCAATGCAGAAACATTTTCTGCAGCACCCTCACACCGGTTGCAATCGCTGCAGCCTGCAGCAGGAGCCGGCTTGCGGATAAAACTGAATAAGAAATCAAATACTAACATCGCCATTGACTACGGCATCGGCACACAGGGTTCCCGTGGCTTATTTGTCAATGTAGGCGAAGTGTTTTAAGCACCGTTTTCTTTTACCTGTTCTTCTTTTTTGGGGAATGCACGCAGGAAGCGGGCGGGATTGCCGGCATAAATACCCGGTAGGGTGATGTCTTTTGTGACCACAGCCCCTGCACCAATTACCACATCATCACAAACAAAACCGGCAAGGATCGTAGCATTGGAACCAATGGAGACACGATTGCCGATTTTGATTTTTTTCCATTTTGAACGATCGCCGTGTGAAGGCCCCCCATCGCTAAACATATCGTCCACAAACATAACGCCATGCGCTATAAAACAATCTTCACCAATTGTTACAGACTCGCAGATGAACGTATGGGACTGTATGCGGGTTCGGTTACCAATCACCGTGTTTTTCTGGATTTCCACGAAGGGGCCCACGAGACAATTGTCGCCGATCCTGCATTCAAACAGGTTGACGGGTTCAAGAACTTTCACATTTACGCCAAATACCACATCACGGATTTGCGCTTTTAATAAAATTGGTTGATGACCAGCCATTGGATAAGATTTAATGATAAATCCGCACTATTCAAATGTAGGGAAGAACAGTATAAGAAAAAAAATGATATGTTTTTGCAGTTTGTTGCTGGCTGCCTTTTGTAGGGGATATGTCAATCTATACAAAAAAAATACGTTTTCATCCTGTTGCGGCACTTACATCTCCCTGGATTTTTACTTTTAATAAAAAATAGGTTATGCTGATTGAAAAGCTGGTATTACAGACAGCAGACATTGAGGGGTTAAAGAGCTTTTATGGAACCACCCTGGGCATGGAACTGCGGGCTATATCGAAAAGCGGGTTTGCTATCCGGGCGGGTTCATCCCAGCTGGAGTTTGTACAGGCTAAAAAAGGGACACAGCCATCCTATCATTTTGCCTTTAATATTCCCTGCAACCAGCTGCAGGAAGCAGTAACGTGGTTAAACGATAAAGTACAACTGTTATGGATAGCTGATTATGATGGTACAATTGCTGATTTCAGCAACTGGCAGGCGCAAGCTGTGTATTTCTTTGACCCGGCCGGTAATATTGTAGAATTCATTGCCCGCTCCGGTCTGAATAATACAGTAGATTCTCCTTTCCTGCCGTCGAAAATTACCAATATTAGTGAAGCTGGTCTTGTTTTTCCTGCCGGTATGTATGATGCCGCAGTGGAGTCATTACTGGCTGATTATGACCTTGCTTATTTCTGCAGGCAGGCACCACTGCCGCAGTTCAGGGCCATTGGTGATGATGAGGGACTATTGATTTGTGTGCCGGAAAATAGGGTTTGGTATCCTACAAAAAATGTTTTTTCTGCTGTTCACCCGTTGAAGCTTGTATTTCGTGAAAAAGAAACTACTTGTGTTTTAAACGTGTAAGCATTCCGGCAGTCTCAGTTCTATTTTCGCAAAACAGCACATGGCTGTTTCATTTTGGCAAGACATTTGTCTGGTACACTATGTTATCACAAACTGTACAATTATGAAACGAACTGCACAGTATCTGTTCTCCCTGCTGATGACTTTATTTTCGTATGTGCATACTGTTTATGCGCAGCATTCATCTGCTTTTTTTCGGGCAGGGCTTAACCTGGCGAATATTTCAGTGACAGATAATGGGAGTGTAAATGATGCCAATACGCTGGCCAGTTTCCAGGTTGGCATCATTGGCGATTTGCGGATTGTTCCGGGTTTGTACCTCCAGCCCGGGCTACTGTTCAGCGGCAAGGGTGCGAAAACGCAGAGTGGTAACAGCGCTGATGCCACCTATTTTAAGGCAACTACCAATCCTTACTATATTGAAATTCCGGCTAGCCTGGTATTAAAGGCGCCGTTAGGTGAAGCAAAGTTTTTTGCCGGTGCGGGGCCGTATCTCGGCATTGGCATAGCCGGAAAGAATAAAGTGGATGGTAAATACCTGGGCGTTGGCTTTCACAGCGAAAAAACGATCCAGTGGTCAAATGATGACCCTACGACTACAAGTTATGAAGAAGGGACCGGCTTTGGTATCATGAAACGGTTTGACTATGGCATCAATGGGACAGTAGGGATTGAAGGAAAAGTGGCCATGCTTTCAGTGAACTATGGATGGGGGCTTGCCAAATTACAGTCCGGATTAAATAGTTCGGCAAATGATAAAAATAAAAACCGCGTCCTGAGTTTCACAATTGGTTTCCGGCTGTAGTCGTGGTTGTATCGGATAGTAAAAGGTTCTGCCCAGGCAGAACCTTTTTTTTGAGCAACATATACAGCATTGTTGCTATGGAAAATGCGGTTAAAACCGGGATTTCCGGTGATAACATTGTACATTTGCACCGTTTTTCGCACAACCCTCAACCATTTTATTACTGCAATTGTCCGGGGAATGCCGCCCTGGGGTTTTTTATTACTGTCAATTTGTATAACCAGTAAAAAATATGCTGAAATTATTCCGAAAAGTCAGGCACGAGGTAAAGAAAAAATTTGACCAGATTTCCAACGAACGATTGAAGTCGAACTTACTACAAGCCGTTCCATTCTGGATTGCGTCGCTGATCACCGGTCTTTTTGCTGTGTTGTATACAAAACTGTTTGTCCTGGCCGAGGCCGGCACTTCATTTATCGTATCACATAATCATTTGCTATTATTTCTTTTTTCGCCGCTTTGCTTTTTTATCGGGTGGATACTGGTGGAACGATTTGCTAAATACGCAAGGGGCAGCGGAATTCCGCAGGTAATTGCTGCCGTGGAATTGTCAACCCCCCGGTATCATAACAGGATAAAAAAATTACTGAGCTTACGGATTATTTTTATCAAAATTCTTTCCAGTCTATTTATGGCGCTGGGAGGTGGTGTGGTAGGGCGTGAAGGACCCACGATACAGGTCGCCGGATCTGTATTTAAAAAAATCAATGAATGGCTGCCCGAATGGTGGCCAAAGATTTCAAAACGAAATATGATTATGGCGGGCGCCGGTGCGGGACTGGCGGCCGCTTTCAATACGCCGCTCGGGGGAATTGTATTTACCGTGGAGGAATTGACGCGGACCCATATTAATTTTTTTAAAACGGCGCTTTTTTCGGCTATTATTATTTCCGGTTTAACAGCACAATCCCTGCTGGGGCCGTATTTGTACCTTGGATATCCCGATGTGAATAACCTGTCCGGCTGGATATTCCTGGCTGTGATTATTGTAGCGGTGATTGCTGGACTGGCCGGCAGCATCATGTCGAGAATTATTTTATTTCTCTTCAAATGGAAGAAAACCTTTAACAGCAGGTACAAACATATTCTTTACGTAACGGGCTGCGCGGTAATTCTGGTAGCCGTTTCTTTTTTTATCAATGAGCGGGCACTCGGTTCCGGCAAAGAAATTATGACAAGCACATTATTTACGCATGAAAAGTTTTTGCCCTGGTACATGCCTATTCTGCGCATTGGTGGTTCCATCCTTTCGTTTAGTACGGGTGCTGCGGGTGGGATTTTTGCTCCGGCATTGGCGGCCGGTTCCAGTGTGGGGTCAGTCATTGCCAGTTGGTTTCATTTTTCAGAAGCCAATACCAACCTGTTAATTCTCGCAGGTATGGTGGGCTTATTAACCGGTGTAACCCGTACGCCGTTTACCTCTGCAATACTGGTGCTGGAAATGACTGACCGGCACAGCGTGATTTTTCACCTGATGCTTGCCGGGTTGGTTGCCGGTATGGCTGCGTATATTGTCGACCGTCATTCGTTTTATGACCGGTTAAAAGTACAATACATGCAGGAGTTGCATAAAGAGGAGGAAGTGAAAGAAGAAGTAACACCGGCTTTGGCGGGCTGATTTCTTTATTTACACCTAATTTTGCCCGTTTAAAAAATGACACTATGCGCTGGATGAAATGGATTGGTTTACTGTCAGTACTCCTGCTGCTGATTTCCTGTTTTACGCCCTGGGTGCTGATTGCTTCAAAACAAATGGTTATCAGCGGCGTAGATGCCACCGGCACCAACTTTGGAAAGCCCGGCTATTTTCATTTTTTTCTTTCCTTTTTTTATGTACTGTTTACATTTATACAGCGAGTTTGGGCAAAACGGTTTAACCTGCTGGTAAGCGGCCTGAATATTGCCTGGGCTATCCGGAATTATATTATTATTTCTGCCTGCCAGATGGGTGAGTGCCCCGAAAAGCAATCTGGCATTTACCTGATTGTATTGGCATCGGCATTGATGCTTCTTGCTGCTGTGTTCCCGGATGTAAAACTGAAAGAGGAGATCAAATAAACCCGGTCAGCAGTACTCCACTTATCCTTCAAATAATTTTGCCACGCCAAAGGCCGCTGCGGCTGCTGCTGCACCAATAAGCGTAACACGAAGGGCGCCCCACCACGGATGAATGCCGGTGATTTTACTTTTAAACCAGCCGAAAATAAACAAGCAGAGCAGGGTTACCAGTGCAGATATTTTCAGGCCTATTGTAGGTGCGTCAACAAAAAAATAAGGACTCAATGGCACCAAGCCTCCAACGATATACGATAACCCGATATTTAATGCCGATTTTGTGGCTCTTTTCGGATCGGGTTTATCAAGCCCCAGTTCGTACTTCATCATGAATTCCACCCATTGCTGTTTATCTTTTGCAATTTCCTCTGTAGCCTTTTGCTGCAACTCTTCACTGAGGCCGATATTAGCAAAAAACTCACGTGTTTCCTCCAATTCCCGTTCACGCAGGTTATCCACTTCGTAAAATTCACGCTTCAACTCCGTGTGGTAATGATCCTGTTCTGTTTTTCCAGCAAGGTAACCTCCCAGCCCCATGGCGATGGAGCCGGCTGCAATTTCTGCGATACCGGCTATCACAATGATCCCGGTTGAATGTACGGCGCCGCTTAAACCGGCAGCAAGGGCAAAGGGTACAGTCAGTCCGTCACTCATGCCAATTACAACATCTGTCAGCAAATCGGAACTCTTCAAATGCTGCTCATCATGCGTTAGTCCTTCATGGTGTAAATGCGTATCCATGTATTGAAGATAAGTGTTTATAAAAAAACCGGCTTTAGAGATAGCCGGTTTTGTAAAACAAATTAGTGCAGTATCGCAAGGCTTTCCTCGATAATACCGGCACATTCCCGAATCTGCTCCCGGCTGATCAGCAGTGGCGGGGCCAGCCTGATTTTGTCACCATGCGTGGGTTTTGCCAGCAACCCGTTTTCTTTCAATTGCAGGCAAAGTTCCCAGGCTGCTTCAGGATTTTGGTGCTCAATGACTATGGCATTCAGTAATCCTTTGCCACGAATCAGTTTAATATAAGGTGATTGCAGCGCTGCCAGTTCATTGCGCAGCAGTGCTCCCATCGCTTCGGCATTTTCGGCCAGGTGCTCTTTTTTCAGAACCTGTAAAGCCGTAATGGCTACCCGCGCTGCTAACGGGTTGCCGCCATAGGTAGAGCCATGTTCACCCGGTTTGATGGTCAGCATAATGTCATCATCTGCCAGCACGGCGCTTACCGGCATCATACCCCCGCTTAGCGCTTTTCCCAGAATCAGGATATCCGGGCGTACTTCTTCATGGTCGCAGGCCAGCATTCTTCCCGTGCGGCAAAGCCCGGTTTGTATTTCATCCCCAATAAACAGTACATTGGCTTTTTCACACAGGTCTTTGGCTTTTGCCAGGTAACCATCATCCGGTACTACCACCCCGGCTTCTCCCTGAATAGGTTCCACCAGAAAGCCTGCAATGTTTTTGTTTGATAAAGCTGCGGCCAGGGCTGGTAAATCGTTGTACGGAATCGTTACAAAGCCCGGCAGGTAAGGTCCAAAGTTTTTACGGGCCGACGGGTCGGTGCTGAAAGAAATGACCCCCGACGTTCTGCCATGAAAATTTCCTTCGCAGACAACAATCGTTGCTTCATTGACGGGTATTCCCTTAACCTCGTACGCCCATTTACGGCACAATTTAAGCGCTGTTTCTACCGCCTCTACGCCCGTGTTCATCGGCAGCACCTTGTCGTAGCCAAACAGCCGGGTAATGAATTGTTCGTATTCCCCCAGTGCATCATTGTAAAAAGCACGGCTGGTCAGCGTTAATCGTTTGGATTGTTCGATAAAAGACTGGAGAATTTCCGGGTGACAGTGCCCCTGGTTCACAGCGGAGTAGCCGCTGAGAAAATCATAATAACGCCGGCCTTCCACATCCCACACAAACACGCCTTCGCCGCGGTTGAGCACAACAGGTAAGGGATGATAATTATGGGCTCCGTATTTTTCTTCAAGGTCAAGATAGTATTGTGTCTTTTCAGACATAGAAATAGTCGTTTGCATAAATGAAAGATTTGGAAAAAAATAAAAATCAGGGAGTCGAAAAAAGGCTTAACCTCGATGATTGAGGAAATCAAGGTTCAGATCAAGGAAATACGCTATGAATCGATTGATGTGGATAGTTTGTAATTTGCTGCAAGATAAAATTTTTCTTCCATCTGCTAAAATGCAGTTCTATGTCATATATCGTTCCTGGGGGTACACGCATCGGTCATGTGCACCTGAAAGTTGCCGATCTTGACCGTGCCCTGGCGTTTTACCGCGACCTGCTGGGGTTTGAAGTGCAGCAATATTATGGCAACAGCGCTGTGTTCCTGTCGGCCGGCGGGTATCATCATCATATTGGGCTGAATACCTGGCACAGTAAAAATGCGCAGCCGGCGCCGGTAAAGGCCGCAGGATTGTATCACGTAGCTATTTTGTATCCTGAGCGGGCCGACCTGGCACACATTGTGAAACGGTTAATTACCGCAAAATATCCCTTAACCGGGGCGGCTGATCATGGTGTTTCTGAAGCTATTTATTTAAATGATCCTGATCACAACGGGGTGGAATTGTATTGGGATAAACCTGCCGATCAGTGGCCCCGGGATGCTGAAGGGAACCTGGATATGATAACGGAGGCGCTGGATTTGGAGGAATTACTCAGTCTGGCCGGATAGTGTTTTGGTAAAATAATGACCAGGAAAATGAAAGGAAAAAGTCTGGTCTTTTGGAAAAATACCGAACACCGTACTGCCGCTGCCACTCATTGCTGCGTAGAGGGCCCCGGCTGCATACAGGGTGTCCTTAATGGCTTTTATTTCTGGAAAAGTAACGAAGACGGGTTTTTCAAAGTCGTTCTTCAAATCCTTATGCCAGGTTTCCACAGGGCGGGCAATGATTTCTTTTATAGACACAGCGGCCGGGCCAGGGGTTATCATTGAAAAGGCACGGGCCGTGGACACATGAATACCGGGATTGACAATAAAAAAATTATAACCGGCTAAATCTATGCGGATTTCTTCCAACTGCTCGCCTCTACTAGTTGCGAGGCAAGGTTTGTTTACGATAAAAAAAGGACAGTCGCTTCCCAGTTGTAATGCATAGGCAATCAGTTGTTCCCTGCTGAGTTGCAATTTAAATTTTTCATTGAGCATTTTCAAAACCGCGGCACCATCGGCACTGCCACCCCCAAGTCCCGCACCGGAAGGGATGGCTTTATGTAAATGCATTTTAATGGGGGGCAGCAACGGGAAATCTTTTTTTAGTAAATAATAGGCCCGCCAGCAAAGGTTGTCTTCGGGCTTGCCCTCCACGGGGTTACCACTGGCCGAAAATTCGATATTAGCTTCGGTGGCTTCCGGAGCCGGGGTGATTTCAACCATTTCCTTCAACGGCAGCGGGTAAAAAACCGTTTCAAGGTCATGGTAGCCGTCATCACGTTTGCGGATAATCGTGAGACCAAGATTGATTTTACAATTGGGAAAAACAACCATAAACCGGTGTTAAAAGGCGGTTGGGCAGGTTAGTAAAAAATAATTAAACAGGCAAGTTGGTGCAGATTCGTTTATTTCCGTTTACGGCTATTAATCTCATCACGGATAGCAATGGCACGGATATAATCTTCTTTTTCCAGCACATCGTTTAAGAGTGTATTCAGTTCATCCAGCGTCATACTTTTCAGGTCTTCTTTACCGGTTGGCTCTTCCAGTTCCTCTTCTTCTGCAGCCTGGACTTTTTTCTTTTTGCTGCCGGTGTCTTCCATCAGGATGCCGGCACTTTCCAGGATGTTTTCGTAAGTATAAATAGGACAGCCAAAGCGTACAGCCAGCGCCAGTGCATCAGAAGTACGGGAATCGATTTCCACCGTATCATTTTCAGAAGAGCAAACGAGCTTGGAATAAAAGATACCCTCCTGCAGATCACAAATGATAATCTCGTGCAGATCGATAGCAAAGGCATTCATGAAGTTTTTCATCAGGTCGTGTGTAAGTGGGCGGCTGGGTTGCATTTTTTCCAGCGCCACGGCAATAGCCTGCGCTTCAAAACCGCCAATCACGATTGGCAGCCTGCGTAAACCATTAACTTCCCCCAGCACAACGGCATAAGAATGAGTTTGTGTAATGCTGTGTGAGAGGGCAACAATTTCCAACTCTATCTTCTTCATAATTATATCCTGCGAAACTAAGCATTTTATTAAAAAAATGCGGCTGAAAACTCAGCCGCATTTGTACATCTCTCAAGTGAACGGTCTTTATACAATACCTTTCAATTTTTTTATACTGTCCGTCAACTTCGGTACCACTTCAAATGCATCGCCAACAATACCGTAATCAGCTGCTTTGAAGAAAGGTGCCTCCGGATCTTTATTGATAACAACAATCACCTTGCTTCGGTTCACACCGGCCAAATGCTGAATGGCCCCGGAAATACCGATGGCAATATAAAGATTTGGTGCAATAGCAATGCCGGTTTGTCCCACGTGTTCGTGATGGGGTCGCCAGTGCGCATCTGCTACAGGGCGGCTGCAGGCTGTTGCGGCATGCAGCACTTTTGCCAGATCTTCTACAATAGCCCAGTTTTCAGGCCCTTTCAGGCCACGGCCGCCACTTACCACGATCTCAGCTTCTGTCAGCGGCACTTCACCGCTGGCTTTGTTCACAGCCGTGATTTTTATTTTACCAGCCGGTACTGTTGCTTCGAAAGGCACCACCTCCGCCATACCTTCACCAGCAATTACCGGGAAAGAGTTGGGGTTTAATGCAACGATCTTTACAGGCGTTGTAACCGAAACGTTCATAAAGGCTTTACCTGAAAAAACATTTTTTTTCACCACAAAACCATTCGATGTATCCGGAAGGGCGACTGCACCGGATACCAATCCTGCTTTCAGCAAAACAGATAGCTGGGGAGCAAGTGCTTTCCCGTTAGTAGTATTGGCAAAAACAACCACACTGGCGCCGGTTTTTTCTGCAACTTGTGTAATTACTTTGCTGAAGACTTGCGCATCAAAATGATTCAGTTGTTCCTGCGGCACATGGTATACTTTTTTAGCGCCATATTTTCCAAGAGTGGGCAGGTCTTCATTCACGTTTCCGAGTACCAGGGCAGCGGCCTCTGCATTCAGTTGTGCCGCCACTTTGGTACCATAGCTCAGCGCTTCAAGGGAGGCTTTTTTTACATGCCCATCAGCGGTATCTATAAAAATTAATACTGACATATTAACGTTTCTGGTTTATCGTTTAACCGGGTAAACAGTGTTTAAATCATTTTAGCTTCTTCGTGCAGCAGCCGCACCAGTTCATCTACATTATCGGCTGGTATTAATTTGACGCCGGCCTTGGCAGGCGGTAGCTCAAAACTAACAGCGGCAGTCAAGGTATCAGCAACAACGGGTTCCACAACTTTCAGGGGCTTTGTGCGGGCTGCCATAATACCACGCATGTTGGGGATACGTTGTTCCGCCATGCCTTTTTGGCAACTGACAACCAGTGGCAACTCCGCCTCACAAACTTCTTCACCGCCTTCAATTTCGCGGGTTACTGCAGCCTTTGAACCGTTGATTTCAAACCTGGTAGCAGGCGAAACATAAGGTAAATCAAGCATGGCCGCCACCATGCCACCAACTGATGCGTTGTTATAATCTATTGTTTCCTTACCGGTCAAAACCAGGTCGTAAGCGCCTTGCCTGGCTACTTCGGCAATTTGTGCAGCAATAAAATAGCTGTCCTGGCTATCGGCATTAACCCGTATGGCTTCATCGCCGCCGAGTGCAAGCGCCTTGCGGATGATAGGCTCCGCATCAGCGCCGCCTACAGTTACCAGGTGAATGATTGCAGAGGGATCGGCTTCTTTTAATTCAATGGCTCTCACCAGTGAATACCATTCATCGTAAGGGTTGATGATCCATTGCACACCCGTACTATCGAATTTCGTGTTGTTATCTGTGAAAGCTATTTTTGCCGTAGTGTCCGGCGTTTTACTGATACAAACTAAAATTTTCATCCGGCAAATTTATATGATCGGTTAGAAAGTTGTTTATGCAACTAAAGCAAAGATAAGCCTTGCCGGTTAAAAATGGGGCATTCATTGATAAATTTTTTTAGGTATGACGGATCGTATTGAAAAGATAAAAGCCTTGCTGCTGGAAAACCCGGAAGATAATTTTTTGTCGCATGCCCTGGCCCTTGAATATTGTAAACTGGGGGATGATACCACAGCGCGACAATTATTTGAGCGTATTTTACAAAGAGATCCCGGTTATGTTGGCACTTATTACCATCTTGCCAAACTATTGGAACGGATGCAGCACACGAATGATGCCATTAACGTTTACCAGCAGGGAATGCAGCAGGCTCTGAAAACCGGCGACCGGCATGCATATAATGAACTGCGCAGTGCTTATGAAGAACTAACGTTTTAACAAAATGGCAAATCTCCTCGAAAAATTTATAGCATTTGTCAACGGGCAGCCATTGTTTTTGCCCGGAGATGGGCTGTTACTGGCAGTGAGCGGTGGGGCGGATTCTGCAGTGCTGTGTGAACTGTGCAGCCGGGCAGGGTATGATTTTGTGATAGCGCATTGCAATTTTCAATTAAGAGGGGCGGAAAGTGAACGGGATGAACAATTTGTTCGCTCACTGGGTGATCGGTACGGGAAACGGGTGCTGGTGAAGCGTTTTGATACAGCTGCCTATGCGCGGCAGCAAAAAGTGTCGGTGCAGGTTGCGGCACGAGAACTCCGTTACAACTGGTTTGACGATTTGCTGGAAAACCAAACACAAGCATTTTTATCGCTTCGGTACATCCTGACGGCTCATCACCTGGACGATAACATCGAAACCTCGGTGATGCATTTTTTTAAAGGTACCGGTATTTCTGGCTTACGCGGCATGCTGCCAAAGCAGGGGAGGATCATCCGCCCGCTGTTGTTTGCCGACAAAAAAGAAATACAATCCTATGCTGCTGAAACGAACCTGGAGTGGGTCGAAGACAGCTCGAACAAAGAGGTTAAGTATACGCGGAATTATGTACGCCACGCAATTATTCCGCTGATGGAGAAAATATATCCTGGTGTGCAAAGCAGCCTGGCTGCCAATTTGCAGCGTTTTCGCGATACGGAACTGTTATACCGGCAGGCTATTGCGGTGCACGAGAAAAAATTGCTGGAGAAAAAAGGCGACGAAGTGCACATCCCGGTGTTGAAATTAAAAAAATCGGTGCCACTGCACAGTATTGTTTACGAGATCATCAAAAAATTCGGATTTAACCCCCAGCAAGTGCCGGAGGTGATTCAACTGCTGGATGCTGTTTCGGGTAAATACCTGCAATCGCCTTCCCACAGGCTTTTCAGGCATCACCGCTGGCTGGTGATTGCCCCCCTGCAGGCGGCTGAGCGCAGCATCATTTTAGTAGAGGGGCCGGGAAAAACAAGTTTTCCGGGCGGTACATTGGCTCTTGACATCCTGCCGGTATCAAACCTAGCCATTACGCAGGAAAAACTAACGGCCTGCCTTGATGCGGGGCTGATTACTTTTCCCCTGGTTTTGCGTAAATGGAAACCGGGCGATTACTTCTACCCGCTGGGTATGCAGCACCAACCTGGCGGCCGGCGAGGAAAGAAAAAGCTGGCTCGTTTTTTTATTGATCAGAAATTATCCATAACGGAAAAAGAAAACGTGTGGGTGCTGGAGGCAAACAAAAAAATCATCTGGGTAATCGGGTACCGCATTGATGACCGGTTTAAAATTACCGAATCCACCAAAACAGTTTTAAAAATTACGACATCCAGCCTTTAGCCCTCAGGTAAAGCTTCACGCCATCTGTAAATTCACCAATGGCATCATACCCGGCCAGCAATTTGCCCACAACAATAATAAACACAATGCCAAAGAGGGCGCCCCAAATATGTGCAGAATGGTTAATGTTGCAGCCGCCCTTGCGCTCCAGCATGGCCGAGATTAGCAGGTAAAGCGGTGCAAAAATGAATCCCGGGATGATGGGCGGTATGAAAAACAGGCCCACCTCCACGTACGGGGCGATCATTAAGCCTGCAAACACTACTGCAGACACTGCGCCGGAAGCACCGAGACTCCTGTAATAGCTGTCGTGTTTATGCTTAAGGTAAGTGGGAATCACTGACACGCCTAATGCCAGCAAATACATGGCGAGGTATAACAGTTTCCCTTTGTCGGCAAAGATTTCAATAAACTTTGTTTCGACAAATCTGCCGAAAAGATAAAGAGACAGCATATTGAATAACAGATGACCAAAATCGGCATGGATCAGTCCGCAACTGAAAAAGCGGTACCACTGGTTTTGCTGGCTGACGGCCGGCGGGTAAAAGATCAGGTCGTCCATAATTTTTTGATTATTGAAAGCGCCAAAGGAGACCAGGCAGGTAATAACAATAATGATGATGGTAATTGACAAGTCCATAGTATGCGGGATTGCAATGAACAATGAAAAAACTTAAATCTACAATCAAAAATTCACTTGTGATGATACTTTTCGTTGCGAATGATGGAACAGGCACGGTAGATTTGTTCTGCCAGGATCAGTCGTACAAGCTGATGCGGAAAGGTAAGTTGCGAAAGACTCCATTTGAAATTGGCTCGTTTAAGCACCTCCTCATCCAGCCCGAATGCGCCGCCGATTAGAAAAACGAGATTTTTAGTGCTGGCGGTGGTTTGTTTTTCTATAAAATCGGCCAGTGCCACGGAGGAGAATTGTTTACCATGTTCATCCAGCGCCACCAAAAAATCATCTTTTTGCAACCAGTTCAGCACCATGGCTGCTTCCTTTTTTTTCAGGTCCATTTCGCTGAGCATGCCGGCATTTTTGGGTACCGGGATGATACTCCATTCAACCGGGTAATAGTTGGCAATGCGGCTGGTGAAGGTTTCCACACCGGTTTTTATATACGCTTCATGATCTTTACCGATTGACCAGAGATGGATTTTCATGATGTACTGCTTTGAGCTGTAAAGAAACTAAAAATGCGGAAAGTTTGGGGGCAAAAGAAACTATCCTTATTTTTGCCGCCCGATAAAAAGGATGGTCCCGTAGCTCAACTGAATAGAGCATCTGACTACGGATCAGAAGGTTTCAGGTTTGAATCCTGACGGGATCACGGGTATCGCCTCGCAGCAATGTGAGGCGATTTTTTTGGCAGCTGAATAGTTAGCAAGCTTTGATAAGGTACCTGTTAGTGATGGGAATACCTGTTTTAAAATTTCACCCCAACAATACAGTATCTTAGCAGGGTTATGCCAGACTTCAATCACCGCATACGACAACTGCTGCTGCTTTCGATTATCCTGTTATTGTTGTTCCTCGTTATCCGGGAGCTGTATATTTTCATTCCGGGTTTGCTGGGAGCTGTCACCCTTTATATTCTGAGCCGTGCAAATTATTTTCAGCTGATTTATGCCCGCAAATGGAAAAAAGGCCGGGCAGCGCTGTTGTTCATCGTTTATTACCTGCTGCTGCTGGGGCTGCCGGTATATCTGGCTATTACATTAATCAGTCCTAAGCTGCAGGTGTTCTTAACAGATCCCAGCAGCTATTTTGAATCAGCCAAAAGTTCCGTGATCCTGATACAGGAAAAAATGGGGGCTAATTTTTTATCAAAAGAATCGCTGACGCAGCTTCTGAACCGGGTAGCAGCACTGATTCCCGGCATGATTAACAGTACGGCCAACCTGATTTCAAACCTGGGCATCATGCTGTTTGTGTTGTACTACATGCTTTACAACGGGAAGGAAATGGAGCAATACCTGTCGCGCATTATTCCTTTAAAGCCGGATAATATTAACATTCTTGCATCCGAAACAAAAAAAATGATCAAAGCCAATGCGCTTGGTATTCCGATCATTTCTATTATCCAGGGGCTTTTTGCGGCATTGGGCTATTTCATTTTTGGGGTAAATGAGTTTGCCATCTGGGGATTTCTGACCGGCATATTTGCCTTCTTTCCGGTAGTGGGTACCATGATTGTTTGGGTGCCACTGGTGATATATATGTACGTCATCGGACAGGACTGGCAGGCAACCGGTCTTTTACTGTACAGCCTGATTGTAACGGGAAATGTAGATTACCTTGCCCGCATAACGTTATTGAAAAAAATTGGAGATGTACACCCTGTGGTAACAATTTTGGGGGTGATTGTGGGCCTCGGTCTTTTTGGATTCATCGGGCTCATTTTTGGTCCGCTCCTGATTAGCTACGTGATTGTGTTGTTCAATATTTATATGAACGAATTTGTAACCACGGATGCGGCTAACGCGGAAGAATCAGCGCCGGGTAAGTACTAAATGCGTTGATTCCTCCGGGCAGCTGTCAATAGTGCCAACGCACAAAAGCTTCCATGGCTGCAAAATGTGTAAGGCCCAGTTTGGCATACAAATCGGCCGTAGCCTTGTTGCGCTCCTCCGCCCGCTGCCAGAATTCCCTGGTGTCAGAACCCTGGAAGGGCACCATGTCTTTTTGTGACTGGTGGATGAAGATGCCATAACGCTTTTTCAGCACCTGGTCGGGACTCATTGCAATCGCCATTTCAATTTCCTCAATGTTCCATTCCTGCCAGGCACCTTTATACAGCCACAGCCAGCAATCTTTGATCCAGTTTTCGCCAGCGGCCTTTAAGCGCCTCAGGGATTCGAAAACAATATCGAGGCAGACTTTATGTGTTCCGTGCGGATCGGCGAGGTCGCCGGCACAATATACCTGGTGTGGTTTTATCTTCTTCAAAAGATCCATGGTGATTTTGATATCCGCCTCGCTCATGGGGCTTTTTTCAATCGTTCCCGTTTCATAAAATGGCAGGTTGAGAAAATGTATATTCTCATCTTTGATGCCGACATAGCGGCAGGTTGCCCTTGCTTCGCAGCGGCGGATCAGTCCTTTAATGGCGCGGATCTCGGGTGTATCCACCTGGTTTTTTTTCTTCTGAGCAAGAAACTGGCGTGCGTCAGCCAGAATTTTGTCGGACTTACTGGTATCAATACCCGCAATTTGTTCAAAACCTACGGCAAAATCGAGGAAACGTGTAACGAACTCATCTGTCACTGCAATATTGCCAGAGGTTTGATAACCCACATGCACGTCATGCCCCTGGTCGTGCAAGCGCTGGAACGTGCCGCCCATGCTGATGATATCGTCATCCGGGTGGGGCGAAAAAATGATGACACGTTTGGGGTAGGGGACGGAGCGTTCCGGGTGGTTGGGAATAACCGCATTGGGTTTTCCGCCGGGCCAGCCTGTAATGGAATCACGCAGCATATAAAATACCTGGAGGTTGATTTCATATGCATCGCCCTTTTCCACCAGCAGGTCGCTCAGGCCAAATTCATTGTAGTCATTATTGGTCAGCGAAAGAACGGGCTTGTCAAGTTTCAGCGCCATATTTACCACAGCTTTCTTGATCATCTTATCCGTCCATTCGCATTCGCCGGTTAGCCAGGGCGATTTATAGCGGGTCAGTTCGGCAGCGGCAGCTTCATCTATCACAAAGCTGCAATCGTTGTGCTGCTGCAGCAGGCTGGCCGGCACCTGTTCGGTTACATGCCCTTCAACCGCTTTTTGTACGATAGGTGCTTTGCCGGGCCCCCAGGCCAGCAATACAATCCGCCTTGCTTTTAGGATGGTACTCAGGCCCATGGTAATGGCCATGCGCGGCACTTCAGAGATGGTTGCAAATTCATAGGAGTTGGCAATGCGGGTGGAGTTTTCCAGTGAAATCAGTCTTGTTCTGGAAAAAATACTCGAACCAGGTTCGTTGAAGCCAATATGCCCGTTATTCCCGATGCCCAGCACCTGCAGGTCAATGCCGCCCGCCTCTTCAATCTTTTTTTCATAGTCCACACAATGCGCTTTTACTTCTTCTTTGGGTAATTCACCATTGGGAATGTGGATGTTTGCCGGGTCAATATCGATGTGATTAAACAGCAAACGATGCATGTAATTATTGTAACTCTGCATCGCATCATTATCAATGGGATAATATTCGTCAAGATTAAAGGTGATGACATTTTTGAAACTAAGGCCTTCTTCTTTGTGCAGTCTCACCAGCTCGCTATACAATGTTTTTGGTGTGGAACCGGTGGCCAGTCCCAGGACGCATTTTTCTTTTTTAGCTTGTTTGTCTCTGATCAGCGCTGCGATTTCTTTCGCTACTTCCAGCGAGCCGCTTTGCATGTCGGGATAAATTTTGCAGGGGATTTTTTCAAATGAATCAACCATACTCATGTTAATACAGATTTCATGTTAAGAGGAGTCACGAAATTAAAGTCAAAATAGGAGAAAGCCACTGTTGCTTTTTCTTTTTTTCTTTTGCCAATAACCTTGCCGGTTGTAGGCAGAACAATCGTTTGTGTATACAGCACATCTCCGTTGTAGGAACGGAGATGTGGCAATAGTTTAGAAGAATTTGAGTAATGAGGCTATTATTGCGCCCTTGGTTTTTCAATGCTTGCTTTTGGGTCCAATAGGGCTTTGCTGTAACTGGCGTTCCACAAATCGTAACGCTTAAACTGAGTGCGCAACCGTTGCTGAAAGCTGTTCCAGTCTTTTTTCTCCTTGGGTGACCATAACACTTCACTTAGCGCTGTGAGGCGTGGAAAAATCATATACTCAACTTTGGAGGGATACTTCATGTATTCCGTCCACACATTGGCCTGTGCTCCCATAATATAACCCGCTTCATCAGCCGACAGCTCATTGGGGAACGGTTCGTAATTGTATACTTTATCTAAGGGCAGGTATCCGCCTATGACAACCGAGTCTTCATTTTTTGTTTGGCTATAATCAAAATACACGTACGTGGTGGGCGTCATGATCACAGCATGTTTTTGTTTGGCAGCTTCAATACCGCCTTTTTCACCACGCCAGCTCATCACAGTGGCATTGGGTGCCAGGCCGCCTTCCAGTATTTCATCCCAGCCTATAATGCTTCGCCCTTTACTGTTAAGATACTTTTCAATCCGCTGAATAAAATAACTCTGCAGGGCATGTTCATCCGCCAGGCCATTTTCTTTCATACGTTCCTGGCACAGCGGGCATTGTTTCCAATTATTCTTTGGACATTCATCACCTCCTATATGAATATATTTTGACGGGAATAGTTCCATCACTTCGTCCAGTACATCTTCCAGGAACTGGAAGGTGGATTCTTTTCCGGCACAAAAAACATCGGAAAATACGCCCCAGGTTTGTTGCACCTGTTTACCGGTGCTGTCTCCTGACCAGGTAGATTTTTTAGGGAAATAGTCAATGGTCGGTTTGTCGGGGAAACAACTCAGGTAAGGATACGCGGCTATTGCGGCGCTGCCATGGCCTGGCATTTCAATTTCCGGAATGATGGTAATGTAGCGATTGGCAGCATACTGCACGATATCTTTGATGTCTTCCTGCGTATAAAAACCACCGTCGCGGGTGTTATCGTTGCCCTTGCCGGGAAAGTGACCGATGATCGTGCCGTTTCTCCAGGCACCTACGGAGGTGAGTCGCGGATATTTTTTTATTTCAATGCGCCAGCCCTGGTCTTCCGTCAGGTGCCAGTGGAAATAATTCATTTTGTGCAGGGCGATGTAATCAATGTATTTTTTTATAAACGAAACAGGCATAAAATGCCGGCCCACGTCAAGGTGCAGACCGCGATAAGCAAAACGGGGATAATCAACAATGGAAACATAGGGGATTGGCAGTTTGTTTCCGGTGATTTTTGTGCTGGCATCGGGGACCGGCAACAGTTGAATTAACGATTGGATGCCATAAAAAACACCGTTCTCGTTATCGCCGGCAATATACACGCCCCTGCCACCAACGGTAAGACGGTAAGCGCCGGGTACCGGCTTGTCCATTCGCTCATAATTCAAAACAATAGCATTCGTTCCTTTGGCACTGGTTACTGTTTTTAATTTGAAATGGTAAAACTGTTGGAGGTAGTCGTTAAAAAAATTTGCCGAATTTTCGAGGCCGCTTCCTTCCAGCACTAGTTGTGTGGCTGGTGTGATGGAAAACTTTGCAGCAGTTTTCGGTTCTTTCATTTCAACTGGTTCCGGGATGATACTAACCTGGGCATAACTCAGCGCACTAAGCGAAATAGCCAGGCATAAAGCAGGGATTTTCATTTTTTGGGGCGATTTAATTTTTTCAATGCAAGTGTACTGTTATCGTTATTCCAATCCAACCTGAAAAATACCTCTTTCTTATTATTTTATTGCAGGATGGGCAATACAATATTGGAACAGTTTTTTGCATCATGGTACACCCGGATACCGGCTTTTTGAAAATCACTTTCTTGGGCGTCCGGAATTTTCATAAACTTTTGTGGGTTGCGGTCTACCAGCGGAAACCAGCTGCTTTGCACCTGCACGGTAATCCGGTGTCCTTTTTTAAAACAGTGGGCAATCTCGTTCAGGTCAAAGGCAATGTGCTCAATTTTACCGGGTACAAATGCTTCCGGTTTTTCATAGCTGTGCCTGAATTTTCCCCGAAATACTTCTGCCCGTACCATCCGCTGAACGCCATTGGGATATTCATCAATCAGTTTTACAATAAAATCCGCATCAGTGCCCGTGGTGGAAACATATAAATTTGCTTTGAGCCTGCCCGTTACCGTTATATCATTGGTAAGTGTATCCGATTCAAAGAGCAGTACATCAGGTCGCCGGGCGGCAAAACGCTGGTCTTCGATCATATAGGCATTGTTTCGTTCTTCGTGTACACTGTCAGTATAGGGAACAGGGTTGGCGGGATCACTGGTATAACTGTCAAAGCTTGTTGCAGCTCCGGGTTTCTGCGTGGAGAGTTTCTTTCCCGTTTGAAAATAAAACGTGGTGGTTACGGCATTCGCTGCCGGCCAGCTGTTGTACGTTTTCCATTGATTGCTGCCGGTTTCAAATACCGTGACCTCCGGCCTGTTAAAGCTCCCTTTATCTTTCAGGTAATAATTAAAAAACCGGGTTTCAATTGAATCCTTATAATACTGGTTCACATTGCTGCCAAAATTATACCCGCCAAAATCGGTCCAGCTTTTTTTGGCCCAGGCTCCATGTGTCCAGGGACCCATTACCAGCCGGTTGTTATTGCCCGGTGTCTGCGTTTCTATGGCCTCGTATGTACGCAGGGCTCCAAATAAATCTTCGGCATCGTACCAGCCGCCCACAATCAATACTGCCGGTTTGATATTTTTTAAATGCGGACGGATATTTCTGGCCTGCCAAAAACTGTCATAGGTATCATGATCAACGGCCTGCCGCCAAACCATGGAGGGATCATGAAAATACGCAGCTGTATTGGCATTGTGCAGGCTGCCCAGTTTCAAAAAAAACTGGTACGCATCTGCATAGGTATTGGTAAATACCGGCTGGTAATCCTGGCTGTCGGCAGAACGCTTACCGTCAAAATAGTTATAGAAATCAAAATTGTCCAGCAGGAAAAACGCACCGTTATGATTACAGTCGTCACCCACAAATTCATCCGTTACCGGCGCCTGAGGGGAAACAGCCTTTATTGCCGGGTGCGCATCCGGCAGAGAGGCAGAGGCATAAAAACCCGGGTATGAGATGCCGTAAATACCCACCCGGCCATTGTTCTCCGTATTTTGTAAGAGCCAGTCAATAGTATCGTAGGTATCACTGCTTTCGTCGGTTTCATTTTTCGTTTGTTTATGATCGTTAGCAGGCGTCATTTCACGAAACTGGCCTTCACTTTTATACCGTCCCCGTACATCCTGGTACACGTAAATGTATTTTTCTTCCATCAGCGATACATTCGTACCTAACTGTGACGGGTAATTATTTTCGCCATAAGGACTGCAGGAGTAGGGTGTCCGCATCAGCAGGATGGGGTACTTTTGGGAGGCATCTTTGGGTGTATATATGGCAGTAAAAAGTTTTACTCCATCACGCATGTGAATATACACTTCCCGCTTTGTATAGTTTTCCCGCACAAAGCCGGGCGGTTCTTTTTTAGCCTCTTTACAACCCTGTGTAAACAGGAGCACAAGTACAACTACGCCGGGAATCTGATGCAACTTCATATATTAATTTTTTAATACCGGCAGAATCAGTTTACTGCTACTGGTCTTATTGTGATAAATCCTGATGTCCGCCTTTTTGAAATCTTTTTCATCGCAGTGATAAATGTCCACAAACTGCTGCGGGTTGCGGTCTACCAGCGGGAACCAGGTGCTCTGTATCTGCACCATCAGCCGGTGGCCTTTTTTAAAGCAATGAGCAATGGAGGGCAGCTCAAATTTCACTTCGGTTATTTTGCCCGGTACAAATGGTGACGGATTTGAATAGCTGTTGCGGTAGCGGCCACGAAGGACTTCTCCGCGAACAAGCATCTGGTAGCCGCCCATCGGATACGATTTTTTAGCCTCTTTTTCAGCATAAATTTCCACATCGTTGTAAGAAAGATTATCTGGAAATACATCAATCACTTTTACAATAAAATCGGCATCCGTTGTGGAAATACTAGTCATCAAATCCGCGATCACGGTACCTGTAACGGTTAGGTCTTGCTGCAGGGTATCGGTCTGAAAAACGATAACATCGGGACGACGGGCGGCAAAGCGCTGATCGTCGGTCATGTATTCCCTTGTGCGGTTGAAATGAACAGCCTCCGTATACGGCACAGGTTTGGCCGGGTCGCTGCTGTATTGCGTGAAGCCACCGGTAGCAGACGGTTTTTCCCAGCTTAATGTTCCGCCGGGCTGCAGGTAAATAGCCCTATCTTCTTTGCCGGCGGGTGGCCATTGGGAAAACTGTTGCCATTCATTTTTCCCGGTAATAAAAACGGTGGCTTCCGGCAGCTGCGAAACATCACCCTCACCCTTCAGGAAATAATTAAAAAATGGGAGTTCTATGTGTTCCTGGAACCAGGTACTGCTGTTTTCGCCAAAATACACATTTCCCAGGTGGGTACCATCGTTGCTTGCCCACTGGCCATGGTACCAGGGACCTTCCACAATTTTGTTAAAAGTCTTGCCAGGATTGTTTTGTTCAGCAGCTTCGTAAGCATTCCAGGCACCCCAGCAATCTTCCGCGTCGAATAAGCCACCTACCCAAAGCATGGCAGGTTGTAAGTTTTTTGTAGCGTTGCGGGCATCCCTTGCCTGCCACCAGGCATCATAATTGGGATGCGCATACAGGTCTTTCCAAAACCGTATGCTGTCGCCCATCAGCCTGGCCAGGTTTTTCAGGCTGCCGGTTTCCAGGTAAAATTTGTAATTATCGTGGGTGTAATAAGTGAACCCTGTTGGTCCCACAGTCGTGGGCTTTGGGCGGGGCTTACCAAAAGAAGAATAAAATGCAAAACCATCCATTTGAAAGAAAGCGCCATTGTGGTGGAAGTCATCACCAATAAACCAGTTGGTTACCGGTGCCTGCGGACTCACTGCCTTCAGGGCCGGGTGATTACTCGCAGCGGCCATCGTAGAGTAAAAACCGGGATACGAAATACCAAAAACACCCACATTGCCATTGTTGTTTTCGATATTTTTTACCAGCCAGTCAATCGTATCGTAGGTGTCGCTGCTTTCGTCAATATCCTTATCCGATGTTTTATGCGGGTTAAATGGCCGTACATCTTCAAACAGCCCTTCACTCATCCAGCGGCCGCGAACATCCTGTGTAACCATAATATATCCTTCCCTGAAATAGGCTTTTCGATAACTGTCCCAATAATTGCGCCAGTGATCCTCACCGTAGGGAGCGCAGGAATATGGGGTGCGGGTTAGTAATATAGGATGCTTTGTCGTGGCATCTTTTGGAATGTACAGCGATGTAAACAGGCGTACGCCGTCGCGCATGGGAATATACACTTCTTTTTTGAAGTAGTGTTCGCGGATCCAGGCACTGTCCTGTGCATGGATGCTGAAAAATGACAAAAGGAAAACGAAGAAGAGCAGGCAATATTTTTTCATGTAACAACCGGTTTAGGCAATCGAATTTATCACATAATCACCAATCGGGGAATTTGTTGTGCCTGCAAATGGCTCCTTAGCTCTGCTGACCTTCGAACCGCAGGAAATCTGTTTTTACTTCTTTAAAGGTAACCCGGAAAGCAAAAAAATCATCTCTCAACTGTGCATAATCAATGGGCTGTGGAATAGTGGCATCGGCAGCTTTGTTGTCCCTTGCGGCTGCCGCCAGGTTCATTTTTTCGATGTGCAGCCGGTGCCGCAACTCATCAATCGTGTCCCGGCAGGCATTGAATTTGGTTCCAAATTCATTGATGCGGCTGGAGGAAGCAACATCATTTTTACTTATTGTTGCCAGTTCTTTCAGGCGGTCGTTGAAAATCCTGAGAAGGTTAATATCAAAATTCAGTTCGGCAATCCACAACCTGTATTCGAGGTGTAAACTTCTGACAGCGACTTGCTTATCCATAGGCGTCATTGTAAAAAATGAAAATAAGCAATTTTCACGATGCTGCATAAGCCGGTATAGAAAATAAACACTGTCTGGCGGTAGGTTTATTTTAATAGTTCCAGCGAATTCGTATGTTGTGCGAATTGTACAGGATTTTGAAACTAACTGCTGTAACAAAAGAAGCTGCTCCTAAATTTGTTGATAGAATAAATTGACAGTCATGAACATTCTCATCACCGGCGCGAACGGCTTTGTCGGATACTTTCTCTGCCGGCAATTGTTGCAGAAAGGGTGTACAGTTATAGCTACAGGCAGGGGCGCTTGCAGGCTGCCTTACAGCGGTAATCCGCAGTTTACCTGGCTGCCGATGGACTTCACAAATCCTTTTGATGTGCACGACGTGTTTACGGCAGTGCGGCCAGCCGTGGTGGTGCATGCCGGCGCAATGAGCAAACCGGATATTTGTGAGCAAAACCAATGGCTTTGCTACAGCACCAACGTGGAAGGCACGCTGAACCTGCTGGCCAGCGCAGAAGAATGGAAAAGTTTTTTCCTTTTCCTGTCAACAGATTTTGTGTTTGATGGCGAGCAGGGAATGTACACCGAAGAGGATGCGGTGAACCCTGTAAATTTTTACGGCCGGTCAAAAGCAGATGCAGAGGAGGCGGTAAAAGAATATCCATACGACTGGGCCATTGCACGTACGGTTCTGGTATATGGCAAACCCGTGCCGGGACAAACCAACCTGTTATATACAATAAAAGAAAAATTGGAAAAGGGGCTCCCTTATAATGTTGTGAACGACCAGTTCCGTACTCCCACCTTCGTGGAAAACCTGGCAAAAGGCCTTGTCGCGATTATTGAAAAACGGGCAGCCCGGATTTATCACCTGTCGGGGAAAGATATCCTCACGCCCTATGAAATGGCCTTGTCGGCGGCTCATCACCTGGGGCTGGATACCTCGCTGCTGAAAAAGGTAACGGCAACTGAATTTGCTGAACCGGCAAAGCGTCCACCAAGGACCGGCTTTCAAATTACCCGTGCCAGGAACGATCTGCAATACGAACCGATTTCTTTCGAAGTGGGCCTGCGGAAAACCTTTGCCTGAAATCGATTCACTTTCTTATGCTGAACACTCCCTGGCTTGATTTCATCAACGCAAACCCAGCCGGGTGAAAACAATCACCCGTATAATTTTTGCTACCTCCGAATGCTCTGCACTGTACTTGTATTTGAAAAAAAGTTTTTGTATGATTTTTGGGTATAGACAGGGACCGGCAAATGCCACGCAAAGCCCACCATAAAGCCACTTTGGTAGCGCCTGCTATCGTATCATAAAAATGGGTAATTCAATTTTGCAGTTTGCCGGGTTCGGAGTTACCACAAAAACAAAAGATTTAGGCATCCTAGGGTTGTTTATTATATCCTGTCCCGGGGCAGTATCTTCCCTCATCGCTTCATTCTCATCCTATTCCATTCAGATGCCCGGTTCTTCCTCACATTTTACCAACTTTTGTGAACAATTGCCCGCGGGTGGCTGCCAATTTCATCGCCTATGCCTTATATTCGCCGCTGATTTAAACTTAAGACTACCGTGCGTTTAAAAAGCTTAGAGATCAAGGGTTTTAAAAGTTTTGCCGACAAAACTGTTGTGAATTTCGACGAGAATATTACCGGTATCGTGGGCCCCAACGGTTGCGGTAAATCCAATATTGTGGATAGTATCCGCTGGGTTATTGGCGAGCAAAAAATCAGTCACCTGCGCAGTGAAAACCTGGAAAGCCTTGTGTTTAATGGCTCCAAAACCCGCAGTGCCAGCGGCCTCGCAGAAGTGAGCCTGACGTTTGAAAACACCAAAAACCTTCTACCAACCGAATTTAACACCGTCACCATTACCCGTAAATTTTATAAAAGCGGGGAAAGCGAGTACCGGCTGAACGATGTGCAGTGCCGCCTCAAAGACATCCAGAACCTGTTCATGGATACCGGCGTTAGCACCGACAGCTACGCTATCATAGAACTGGGCATGGTTGACGACCTGATTAAAGATAAAGACAACAGCCGCCGCCGCATGCTGGAGCAGGCAGCGGGGATCTCTATTTACAAAACCCGGAAAAAAGAAGCCCGTCAAAAACTGGACGCCACCGAGCAGGACCTCGCCCGGATTGAAGACCTTCTTTTTGAAATCAATAACCAGCTTAAATCGCTGGAAAACCAGGCTAAAAAAGCAGAGAAATACTACGAGATAAAAAAAGATTACCGCGAGGTCAGCATCGAACTGGCTAAAGCTGCACTTGAAGGGTTCAACCTGACGTATAAAGAATTAAACGAACAGCACGAAGCCGAAACCGACCGCCGGGTGAAGATTGAAGCCGAAATCGCTACGGATGAAGCAGCCCTGGAGCAGGAAAAACTGGCCTTTGTGGAAAAAGAACGGGCCCTGCAAAGCATGCAGCATCAGTTTAACGAACTTGTTCAGCAGGTACGTACCAAAGAAAATGAAAAAAATCTCGCTGCCCAGCGGTTGGAATATTTGCAGGAACGTGAGACCGGGCTGAAAGAGTTTTTGCAAAAATCCGAAGGTCAGGTACAAGGACTGGAAGAAAGCATAGCCTTTACCCGGCATCAGCTGGATGAGGAACAAAAAAACCAGGCCGGCCTCAGCGGACAGCTTGATCAGTTACGTCAGGAGGTGGACAGCAAACGGACCATCCTTGACGAACACCGGGGCGCCGTAGACCAGTTGCGGGCCGATCATCAACTGGTGCAGCGCAGCCAGTTTGAAGCGGAGAAAAAAGTAGCCGTGGCCGACACATCTGCACAAAACCTGCAGCGTACGCTGCAGCAAATCGAAGAAGAGCGCAGCCGCCGGGATGAACAGCTCCAGCATACCGAACAGGAACGTGAACTGGTGGAAAAAGAACTGGCATTGAAAAAAACAGACCTTGAACAACTGCAAATTCACCAGGAAAATACCAAAGAGCAAATTATTCAAACACAGGCCGTGCTGGAAACCCTGCGCAACCAACTGGCCGATGAAACCCGGAAACTGGATGCAAAACGCAACGAACACGACTTACTGAAAAGCCTGATCGATTCCATGGAAGGGTATCCGGAAAGTGTGAAATTCCTGCACAACAATGCCGGCTGGAATCACCGGTCGCCTATTTTGTCGGATATTATTTACGTGAAAGAAGAATACCGTACTGCACTGGAAAACGTGCTGGAACCTTATCTCAGTTACTACGTCGTCAACAATTTACAGGAGGGCCTGCAGGCTATCCACCTGCTGGATGAAAATAAAAAAGGGAAAGCTAACTTCTTCCTCATGGATAAAGTGGCGCAGGAAGCTGCCCCCCAATCCAACCACCGGCCTGCCGGTGGCATCCCGGCCATGGAAGTGATAGAGGTGGACGATAAATACCGCAAACTGGCCGAACACCTGCTGGGCAATGTAATGATAGCCGAAACGGAAGAAGTCCTGGAAAACAGCAATGGTTTTGTGATACTGGAAAAAAACGGGAAATATGTTAAAGGAAAATATTCACTCACCGGCGGTAGCGTGGGTTTGTTTGAAGGAAAGAAAATCGGCCGCCAGAAAAATCTGGAAAAACTGCAGGATGAAATTCACGTTCAGGACCAGGTAGTGGAAGCATTAAAAGCCGATATCCAGGCCCGTCATAACGAAGTCATCGCTTTTAACGAAGACTTGCGGGAGAACGCCATCCGCGAAACAGAACGGGAAATTCAGCAGTTGAGTAACCAACTGTTTTCCCTGCAAAATAAAATCGAGAACCTTCATTCCCTGCAAAACCAGGGCCGGCAGCGGTCAGAAGAATTACAACAGCAACTACAGGCGACACTCGGTTCGGTGGAAGCAGTGCGCAACGAATTGTTACTGTTGGTGGAAGACTTACAACTGCATACCAACAGGCTGCGCGAAGCGGAAGAAAGTTTCCGTTCCGACGAACAGCAGTACAACGAAGCTAGTGCCCGGTTCAACGAATTTAACCTGCAGGTGACCCGTCAGCAGAGCAAGATCAATGCACTGAAACAGGAACTGGAATTTAAAACCAACCAGCTCAATGACCTGAGGTCACAGATTGAAAATAATAGTACCACACTCTCTGATACCACGGCAAGTATTGAGCAGTCACGCCTTTCGTTAAAAGAAACAGAAGATGCCCTCGTGGAGCTCATGAAAAGCCGGGAAGAAGAGGAGGCACGGCTGAACGAAGCAGACCAGGCTTACTACAACCTGCGTAATACATTGGCAGAAAAAGAAAGTGAACTGCGTCATAAAATAAAAGACAAGGAGCAGGTGGAGCACCTCCTGGCAGAGATCAAGGATAAACTAAATGATTTAAAACTTCAGCTTGCCGGTACCAAAGAACGGCTCAACGTGGAATTCAAAATTCAGCTCGAAGATATCCTGGAGCAGCCCCGTACAACAGAACTCGCCGTGGAAGAACTGCAGGAAAAAGCCGACCGCATGAAGAAACGGCTAGAAAATCTCGGCGAAGTCAACCCCACCGCGATTGAAGCTTTCCAGGAAATGAAAAAGCGTTACGAATTCATCCTGGAACAAAAAAACGACCTGGTCACAGCAAAAGAAAGCCTCTTGCAGACCATCCAGGAAGTGGAAGCTACCGCCAACCAGAAATTCCTCGAGACCTTCCACCAGGTGAGAGACAATTTTAAAAATGTATTCAAAACGCTCTTTACTGATGATGATCAGTGCGACCTGGTGCTGGAAAACCCTGAAAACCTGGCCGAAAGCGGAATTGACGTGATTGCTAAACCCAAGGGGAAACGCCCCACATCGCTTACCCAGTTAAGCGGTGGAGAAAGGACCCTCACCGCAACAGCACTCCTGTTCGCCATTTACCTCATCAAGCCGGCACCTTTCTGTATTCTCGATGAGGTGGATGCCCCGCTGGACGATGCCAACGTGGGCAAGTTTACCAATATGATCCGCCAGTTCAGCGAGAATTCGCAGTTCATCATTGTTACCCATAACAAAACGACCATGAGTACCGTGGACGTGATCTACGGGGTAACCATGCAAGAACCAGGTGTGAGCAGGCTGGTATCAGTCGACTTCCGCAGCCTGGCACAGAATTAATATAAGTCCCTTGACTTTCTTTTTTTAGTATTCATAAATCCCCCGCACAGGGGGATTTATTTTATGCAATCCCGCGTAAGCCGTTGAAAGGGTTACTTAAATTCAGTGTTGGTTGAAAAATGCCATCCGGCCCGCAAAAGTGAAAGCGGTTTGTCTGTGAATATACTCACTGAAATAATCCCAATGAGGCCAGGGACTGCTTGCCCTCGTAGCGGATGGGATAGCGGAAATAGATTCCCCGGCGGCCAATCTTACAACTGCCGTTTAATCTCAATGTGACCTCTTTTTTAAGAAGCAGGCTCATCGTGTTTTTAAGCAAGTTACGTGAGTCGGTTTGAAGGGAAATTGGGACTGTAAAATCGGCAGTTGCAGGGATTGTCACCATGCTGTCCAGTATAAAATGGCCCAGGTAAATGCTGTCGATATAGGCATCACCTTCCGATTCTTTCAGTTTCAAATCCCGCCGGTTAGGATTAAAATAATGCAGGTTTAGCGAAAGAGTTGTTGCGTTCAGCCCGGCTGTTTGTAGCGATACGGATTCCATTCCTTTATATTCCGGCTCCTTTAGGGCAGTGCATGAGCCCATTGCGGCCAGTAACAAAAGTCCCCAAAAAATTCTGCTCATACTGTGATTGAATTTGATTGCAAAATAGGAGAAAGACTGTTTGTAAAAATCAAATGGCGAGACTTGGATATTTTTTAACAGCCTGCATTGATTCTTTAAAATGCAAAGTTGCGGCTTCCCTCCCCATATTTTAAAAAATGCAGCTATCCGAAAGAGAGGGTAGAGGCGGTGAATATTTTATTTTTTAAGAACAGTTTTGCCTGCTAAAAGCGTTAGCTTTTCAGCTTATCGTAAAAACAAGAAGATTTACTAAAATCATGAGCTATTAAAAATGAAAACAATATAATGGTAATTAAAATTTTATATAAGTTGACTAATAATTTAATTTAGAATAATTTGCATAAGAATTGCTTTATCTGCAGCAATAATCTACTGGATTAAACAAATTAAATTTTGGAATCATTAATAATTGAATATCAGTATTTAGCACCTGTTACTGTATTTTTAATTTTATATAAAAAATCAAATATCATTTTTGAGCAATGTGAGGCGTATCAAAAAGGCGGTTTTCGTAACCGGTGTATTGTTGCCGGTGGCGCCGGACCTGTTCAGCTTTCTGTTCCTCTCCTTCACGGACGCGACCAGAAGCGGCCTGTCTCCGACGTTTATATTGATAACAGCAGCCCCTGGCAGGAAAGGCATTGGCGAACGATTGAATCATGTTACAGGAAGTCGCCCTGGTATGATTATTATGCTCCCGCACTGGAACAGTATTATAAACGGCACTACGATTTACTGATCAACTGGAACAGGGATCTTTTCAACTGGGTGATTGCACAAATCAACTGGAAGGGAGAAATCGGTATAAGTACCCGCTTTGAGAAGGAGTATAGCCCTGCAGCCATCCTTGACCTTCGAAACCGCATCCTTCCCAGGAATTACCAGCAATTTTCTTGTGTGCCATATCGGCAGGTGTTTGAAGAACGTACCGGCTTCCTGGCTAATCTTTCCATCATCGATCTGCTTTTTTGTGAAGGAAAAAATGCGGCAAATTACCTTGATCAGAATGCCTTCATGACCAACCTCTGATGGCTGAATCCTCGGCAAAATGTATGTTGCGTGTTTAAAATAAACACAAAGGTTGAATGGGGAATGCAACACCCGGAATGCAAAGGAAAAAGCGGGTAATCTCTTTTTTACCGAGTCACGTATAAATTAAGTTAGCAAATATTGACTAATAGATCAGGCAGGGTTCATAAAGCACAAATTCAACTCAAGTATTGCGAACAGGTAAATATGCAGAAATGGGTATTTCCCTTACAGGCGAACAATTTTTTTACTGCGCAGCAGCCTGATTGTTTTCATATTTTTCTGCAATTGCAGGCGGCTTTTTGTCAACTGTTCAAGGGAAATATCGGGAACCGGAAGTTGAATATTCAGGCTGTCATTGGCTATTTGAGCCAGTTGTTCGGCACGGGCTAACTCCAGCTCAGCCTTGTTGTACAGTTGCTCCAGGCTGTCTAATTGAATACCCGTAAGGGCGGCGTCAAGTTTTCCTGTCACATGCTCCCAATTAATCTGGTCGTAGGAAAGTTGAAGTTGCTGGGCGAGTTTTTCCCAGTTAACCTGGTTGATTTGTTGATGGTATTGAGCTTTCAATTGTTCTTTTTCAGCCGTCGTCAGCACATCAGCAATAGTCAGTTCAGCCTGCTTCCACCTGGTGGCTTCCAGCACTTTTTTAGTGGCCGCAACGGTTTTTTCAACCTGCCTTTGCTCAGCTTTGTTGAGTTTGGGTAATACAACTGTATTAAGTGTAACAGTTCTTGCACCGGGTGTTTCCGGTAGCATGGTTACCATATTTTCTTCCCGTGTGATCGCCTGGTTGTCAACCTTGGCGGGAACTGCGGGAATCTTTCGGGGAGTTGCTATAGGCTGGCTCGTTTGTTCGGAACCGATATGATTTAGGACCGTGGGGGCGGGGATATCCTGCCTTTCTTGACCCGTAGCAGTAACAACCGGCTGATTACCGGCGCTATTTTCTTCTGTGCTGAAGTGAAATAAGGGCGACCGGGAGGCTGCAAATGCAAATGAGCCGGTTTTTGACAGCGGTTGTTTTGTGGTTAGTACAGCATTAATCAGGATCACACAAAGCAATGATGCAAACAGTCCCGCCAGCCGGTTAAAAGAAAAAACTGGGGTCTTTTCCACACCCATAATGCGCTCAATCCGGTGTAGAAGGTCATTCTTACCGGAGGCGGCAATTGCCATCTGGTGCGTGATATAATTATTTTTTTCCAGGGTCAGCAGGGCGCTGGCGTATCCATAAGGATCGTACTGGAACTGCATCACCATTTCGTCGCAGCTTTTTTCCCGTTCCCGTTCAATTGTTTTTACAAACTGTTTCACAAATGGGTTGAAGTATAAAACAGATTGAATAAAATGGATAACGAGGTTAATAAAATAGTCATGCCGGCGGATGTGGGCTAATTCGTGCAGTAATACAGCTTCTAATTGCTGGGGCGTCAGTTGCGCTATGGCAGCTAGGGGTACCAGGATAACTGGCTTCAGGTAGCCGATGGTTACCGGCGAAGTTATGAGACCTGATACCCAAATTTGCACGGGCGTTTTAATACCGATCCGCTGGGCAATTTTTTTTACAAATACCCGCCATTCAGCCGGTATTTTATGCAGTTGCTGTGAACGGAGGGTTTGTACAAAACGATAATTACGGGTGAAGCGAATGACTGGCACAATCAGCAAGAGCAGATACAAAAGCGAAGCGTATGGCAGGGCATTTTCCAGCCATTGATTTAATTGCTGGTTGGCTTGTCCCGGAAGGGCTCTGACGGTTACAAGCGGTGAATGTTGTCCTTCACTCAGAAGTATGCGAAAAAATGTAATCGTAAACCAGGCAAAACCAGCTACAAGTAATAGTAGTGCGGTGTTATTTTTTTGAGCAGGCCTTTTCCACCAGCCCATACCCAGCAGCAGGTTATAAACCACCCAAAGCAGGGCCATCTGCCAAAGGCTGTTTAGCACAGCCCATCCCAAAGCCTGCAGGACATCTGACTGGCCTAAAGCAATCATGACTTATTGGTTTTTGAGACTATCCAGCAAAGCCTGGATCTTTTCCAATTCCTCACGACTCGTTTTATGGCTGCTGTCGCCCAGTGCCTGTATGACCAGTTGGGTGGGGGAGCCGCCAAATAAACTGTCAATCATCTTATTTAATAAATGTCGTTGTGTTCTTTCTTTATTAACTGCTGCCTGGTATACATGTGTACGCATGGAATCGTCACGCTTCACCAATCCCTTTTCGTGCATAATCTGCATCAGCTTCAGGGTTGTGGTATAACCCACATCTTTTGTTTTGGCTAACTCTTCGTGCACTTCACGCACGGTGGCTATGCCTTTTGTCCATAATATCTGCAGTATCTCGAGTTCACTCTCGGTTGGTTTTACATATTTATTTGCGGCCATAACACGTCATTTATAAATCGAATATACGACTATTTTCGTACAGCAAAAACCTGCTGCTGTTTTTTAAACTTTTTTAACAGCTGCAGGTATGACGCACAAAGCAGAAGGAAGGTTACAAAACCGAACAATTAGCATCATTAATTTTCCCAAAAGGGATAGAATGGCTCTTGATTCAATAAAGGCAAGCAGTTTGATTAAATTCTCCCTGCTGCAAAAAAGTACTGGTATTTCTCCCAAAAGATGCTTAAATTAGGAGTGTTATCCTTCAACCCCCTGGGAACATTGCTGAAACTGATTTATTTACCTTTTAAAAATTAATCCCATGGTTCAGACAGATGTCTCACAGCTCTCCGGCGAATGCAATGCCTGGAGAGAAACGTTGCGTACCTACCGCGACGAATTCAGCCACGATAAAGTACGTTTACAAAAAGCCGCCGCTCACGCTCTCACCAAAGACCAGCTACAGGCAGTTGAACATTTGCAAAATCAGTTTCACATTCAGCTTATCAACATTCACGATCTGAAGCAGGCCATCAAAATGCATGATCGAAAAATGAACCTGGAATTGTCTGCCGCAAGTCCTGAACAGCAGGACGCCTTACTTGCCGAACACGAAGAGCTGTATGGCCAGTACCAGTCACTGGAGCATACCCTGCAGGAATTAAGAAGTGAATTCGATCAGTTTTTAAACCGGTCTCATTCGTAAATACAAGAATAGTTGCCTTGACCATCTTGCACATCAACACGTAAACGTTGAGCGTCTTTCCTGTGATTGACCGCATTGTTCAACTTTAAAAAACTTGCCATGGCAGAATTTGATACATCACATGTAAAAAATATTGTCTTGCTGGGCCACGCCGGTTCCGGTAAGACAACCTTAGCGGAATGCATGCTTTTTGAAGCAGGCCTGATCAACCGCCGGGGCAGTATTACGGATCGAAATACCGTGGGGGATTACCACGAACTGGAACAGGAACGGGGGAATAGTATTTTCAGTAAACTAATGCATACCCGCTGGCGCGGGTATAAAATCAATATTCTGGATACGCCCGGCTATGATGATTTTGCCGGCGAAGTCATATCGGCATTACGTGTGGCCGATACCGGTGTCATGCTCCTCAACGCAGGGATGGGTGTGGAAGTGGGAACAGATATCATTTGGGAATACACAGAAAAATTTAAGACACCCATGATATTTGCCGTCAATAAACTCGATGATGACCAGGCCGATTTTGACAAAACGGTTCGGGAAGCGAAAGCTCATTTCGGCAGCAATGTGGTGGTGGTGCAATACCCGCGGCAAACCGGGGCCGGTTTTCATGAAATCATTGATGTGTTACGCATGACCATGTATAAATTTCTCGATGCCGGCGGCAAGCCCGAGAAGTTACCCATCCCGGATGAGGAGCGGGCCAGGGCTGATGCACTGCACAAGGAATTAATTGAGGCTATCGCCAGCAATGATGAAACACTCATGGAAAAATACTTTGATAAAGGAGAACTGGATGAAGATGAAATGAAGCTCGGCATGAAAAAGGCTATGATCAACCACGACCTGTTCCCGTTATTCTGCCTCTCGGCCGAACGGAATATGGGCAGTGGGCGGCTAATGGGTTTTATTGATAATGTTTGCCCCAGCGCCAATGAAATGCCGCCCCAGGTTACGAAAAACGGCGAAGCGTTACCCTGCGAGGCAAACGGACCAGCCTGCATTTTTATATATAAAACCGTTTCCGAACCGCACGTTGGAGAACTTTCTTTCTTTAAAGTGTATTCGGGTATTGTGAAAAACGGAATGGAACTCGAAAATGAAACGACGGGTGTTGCAGAAAAGCTGAACCAGTTGTTTTTGGTAGAAGGAAACAAACGAACCAATACCAACGAACTGGTTGCCGGCGATATTGGCGCCACGCTGAAACTAAAAAACACCCATGTCAACAACACGCTGCATGCAAAGGGCAGAAATGACGAGTTGCATCCCATAGCATTTCCTTCACCCAATATGACAGTTGCTATAGAAACCGTTAAAAAGGGAGAGGAGGAAAAACTATCACAGGCCCTGCACCAGTTGAAGGAAGAAGATCCTACAATGATTGTGGAATATTCGCCGGAATTGAAACAAACATTAATCCATTGCCAGGGAGACATGCATTTGGCCGTTGCTAAATGGAAAATAGAGAACCTGTTTAAACTCGACGTGAAATTCACTCGTCCCAGGATCCCTTACAGGGAAACCATCCGTAAGATGGCAGATGCCAACTACCGGCACAAAAAGCAAAGTGGCGGCGCAGGCCAGTTTGCGGAAGTGTTCATGCGGATTGAGCCCTGGTATGAAGGCATGCCCGACCCCAATGGATTAACGGTTCGTGGTAGGGAAACATTTGACCTGGACTGGGGCGGAAAGCTCGTTTATTACAACTGTATAGTCGGCGGTGCCATCGATGCACGGTTTATGCCTTCGATTCTGAAAGGCGTAATGGAAAAAATGCAAACCGGTCCGCTGACAGGTTCTTACGTTCGCGATGTACGTGTTTGCGTGTATGATGGTAAAATGCATCCGGTAGACAGTAATGACATTTCATTTAAGATCGCCGGTCTGCAGGCATTTCGCCAGGCATTTCAGCAAGCCGATCCGCAGTTATTGGAACCTGTATATACAGTGGAAGTGCTTTGCCCCGATGACCTGACGGGCGCCGTTATGGGCGAACTGCAAAGCCGCCGGGCTATAGTGGAAGGCATTGACACAGAAGGTCATTTCCAAAAAGTGCTGGCAAAAGTGCCCTTAGCAGAAATGGATGGGTATTCATCTTCCTTGCGTTCCATTACCCAGGGCCGTGCAAAATTCAAGATGCGTTTTCATGAATATGTACCGGTACCGTTTGATGTGCAACGCAGGTTGGTAGACGAGTACAGCAAAACTGTCAGGGAAGAATTGGTTTGAACAGATTAGTACGATTGCAGAATAATGGCCACCGCAGGTGGCCATTATCTTATAGGAACGGCACGCCGGCATTGATCAGCGGTAAACGCTTTTGCAACAATGCTTGTAGCACTCTTGTCTTATGCTAAACAGCTTCTATGAGACGGAACCTCTACTGCCAACTGATCCTGTTGTTACTCATACGCTATTCTTTTCTCGCTGCCCAGCCTGCGTCAGGGTTAATTACTCCCGGGCAAATGCGGGCAGACTCTCTTTTCTTTCTGGGCGACTGGAAACAGGCCACTCCTTTATATGAAAGTGTCATAAATGAAACGCCTGCCAATACAGTTGCCTTAAGCCGGTTAGGATATTGCTATCACCAGCAAAATGAATTATCCCGGGCTATCCAGTGTTACAAACAAGTACTGGCAAATCACCCCGGTCCGTTACTTATGGGATCAGTATCAGCAAGGCTCGCCCGGGTATACTGCCTGCAAAAAAATGAGGAGCAGGCAATGGAATGGCTGCAACGTGCCTTGACTGCTGGTTACGCAAATTACCAGGAGTTAGACACAAATGCAGATTTTGCACCTGTGAGAGAAAATGAGAAGTTTAAAGTATTTCTCGATACTGTATATGTAAGAGCTTTTCCCTGTATGGCCGACAGTAATGCACGCCAATTTGATTTTTGGGTAGGAGAATGGAACGCATATATTAATGGAACCAACGTGCTGGCAGGCCATTCCAGGATCGAGATCAGCAGCGGTGGCTGCATGATTCTGGAGAACTGGACTTCTGTGCAGAACACTTATTCAGGAAAGAGTATGAATTTTTATATTCCTGCAACCGGAAAATGGGAGCAGGTTTGGATTGGTTCTGAAGGCAGCCCGCGCCGCCCCTCACGTTTTGAAAACGGGGAATATAAGGACGGAGCCATGCGCTTTGAATTTTCCGGAACTGATCAACGCGGTCATTACACTGGGCGCTTCATTTTTTATAACCTGGGCAAAGACAAAGTCAGGCAGCTGAATGAACAGTCCTATGACGGCGGGAAAACCTGGCAAACGAATTATGATCTACTCTATGTTCGCCGGAAATAATACCTCGTTTCCCTGGTGCGCAAATTTACATATAGGATAGACCGTTACCATTACTGCTCGCGGTCGACTATCTGCGGTTTCCTAACCAGCTGTTCAGCAATTCAGCCTGCTCCCTGCTGGGAGCTGCGATGGGGGAAATATTAAAACTTCGTTCTTTTTTCTGTGTGACCGTTAGGTTTATCGTTTTTCGTTCTCCTTTATGGATAAAAACAAGTTGCGCAGTATTGCCCGGTTGCAGGCTTTTCAGCATTGTTTCAAGCGGCTGGCCGTTAACGGGGCCGTTACTATTTTTTTTAAATCATCAACAAAGGCTGCCCTGTCAAAATTACCCAGTTGGTAGCCGATAAAACGATGGGGGATACCCCGTACGTAAAATACTGGTAATGATTCGAGGTTGCCAATCAGGATGGGACAGTCGTAAAGAATATCAAAATCAGGTGCCGTATACACAAACCGTTGTCCGTTAACTGAATCAAGGCCCGTCGCCACGGCCGTCCATTTTTCATACGGATTTACCGTTACCGTAACCGGGTGGTTAATTTTTCCATTCACATAGAGAAACAGGCTGGCGGGCACAATGTATCCATGGGTTGTATCCAGGAAACTGGTGGCAACAAAGGGGCGGGTTGCTTTTACATCATAATGAATCACAACAGGCTGATGGTTATTGATGACCCAGGTATTCAGCGCAGTGTTTTCCCATTGGAGGGTATTACCCGACAGATCCGTTGCCCGGAAATTCGAAACGTTTTTTGCATAGTCCATAATCTGGTAATACCCCGGTGTCCACGACGGCATTTTATATTCGGTAATGGCAGCAGTTGGATTGCTGCAATGAAACGCTACATGAAAAGTCTGGGTTTCGGGATGTGGCATTGACACGGTGAATGACATAGTTTCCCCGCCATCCTGTGCCCGCAGGAAACATGAAATGCTGCAAACCCCTGCCAATAGCAGCACTCTTTTTTTGCTGCAAAAAGATGCGTAACGCTTTATTTGTTGTCTCATGTGGTTGACTTGTTTTAGCTGGAATGCATACAATTTACTTTTTCTGGAGCAAATACAGGAAGGATTGGTTCAGCCGGTTGAACACCATGAAATTATATGGTTATTTACGAAAATGATCCCGGCCTACTTGGATTGTGCCGGTGCAAAAAAGAACCCCTGCAAAAACAGGGGTTTGAAAATATGGGGGAAATCCAGGTGATTAAACTTTTTTATCAAAGCTCACACATTCTTTCAGTTCTTTCTCCGTGTAGGCAAGGCCGTATTGCTTCAGCACATCGTCTGGCACACCATTCCACTGGTTAGGGGTATTGCCCACGTAGCCTACATCTTTCACGCCGATTTCGGATGTATAAAAACCGGTAGCTGTAAGGTTGCGCATCAGGTTAAAAAAAGCAACCCCCTGGTGCATGTCAGGCTTGGCCTTTTTCGGATAGGCAATCTGGTCAACCATCTGTATCTGCTGGTCATGGGTACAGTCAACAAACGGTTTTCCAAATTGCTTGATACACTGTATATCCAGCCAGCGCAGTCCGCCGCGCATCGGTGTTTGGTGACCCGGCATATCCTTTACAATAAACTCAATGAATTCGGGCACCTTGGCATCGCTGGCACTGCCGCTGACCTCATCTTTGGGAATGATAATATCAGCGAGCACTGTAATGGTAGCCATTTCATGATCGTTGAAAAAAGTTTTGGACACCACTTCTTTGTAATGTTCCTCTTCTTCTTTCATGCGGTTGAGCGTATACACTTGTGCGTTAGCATCGTTCAGCACCGCTTTTTTATCTTCCGGTTTGCAGGCCTCCACCAATACTCCCGTGGAGACGGCGCCTACCAGTAAAGTTTTAATTGATTTTCTTCTGTCCATAAAAAGCGTTTTGCAGGTAATTTTTTGGGGATCTTAATTAGATATTCCGTTTTTTCATTTCATCCACGATGTATTCGCTGGTCCGCATCGAGAGGGCCAGGATGGTCCACGTAATGTTTTTATCGGCCTGCGAAACAAACGGACCGCCATCTACACAAAACAGGTTTTTACAGTCATGCGCCTGGCTGAATTTATTCAGGGCAGACCGTTTGGGGTCATTCCCCATTCGCACGGTACCCGCTTCATGAATGATATTACCGGGGTTGTGCAAGCCGTAATTGTTTTCCGGACCATCATCTCCTCCCCAGGTGATCACAGCGCCCATCGCATGCAGAATTTCTGCAAAAGTTTCCTTCATGTGTTTGGCCTGTTTAATCTCGTAATCAGAATATTTGGTATGGAAACGCAGGACGGGAATACCGAATTTGTCAACGACATTCGGATCAATTTCACAGTAGTTATCTTCACGGGCAATGGCTTCACCACGACCAGCCATACCTACGTGGGCGCCAAAGAAATAGCGGTAATCTTCTTTTAACGAAGCACCATAGCCGCCGGCTTCTTTTTGTTTGCCTTTTATTTTGTAAGTGCCGTTAAGGTTTTCAATACCCCAGCTGAATCCGTAGAGGGGCATACCAAAACCGCCACCGTATTCGATATGATAACCGCGCGGAAAATCGAGCTTTTTATTGTCTAACCACCACGGTGTATAAACGTGCATGCCGCCTACGCCGTCTTCGTTGTAACGTTTACGGTCAAACAGCTCGGGAATAATGCCGCCCATATCAGCGCCGGTAGAATCGTGGAGGTATTTGCCCACGACATTGCTGCTGTTGGCAAGCCCATTGGGATGTCGGGGTGATTTAGAGTTGAGTAAGAGGCGGGCACTTTCGCAGGCGCTGGCAGCGAGTATGACGGTGCGGCCGCTTACCTGGTACTCCTGCATATCGTCTTTGTTGATATAGGATATACCGGTGGCCAGTCCTTCCTTATTCGTCAGTACTTCTCTTGCCATGGCATTGGTCACCAGGTCAAGATTGCCGGTTTTGATAGCCGGTATAACCAGGCAGGAAGAAGAAGAAAAGTCGCCATACACTTTACAACTTCTGCCGCATTGTGCACAGAAAAAGCACTGACCGCGATCGTCATTAATTTTTTTAGTAAGAATAGAAAGCCGGGAAGGAATAACGGGTATACCAATGCTGGTAGCTGCCCGCTTAATAAACAGTTCGTGCAGGCGTGGTTTGGGCGGAGGTAAAAAAATACCGTCGGGATCATTTTCCAATCCTTCGTTAGTGCCAAACACTCCCAGCAGGCGGTCTATTTTATCATAATAGGGTTTAATATCTTCATATCCGATTGGCCAGTCATCACCCAGGCCATCAATGCTGCGGCGCTTGAAATCTTTCGGGCCGAAACGTAAAGAAATCCGTCCCCAGTGATTGGTTCGTCCACCCAGCATGCGGGCACGCCACCATTCCCATTTGGTATCACCCGAATTGGTATAAGGTTCGCCATCAATTTCCCAACCCCAGTAGCAACCATCAAAGTCACCAAAGGGCCGGTATTTGGTACTGGCGCCGCGCCTGGGTGATTCCCAGGGATTTTTCAACTGGCAGGAATCTTTTGCCGGGTCAAACATAGGACCAGCCTCCAGCAGGCAAACTTTTAAACCTGCATTGGCAAGCACGTAGGCGGCCATACCTCCGCCGGCACCGGAGCCTACAATCACTGCATCGTATTGCTTCGGTTGTTTTTTTACTTGTAAATCTCCCATAATCTGGATTAAAATAGTTTTGAGTGAAGAGGCAATAAAAATATGATTTTATTATAAATCATGAATGCATTTTTTATATTCGGTTTCTTCTATTAAAAAAAAATCGTATGTCCATTTTCATTGGTGTAGATATTGGTACCACGCATGTAAAAGTACTAGCAGTTACCAATGAGGCCGAATTACTAGCGGAAGAAAAACAATCCTATGCCATTGATCAGCCTCAGGATGGTTATTGCGAACAAGATGCACAGGAGTTGTTCAACGCTTTTCTGTATACGTTTAAAAAAGTACTACAAAACATTGATGTATCACAACTGCAAGCTGTTTGTTTCAGCACTGCCTACCACAGCATTATGGCCGTTGATAACGAAGGGAGGCCGCTGACAAAATTGATTACCTGGGCTGATACCAGGAGTGTTGCGTATGCAAAACAGCTGCAGCACACCGCATTGGGGAAAATAATTTTTCAACATACCGGCACACCGTTGCATCCAATGTCGCCACTTTGTAAAATCGCCTGGCTGCGTGATAAATTGCCTGAGCTGTTTTCACAAGCGCATAAATTTATTTCGTTTAAAGAATACTTGTGGTACCAGTTGTTTGGTGTTTATTGTGTTGACTATTCAGTCGCATCGGCCAGTGGTTTGTTTAATATACAACAGCTCATTTGGGAGGAGGAAGCACTCAGGTTTTGCGGTATTCATGCCGAACAATTGTCCCGGCCTGTTTCACCACTTCATACGGCTACCGGCCTGCGGCAGCACTACCGGGAAACATGGAATCTGCTCAAAGATGTTACGTTTGTGATTGGCGCAGGGGACGGTGCACTGGCTAATTTAGGCGCGGGTGCTATTACACCTGGCGTTGCGGCATTAACCATTGGCACAAGCGGAGCCATACGCAGGGTATCTAATCAACCGGTATTGGATGAGCAGGGCCGATTGTTTACGTATTTGCTAACAGACCATTTGTACGTGCAGGGCGGCGCTATGAACAACGGCGGTATCGCCTTGCAATGGTTTGTACAAAATTTTTTAACGCAGCAGGAAACAGAAGAGGAGAGTATTGATCTTTTCTTTCAATCGGTTCAAAAGGTGCCAGCAGGTTCAGACGGACTCGTATTCCTTCCTTACCTGCTCGGAGAAAGGGCTCCGGTATGGGATGCGGAAGCGAAAGCCGTCTTTATTGGTATTAAATCTTCGCATACCCGGCAGCATTTTATGCGGGCCGTGATTGAAGGTATTTGTTTCGCCATGCGGCAACTGCTGCAGCTACTCGAAACGGCCGGTACAGTTGAAACTATTTATGCCACCGGTGGCTTCACCCGGTCTCCTGTTTGGCTGCAAATGCTGGCGGATATTTTGCATAAAAAAATAGTACTCTCTTCCACGGCAGATGCGTCAGCAATGGGCGCCGTATTTATGGCGATGCATGCAAAAGGAGTTATCCGCAAATGGCAGGATGTTCACCGGTTGCTCACCTGCGAAAAAGCATATGAGCCCCGTGCTGCAGAAAGCGGGCTGTACGAAACCAATATCCGGGTTTTCGGTCACCTGTATGAAAAGCTGAAAGATGATTTTGTATTGCTGAGCCGCCAGGAAAAGAATGCGTAATTTCAATGCCGGATCTTTCCCTTTCTAAAACGATTCCTGTTTACCAAAAAACGATGAAATGAAAAAACTGCTATTGCTTGCCGTTTCTTGCCTGTTGCTCAAGGTATTTACTTTCGCCCAGTCACTGGATGCTACTTACGCGGAACGTCTCGGTTTTCCAAAAGGTGCAAAAGTGGTAATCCTGCATGTAGATGATGTGGGTATGTCATTTGATTCCAACGAGGGGGCCATTACCGCCATGACGAAAGGTATCGCCACCAGTTGCAGCGTAATGATGCCTTGTCCCTGGGTGCCCGGCTACATTCATTATCTGAAACAACACCCCAATACAGATGCAGGACTGCACCTCACGTTAACATCCGAATGGAAAGATTACCGCTGGGGGCCGCTGAGCGGAAAAACCAACGTACCGGGGCTGGTGGATCCTGAAGGCGCCCTGTGGCCCGATGTTGCCAGCGTGGTGGCACATGCTTCGGCAGATGAAGTGGAAACCGAAGTAAGGGCACAGATTGACAGGGCAAAGGAAATCGGTTTTCAGCCCACACACATGGATAGCCATATGGGTACCTTATTTGCTTCCCCCGCTTTCCTGCAGCGGTATGTGAAACTTGCCATTGAATATCATATTCCGGTGATGTTTCCAGCCGGCCATGCTAAGCTGATTTCGAAATTGATGAACATGCCTCCTGAGCAGGTGGAGGGGCTGCGGCTGATGGGTAAGCAGTTGTGGGATGCCGGCCTGCCCGTACTGGATGATATTTTCAATGAATCGTACGACTGGAAATTGCCGGCAGGTACACCTGCAACCGATAAAAATCTTGCCGCTTTCAAAACCCAAAAATATATCGAAGCGCTGAAATCTATTCAGCCGGGCATTACCTACATGATTATGCATTGCACCAGCACATCGGAAATCTTTCAGTACATATCAGATTCAGGGCCCACCCGGCGGGGCGACCTGCTGGCCATGCAAAGCCCGGAGTTGAAAAAGTATATACAGGATAATGGGATTATTTTAACCACCTGGCGGGAGTTGATGCAACGGCGGCAGCAGGTGAAATAATTAAACTACAGTTTGCAAACGGTAACAATGAAGAAGATACTTATGATCCTGGGTTTTCTCAGCCAGTTTTTTCCCGGCAAATCACAGTCAAAAAGCTTTGACCGTTATCCCGTGTACACGGGTAATGATTTGGGGCTGACGTATTCGCCAAAGCAGTCAGCCTTCCGTATCTGGGCGCCTACTGCAGAACAGGCAGAGCTGCTGTTCTACAAAGCGGGGACAGGCGGTGATGCTTTGCGGCATATTAAGATGCAAAAAGCCGGGGGCGGTACCTGGCGGGTCGTCGTGCCCGGTGATCAAAAGGGAGTGTTTTATGTTTTTCGTGTACGCATAAACGGTAAATGGCTGGATGAAGTGCCCGATCCTTACGCGAAAAGTGTGGGAGTAAACGGAAAAAGAGCCATGGTGGTTGATCTTACTAAAACAAATCCACCCGGGTGGGAGCAGGATGAAAGCCCTGTTTTTCACAATGCCACGGATGCTGTAATTTACGAATTGCATGTGCGGGATGCCAGTATTGCCGCAAATTCAGGCATTCAGCAAAAAGGTAAATTTGCAGGCTTAACTGAAACCGGCACCCATAACAACGAAGGACTCTCAACCGGCCTGGATCATTTAAAAGAGCTGGGGGTTACTCACATCCATTTATTGCCCTGCTTTGATTTTAACTCTGTAGATGAATCCAAACCCGGCCAGCCACAATACAACTGGGGCTATGACCCACTCAATTATAATGTGCCGGAAGGATCCTATTCCACCAATCCCTACGATGGCGTTACCCGCATCAAGGAATTTAAAAGCCTGGTACAGGCCTTTCACCAAAACGGTTTACGGGTGGTCATGGACGTGGTGTACAATCACACGGCGCTTACAGGCGATGCTTATTTTAATCAACTGGTACCGGGTTATTATTACCGGCAGGATAAAAAAGGCGGTTTCTCCAATGCCACGGCCTGCGGAAACGAGATCGCCAGCGAACGGGCGATGGTGCGGAAATTCATTCTCGAATCAGTAAAATATTGGGTAAATGAATACCATGTTGATGGTTTTCGCTTTGACCTGATGGGGGTGCACGATATAACCACTATGAATATTATTTCCGCCGAGTTGCATAAAATCCGCCCCGGTATTTTATTGTACGGCGAAGGCTGGACAGCAGGAGCGTCTCCATTAGCTGATTCCCTGCGGGCATTAAAAAAATACGCTTACAAACTCGACCGGATTGCTGTATTCAGCGATGATATCCGCGATGGGATAAAAGGCAGCGTATTTGATCATCAGGATGGCGGTTTTGCCAGCGGCAAACCGGGTATGGAGGAAAGTATCAAATTTGGCGTGGTGGCTGCCTGCAGACACCCGCAGGTACAGTATAAAAAAGTAAACTATTCCCGCTCGCCTTATGCAAAGCAGCCATACCAGGTTATTTCTTATTGCTCCTGCCACGATAACCATACTCTCTGGGACAAACTGGCCTTGTCTGCCGGCAATGCTACCGAAGAAGAACGGGTAAATATGCAAAAACTGGCTTTATCCATTGTGCTTACCTCGCAGGGGATTGCTTTTTTACACGCCGGTTCGGAATTTCTTCGCAGCAAACAGGGCGTCGAAAATTCTTTTAACGCACCTGACAGTATCAATGCCATTGACTGGCACTTGAAGACCGTGCATCAGGATGTCTTTGATTATGTAAAATCACTAATCAGCATGCGCAAAAGCCATCCTGCTTTCCGCTTGCGGTCAGGCCGGCAGGTGGCAAATGATATTCGCTTTTGGGAAAACCTGCCGCCGGGGCTGGTTGCGTACACCATTAAAGGCGCTGCAGTAAAAGATCAATGGAAAAACGTGGCCGTATTGCTGAATGGTACAGCCACAGCACAGTCAGTGGATGTTCACAGGACGGGCTGGAAGATTTACAGCCGGGATAACAACATAGCTGGTGGGCAAGAGATGACAGGGCACAACGTTACACTGGCGCCATATTCCTGCACTATAATGTACAAAGAGTAGGGCAGCGGCAGAATGTTTCCCGCTCAGGCATTTTTATCCATCTGCAATCCCAGCAGGTAACCGGCCACTGCGCCGGCAACAGCTCCCGCCACGATCCAGCCAATGCTTCCCTGTGCAGCAAAATATGTGATCGCCAATCCTGCAATGATGCCCACAATGGCCATAATACCGGCGGCGCTGCCTTTTTTACGGGCTGTACCTTCTTTATGCGGTGGTGGCTGAAAATGTTTGTGCTTTCTTCTGTGGTGTGAGGTAGGCATTTTTTGATGCAGAAGGTACAAAAATTCTGGTTTCAAAAACCGTATATCAAAAAAATGAAGGCATTGCAGCAACCGCCAGCTGTAACCACAATCAGCAGGGGCTGTGATGATGGTCATTCTCTTCCGCCTGCTTTCGGTGTTTTTTTGTACAGTAAAATCTTTGTTTCAGCTGGCCGGTAAAGCAAAAACAAAGATCGCTTACCATCACGGCCCTGGAAAGTGAAAAGCATTTATTTATTTTTTTCCATAATCATGTAAACTTTAATAATATGAAAAAGCAAGTGATCACAGCGCTGCTGTTCTTTTTCTTACCGGTCAGCATGCTGCTGGCACAGAAAGATTCAGTCATCACCCTTCCTGGTGTGACCGTTACCGCCATTTCAAAAGTGAACCAGAAAATTGACAAAGTTTTCAAACAGAGTTTTCCCAAAGCCACCAACCTGCATTGGTATAAGCAGGACAAAGACTACCTGGCTAAGTTTATCAAAGAAGATATGAAACACAATGCGCTGTTTACTAAAAACGGCTATATGAAGTATGATATCAGCTTTGGCTACGAAAGTAACGTGCCCGAAGAGGTAAAAAGCCTGGTACAGTCCAGCTATGCCGACTGCAGCATCACCCGCGCCATTAACCTGAAAGGACAGGACCGCGATGTGTGGGTGCTGAACCTGGAAAGCATGAACCATTATTATACAGTCAGTGTGGAAGAAGGGGAGTTGAATGTGATTGAACAGTTTGACAAAGCGAAGTGATAACAATTTTCATTTCACCTGCATAAGCAATATAGCCGTACCCGGTTTGATTTTTCTCAAAGTCACAGTAGCAGTTGTACCTCCACCTCCCGCGGGTGGAGGTTTTTTTCGTAAGTACTTATTTGTTATTTTTAGACAATGCAATTGTCTCTTAATAAAATAAACTGGCACCTGCGGGCTTTGCTGCCGGCCTGTTGCGGCGCAATCATACTGATGGCCTGCAGTAAAGGTGGCGGTTCTACAACGGTACAGTCGCTCCCGGCTGCCGGCATCAGCAATCTTTCCCAGGAAAGAACCAGCACTGCAGCGGTTTTTCACTTCCAGGTGCTGCTGGATAAAACCTCCGACCAGCCCGTCACCATGCAATATGCTACAGCAGCGGGTACCGCACAGGCGGGTAAAGATTTCACTTCTGTATCCGGCACACTCACCATTGCTGCCGGTAAACAAAGTGCCAGCATTGATGTGCCGGTAACTGGCGACAGCTTGCGCAGCCCCAACAAAACATTTTACGTGCAGCTGAGCAATCCGCAAAATTGTACGCTGCGCACCGATAAAGCCACCGGCACCATTGTAGACGAAAACGGCCTGTACCTGCCGGTGGAGAAAACGGGCTATACTACAGCGGCCACTTACCCGGGCTACTCTCTGGTATGGAGCGATGAGTTTGACGGTACCCAAATTAATACCGCCAACTGGTCGTTTGAAACCGGCAACAACGGCTGGGGCAATAATGAACTGGAAAACTATACAGACCGTAAACAGAATGCCTTTGTATCTGCTGGCAACCTGGTCATTGAAGCCAGGCAGGAACAACTGGGTGGTTCGGCATATACCTCTGCCCGCATGATCAGCAAAAACAAACAAGTATTTAAGTTTGGCCGCATTGATATCCGCGCTAAGCTGCCCGCGGGAAAAGGCATCTGGCCGGCTCTGTGGATGCTGGGCAACAACATCGACCAGGCGGGCTGGCCTGCCTGCGGGGAGATGGACATACTGGAACTGCTGGGCCAGCAACCCAATAAGATTTATGGAACCCTGCACTGGGGAGCCTCCCCGGCTACGCATGCCTCGAAGGGAGACAGCTACACCCTTGCCGGCGGCTCTTTCGACCAGCAGTTTCATGTGTACAGCCTCCTTTGGCAACAGGATAGTGTAAAAGTGCTGGTGGACGATGTGCCCTATGTGCAGGTTAAGAGAGCCGATGTGGCTGGCAACTATCCCTTCAACAGCGATTTCTTTTTCATCTTCAACGTGGCCGTGGGCGGTAACTGGCCCGGCGCACCGGACAGCAACACCAGCTTTCCCCAGCGGATGATTGTTGACTATGTGCGGGTGTTTCAATAAGCTAAGGAGACTTACCCTCCGCCTTGCTTCAAGTCATAGCGGTATGCTTTGTTCCGTATGCCGAAACTAAAGATGAGGAATGATTTGCAGCTGATTGCTCCAAAGTTCAGCCATGCTATTTCAAATGCAATATTAGCAGCAGGCATTCTTCATTTGTTGCGTTCAAAATAAAGTTTGTCTACCTTATCTAGAAATCGTTCGTCAGACATTCCTGTCCGGTTGAAAAAAACGACGCTCCCAATTCCTCTGTATGGATAAATCCTTATTTCACAATAATAGCCGCCACCACCACCTGCATGCGCAAAATATTTGTGGCCATTCAATTGTCCGGTAAACCATGACAAGCACATGCCCGTTGCTTTGCTATTTGTTGTATGGTTTTCAGTAAACAACAGTCTCTGATAATCTTCTGAAAGTAAAGGGTTATTTGGCTTCAGTAAGGTTTGAATATATTTTACAAAAGCCATGGGTGTCCCAATTAACCCTCCGTAGGATGCGCCATTGACATAGAAATGATTAAAAGGTTTCCATTTACCTTCCCCTTTTCCCATGTATTTTGATTTGTCAATGAAAAAGCCAAGAATTGTATTGGTAAAACTGAATCTTTTATGGTAGCCTTTCGCATGTAAATCAGGGTTAAGAATTGTAAAACCTAACGCTGTATTGTGAAGTCCAAGTCTGTGTATGATATTCTCGGTGATATATTGTTCATAACGCATGTCTGCAACTTTTTCAATGAGTTGCCCAAGCAAAACATAACCAAGATTGGAGTAGGCAGATTTTTGATTTGGTTGATATTTTATCTTCTTATTGCTGATAAAAATGTCCTTAAAAAATTTATGGCTGTCAAACGAGTTTTGCTCAGTTGTGAGATGTATCCATTTCAGCGGGATAGGATTTGGAATACCAGCTGAGTGAGATAAAAGCTGCCGAATTGTTATAGCACCAGGATAGGGAAAGTCTGGTAGATAATTTTTAATTGGCTGTTCAATATCTACTTTTTTCTTTTCAGCTAATTGTAAAATTGCTAAGGCTGTAAAAGTTTTTGTTACTGAAAAGGCGTTGTAGGTTGTCTGGTTGTTAACTTTTATGTTCCCTGCAATGTCTGCAAGCCCAAGGCTGCATTCCTGAATAATATTGTCTTTGTCAAACAATATATATTGCACAGAAGGCGAGTTTTTGTCAATCACTGTTTTTTGTAAAAAAGTCTCAACTTCGGTCATGGTCTTTAGCGTTTTACTTGCTGCTAGCGTTCGAGTATTTGCGAAGGCAGGGAATTCAATGCTCGTCCAGCCAGTACAACTACCCATTTGAAAATATGTTGTTGAGTTAGGAACTAAAGCTGAAAATTAAACGTCGAGCCCAAACCACTGCTAATGCTTGCACATAGTTGATGTTACAATGTCCATTCCTGCTAATGCAAATATTTTTGTTAGCGTTTCTAGCTGTTTATTTGAGAATGAATTTGACATTAACAGATGAAATGATTTTAATTTTTTCAAATTCAATCTTTGGCAATTCTAAACTTGATTTACCTCTTACTGCATAACCTGTAACAACTACTTCATTTAATTGTGTTCCTTATTGCATATTAAAATTGCCAGGCGCAATATCTGAAATATAAATTGCTACGCCTACTGTTTGATTTAACGGTTTTGTCAATGCTACAGCACTCGCCTTTGCATTTTCAACCGCTTTTGTTCTTACAAGATTTTTCATATTTTCCATGTCTGAATAATTAACTCTGTCAATTGAAGTATTTGAAATATCTAAGTCTTCCAGCTGACTAATCACTTTTGTTACTGTGACAGCATCGCTTACTTTTAAAATATACTGCTTCGTTTTTACAGCCTCTTTTCCTCTTAAAAAGTAATACTTGAAATTGCTAACGACGTCACTTGTTGTTAAATCTTTATCAGTATTAATACCCATATTTTTTAATGCATTAACCATTTTTATTTCTAATTCTTCAAGAGAAATTTTGTCTTTTGTATCCTTCTCGGAGATGATTATTTTAATATAAATCTCATCAGGTGTAATTGCAGTGTCAGCATACCCGTTAACCTCAATATAAGGTTGGTCTATGAAATTTTTTGTTGTTTGGGATTGTCCGATAAAAACTGTTAAGAGGAACAAGGCGGTAATAATTTATTTTCTCATATTATGATGTTGTTTTAGCATGACTACAATGTTGAAGGCGTAGCGAATTGCGGGTAATAGCATTTCGGCTGTCTGAACTGTTGTTGATTTTTTATTTACAGTTGAAGATACATTGTTTGTTCTATAGAATGTAGTCTCTATGGTAACTGCAGCAAAAAAGCAAAACAAAAGTTGAGGTTACGAATAGACTGCCCGTATTTTGCCAAGCCATGTGTTTTCGGCTGTTTTATTTTTTGTGTCATTTCAAAATCCTGTCCTAAAATTCCAAAGCTATTTTTTACCATAGTGCCTTGACCCTGAGCCAACGGTTCCTATCAGGTCATAAGTAAAAAATAAGGAATCGTTGTTATTTGTCAGCGTGTAGTAAGCAACAGAATCAGTCACCCGTGCATTTGTATAATAAACACTTGAAACGGTTTGCCCACTTGTGCTCCTTGCTGCTGATAAGTGATATGTCCCCGCATTTGTGACGATACCATTTTGCGTTAATGCATAATCATTATTATCGCTGAAAGAAAGTATTTCCTGGATGCCTGTGCTTTGAGGTGTCGAGTTATAAGCAGGATTGTTTGCATACTGTATTGTCCAAATCCATTGCCCGGTCAACTTGGATGGTGTCGATTCCTTTTTGCAGGAAAAACATAAAGGGGTTACAATAAGCAGCAGTAATAATAGCCGCATAAATAGAGTTTTATGTCTGACCATAACTTGCATAAAAACGTTGCATAAGAAATTCCTACCAACAGCCAATGCTTGGCGCAGGCTGTTTGAAAAACGTCTCGCCCGGAACCGGAGTTGGATTTTGTTATGCTGTTGATGTTAAGTTATAAAGCTGAGCAGTATTCCGTCAGCCTGGAACAAAAGATAAATAGCATTCCTGCCGCTCATTGTTATTGCTTCACGCCAGCCTGCTGCCAAGCCGTATGTTAGCAGTAGCCCTTCTCTGTCAAACTTAAAGTCCATGAATTTCTTTAGCCTTTTTCCAATTCTTTTTTAAAATTGGTTTGCTAACACTTGTCTCGCCATTAGAAGGCTCTCCTGAAAAATGGCAAAACCTTTCAGGATATTCAGGGTCGCTATACTTGCTCCATGATTTAAAAGAGTCATAACTCATGGGCTTTTCAACATTAAAAGGGATTTCAACTCCGGTTCTAATACAGTAGCCGTTTATTTTGTCTGACTTTGGTTTTAAGTCGGGCTTGTTTGCTTGTTTTTCTTTTGTCGGAGCTTTCTCAACTGAGATTACTATTTCGTCGCTTATTCTAATCAGGTGTTGTGCTTCTTCATAAATATCTTTGTACAAATCTGGGTCAGTTATTTTGTCAACATGAATTCCCATTTCATTATTATTAACTTGGGAAAACTCATAGAGGTTCATTGATGTCAGGATGGCTTCATTTTCGTTCAAGTAACATTTAGCATGTAGGTCTTTACAAAAACTTGAGCGAATACTTGTCATTGACTTCAGCCAATTATTTTCTTCTGGTTGAAGGTCGTTTTTCCCATACACAACCCTTATGTCAATTTTCATTCTGTTTTTATCCTCTAATGACTGCTTAATACGGTCGTT
>DASTSN010000104.1:0-78618 GCA_035760665.1 Chitinophagaceae bacterium | reverse complement strand
AAAATTAAGCGCATTGCCGGCAAATTGTACCGGGCTTGCTACCCTGGAATATCCGCCATAGAGAGTAGCATCTATGCCGCTTGTATTGGTACAGGAATTAGTCAAACTGTTTCCACTGCCTTCATTCATCCGGTAATAAGCTACCAGTCCTGTGGCATTGTTGGAAAGTCTGCTGTTGAAGAGGTTGTTCTTAATTTCAGCAGAGGTTCTGGCTGTATTCCAAAGGCGGATCTCGTCCAGGTAGCCTTGGAAATAGGGACTGGCGCCGACAGACCTATGTCCGATACGTAGATTATACGTATTGGCTGTAAGAGTGGCTGGTGCGTTATTAGCTGTAAAGCTGGCAACACCGTTAATGTAAATTGTTATAGCAGTGCCGCTTTTTACCATGGCGACATGTGTCCATTGATCCTGTGGCGCAACCAGGCCGGTGTTGATCCAACCCACCCAATCGGATCCAGTTCCATTAGCACTAAATGCGTACTGAATGGTGCCATCCCCCCATCGGGCTATCTCGTAACTGTTTTCCTTGTTAATGATCATTCCGCCCTGTGTAGCATCTCCACCTGGACCGGTTGGGTATATCCAGGCTTCCAGAGTCAAATTATTACTCAGGTCAAGCGCATTGTTGTCAAGCACCTCAGCATAAGCGTTACTCCCATTCAATTGAATGGCATCATTGGTTTGTGCAGCCAAAGTACCGGCCAGGGAAAGGCAGGCAATAGTGCAGAAGGAAAGGAACAGGTTTTTACGGAGGAAGGAAAAGGCTTGCATGTTAGTAATGGGTTGGTGTACTACAAATGTAACTTGAATGCAACATAAAATGATGAAATTATGACGCGAATCGAATCTGTATTTGCTGCGTGTTGGAACGCCTAAATATCTGAAGTAAAGATTTTCTGCAAAAGTTGCTCGGATTTTTGGTAAGAAAATAAAAATCATGCCCATCTGCTTGTCATAGCTATTTTCAGAGATAGGTGATTTTTATATGTAATGAAATAAGGATTTAGCATCTACTATTTCGCGTATCAGCTTCAGGCTTTCAACTATCAGCTGCATCATATGGTTTTCTTCCATTCCTCATTCACAATCCCCGGGATTTCTTATCTTCAGGAAAACAACGATGGGCAAATTTGTAATCACAAAACGTAGTAACGGCGAATACCAGTTTAACCTAAAAGCCGCTAATGGACAAACTATCTTAAGCAGTGAAGGGTATTCTTCAAAATCCAACTGTGACAACGGTATCGAATCAGTCCGGAAAAATTCGCAGGACGATAGTAAATACGACCTTAAAAATGCCACAAATGGTAAGTTTTATTTTACACTGAAAGCAACAAACGGCCAAATAATTGGTACCAGTGAAATGTATGAAAGCGAAAACAACAGGGACAACGGCATAGCTTCTGTAAAAGAAAATGCCCCTGTTGCAACCGTTGATAACCAGACTGCTTAGCCATTTTGATGTTGAATACCAAAAGGCAGGCATATGTTATAATATAACTGTAAAAAATAATCAGGTCCACATGAAAAAACGTCTTTTTACTTTCCTGCTCGTCATTGCCGGACTGGCCGGCATTTCGCAGCCAGTGAATTTCAATCACCAGGCCATTGCTTTTGAAAAGGCTTCGCTACCCGAAGGCGAAATTGCCATCGGCCGCTTGCAATGGCTGCCCGGCTCTCACGAGTTTTGGGTTAGCGACAAAGGCAATCTTGTCGTCTATAACGCGGCAGACCTTGCGCATCCTGCACAGGTGCTCAGTGCTGCCCAAGTAAAAGCCAGCGGGCTGACAACGGCCACAGAAGCGATTGTGTGGAGCAGTGACCGGAAAAAGATACTGATCTACACCAATGCTGCCCGGGTATGGCGGGGCCGCACCCGGGGCGATTACTGGTACTTCGACCTTAGTTCCGGCAAGGGCCGGCAAATCGGCAGGGGGCTGCCAGCTTCTTCTTTAATGTTCGCCAAGTTTTCCCCAGATAATAAAATGGTAGCCTATGTCAGCAGGCACAACCTGTATACAGAAAACCTGGTAACCGGCGCTATCACACAACTGACCAGGGATGGTACCGACCGCATTATCAATGGCACCTTCGACTGGGTGTACGAGGAGGAGCTGAGCTGCCGCGATGGATTTCGCTGGTGCCCCGACAGTAAAAGCATTGCTTTCTGGCGGGTGGACGCTACCGGCATTCGCAACCACCTGATGATTAATAATACAGATTCCCTGTATCCTTTCGTTATTCCCGTGGAATACCCGAAAGCCGGCGAAAAGCCCTCCTCCGTTAAAATTGGCGTGGTGAATATCATGTCTAAAAATACAAAATGGCTTCGCATACCCGGCGACCCTCAAAACAACTACCTGCCCCGGATGGAATGGGCGGGCAACGATAAAGAAATCATGGTAGTGCAGTTGAACCGCCATCAAAACGAAGCCAGCCTCTATCTGTGCAGCGCAATAACGGGGCAGGCTACAAAAATTTATACTGATAAAGACTCAGCCTGGGTGGATGTGGTGAAACCCTTTGTATGGGATCAGCCTTCCTGGACCTGGGTGGATAACGGCCGTTCCTTTTTATGGACCAGCGAAAAAGACGGCTGGATGCACATCTATAAAGTATCCCGCGATGGCAAGCAGGAACAGCTGTTAACAAAAGGAAACTTTGATGCCGATATGGTGGCCTGCGATGCAAACGGTAATATTTATTTTATTGCCAGCCCTTACGATGCCACTCAGAAATATTTATACCGGGTAGGCCTTGCTGGTACAGATACGGTAAGAGTGACTCCCGCCAAATTTGACGGAACCAATTTTTATCGCCTTTCGCCCGATGCACAATTTGCAGCCCAGGTAAACGGCAGTATTCACCGCAACTACTCTATCCGGCTCGTCAGCCTGCCGGATCACAAAAAAGTGTACCCGGCTGCAGAAGATACTTTTACTGCTCCCGACCTGGGGTTTACACTGGAAAAGTTTTCGATCAAAACAGCCGACGGCATTAGTATGGACGGCATCATGGCCAAACCTACCAATTTTGACTCCGCCAAAAAATACCCGGTTTATTTTTATGTATATGGAGAACCGGCATCCACCACAGCTGATGACCTGCCGGTATTTGACCAGTTTATTGCACAACTGATTCCCGAAGGCTACATCGGTATTACATTGGATAACCGCGGCACACCGGCGCTGAAAGGACGGGAATGGCGTAAATCTATTTACAAAAAGATCGGTATCCTCAACAGTCACGACCAGGCAATGGCAGCCAGGGAAATTTTGAAATGGCCCTTTATTGATACCAGCCGGGTGGCCGTGCATGGCTGGAGTGGTGGCGGCGCCATGACGCTGAACCTTTTATTTCGCTATCCCGGTATTTACAAAACTGGAATCGCTATTGCAGCCGTAACGGATCAGCATTTCTACGATAACGTGTACACAGAGCGCTACATGGGCCTGCCCGCAGAAGACCCGGAAGCTTATATGCAGGCATCTCCGGTCACCTTTGCGGCCAACCTGCAGGGTAACCTGCTGTATATCCATGGCACCGGCGATGACAATGTGCATTATAAAAATGCAGAGGTGCTGATCAACGAGCTGGTAAAACATGGAAAGCTTTTCCAGTTTATGGCCTATCCCAACCGTACACATGGTATTAGCGAGGGCGAAGGAACAAGTCAGCACCTGAATACAACTTTCATCAGGTTCCTGCGGCAATATTGCCCACCTGGTGCCCACTAAACGTAGATCTACGATCTGCCCCTGCGTACTTGTGCTCAATTTCGCAAAAAACAATGGGGCAGATTTGGTAAGGGCTCTGCAGGTGTTTTATTTTAGTGTCCTGATCCATTATATCCATTAGTAAAACCGAATAAATCCAATAGTATGAAAAAGCGCATCCGCAAAGTGGTTAACTTTTTTGCATTTAACCTGCTGTTTTTTGCACTCTACCTAAACTTCATTCACAGGGATAAACCTGCCGAATCTGTTGTATCCGCCCAGCACACAGCTGCCGGTACAGCCTATACCGGCACCGTACTGGTACAAAACCCTGAAAAATACCTGCAGAAAAATGTAATAGCTGCCGACAGCAAAGCCACCCCGGTTAGCTCGCAAAAGCTTACCGCCAACTAAGTCTCATTACAGCGTTAACATAACAAACCCCCGGCCGAAGGGTCGGGGTTTTTTGTTATTCCTGTCATTGCCGTCTGCTGATTTTACAGCCTACTGTAAAATCTGGTTAACTTAGCGGCATGGCAAAAAAACTATTTCTGCTCGATGCAATGGCCCTGGTATTCCGGGCATACTATGCGCTGATCCGGAATCCGCGGCTCACCTCCAAAGGAAAAAACACCAACGCCCAGTTTGGATTTACTAATACGCTGATTGACCTGATCAATAACCAGCAGCCCAGCCACATGGCCGTGTGTTTTGATACAGCTGCCCCCACTGAACGGCATAACGATTTTGAACATTATAAAGCCAACCGGCAGGAAGCGCCGGAAGATATTCTCGCAGCGCTCCCGGATATAAAAAAGATTATCGCCGGCTTTAATATTCCTATCGTAGAAGTAGATGGCTACGAGGCGGATGATATTATTGGCACTCTCAGCAAACAAGCTGCAGCGGCCGGTTACGAAGTGTTCATGGTTACGCCCGATAAAGACTATGGCCAGCTGGTTTCAGAGAAAGTAAAAATTTACAAACCCGGATACCAGGGCGGCGATGTGGAAATCATGGGTCCGCAAGCTGTTTGTGAAAAATGGAACATAAAAGATGTATCGCAGGTAATTGATATACTCGGGCTGATGGGTGATGCCGTGGATAATATTCCCGGTATCCCGGGTGTGGGAGAAAAAACTGCTGCTAAATTGCTGGCAGAATACGAGACGGTTGAAAACGTGCTGGCAAATGCAGATCAAATCAAAGGCGCCTTAGGCGAAAAGATCCGCAATGGTAAAGAAAGCGCTGTGCTATCCAAAAAACTCGCTACCATTATTACCAATGTCCCTGTTCAGTTTCACGAAGAAGACTTTAAGCTAAAAGACTGGAACAAAGAAAGCCTGAAAGAAGTTTTTGCCGAACTGGAATTTAAAACGCTGGGGAAACGCCTGCTGGGAGAAGAATTCAATGTTTTCAATACGGCGCCGGAAGGCGTTCAGACCGATCTTTTTGGCAGCCCCGTCAACACAGGCAACAAAAAAGCCGCCAACAAAACATCCGGCCCCGCCGAGGAAAAGCCGGCAGCTGTGCCAGTACCTACACCAGAAGCAGCAACAGAAGGCTTACTGGCAGCAAAAAATATTCATACTACAGCACACCATTACGAGGCCGTTGTGGGAGAAAGCGCTATCCGGCAACTGGTTGATACACTAAGTCAATACAATGAAATTTGTTTCGATACCGAAACCACCGGCATCGACGCCAATGATGCCGAGCTGGTAGGCATGAGTTTTTCAGTAAAACCCGGTGAAGCCTGGTATGTACCCTGCCCGGCTGACCAGCAGCAAACTCACGCAATCCTTTCGCAATTTGCTCCGCTGTTTAACGACCGTGCTAAAACCTGGATCGGGCAAAACATCAAGTACGACCTGCTGCTGCTAAAATGGTATGGCTGCACACTTAAAGGCAACCTGTTTGACACAATGCTGGCGCATTATGTGATTGAGCCGGATGGCAAGCGGGGCATGGACTTACTTAGCGCCCAATACCTGCAATACGAGCCGGTGCACATTGAAGAACTAATTGGCAAAAAAGGAAAAAACCAGGGCAATATGCGGGATGTGGAACTGGAGAAAATAAAAGACTATGCGGCCGAAGATGCTGATATCACCCTGCAACTAAAAAACGTATTTGCCCCGCTGCTGAAAGAAAAAGACGTGGAGAAAGTTTTTTCACAAGTGGAAAACCCGCTGGTAAAAGTGCTGACGGATATGGAATACGAAGGAGTAAAAATTGATGTCGGCTTTTTGCATGAATATTCCGCGGAGCTGGAGCGGGATGCTAAAAAATGCGAAGAGGCAGTTTATGCTGCAGCAGGTGTCCGGTTTAACCTGGCATCGCCAAAGCAATTGGGTGAGGTACTGTTTGAAAAACTGAAACTTGATCCTAAAGCAAAAAAAACCAAAACAGGGCAATATGCCACCGGCGAAGACATATTGCTTAAGCTGGCCCAGCAAAATAAAATTGTCGACGACATCCTGGCATTTCGTGAATACAGTAAACTAAAATCTACTTACGTAGACGCCCTGCCGGCGATGATCAACCGTAAAACAGGCCGGGTGCACACAACCTACGGTCAGGCTGTAGCCGTAACAGGCCGGCTGGCAAGCAACAATCCTAACCTGCAGAATATCCCCATCCGTACAGAACGGGGCAGGGAAATCCGCAAGGCTTTTATTCCAAGGGATAAAGACCATTTACTCATAAGTGCCGACTACTCACAAATAGAGCTACGCATTGTGGCCGCCATCAGCGGTGATAAAAATATGTGCGAGGCATTCCGCCAGCATAAAGACATCCATACCGCCACGGCTGCCAAGGTTTACAACGTGGCGGAGCAGGATGTAACCAAGGAAATGCGGTACAAAGCCAAGAGCGTTAACTTCGGTATCATTTACGGGCAGGGAGCTTTTGGGCTGGCAGACAACCTGGGTATTTCCCGCACAGAAGCAAAAGACATCATTGATAATTATAAAAAAGAATTTGCCGGCATCAGCCAATACATGGACGATACCATCAACTATGCCCGTGAACATGGTTATGTACAAACACTGATGGGCCGTAAACGCTGGTTACGGGATATTAACTCCGCCAACTTTACTGTACGGGGTTTTGCGGAGCGAAACGCCATCAACTCCCCCATCCAGGGCACTGCAGCCGATATGATCAAACTGGCCATGGTAAAAATTCACGATGCCTTTATAAAAAAAGGCTTCCGCTCCAGGATGATCTTGCAGGTACATGATGAATTGGTTTTTGATGCCGTTAAAGATGAAATTGATGACCTGAAGCCGGTAATTCTCGACTGCATGCAAACCGCATTACCCCTGCCGCATGATGTACCGGTCATCGCAGAAATTGGTGTCGGGGAAAACTGGCTGGAAGCCCATTAAAACAGCAGGCTGTAACTTGCAGGCTGTTTATGAAGTATACCCTTTATTATTGTTATGATGCCTGGTGCGGCTGGTGCTACGGTTTCAGCCCGGTAATAAAACGCATTGCCGAAGAATATCACAATCGCATAAACTTTGAAGTGCTTTCGGGTGGCATGATCATTGCTGAAAAACCAAAACCTGTCAGTGCTACCGCCGCGTACATACAAAATGCTTACAAAACGGTGGAAGAATACACCGGTATCCGTTTTGGAAAAGACTATCTCTGGCATATTTTCAATCCTGAACTAAGCGACTGGTTTCCTGACTCGGAAAAAGCCGCAATAGCCATGTGTATTTTCAAAGAATATTTTCCTGACTACCGGCAGGTGTTATTCGCCGCTGATCTGCAATATGCGCTTCACTTTGAAGGAAGAGATCTCACCGATAACGAAGCTTACCGGCATTTACTGGAAAAATGGGATCTGCCGGCAACGGCATTTTATGATAAACTTGCCTCCGAAGAATACCGTCAGAAGGCACATTACGAATTCGCTCTTTGCCGCCAGCTACAGGTATCCGGTTTCCCAACTGCGTTTTTGCAGGTGTCGGATACAAAATTTTATTTACTCACAAGGGGATTTATAGATTATGTCAGCTTACATCAGCGGCTGGAAGCTGTGCTGAAAGAAGTGGCCACCCTATAAAAGTATCAGCATGAAAAAAGACATTGAAAACCGTGACGATATTGCACTGCTTGTTAGCAGGTTTTATGATAAACTGCTGGCCGATGACTCGATCAGTTACCTTTTCACAGACGTAGCCAAAATTGACCTGCCCCATCATTTGTCCATCATCACGGATTTTTGGGAAATGGTTTTGATGCAAACCGACAGCTATCGAAAAAATGCCATGCAACCGCACCTGGCCCTCCATCAGCAATCGCCGCTGGAAGAAAAGCATTTTACCACCTGGCTGAGGTATTTCCGGGAAACTGTTGATGAATTATTTGAAGGAGAAAAGGCTTTTCTCGCAAAAGAAAGAGCCTTGAGCATTGCCACGATGATGCGCATTAAAATAGCCCAGTTGCAAAACAAAGCACCCCGTTGAAACGGGGTGCTTAAACTGCCTGCTAATAAGCATGCATGAAACTTACCATTAAACCTTAAAGCGTTTAATTATTTCTCCAGCCACCACCGCCGCCGCGTTGGGGTCTTAACGAAGGCTCAATTTCATCTTTCCATTTTTTGAACTGGTCCTCCGTGAATATTTTTTTCAGTTTATCGTCCCGGTCGGCGCTCATCTTCATCATCGTTTCCCGCATTTTATCCCGGTCCATACTGCCGCTGTTCATCATTTCCTGGCGCTTCGCATCCATGTCTTTGTAATACTGGGTAAAAACAGAATCTGTCTGGGTCAGTTTATCTTTGTCGAGATTAAGCGGCGACATTTTATCCATCACCATTTTTACCCGTTCCTCCACCGTACGCCTGGGAAATCCACCCTGCGCATTCACGAAAAGGGTACCTGCTAAAAAAATGGCAGCAACCAATATAAGTTTACGTTTCATATCGTTTTTTGTTTAGTAATAATTCAGTGTTACCATAAATAGGACGCCAACGGCAAGAAAAACTTTCGGACAGACAGAAATTTTTTTGCCTACTTGCGGCTGGGTGGTCCGCCTTTGCGGAAGGATGTGCTGGTCATCCGATGAAACATCCGCTGAATAAGGGTATCATATTTAGGAAGTTGTTCAGGCGTACACACTTTCCGGAGTTCTTTAAAATGATTGAACGCCTGCATATCCAGTTGCTTTTGCCTGTCGGCGATCAGGTCTGCTGCTTTTTCCACGGTAGAATCTGATACATCCGGCACACTCAGCAAGTAGAAAAGACTGTCTTTGGCTCGGCGCAGGTCATCAAATTTACTCTTCATTGTTTTCCATTGCTGATCTTTCAGCTGGCGGTAGGCCGCCACCTGCTGGTCATTAAAACCAACTTCTTTTTTCAAGGTTTGAGAGAGTCCTTCACGCCTATGTTCATTTTCACGATCCACAACCTCCGGCTGTTTGAGCCAGAGAAAATAAACCAGAATTGCCATATTAGTCAGTAGCAAAATGGCAATGATAAAAATGAGCACTTTATTTCTTACGGAATTATTCATCTTCCCGATCCAATATGGTTAAAATGGTATTATTTGTATTACTGGCAAGATCATACGCATTTTCCATGCTTTGTTCAGTCGAAACGTTATTACCGGATGCCGCCGGGGAAATATGTTTTACTAAAACAAACAGATTAGCCAGCAGGATAATAAAAACTACCGACAGCGCAATGGCCGGGCGGCTCAGGAAAGACCCAATGCGTTCCCACTTTGAGCGTAGTCCATTGTCAAGACGGGCTTTCACTCTTGTATAAAAATACGGACCGGCACTGGCACGGCCAATGCCTTCGAGGCTGTTGAGCGCCTCAGCTACTTTATTGTCTATGTCAGATTTGTGGTCCATATACAAGTGATTTGACGTTTATTGATACCAGATACTTGCGTTTTAACTATTTTTCTTGTAATACTCCTCCAGGTTTTTTTTCAGGTTGTTTTTTGCCCGATGCATCAGCGACTCTACCGAAGATACGCTGGTATTCATCACCTCGCTCACTTCCTGATAGCTCAATCCTTCGATTTTATGCAGGGCAAATGCTATGCGTTGATTTTCCGGCAGTTGGGTAATGGCTGCAAATAAAATCTTCGCATGTTCCTTATTGTCCAGCAAAACACCGGGATGCTGAAAATCCGGAATAGCTGGTGCCTGGTTTTCATCCCCAAACAGGGATTTTATCAGCCCAAAGCGCTTTTTTCTTTTTTTACGGCGTTCGTGGTCCAGCGCTTTTGTAATAGTAATGCGGTATAGCCAGGTCGAAAATTTAGACTCACCTTTAAAACCGGAAACCGACTGGTACACCTGCACAAAAACATCCTGGGCAATATCCTCGGCATCCTGCACATTTTGTACAATTCCCAAAGCCGTATTATATACCATATCCTGCCATGTTTGCACGATGGTTCTGAAAGCAGCTTCATCACCCTGCTTTAACTGGTCAATTAAGTTCCTTTCATCCAAAGCCGAAAAAATTATGGCGAGAAGCGATATTACGAAAAGTTTCAGTTGGTTTAAAAAACGTTCTAGAGAGGTGAACAACCCGGCAGTTGTTACCGTCTCCCGATTATTAATACCGCGGACCCATAAACTGTCGCTCACGGTTAAATGAGTTATTTGACATTTTCAGGTTTCCAAAGTTTTTCAGCTTGTAGGTAAATGTGAGCATAAAATATTGCCGCAACACCTGGCTCTGTACGTCCTCAATATAAGTCTCTGTTGCCGTCCGTGTGATGCTCCTGTTTTGCTTTAACAGGTCAAACACAGAAAGCTTGATCTCGCCAGCCTGGCTTTTCAGGATTTTTTTACCGGCTGCAATATTCCAAAGCCAAAAGTTCTGGTTGTAGCCGTCTGTAAGGCCTTTATACAGCTGATTACTTAAATCATTTTGGAAAAACCAGCCAGCTTTCGATAATAAGTTAAACTGTATACCGGCAGACTGCGTAAAATAGTTATTGTTTAACTGTGGCTGGATTGTGTTTTTGACTTTATTAAAACTGGCATTGTAAGAAAGATTAAAGTCTATGTATTCGCTCACATTACTGGCAATCACGGCGCCTGCATTGTAGGTATAGTTGTTAGACATGGTCTGCTCATTATTAATTAACCCGGGCGTTTTGCTATAGGACATTCCTGCATTTATATTCACATTTGATTTAATCCATTTAACAGGCATACCATAGGTAAGGAAAGAGCGGACACTCCAGAAACCATCCAGGTTAACAGGCTTAGTGAGCTGCGATCCGCGGTAGAGTATAATGGATGGTGCCAGCGCGGAGTCTTTGGCCGCAACGTAAGATGCATTTGCAATATAGTCGCTGGAACGCTGCAGAAATACGTTTGCAAAAAAGCTTTGTCCTTTTTGTGTATTGGTAAATGTATACCGCGTGATCAGACTGTTAGTGTATTGCTGCTTCAGTTCCGGGTTTCCGGTGCTGAGTTGCAGGGTGTTACTGTTATTAATCACATCCTGTAATTGATTGATAGACGGAGCATTTACCGAGGTGCGCAAAAAGATATTGAGGTTGCTCCTGGCAGATAGCTTGCGACGAAAAAATACGTTGGGTAATAAATTACTGAATGTTTTGTTCACAGTAGTGATGTAAGGAAACTGGCGGTCGCTGGAGAGTTGTGAATATTGGTAATTAACTCCAACAGATATCATCTTATCGCGGTTACCGATCCTGTAATTGATACCGCCAGTTTGGGTAGTGTACGTACTGGTGAATTTATTGGACAGGGTGGTATCAAAAAGCGAATACTTTCCGCCCGAATAATCATACTGGTAGGTTTCCTGGTCAGCTTTACTTTTCGTGTAAGATGGGTTGTAGTTAAGCTGCAGCTGGCCGATTTTACCCACCGGTTCGGTGTAAGCAATATTTGCAGAAACCGTGTATCCATTCGTCAGGTTGTCAGCATACTGTTGCAGGGAATCATTTTTATTAAAGCCGCCATCATTATAATATTTGTTGTCAGCCTGCTGGTAGGTATCGCCGTTTCTGCGATTGAAACTGGTATTCAGCCCTAGGGAAATTGTACGACCTCTCTTCGGAAAAGCATGCCTGAATAAAATATTGTTCCCGATGTTATACCCCGATGTGTTGGCTGTTGCATTACTCAGCGATGTGTTGGCCAGCGTGGAAGAATCAAACGTATCGCTATAAGCACTTAAAGCATTCAACAGATTGCTGCTGCTGTATTTTTGAAAATTAATACTGGGCGTGATCAGCAGGGAATTAGCGGAATCGATTTTATATTCCATGCGCAGGTTAATGCGGTGATTGTAGTTATTGCTGCTGCTCAGGCTGTTTTCTTTGTAAAAAAGCGTACTATCAGGACTCAAAAAAGTTTGTCTTGTCGTGAGCTGGTTATTGCTGTTGTTGCTATTATTAAAGAAATAGCTGCCGCTGATCGTAAATTTTTTACCCCACTGATCAGAAAAATTAATCCCAAATGCATTTGTTTTACTGATCCCGTTTTGCTGGCCTACCAGGAAATTATTTTGCCCAAAACCGCCAAAACCACCTCCGCCGCCACGATTTCCGCCGCCGCGTTGACCACCACCGCCACGAAATCCACCACGGCCACCACCACTGCTGGTAACACCCAGCAGATCCTGGGTAGAGAAATTTTGCTGGTTAATATTATTCACGAGGCCCACCAGCGAAATTCGCCGGTTGTCTTTAAAGAAGCTAACATTTCCACCGCCGGCATAACGGCTGTCGGTTCCATAGCCTGCATAAATGCGGCCAAACTGGCCGTTACGCATGTTGGATTTGGTAACGATATTCAAGGCCTTGGTGGTATTACCATCATCAAAGCCGGTAAACTGGGCCTGGTCGCTCATTCGGTCATAGACCTGTACTTTATCAACCAGCTCAGCGGGCAGGTTGCGCAGGGCTGCCGATACATCGTCACCAAAAAAATCCCGGCCGTCAATGGTAACTTTTTTTACCTGCTCGCCCTGAGCGGTGACTGTACCGTCTTTATCTACGGTAACGCCTGGCAGTTTTTTTACCATGTCCTCCACATTGGCATCGGGGTTTACCTTGAACTGGCTGGCATTATACTGAATGGTATCGCCTTTTTGCTGGGCAGGGGGTGTTTTGGAAATTACAGTCACCTGCGCCAATTGTTTAACAGCTTTTGGTACCGACAATATGCCCAAATCAACCTCTGTATCTTTTTTTGCAGCTACAATCTGACTATATTCATCATAGCCTACGAATGTAACTCTCAGCAAAAAAGAATCGGCGGGAATATTGCGAAACTGAAATGCCCCTTTGATATCTGAAGTTGTATTAAAAACCAAGGTTGAGTCTTTTAAACCCGTTAAGCGGAGCGTGGCGCCAGCCAATGGACGGTTATCAACCAGATCGGCTAATTTTCCTTTTATGGTTGACTGTGAAATGGCGGAAAATGCTACTAAGAATAAACCTATGGATAGGGTAAAAAATTTTTTCATAAATGTTTTTCTAGCCAGTTTGACGTCAAAACAGAAATAACCTTTCGTTAAATGCATAAAAAAATAATTACCCGTATGGTATCGTATTCCTTATCAAATGCCGAAGCAGTAAAAAACCATCATTTCCGAAATCGGTTTATCTTGCAGCCAGTAAAAAACATTTGAACGATTTATGGAGTACAGTAAAATCATTGCCGTAACCGGCCTGCCGGGACTATTTGAATTAATCAGCAGCAAAAGCGACGGAGCCATTATCCGCTCACTGGAAGACAAAACCACAAGGTTTGCCTCCAGCCGTATACATAATTTTTCGCATCTCGAAAGCATTGAAATCTATACTAAACGGGAAAACGTGAACCTGGTGGATATTTTTCATGCCATGGACAAAACAGGTGGTAAGCTGCCCGACAGCAAAAACAACGATGCCGTAAAACAGTATTTTGAAACTGTGTATCCCGACCTGGATTTTGAACGGGTTTACAATAGCGACTTGAAAAAAATGGTAAAATGGTTTGACGTGCTCAAAAAAAATAATATCGAAATAAAACTGAGCGAACCACCAGCAGAACCAGATGAAGTTCAGGAAGCCCCACAAGAACCTGCAACAGAAGAAAAACCTAAAAAGACGGCTAAAAAAGCAGCTGCCAAAATAGTTGATGATGCAGAAACAGCTGCAGAAGAGCCTAAAAAGAAAAAAACTACAACCCGGACAAAAAAAGAAGAAACCGGGGAGGAGAAAACCGCAAAACCTGCAAAAAAGAAAAAATCCTGACAACAATACTTTCGGGTTAAGGATAGATAAATAGCTGAAGTCATTTATCGTAAACGAAGTATTGCTGCTATTAAAATTTTTTTCATGAACTATAGCGCAGATATTCAGAAGTTGCCGCGTCATTTTGTTGCCCAACATTTCACCGTAAAAGACTGGGCTTCGCTGGAACCGTACTTTATCAACCTGCTGGAACGTGACATTCGATCAAAAGAAGACCTGGAACAATGGCTGAAGGACGCCAGCGAAATAGAAGCCGTGATCAGTGAAGACGCCTGCTGGCGGCAAATCAAAATGACCTGTGATACAGAAAACAAACAGCTGGAAGAGGCCTTTACCTATTTTATGATGGAGATACAGCCACACATCCAGCACGTTTCTGATAAACTGAATAAGAAACTGCTGAGTTGCCCATTTGCCGCTGAGCTCGATGAGAAAAAGTATTTTACCTACCTGCGAAACGTTAAAAAGAACATTGATCTCTTTCGAGAAGAAAATGTACCACTGCAGGCAGAATTGAATGTGCTGGCGCAACAGTTTGGCGTGATCTCCGGTAAAATGACCATCACGGTAAATGACAATGAATATACCTTACCGCAGGCCATGAAATTTCTGGAAAGCCACAACCGCCAACTGCGTGAAGAAGTGTACCGGAAAGTAAATGAACGAAGGCTGCAGGACAAAGAGCAACTCAACGAACTCTACACGAAACTGGTTACGAAACGCCACCAGGTAGCCCTGAACGCCGGCTTTGCCAACTACCGCGATTTCAAATTTGTAGAACTGGGCCGGTTTGATTACAGCAAAGAAGACTGTTTCAGTTTTCACCAGGCTGTAAAAACACACATTGTTCCTCTAACCGATAAAATTTACCAGTATAAAAAAGAAAAACTGGGACTGGAAACCCTTCGCCCATGGGATACAGAAGCAGAACCGGAAGGTGTGCAACCGCTGCGCCCGTTCCAGACAGGTGAGGAACTGATTGAAAAATCAATCCGTTGTTTTACCGCCCTTGATCCTTTCTTTGGCGACTGTCTTAAAAAAATGAAAACGATCGGGCACCTGGACCTGGAAAGCAGGAAAGGAAAGGCTCCGGGCGGCTACAACTGCCCATTAGCAGAAAGTGGTGCACCATTTATCTTCATGAATGCAGCCGGTCAGATGAGCGATGTAACCACTATGCTGCACGAAGGTGGGCACGCCATTCATTCTTTTCTGGTACACGACCTGGAGCTGAACGGCTTTAAAGATTACCCGATGGAAATTGCAGAAGTGGCCAGTATGTCGATGGAGTTATTTACGATGGACCATTGGAATGTATTTTTTGAGAATGCTGCCGATATGAACCGGGCAAAAATTCACCAACTTGAAAGGGTGATTACCATTTTCCCGTGGATTGCTATTATTGATAAATTCCAACACTGGGTGTACGAACATCCTGCACACAGCCCTGATGAGCGCATACAGAAATGGATGGAAATTCAGCAAGAATTTTCTTCTGCTGTCATTGATTTCAGCGGGCTCGATGAATACAGGAAATACGGCTGGCAGCGGCAGCTGCATCTTTTCGAAGTGCCCTTTTATTACATCGAATACGGAATTGCACAAATAGGCGCCATTGGTTTATGGAAGCAGTTTAGGGAAAATGCCGGGCAGGCTTTGCAAAACTATACCAATGCATTACGCCTTGGCGGTACAAAAACACTTCCGGAACTATTTAGTGCAGCAGGACTTCGTTTTGATTTGTCGCCCGAACACATCAAAAGTCTTATGGAATTTGTAAACAACGAGTTAGATCAATTAATAAAGAAGTAATATTGGATACCACAAAAGTTGTACAGCTATTTTTCGGAAATATCAATGTAGCATACTACTTTTGAATGAGAATTTGATCTTATTTATTAGCCAATTCTTCTACTTTATTATAAAATAGCTACTAATCAGAGCCTTAACCTAAGTCCCGATGTTTCTACATCAGGGCTTTTTTTTAGAAATAGCATCGCTGATACCAGCCTATGCTGGTTTTACAAAGTCCAAAAGAAAGTGCTTTAATTTTTACAGTCCTTGCAGATGCCTGTTACAATCACTTCCACGGTTTCAGGTTCGTAACCCTTCGGAAGTTTTACTTCGGGCACTGTCACGTCTGCCAGGCAAACAGTTTTACCGCATTGCCTGCAGGAAAAGTGTACGTGATTGTCGTGGTGATGCCCCTCTGTGCAGTTATCCTTACACAGTGCATACCTGACGGAATTGTCGGCAGTAGGAATGGTGTGAATGATTCCTTTTTCAACAAAGGTTTGGAGAGTTCTGTAAACGGTTACCCTGTCAAATTTTTCGCCTGCTTTTTTTTCAATGTCACCGTGCGCCAGGGCCCCGGGATGATTCATGAATAAATGAAGGATTTTTTTTCGGCTATCCGTGACGCTCAAATGGTTTCGTCGAAGGATGTCTTCAACCTGTGTTTCCATAATTATTAAGTGTTAAAAGGTAAGTTTCTCGTTTTTATTCAGAAGTCCGGATAAGTTTTTTGATTATTCTTTTAACAAGACATCAATTGATTTTATCATATCCTTCACTTCGCTTGGTTTTAATCCATCCACAATTTTTCGTACCTGCCCTTTTTTATCTACCAGCGCAAAAAACTGTGTGTGTAAAAAATCATCGTCGATGCTTTTCAGGTTGTTCTTCGGATCATCGATCTGGTAACTAAGCCTTGCCTGCCTGTACAGACTGTCTTTCCGGCCTGTCAGGAACACCCAGGTTTTGGAAGACACGCCCATTGAGTCGGCATAAGCCTTCAACTTTGCCGCCGAATCTGTTTCCGGGTCGCAGGTATGCGACAGAATCATAAAATCGGGCTCGTTCTTAAACCGTTCGTATACCTGTCGCATATTCGTATTCAGCTTTGGGCATATTCCTTTACAGGTTGTAAAAAAATATTCCGCCACGTATACTTTTCCTGCCACATCTTTATTGGTAAACGGCTTGCCATCCTGGTCGGTAAAGACAAATGGTTGCACATTACTAATGGGCGGAAACTGCGGGGTAGTAAAACCCGGTATCATTTTTACCAGTACAATCAAAAAAGCTGCTACAAGTACGGAAAAAAATGCAATATAAAAAATGACCTTTCTCTTCATTATAAACTTTTGTTGCACAAAGTTAGCCCGGCAATGCTTACGATACTAATCAGGCTCTGTTGCAAAAATATATTTTGCAACTCAGATGCAGCACTTTAGTTTTGTAATTGCTATGAAATCAAAAATAAACTGGGACGCTGTGGGCATTGCTGCTTCTGTCGCCTGTGCCATTCATTGTGCAGTGTTACCCTTATTTCTTTCATCGCTGCCGCTTTTCGGGATGAACGTTATAAACAATAAAATGTTCGAAGCATTGATGATTTCTGCGGCTTTTGGCATTGGCAGCTATTCTTTGTACCATGGCTTCCGCCGGCATCATCACAGGTCGTTCCCGCTGGTAGTTTTCAGCCTTGGTTTTATTTGCCTGGTGTTGAAAGAGTTTTATGTCCGGTACGAAACCTGGCTTTTATTTCCTGCCGTTGTGTTCATTGTATCGGCACATTTCTTAAATTACCGGTATTGCCGGCTGGCGAATCATTGTCACGCAGATGATTGCGATCATTGATGACCGTTGGTTATAGCCTGCTGCTTCATTATGGTAATAATTCAAAAAAGGAAAACAAATCTCATGAAACTGCTGCTATCTTTTTACCTGTGTTTTGCTGCTGTTTCCTGCCTGGGACAGTCGAAAGATGAAACAGAAATCCTGGCCTTGCTGCACACACAAACAGAAACCTGGAATGCCGGTGATATTGACGGTTTTATGAAAAGTTACTGGCAAAGCGACTCTTTACTGTTCATCGGTAAAAATGGCGTATCGCGTGGCTGGAAAAATGCGCTGGAAAATTATAAACGAGGATACCCCGATACAACCATGATGGGAAAATTGTCGTTTGACATTTTATACATCAAACGAATATCAGATAAATACTATTATGTTGTAGGCAAATGGAATTTACAACGCACTGTTGGAGACCTGACCGGTCATTATGATTTATTGCTAAAAAAAATTGACGGTCAATGGCTGATTGTAGCTGATCACAGCAGCTGAATTCACTGTTCGAATTTCACCACTTTCCGGCTGAGTAATTTACCAAATACAATATACGAGACTGTTAAACCAACAGCAGAAAACAATATATCCAAATAATCAAACGTGCGGTGAAATACTGGTATCAGCTGCAGGTATTCATTGATCACCAGCAATACAAAGCCCACCAGGCATAGCAAGCGGAGATCTGTCAGCGACGTAACACGAAAAAACTTTGAAAACCGGATCTTTTCTTTTGAAGAAAACCAGCAGGCGCCAAATGGTATAAGAAAAGCCCCCAGCAAATTAGGCGCTACGCCCAGCAGCAGTTGAAAAGAATGATCATATAAATGAAAAGGCCGGATGATAAATTTTATCGTCCAGATAATGAGTGTTCCGGTTATTAAACACCACAGGCTGATTCTTTTTAGCTGCATGCAATAAGCGTTGTTGAAATTACTTTCGTAATATATTCATTTTATTGCAAACGTACAGGCGTCAGAAAAGTTACTTCTTCCAGGTGCGGTAATAATACCAGATCAGGGCAGACAGGCTGATGACTGCAAAAAAATAATAAAACAGGTTTGCTAAATTCCATTTCCCGTGCTGCAGATAAGCCAGTCCAAAATAGAGGCCGGCGGTTACATTGGTCAGCATCCAAAGTAAGCCCAGGAAGAAAGAGGACATGATTTTTTTAAAATACCTGACTACTTCCGGATCAAAACCTCGTTCCATGGAAAATGTTGTTAATGGATGCTCGTTAAGTTACAGCATTCTGTTTTACAAAATCAACGCCAGTAAGTTCATTGCACCAGCATATTTTTGAACTCCAGGGAATCGCCGGCAAAAACATTAAAATCCACCTTGTTTGCAATACCATTCACTCTTCCTTCTTCGCTGTGTTGCCAAAATGCCCAGTCGCGCTTGATTCTTGGCTGATCGGGCTGGTAATAGTGGGCAACCCATAAAGGATACTCATCAAAAGCATGGCCGAGGTTACGATTATAAAAATCAACATTGGTGTAAATAATGGGCTTCACACCGTAGTACTCTTCTACAATCTGTAACCACTCCTTCACTTCATTTTGCACCGTAGCAACAGGAACACCATAGGTTTGCTCAATATCCAGTACGGGCGGCAAGTCGCCGGTTTCCAGCTTCACTGCACGAATAAAATTCTCGGCCTGCAACCGCCCATCTTTGGTGGCGAGAAAAAAATGATACGCCCCGCGAACAATACCTGCCTGTTTTGATTTGACCCAGTTGCGACGAAACTGGCTGTCCATATTCCCAATTCCTTCGGTGGCTTTGATAAAGGCAAAGCCAAGTTTCACTTTTTTTACCTGCATGGCTTTTACAGCATCCCATGCAATCAGTTGCTGATACTTTGACACATCAATTCCATGAATCGGGTAAACTTCCGGAATTTCGATACCAAATGCGGGATATTTCACCATTCTTGCACGACGGTAAGTAAACCACCAGTATGTTAGGCAACTAACCAGCAGCACAAAAAAGAGTAGCGCCACCAGTTCAAAGCTTCGTTTCCGTATAAAGATTTTTCTCGCAGCCATAATTCAATTCATAAGCACGGCAATGTTACAAGTAAAAAACTGCCGGATAAATTTTTTACCATTTTTCCAATTTTCTATTATCTATGAGTCCGCTTTGAATCATTAATAAATCTTTTTACAAAGCAATCTATGTTAGCCAAAACAAATAATAATTTTCAACCATTCGTTGCCGTTAAACATCAATAATTCTTAAAATTTGTCCTATCCTGTTAAATATTTGGCATGTCTTTGGGTAATTAACAGTGTTTTAGACAGGATAGCTTAAAATTGGGCAAGTTTGGATTAACTTTGCAAACCTTGTTTAACATGGTTGCTGTCCAAGCGAAGAGGAAGGGTATTATTCATTAAAAAACTCCAAGTTATGAAGTTTAAATTTACTGCAATGATTGCTGCATGCTCACTGGTTTTATTTTCCTGTGTGAGCACCAAAAAATTTAAGGCTGAACAGGCAAAATACAATGACCTGAACACAAAGTACACACAACTGCAAAGTGACCTGAGTAATTGTAATGACGGGAAAGCGGAAGCCGAAAGAAAAAACCAAGGCCTGCAGAACGACATTGACAACCTGAAAAATCAAATTGCATTTTTAAAAGAAAACAATACCCAGGCTTTAAAACAACTGCAGGATCTGTCTGTAATTTCTTCACAACAGGCTGAAAGCATCAAAAAATCGCTGGAAAATATTGGCGCTAAAGATGCCTATATCCAAACACTGCAACAATCCATGGCCCGTAAAGATTCGCTGAATATGGCGCTGGTGATGAACCTGAAAGGCGCTATCGGTAACCTGGATGACCAGGACATCAACATCAAAGTGGATAAAGGTGTAGTATATATCGACATTTCTGATAAACTCCTCTTTAACAGCGGCAGCTACGTAGTAACCAACCAGGCAAAAGAAGTGCTGGGCAAAGTGGCAACTGTGTTGAAAAATCAGCCCGATATCGAGTTCATGGTAGAAGGACATACAGACAATGTACCCTATCGCCATGGCGATTTGCTTGATAACTGGGACCTGAGTGTAAAACGTGCGACTGCTGTTGTACGTATTTTACAAAACCAGTACGGTCTTGATCCGGCTAAAATGGCTGCTGCAGGACGCAGCGAATACCAGCCGGTTGCTTCAAACGACAGTAAAGAAGGCCGCGCAGCAAACCGCAGAACAAGAATTGTAATCCTTCCGCAACTGGATCAGTTCTTCAAACTGCTGGAAACAAAGCAGAACTAATTATCACACCGTTTATATTTTTTACAGGGCCGCTCCGTAAACGAGCGGCTCTTGTATTTTACTTCACCGTAAAAATGGAATCTGGTACCTTTAGCAGGCAATTAAAATCAATTCATTTTAACCTGCTTGCTGTTTTATGCGCCCCTTTATATTGTCCTTCCTGCTGCTGCTTTTTTACAACGGATTGATGAGCCAGCCAACCCAGCGTACTTATTGCAACCCTATGAACCTTGATTATGGTTATACTCCCATACCCAATTTTTCGGAATGGGGCCGTCATCGTGCAACAGCTGATCCGGTTATCGTGATGTACAAAGGCGATTATTATCTTTTCTCCACCAACCAGTGGGGTTACTGGTGGAGCAGTGATTTGACCAACTGGCATTTTATATCCCGCTCGTTTCTGAAACCTTACCATCATGTTTACGACGACCTTTGTGCACCGGCTGTATGGGTGCAGGGTGATACGCTGCTGGTTTTTGGTTCTACCTATACGAGCAATTTTCCCATTTGGATGAGCACGAATCCTAAAGCCAATGAATGGAAAGAAGCAATTGATTCATTAGCAATCGGCGGTTGGGATCCTGATTTTTTTGTGGATGATGACGGTAAATTATACATGTATAATGGCAGCAGCAACCGCTACCCGGTTTACGGAGTGGAGATGAACCGGAAAACCTTTCAGCCCCTTGGCGCCCGCAAGGAATTGTATTTCCTGGAAGACTGGCGCTATGGCTGGCAACGTTTTGGAGAATATTCAGACAATACATTTTTGGATCCTTTTATTGAGGGAGCCTGGATGACAAAACATAACGGCAAGTATTACCTGCAGTATGGTGCACCGGGTACCGAATTCAGTGGTTATGCTGATGGTGTAGTAGTCGGCGACGGACCGCTGGGGCCTTTTACGCCACAGCCCATGCCATTTTCTTGGAAACCCGGCGGATTTGCCAGGGGTGCGGGACATGGCGCCACTTTCCAGGACAAATGGAATAACTACTGGCATATTTCTACAATCGCTATTTCTGTAAAAAACAATTTTGAAAGAAGGCTGGGGCTCTGGCCGGCAGGTTTTGACCGTGATGGGGTATTGTACGCCAGCCAGGCATTTGGCGATTATCCCACTTATTTACCCACCGGCCCGGAAGATCACCTGAAAAGCCGTTTTACAGGCTGGATGCTGCTGAATTATAACAAACCCGTTAGCGTATCCTCCACATATGGGAATTACGAACCCAATTTTGCCGTTGACGAAAATATTAAAACCTACTGGAGCGCTGCCAGCGGCAACAAGGGGGAATGGATACAAACTGATCTCGGAAAAACCTGCACCGTAAACGCGATACAGATTAACTATGCCGACCAGGACATTGATTCTTCATACCTGGGAAAAGTAAGCGGTATTTATCACCAGTATAATATTTATGCCTCTTCAGATGGAAAAAAATGGACGTTGCTGGTAGATAAACATGCTAATAAAACAGATGTCCCGCACGACTACATTGAACTGGCCCAGCCTGTACAAACCCGGTTTTTAAAAATGGAAAATATTCATATGTCAGGCGGGAAGTTTGCCATTAGCGGGCTGCGAGTTTTCGGAAATGGCAATGGCGAAAAACCAGATGGCGTCAAAGATTTCATTGTACTGCGCACAGAGAAAGACAAACGCAGCGCCTGGTTAAAGTGGCGCCCGGTAGATAATGCTTATGCCTATAACATCTATATTGGTACAGCCCCTGATAAATTATACAACTGCATCATAATTTACAGCAGTAACGAATATTATTATAAAGGAATGGACAGGGAAATTCCTTACTACTTCAGGATACAGGCTATCAACGAAAACGGAATCTCGGAGTTGAGCCCAGTAATCAAGGTAGATTAGGTGGTCCGTTTTATGTAAAAATCCGACAAGCCTTAACCATTTCCTACCCATTCATCGCTTGCCTGTAACAGTTAATCCTATTTTACTACGAAATGGTTCGTTTTTGATGAATTTTTGAATCAAAACGAGCAAGTATGAAACTGATTTTCTTAACCGCGGTCTTGATGGCAGGCATAGCAGCCACCGGGCAGCAGACTATTCGCGGAACCGTTACTGTAAAAATCTTATCAGCCCTGCAATCCCCGCTGGAAAGTGTAACCGCAGAAATCATTCGGGTATCAGATTCCGCCCTTGTGAAAGCCGCATTGAGTGATGATAAAGGTTTTGCCGTTTTTGAAGGTATTCCTGCCGGCAACTATCGCATCAAAGCCAGCCTGGTAAATTATACAACCTCCTACTCGCAAGCATTTTCATTAAGTGAAAATCAACCGGCGGTGGAGCTTTTACCCATTACGCTGGCAGAAAAATCGTCAGCACTCAGCGAGGTGGTAGTAACGGCAAAAAAACCTTTTATTCAAAAGCTGAACGACCGTATTGTAGTAAATGTTGACAATAGCATTGTCAATGCCGGCAGTTCTGCTATGGAAGTGCTGGAGCGTTCACCAGGTGTGCTGGTGGACCAGAATGATGCTATCAGCCTGCGAGGTAAGCAGGGCGTCATCATTATGATAGATGGCAAGCCCACTCCTATGAGCGGAACGGACCTGGCAAATTACCTGCGGGGCCTGCCTTCCGGCGCTATTGAACGCATTGACATCATCACCAACCCATCGGCAAAATATGATGCTTCTGGCAACGCCGGCATTATTGATATCCGCATGAAAAAAGACCAGCGGCTGGGTGCCAACGGAACATTTACCGCCGGTTATGGACAGGGTGTGTATCCCAAAGCCAATGCAGGAACCACATTTAACTACCGCAATAAGAAAATCAACCTGTTTGGAAACTACAACTATGCCTACCGGTTAGGATTAAATCACCTGATCCTGGACCGGAATTTTTATACAAATGCCGTTTTCAGCGGTGGTGATCTGAAAGATAATTTTGGAAAACTCCCCTTCAGTTCGCACGCCGCCCGGCTGGGTATGGATTATTTTGCCAGCAAAAAAACAATCATCGGCTTTGTCGTAAACAGCAATTTTTACACGTTTGACAGAACGGGAAGCAATAATTCAATTGTGATTGATGACCAGCATCAAAAGGCCTCTACATTCCAGACAGCCTCCACCAACAACGACGGATCCAGCAATACCGTGGCGAATATTAATCTAAAACACAGCTTTGATTCCCTGGGCAAAGAAATCACCACGGATGTGGATTATGGTTCCTTTCATTCTACTTCATTATCCACGTCGGCCACCAAATATTACAAGCTTGACGGCACGTCATTACAACCAGACTATGTACTGGATGGCGACCAGACCGGCAACCTCCATTTCACCACATGGAAAACCGATTATATAAATCCGCTTAGGAAAGGAGCGAAACTGGAAGCCGGATTTAAGCTCAGCTTTGTGTCCAGCGATAATGATGCAAAGTTTTATGATGTGAGTGATGGCACGCCCAAAAATGATATCAACAAAACCAATCATTTCCTGTACAAGGAAAACAACAATGCCGCTTACGTGAACTTCGCCCAGGAGTATAAGCATTTCAATTTCCAGGTGGGATTGCGTGGTGAGCAAACCAATGTAAAAACTTTCCAGGAAAACGGGAATATCCATTGGGATTCCAGCTATTTTCAGGTATTCCCCAGCGCTTTTTTTAATTATAAGCTCAAGGAAGATCAAACACTGGGTGTTTCCGTCAGCCGGCGTATTGACCGGCCAGGTTATGGCATGCTGAACCCCTTCCTGTTTTTAATTGATGTAACGACTTATGCTACCGGCTCGCCGGGATTACTGCCACAGTTTACCTGGTCCTACGAATTGAATTATAACCTGAAAAACCTGAATTTTACCTTGGGCTACAGCCATACAAAAAACGACCAGAACATCGCCATTGTACGGTTCAAAGATGTTTTTCCCAATATACCATCGGCAGATAATGTCACCGTCCAGATTCCAATCAATCTTGCCTCATCTGATTATTTTGGATTAACGATTGCAGCGCCGGTTCGCCTGAGGAAGTGGTGGAATATGGTTAATAATGGCAATATTTATTACAACCACTACAACGGATACCTCGGCGGCACTACACTCAATAATGGAAAACCGGCAGTTGACATCCGCAGCAATAATACGTTCACACTGAGTAAAGGCTGGAATGCAGAATTAAACGGCAATTTCAGTTCCGGAGGGCAATATGGCTTTATGGTTTCCAAACCGCAGTGGGGCATTGCTACTGGTGTACAAAAAACAGCATTCCAGGGAAAAGGCACTTTTCGTTTAAGTGTTACCGATATTTTCTGGACCAATTTACCCAGGGCCACCATCACCTACAATAACTACATAGAGAAATGGCATGCCTACCGCGAAACCCGTGTTGCGACAATCAGCTTCACCTACCGGTTTGGTAAAAAAACGGTTGCCCAGGCTCGCCGTCGAACAACCGGTTCAGAAGAGGAACGTCAACGTGCAGGAAATTAAGCAAGCAGGGCAGGCAACGGCAGATTATTTCCAGCCGTTGTTCGTTTCGCATCCTTTAACAAGGCAGCCGGAAGTTGCAGCGACTCCAGCGTTTCCCTGTTGAAAAAACGGCGTAAGTGTTTGTAGAAATGACTGTAATCGTAATACCCATAATCCGTAAAATCGAATTCGCCGGGCCTGTTAGCCAGCTGGTCCGCTGCTTTCCGGATACGAAGTATTTGTAAGGCTCCTTTGGTACTAAGGCTCGTAGCTGATTCAAAATACCGCTGCAAGGTCCTGGTTGAAATTCCATACTGTTCAGCAAGTTTTTTTACAGGTACATTAAAATGTAAGTCCTGCTCGCAGCAGTGTAATATTTCTCTAACGATATCCACAGAAGGTAAAGAACCGGCATGTTGCTTAATCATCCTGGTAAAATAATGATTCAACAAGGTTACCCGATCACAAAACGAACCGGCAGTTTTTACACCTTGAACAATACGCGATTCAATCAGGTAGCTCAAGGGAAAAATGTAGTGCCGGTATTCGGCAAAATTGACTTTCTTTTCAAAAAGAACCGGTGCTATTCGGAATTTGACACCAAACAGCCGGTTGCCGGGGCGGTGATAGCATTCAATAGCTTTATGCCTTGGCAAGAAACCATCCGACTTCATTTCAAATTTTGTTTCTCCAACCTGCATCACAAACGGATTTGCCAGGTTGATGAGGTAGGTATAGCCAACATTTGGAAACAACACATCGGAAAAGCCGTTGGGCAAGATATCCCATAATGCATCGAAATCTGTCTCCCAGAAAAAGTCTATAAAATGCTGCAGAGCCGCCGCCGGGGCAGTGCGATGATAATTATCTGTAAAATGCTTTTTATGAAAAAACTCTACATGCTGCACCGGCTGTTTTTTATGAAAATAGTCAGGTAAGCTGTTAAAGCGAAATCAAATATCCTGCACTGGCTCATGAAATGTATAAACGGAAGAAAACAGCTGTTAGTTTACAGACACCGTGCCTGTCATACCTGAGTGGTAAGAGCTATGATAAGGGTACGAACCTGCCGCTGAAAAGATGTGGCTGTACGAGGCGCCGGCAGCAGCACTATCGCAGCTGTTGAAAAAAGGGAAGATCGTTTCATATAAAATTACTTTACTACTACTATCGAAGAATACAGGAATTACGTTGCCAGCCCTTGTAAAGAGAAATAAGAATTATTGAGTGCGAACAGGAATCCACGCCTAAAAAATTCAGGGCATTTGTACCAGGGATTAGTTTTGTCGTTATCTTAGGGGCAATAAAAAAGGCCCTCTGTAGAAACAGACGACCTCTAACGATTGCTTGCCATATGAAAAAAAGATCAAATGCTGATGTAAAGAATACAGTTTTTACTGTATCTGTTTGAGCCTCTACCGATTCTTTGCCTTAACGATTGCTTGCCCTTTATTATTTTGCTCAAATCCATAACAAATGTAAGATACAGGCAGATGGCCTTCAAAACATCTTCCCGGGTCTTTCATTATGGCTAAACCATTAAATTAATCTGAAAACCCTTGCCCGTATTGAGTTTCAGGATAATTTTGCTATGATGTCCAACCGGTTTACAGATACCTTATTCCAGCTTGTTCATTCCCTCGAAAAGTCGGAAAAAAGGCATTTTAAGCTCTATATAAAGCGCAGTTCTGCAAAAGCGGACCTGAAAATCATCCAGGTATTTGATGCGCTGGATAAGATGACCGAATACGATGAAAAGCTGCTGCTGAAAAAGCTGCCCGGTGTTACCAAACCGCAACTTGCCAACCTGAAAACACATTTGTACAAACAAATCCTGGCAGCTCTGCGCCTTTTAAAAACTACGGAAAATACAGATTTACAACTGAGCGAGCACCTGGATTACGCTAGGCTATTGTATAACAAAGGATTGAAACTGCAAAGCTTAAAAATTCTGGAAAGGGCCAAAGAACTGGCAAGGAATAATCAAAAATTCAATTTCCTGGCGCAGGTCATTTCTCTGGAAAAAAAAATTGAAACGCTTCATATCACCCGCAGCTCGCTGGAAAAAACAGAATCGCTGGCACAGGAAGCCCTGGAAATAAGCGGGCATATCGACCGGGTAACTCGTTTGTCTAACCTGGCGCTCTTGTTGTACCGCTGGTATGTCAAATTTGGCCATGCCCGCAATGAACTGGATGAAAAAGATATTAAAGCTTTTTTCAAAAGCAACCTGCCGGATGACATCGGTGCAGTGAATGGGTTTTATGAAAACCTGTACCTCTATCAAAGCTATTGCTGGTACGCTTTTATCCGTCAGGATTTTCTAATGTACTACCGCTACAGCCAGAAATGGGTGGACCTGTTTACGGCGCAGCCCTTTATGATATCGGTGGAAACAGGCCATTACGTAAAAGGAATGCATAACCTGCTGAATGCCCATTTTGACCTGCGGAATTTTGAAAAATTCGAAATCACACTCCGGCAATTTGAAGTTTTTTCCCAAACAACAGTTGCCAGGCAATATGACAATTTCCGGGTACATACATTTATTTATATTAACAGTGCCCGCATCAACCTCCATTTAATGCGCGGTACTTTCCGGGAAGGTTTACGCCTGGTGCCGGATATTGAATCTAAACTTCATGAATATGCGCTCTTTGTCGACAATCACCGCATCGTAGTGTTTAATTACAAAATTGCCAGCCTCTATTTCGGTGATGGCAACTATGACAAGTCGATTGACTACCTGAATAAGATCATCAACAGTACAGCAGATCTGCGTTATGATCTGCAATGTTATGCCCGGCTCATGCACCTGCTGTCGCATTACGAACTAGGCAATTATGAATTGATGGAACCATTGACAAAATCTGTTTACCGGTACATGGCCAAAATGAAAAACCTGACCGTAGTGGAAGAAGAAATGTTTCGCTTTCTGCGGAGTTCATTAAAAATGTCGCCGGCACAGCTAAAACCCGAGTTGGAAAAGTTCCTGCAAAAAATTAAGCACCTTGAAAAAAACCGGTTTGAAACCCGTGCTTTTGCCTACCTGGACATTATCTCCTGGCTGGAAAGCAAAGTGTATGGAAAACCTATGAGTGACATCATTTACAACAAATACCTTCTGCACAAAAAAAGACGCTACGAAACGCTTACTGCCCAGGCTGTGTAATTTGCTCAGTCACCTTCCTGATATCTGCAGCTACAGCTGCAATAAATGTAAACTGGTCGGTTACAGATTTTAGTTCCGAAAGTTGTTTTCGAGTAGTGGTATCCGAAAGTCCGTCCCTGATTTCCTGCTGCCGTTGTTTCAGCAATGCTGTTACCCGCTGGTCGAGTGGGGTTGCGATTTGCAGGGTATGTTGTTGAGCCGGTTGACCGGAGCGGGCATTTGCTTTCATCAAGTCAGATGCTGCCAGGAGCATCTCCGAAATCTTGTCGCAGATAACTACAAAGTCATTTGACTGATAACGCGGAGCCAGTGTAACTGCGTAATGGGAAAGTGCTGCTATATGCGAGGTGAGCATATGGCTCAACGCGACAAACTGATGCATTTGTCTGGCATTTTTTTGTTTTCGCCTGGGCTCTGATAACATGCGTGACAACGCATCGGAAAGATTGGCCAGTGAAACAAAGGCATTTTTTCGGCTCACTTTATAATCAGTTCGGTCTGCCGGCTTGCCAACAAACGCCGCAGCGATAATTTTAAAATAGGCAGTATTTTTTTCCAGCATATCCAGCATATAGCCCTGGATTTTCTGATGCTCCCATACGGGTAAAATAAATGTATTGGCAAGCAGGGCGATGATGGATCCAATCACTGTATCCAGCACACGATCCAATACAATAGCTTCAAAGTTTGTTTTAAACAGCAAATGAAATAGCAGCAGGATGTAGGGCGTCATCAGCACCACGGATAGCATATACCTTGTTCGTAAAAAACTGTAAGTGCCAATCATCAAAAACATCATCACTACAAACAGGGCGGTATTATTTTTTACAAAATACAGGATCAGAAATCCGATGCCGGCGCCACCAATCGTACCAAGCAGCCGCTGATAGTTTCGCTGCTTGGTAAGGCTGTACGCCGGTTTTAAAATGACAATAATTGTGAGGAGGATCCAATAACTATGGCCAAATGGCAATAGCCAGGAGATGAGGTAACCGGCAAGCGTGGCAATACTAACCCGGAGGGCATGACGAAAAATATTAGATCGCAGGGAGAGATGATCGCTGAGCAACTTAAAACGATAATCCTGGTGAGAGATAAACCGTTCATAATCGACCTGCATACCGGATCCTGTGGCAAGTTTTTTATCATACGTAGTATACAGGCGCAGGGTTTGAACCCGCTGAACGATATCTTCAAGACTTTGCAATATGTTACGCAGGTTGATAAAGCCTTCGATATTTTCGGCTGTACGATACTGATCCCGGAACTGGTCGAGATATTCTTTTTCCTGTTCCAGGTATAAAAGTAGCGTATCGTTTTGTTCCGCCGGACGTCCGGACTTAACAGCTATTCCAACATCATCAAGTGCGACGGCAATTTCTTCAATGAGTTGCTTGTAGCGCTGCAGGATACCGGCGTTTCGAAAGTAAGCATGCAGCTGCTCATAATCCTGGTAGGAAGTCATTGTCCGTTCAAACAGGTCAACTACATCCACAAAAATCATTAGCAGGGTACGCCCGGTCAGGGTTGATTCTTTAACGATGTTCCTGCTTTTGAATAAAAGTTCCCGAACCAGTTCCTGGTTTTGGTGCACAACCACCTGCTGTTCCATCATGCGGCTGTAAATCTTTTGATAATCGGCGTCGCTACTGTAAAATTCCGAGCGAATGCGCAGGTAATCTGCTGTTGCCATAATGCATTCGCCCAGGGATTGCTGAGTAAGCTTATAGGGCCGAAAGCTGTACAGAAGCAGGCTGAGCGCCGTGTACCAAAGTCCACCGGTTAGAATATACAGCGCATGAATAATCAGTTCCTGTCCCTGGTAGTGGCGGTCGATATTTAACACCATCACCAATAAGGCGGCGACACCGACAGAGATGGCACGACTACCATAAGCAGCTATAATAGAAAAGAGAAAGCAAAAAATCACGATAACAACAGCAAGTAACACCGGGTAAGATGAAGCATAACCAGTCACCAGGGCAACCAGGAAAAGAACAGCTGAACAAATAAGCATCCCGTTACGCCTGTGATGAATAGGACCCGGGTTGTCTGTTACGCTTACACAAAGAGCGCCGAGTGAAACAACTACGCCTATAATCAGCAGTCCAAAATAATTCAGGATAATAGCCGGCAAAAGGATACCTGCAGTTACCCGTACGCCTTCACTCAGGTAATGACTGTTAATAAAACGTTTGTACTCTTTTATATATTCCATCCGGCAGTATTCAACGCTTACAAAGTGGTCCTCAACATAAAAATAGTAGCAAACCGTCACATAACATTTCTTCAATTTGTTATACCTGTACATTTTGGTTATTAAAAGAATCGGGGCTGCAATGCTGGCATCAACCCGCGTTCCGTGTACCTTTATACAGCAAACAAACCACAGCATCTGTTTTTTTAAAAATAAAAAAGTATGAAAATTGGATTTATTGGCCTGGGAAACCTGGGTACTCCCATTGCATTGAACCTGCTGGAGCAGGAAGGACACTTGTATGTGTATAACAGAACAGCATCAAAAACCGAAGCATTGGTGGAAAAAGGCGCTACTGGATGCAGTACGGTTAGGGAACTGGCCATCCAGTGCGACATTGTTTTTTCCATAGTATCAGATGATGCTGCGCTGAATCATATTACACTGCATGAAGAAGGGATTGCAGCTAATTTAAAAACCGGCGGCATACATGTCTCTATGAGCACAATATTACCGGCGACAGCCGCGCAGCTTGCAGCTGTTCATGCAGCTGCAGGCCAGCAGTATGTAGCGGCCCCGGTTATGGGCAGGCCAGAGGCTGCTGCAACACGAAAATTACATTTTCTGGTCTCCGGCAATGCTGCCGCTGTGGCAACAATAAAACCCTGTTTATCGCATTGCGGCGCTGCAGGTATCTGGGAATTTGGCGAAGAGATAACTGCCGCCAATGTTGCAAAACTGTGTAATAACTACCTGATTATTGCTGCTATTGAAGCAATGGCAGAGGGTATAAATCTTGCGAAAAACAGTGGTATTAATAGCCAGCAATGGATGAACATGATCACGCAAACCTTGTTTAATGCACCCGTCTATATTAACTATGGCAACTTGCTGCTGAAAGAAACTTACCAGCCTCCTGCTTTTTACCTGCGGCTCGGACTAAAAGATGTAAACCTTGTACTGCAGCAAGCCGCGGCAGCCGGCGCCAAAATGCCAGTGGGAGAAACACTAAAAAAACAGCTGGATCAGTGTATTGAAAAAGGGCTGGGTGAGCACGACTGGACAGCCATCGCACTGGCCCTCAAATAATGCTTTAGTACCATATTGGTAAAAGGCTGGCGATGCGACCAGCCTTTGATTTTTATACAGGTTTTAAAAAATCTGGTTTATTCTATAATCACCCGTTTAAGGTAATACTGGTCAGGATCCACCAACGGGGTTTCCTTACTGAGAACAATAACCCCGTTTTTATTGAGCATCACCTGCTGGGCGCCCTTGTCGGTTACAAAACTGACTGGCAGGGAGATATCAATATTACCAAGCCAGATTTTATACTGCCCGGGGTTGATCTCACGAATATGAATATCCAGTTTTTGCGTGGTTCGCAGGTAAAAATCAAACAAGGGCTTTACATCCATCCCTGATTTTTTGCTGAACAGGGCTTCAACATCATCTGTATTTATCAAGTGATCATACGTATAGGCAGGATCAGTAGACAGTTGTTTTAACGCCGGGAAGAAAACACTGTCACCAATCACGTATCTGAGTGTGTGCATAAAAAAAGCCCCTTTGCTGTAAATATCTCCAATATAGGCCGTTTCCTCATCAATATCTTTTCCCTGAACGATGGGTTTTTCATTACTGATGCCGAAGACACTTTGCTTAAAATGATCTATATAAGATTGTTCACCTTCTTTTTCTTTCAGGTACAATGCATCGCCATAGCTATCAATTCCTTCGTGAATCCAATAATCAGCCCAGTCTTTTGCCGTCACTTTATTGCCCCACCACTCATGGCCAAATTCATGGTTCATCAGCCAGTCAAAATCCTGGCCTCCTACCGACGTATAATTAAAATGATTACCGTATGCATTCATCGTCTGGTGCTCCATTCCCAGGTGCGGTGTCTCTACAATACCGATCTTTTCCTTTACCCAGGGGTATTCACCAAAATATTTTTCTTTTACCCTGGTCATCTCCGCCAGTAAAGCAAGATGATGCAGTGCTTTACCGGCATGGTATTTTAATACATAAAAATCCATGGGCACATTATTACCAGCAATGGTTGTATAAGTTTTACTAACCAACCGGTAATCGCCTATATTGAAAACAATGCTGTAATTATTTATTGTATAATTTGTTTTCCAATGGTAGGTGGCTTTACCACTTTTTTTAGTCACTTTTTGTAGCAATCCCGGACCGGCTACCACCAGGTTGTTGGGGACAGTAATATACATATCCACGCCTTCGTCAGGTTCATCAGACGGATGATCTTTGCAGGGAAAATAGATTTTACCGCCAGTTCCTTCTGCCGTTATAGCGACCCATGGATGACCAAGCGAATCAGTTGTCCAGGTGAAGCCATCCTCCCACGGCGGACGAACCGCCACGTGCGGCTTACCACTATATTGTACTTTCACCGACAGTTTGCCGGCCGGCAACATCTCAGCTGCATTGACGACCAGGTAATGATTTTTGTGATCAAAGGAAGCTGTTTTCCCATTCACCCATACACCCGACACGGTATAATCATCCATCAGATCAAATAAAAGCTTTTGCGTAGGCTCACTGGTTATAAGATCTATAATTGTATACCCCGCAATACTTTTTGCCGGTATATCCACTGCCAGGGAAATGGTATAATGCCGGATATCCATAATAGCCTGTTCGGGTTTCAGTTTCCCGCCGTATGTTGGGAGTTGCGACCAGCCGGCCAGGCAACTCAGCATAGCAAAAAGAACGAGGAGATTACGCATGGGAAAGATTTTGCTAAATGTACCAAAATCTGTCATGCTATACACGAGGTTGGCAGGAAGTTTTGTTGCCCTATTTTCATTATTCTGCAACAATCCGTTTACCAAAGGGCATCAGTGAAATTTCAATCAGTTTAAAATGCTGGCGGCCCCAGGGGATGCCAATAATCGTTATGTACAGCAGCAAGCCCATCACCACATGCACAACAGCTGTGTAAAAACCGCCGCATATTATCCAGATAATATTACAGACAGTACCCAGGCAACCCATGTTACTGCTGTCACTGATTACTTTTTTTCCGAAAGGCCATAATACCAGTCCGGCAAGTTTAAAACATTGTAAGCCCCAGGGAATGCCAACAATCGTTATGCACAAAACAAGGCCTCCGATAAAATACCCAAGCGCTGCTAAAAAGCCTCCAAAAACAAACCAGATAAGATTACCGAATAAGTTCATAAACTAAAGTTACTGTCCGGAAATGATACAACTATGCCGCTCATCCCTAAACTTTTTTGCAGGCAGCAATAAAAGAAAAAAATTATCACAGCAACTGTAACCTCTTGTTGTGAAATGCGTCCTATTTACAGTTGCGATTGAAAAGAATGCAGATCAGTTACAAACGCAAAATTTATAAACCATTAAAAATAATTTTATGAAAGGTAAATACATCACCACGCAGCTGTTAATTACAGTGTTGGCCGGTGAAACCACAAAAGGTAAAAAACTGGCCGCCTGACAATTCTTACTGCCGGACCAAAAATCATTGAAAGTCATGTTACCGCATGACTTTTTTGTTTTTGTTAAAGATGTTAAAATAGCCTTTTTAAAACGACGGCTGATAAAAATAGTTCCGGCAACCTGTAACCTCTTTTTACATGCTGCGTCTTATTTACAGTTGCAGTTAAGAAATAATGATAAGACAAAGCAACTCACTAAAATTAAATCTAAAACCATTAAAACATAATTATCATGAAAGGTAAATACATCACTACGCAGCTGTTAATTACAGTATTGACCGGTGAAACCACAAAAGGTAAAAAACAGGCAGCTTAATAATTTCTGTTTTAGCAGGCTGGGAAACTTGTTAACGTCACGCTTTTTGCGTGACTTTTTTTATTTATCACTTTCGGTGCACATAGTTATTGATTATTTTTAAGGATGTGGCTATTGCTACAGCATACATAATGGAACAGACCGGTTTATACTTTATCGCCATTTTACCGCCGCCACAAATCATGCAGGAGGTAACGGCTATCAAGCAGGAGTTCGCCGGGCGGTTTCAAAGCAGGCATGCATTAAAAGTCCCCCCGCACATCACACTGAAAGAACCTTTTCAAATGCTTTTTAAAAACGAAGCTCCATTGTCAACTGCATTAAATACATTTTTCAATAAGTTTGATTCTTTCGAAATAGCGTTGCGGAATTTTGGCTGTTTTGCGAATAAACAGAACCCGGTAATTTTCATACAGCCGGATGAGAATCTTTTTCTGCAAAAACTGTATCAGGGCCTAATGGATTTTTTGCAAAAAACCGGTTTTTTTCGGGCTGCAATCACACGACCATTTCACCCGCACATGACAGTTGCCTACCGGGATTTGAGTATGGACAACTTTAAAAAAGCCTGGCTTGAGTTTTCCAAAAGAACGTACTACGAAACATTTTCAGTAACTGAGATCTGGCTGCTGCACCATACTGGAAATGTTTGGATCCCATACCAGTCTTTTACACTTAAATAACCATAAAGCAAGCATATATGGCCTGAACGGAGGAAGGCGCTTTGGAGAACGCTATTATAGTAATCTTCGTTTGGAAAAAGGCCGGCTTGAAAAAAATATCAGCAGGCTTGGAGGATGCTGGCAGGCTGTAGCACTTCTGCACCTTGCATTCCGCGAATATGGAGGATAAAATTATGCACCTTGTGAAAACAAACCTCCACCACAAAATCTTCGAGTTTGTAAAGCACATAGCGTAAAGTTTGCTGGTCACGTTCGCCGATAGGTGTACCAAGCTCCCAAATTGCTTCTGCCTGTATTGTCGTTCCGAGGTTATTGAATTCTTCCGGTGTCATATTCATGGATTAATGTCTTAGAAATATCAAAAAACAAGCCAAACAAAGACTCCAAGGAACCAGAAATAAGTATATACTCTTATAAAGAGAAAAATAAATAATTGATATAAATCAATTTCTCAAGGAGGCTGCTAAAAACAAGTTTTCGTATGTCCTTCACAGGTGGTTTGGGGGGAGGCGTTATTCCGCAGCCCATAGTTAGTACCATTCCAATTTTCATTTTTTCATAACCGTCTTGCTCACACGTAATCAGAACTTTAGTGAAAACCATTATTGCATTTCCTGAGCAGACAATTTATTTTGCAACCAGCCAGAGAACCAATTAACATTTTCCTTATCCTCTGTATCCGTTGAAACAAACCCTTTGAAATGCGCAAAGACAGCAGTCCGGGAGTAGTCTGTGTAAAAACGATTACTGATCGAACGATTCCGATTCCTGTAAGCCTTCTTCATAAACGGAATGGCGATACGCTGCATCCCTCTTTAGAACTGTTGCAACAACGCAATGATTTGCTGAGATGTGCAGCTGAAGCCGCCAGGCTTGGGTACTTCGTTCTAAACCGCCGGACGCGGCAACTGGAATGCAGCCAGGAGTTACAGAATATTTTTGAAACGGCGGAATGTTTTGAGCCAATCCTTTCGGGCCGGCTTTGTGAGCATTTTTCCAAAGACGATTATGAGCTGTTACAGCTGTCTTTCACCGATGCTATCAATGGAAATTATCATCCCGTCACTTTTCGCTTAACGACGCCATCCGGGAAAACAAAAGTGCTGAAAACAATATTTTCCGGGCATCGTAAAACCGGGCACCATGACCTGATTTTTGGCACAACCCAGGATATCACCCCTATTAAAGAAAAACAGGCAGAAAATATTAACCGCGGGAAAGAGCTACGCTCAATCATGGAAGCCGCCCCGGTCCTGATCCTGAAGACAAACCTGTCCATGACAGTTGAATACATTAATAAAAAAATTGACGGGCTGGCCGGCGAAAAAATTACCAATCTTTTTGATGCTGAATTTCAGGAAGTCATCTTACAAAAAACCGTCCAGGTGATCAGCGAAGGGGGAATTGCCCACCTGGAAGCAAGGGGCAGCGGGCTGAAAAAAGCAGCCGCCTGGTACAAGATGACGATAAAAAAAGTAAACCAGGCCGGACTGCAACCTTTCCTGTTATTTATCATCCAGGATATTACGGAAACAAAGCAAATCGAGCAAAAAATATTCAATGCTATTTCCGAAGCGGAAGAAAAAGAACGGAACCGCATTTCTGCAGAACTGCATGATGGTGTTTGTCAAAATTTGTCTACTATTCACCTGTTGCTGACGACGCTGGAAAACCGCAATGAAAAAACAGATACAGAGGTAAAACAGCTGTACACAACGCTACGGGAGCTTACACTTGAAACATTAGGCATTACCCGTAACCTGTCCCACGAATTAATGCCGGTTGATCTCGCGGAGAGGGGTTTTCTCAAAACAATTGAAACAATGCTGTGCCGCCTGAATAGCTTTGATAAAATCCGTTATACGATGGATGTGAGCGGCAAAGAAATGCCACTGCCTAAAGCCGTTTCTATACAACTTTACCGGATTATACAGGAGTTTATCCGGAACAGCCAGAAACATTCAGGGGCTACCGAAGTAATCTTACGCATAAAGCTCAGTGATGCGAGTATGGAACTCCTGCTAACAGATAATGGACGAGGATTTGACATGGAAAAAGAGCAGGCCAACGGTATAGGCTTACTGAATATGACAAAACGGGTTCGTGTATTTAATGGAAAATGTCTTTATAAAACCGGTGAAGGAAAAGGGGTGAGACTGCATATACTTGTTCCATTATCTAACATCGAATCCGGATCACAAACAAAAAATTATACTTGTTAAATCAACGTTTAGTTTCATAGGATAAGGTTACAGGCCTGCAGAAAGGCAGGCCGGGTTATTGGTTTTCGATTAGTACCTCCCTGGTTCTTTAGCCGGGGAGTTTTTCATTTAGTTTCCTGCTCCCAACAGGCTTTCGGTAAATTAAAAAAGCAGTTCAGGAATGAACTGCTGTGATGAAAATGATTACGTGAATTATTCTGCTTTAACTGGCAGTAAATGTTCGTCAATAATTTGTTTAAAAACATGTTTGGGAAAGGCGCCGGGCTCCAACGAGGGTGGACCTTCCAGTGGAATAAAAAGAAATGAAGGAATACTACGAATTCCAAATACAGCAGCCAGTTCCTGCTCCACTTCTGTATCTACTTTATAAATATCCAGCCGCCCTGCATACTCATCCGACAATTGCTCCAGTACAGGAGCTACCATGCGGCAGGGGCCGCACCAGTCGGCATAGAAATCAATGATCACTGGCCGGCTGCCCGCAAATTTCCATTCCTTTTCTTTTGTGTAGTCAAATATTTTGTCTTTAAAATCCTGTGTACTCAGCTTTGTTGTTGCCATGGTGATAATTTGATAACAAAATTAATAGACGCGGCAAGCATTCTTAGTGACGATTGTCACAATAAGGATATGCATGCGGGTATTTAGTAATTTACAGATTCCCTTTCAATTACAATGATAAAATGCAAATGGTTTTTTTACCCGGTCAAGTTTTTATCCTCTCAACTTATCCGCTTAACTTGCAGCCATGCAGGATTATTTACACGGATTGAATGAACGGCAGCGTGAAGCCGTATTACATATAAATGGTCCCCTGATGATCGTGGCCGGCGCCGGCAGTGGTAAAACAAAAGTACTTACCACCCGCATCGCTCACCTCATGGCAAACGGGGTGGATGCTTTTCACATACTGGCACTTACATTTACCAACAAGGCTGCCAAAGAAATGAAGGAACGGGTAGAAAAGATTTTGGGAAATAACGAAGCCCGCAATCTTTACATCGGTACATTTCACAGTGTATTTGCCCGCATATTGCGCAGCGAAGCACACCGCCTCGGGTATCCAAACAATTTTACGATCTATGATACAGACGATGCCAAAAGTGTGGTAAAAACGGTGATCAACGAACTGAACCTGGACGATAAGCACTATAAACCCAATACTGTCTACAACCGGATTTCATCGGCTAAAAATGCCCTGGTAGGCCCGGCGGAATATGCTAACGATTATTACATTCAGCAAGAAGATATGCGCGCCAACCGGCCCGCCATTGCGCAGATTTACAATGCCTATGTACAGCGCTGCTTTAAAAACGGCGCTATGGATTTTGACGATCTGCTGCTGAAGTTTTACGAACTGCTGAAAAATTTTCCCGAAGCGCTGAGCAAATACCAGCATAAATTTCAATATATCCTGATTGATGAATACCAGGATACAAACCCTGCACAATACGAAATTATTAAACTCTTAGGTGCCATGCACGAGAACGTGTGCGTGGTAGGCGACGATGCCCAAAGCATTTACAGTTTTCGCGGCGCCACAATCCAAAATATACTGCAATTTCAAAAAGACTATGATGATGTAAAAGTGGTGAAGCTGGAACAGAATTACCGCAGTACCAAAAGCATACTGCATGCTGCCAACGAGATCATTCGTAACAATAAAGGCCAGATTGAAAAAGTGCTCTTTACCGAAAATGGGGAAGGAGAGAAGATTAAACTGGTGCGCACCATGACGGATAATGATGAAGGGAAATTCGTGGCTGATACCATTCAGGAGCAAAAACTGCGCAATCATTTTTTAAACAAAGATTTTGCCATCCTGTACCGCACCAATGCCCAAAGCCGGGCGTTTGAAGAAAGCCTTCGGCGCATGGGTATTCCCTACACCATTTATGGCGGTATCAGTTTTTACCAGCGTAAGGAAATTAAAGACCTGCTGGCATACCTGCGGGTGATCGTAAACCCGAAAGACGAAGAAAGCCTGAAGCGTATCATCAATTATCCCGCCCGGGGTATTGGCAAAACAACCGTTGACAAAGCGGTGCTCATGGCCAATGAAAACAACATGAGCATGTGGGAGGTGCTGCAAAATGCTTCCCGGTTTGGATTCCGCGCCGGCACCCTGCAGGTAATTGAAGAATTTGTAACCATGATCAGGAGCTTTGCCAGCATGCTGGAAAAAAAGAACGCTTACGAAGTGGCTTTTCATGTAGGTAAGCAGACCAATCTTGTCAGGGAACTTTTTAATGATAAAAGCACAGAGGGTGTTCAGCGGTATGAAAACATCCAGGAGCTCTTGAACAGTATCAAAGAATGGACAGAAAGCCCTGATAACGAGGAGGGCGAACTGGTAGACAAAAGCCTTGGCAGTTACCTGCAGCAAATCACCTTACTGACCGATGCCGATGAAAAAGATCCCGACGCCGACACGGTGAAACTGATGACAATCCACGCTGCCAAAGGACTGGAGTTTGAATGTGTCTTTGCTGCCGGGCTGGAAGAAATGCTATTTCCAAACGCCATGGCCATCAATACACGGGAAGAACTGGAAGAGGAGCGGCGCCTTTTTTATGTAGTTATCACACGTGCCAAAAAGCGCCTATGGATTTCTTATGCCAATACACGCTACCGTTTTGGCTCACTGGTGCAAAATGAGCCCAGCCGATTTATTGATGAATTACCGGAAGACCAGCTGGACAGGAGTTTTGCCGGTGGCGGTGCACGGAATCAATCTAGTTTTGGTGCTTCAGCTTTTGACCGCATGCACGGTGGCGGCTGGAATGATGCCGCCCGGGCAGAACGACGCTATGGCCCACCACCCACAAAAAAGAAAGAGGCCGCCCCGGCCTACTTGGCAGCAAAACAACCGCCCAAAATTGTTGAACATACTCCCTCACCCGATTTCGTGGCAAGTGACACATCTAACCTGCAGGTTGGCCAACGGGTGGAACACCAAAAATTCGGTTTTGGCGAAGTGATCAAAATGGAAGGTGCGAAACACAACCCAATCGCAACCGTAAAATTTGACCAAAACGGCGAAAAAAAGATCATGCTGAACTACGCCAAGCTGCGGATCCTGGAATAAAAACAAATTACCAGGAACACAAGAAAGAGCGGCGGTTTTATGCCGAAACGGATCCAGGTCCGGCTGGAGGGATGGTACCCGACTGCTGTTTTTATATTCAAAAGGGGAAATTTTCTACATCAGAACCGGCTGACCAGAGTAAAAATTCACTTCTTTTCCCGACAGGCGGACAAAGCGGAACAGGATTTGCTGTAAAACCAATGCCGCACCTGCCGACGACCCTTCGGAAACGCATTAACCATTAAAAACTTATTGCCATGAAAAGTGAAGAACTGAATGTGCAGCAGTATAAAAACTGCTTTTACATAACCCTGAATGTTGTTGACTGGGTCGATGTGTTTATAAGGCCCGTGTACAAACAGATAATTGTACACTCACTCAATCATTTTGCTGAAAATAAAGGCTTGAATATATATGCCTGGTGCCTGATGACAAATCACCTGCACCTGCTGGTGAATACAAACGAAGATCACAGACTGGCGGAAATTGAAAAAGAATTCAAAAGCTTTACAACCCGAAAAATACTGGAAGACATGACCGTGGAACCCATGCGCCGCCGCAAGTGGATGATGGCAAGATTTGAAAACTTTTCCAACAAACTCGGATTGTTGAAAAAATACCAGCTTTGGCAAACCTGCACCAACCCCGTTCATATCAACTTCAACAATCCTTCCCAGTTAATAGAACGCATTGAATACATACACGATAATCCTGTACGCGACAGAATAGTAACGACTGCCGAAGATTACCTTTACAGCTCTGCACGGGATTATGCCGGTATGAAAGGACTCGTTCAGCTTGCCAAACTACCACAGGTGCTTCAGCAGTTATTAATTGCTGACAATGTACATGGCAATTTTTTTGGTAAATACATACGCAACTGACACACAAACAGATTTTCAACTGTCATAGATTGAAAATATTTTTTTCTTGACAATCCTGTCTGTCACACTTTCCATCCCAGATTTTTTACACGCCTGTTTTTTAAAAAAGTTTTCAACCGATTTAAACCATCGCGTCCCGCCTCGGTCTTTACTACACCTGCGCATGATCGCTCTTTAATAACGGTAACGCATACTTGAAAAAATATAGAACAGTAGGCATTAAAACCAGTATCACTCCGGCATAGTATTTATATGAAAGAAATACAGATAAGTCATGCATTGAAACTATACGCATTTATTCACTAAAAAATCGATCAGCTATGAAGACAATCAAACAAACAATGGCACTGGCCATAGCAACCGGCATTTCAGTTTTTAGTTTTGCACAAGTAAACTTGGGCTTGCAATCCACAACCAGTGCAGCCGTTCGGGCAGCGGTCAGCGCCGCCACGATTAAGTCCACTACTTCCGCACTTAATTCCGCTACCCGCAGTTCACTGCAAACATCAACCGCTACAACCGGACAGTTGATTTCGCAAACTGCTGCAGAGTTACGCGAGGCCGGTGATCAAACTGTAACACTGGCACATTCACTAAAAAACAACGTGATGAATACTGCCGCTGTTAATGCAAACACAGGTATAAAAGCATCTGCTCAAAACAGCACTGGAGCAGACCAAAACATTCATCTAAACGCTTCTGTACGTACAGAGGCTGATGGAAAGGTAACAGGCGAACAGGCTAATAACACAGCAGTTTCTGCATTGAGCAAAGCAAATGCAAAAACGCAAAGTGGTTTAGAAACAGCAACAAACAAAATAGAAACAACTACAGCTGACACTAAATCTGCGGTTACCAACACAAAACCCGCGATAAACGGCAGTGTGTCAGCAACCGCTTCTGAGAAATCAGTAGCAACAATTAGCAACCGGTAATACATCCGTAGCCTCTCTATACAACATGCCCCTGTCATTACTAAAAGCAGGGGCATCTTTCAACATCCAGATTATAAAAAGAAATGCACCATGAAACAGATACGTTTTCGACTGGTATCCGCTGTCTGTTTATTGATTAGCTTTTTTTCGCAGGCGCAATCTGATTCAAGCAGCGCACTTGATAAAACACAGTTTAAACTGGGTATTTTTTATACATCGGGATTAAACTATTACGGGCGAACCGACAGCCTGCAAAGCAGCGGTGCTTTTCCGCTGGCGGAATGGTGGCTCACTAAAAACTTTTATATCAATGCAGCGCCAGTGTTTGTTCATAATAAGATTGAAAACCTTCAATATGCCGGAACCGTTACAACCGCCGGTTACCAGTTTAACCATAAAAACAAACTGGCAGGCAATATCTATTTTGCAAAGCCTTTTTACAGGAATAACAGCCAACTGGTTCAGTCTGCGCTGAAAGAACAATTCAGTACCGAGCTGACCTGGCTGAATAAAATACTGGATATAACCATGGGTGCCGATCTGAAGCACAGCGATAAAACGGATTATGGGGTAAAGGCGGGGCTGGATCACATTTTCCGGTTGCGGCTTGGCAGAAAAACCTTGCTGGCGGCCGTACCTTCTGTCTACCTCTACGTCGGCACACAGCAATTTACCAATACATACTATAAAAAGGCCGGTGGATTTCTGCTGGTACCCGGCAGTCAGCAACAGGTGACCGATGCGTTCAGCAGGTTTTCCATTCTTTCTTATGAATTTTCGGCACCGGTGGTGTTGGCAAAAGGTAAACTACAAATGCTGCTAACCCCAGCCTTTGTCATGCCGCAAAACCTGCTTATTATAACAGGCCACCCTGAACTGTCAGAAAAAGGAAAAAATCTTTTTTATGTAACGACAGGTGTAAAATTTACATTCTAAAAATCCAGTCTATAATTTATAGGCGGGACCAACCAACACAGCCGTTGATTCATTTCAGCGGCTGCTTTTTATATACTCAGTCCATCAGGGCCTGCTTTAGCGCTTCTATTGTTTTCTTCTCACTGCCCACAAATATTTTATTACCCGCAATCACCACGGGCCGCTTTAAAAAGGTATACTCCTGTAAAATATACTTCCGGAAATCTTTCTCAGTCAGTGGCTGATCTTTTAAGCCAAGCTCTTTATACTTGATAGCCCGGCGGCTAAACAAAGCTTCGTAACTGCCGGCCATTTTTTTCATTTCATCAAGCTGGGCAGGGGTAATCTTCTCTGTTTTAATATCCTGCATTTGAAAGCCTTTTTGGTCAATTTTTGTTTCGCTGATAATTCGCTGGCAGGTACTGCAGGTCGCGAGATGATATATTTTCTTCATAAATACGCATTATTTTGTAACAATTTTGCTCAACAGCCGACCTATTGAAATGTTCGCTTTGCAAGGTACAATGACACAGGATGAATTTATACAGCTCATTCACCAGCATAAAGGATTGATTCAAAAAATCTGTACCCTTTACTGTCAAACCCTGCACGACCGGCAAGACCTCTTCCAGGAGATTATCATCCAGCTTTGGAAATCACTGCCAAAGTTTAGAAACGAATCCAAAGCTTCTACATGGATGTACCGGGTAGCGCTAAACACGGCTATTTCAGACTTACGAAAAAAACAAATCAGGATTAGAGCTTCTACCACAGATTATAACGTTAGCGATATTGCGGAGGTGAACGAAACCAGTGATCAGGCAGAAAAACTGGAATTATTGTATTCGGCTCTCCGGCAATTATCAGACATTGAAAAAGCCCTTGTCATGCTCTATCTTGATAATAAGAGCTACGAAGAAATGGAAGATATTCTTGGCATCAATCAAAACAACCTGCGGGTGAAAATGAACCGGATAAAAGAGAAATTACGTAACCTCACAAAAGCTGGATCATATGGATATTGAGCACCTGAAAACAATTTGGGTTGATTTGGAAGAAACCCTGGTAAAAGTGCCCGGCGAAGAAAATATTGCAAACCTGCTTACCCGGTCATCTAAATCAATCATTGCCAAAATGAAACGAAACGTGATGACCGAACTGTTGCTTGTCATTCTTCTTTTCGGTTGTGTGGCCGTGTATTATTTTTTCGCCTTTCATGGCTGGTTCCGCGAAATTACCTGGGCATACAGCATCTTATTACTTGTCTTCGCCGGCTACTTTTACCGTAAATATGCATTGTTACGCGGTATGGACTGTGCCGGTTTCCCGGTAAAGAACAACCTGCAGCAGCAATTGATTACACTGGAGAAGTATGTACATTTTTACCTTTTGGGCGGCACAGCTCTTGTACCGCTGACCATTATCTTCCTGGCTTTTGTTTTTTATAAAAAAATGCCGACGGCCAGCAGCAAGCTGTTTTTCTTTCCCGTACAAGGCTATTTTCCCCCTTTACTAATACTGCTTTGGATAGCCGCGATTGCAGTCATTTTTGCCCTGGCCTGGCGCTGCAACCGCTGGTGGGCCTACCGGCTCTATGGCCGGCACATCCGGGGGCTGAAAGAATTGCTGTCACAGCTACAGGAGGATCATTTAGCTTAAAAAAACCCCTTTCCGGTAATCGTAAACATCATGGCAGGATAATCGTTATTTTTGCACATTAAATCGTTTGAGTTTATGATTAAAACAGGAAATCCCATTATCAGCATTTATACAGAAATGACGCCTAACCCGGAAACGATGAAGTTTGTCGCCAACAAACTTTTATACCCCGGAAAAAGCATTGATTTTCCTGATATTGAAAGTGCCGGCCCCTCTCCATTGGCTGTAGAACTGTTTGGTTTTCCGTTTATTAAGGCTGTATTTATTGCCAGCAACTTTGTAACGCTGACTAAAACACCAGAAACAGACTGGAACGATGTAAATGCCGCAATCCGGCAGTTTTTAAAAGAATACCTCGAAGAGGGCAAACCGGTTATCAACGAAGAAGAGGTGGCCACCATCAAGCCCGAAAGCAGCAATACAGTTGCTGCCGATGATACCGATGTTGTGAAGCGTATAAAAGAACTCCTTGACAACTATGTACGTCCGGCCGTGGAAATGGATGGTGGGGCTATTCAGTTTAAAAGCTATGACGATGGTGTGGTAAACCTGATGCTGCAGGGAAGCTGCAGCGGTTGTCCTTCGTCCATGATAACGCTGAAAGCCGGAATAGAAGGTATGATGAAACGCATGATTCCGGAAGTAAAGGAAGTAGTGGCAGAAGCAGAATAATTGAATTTTTTGAATAAACCTTTTCAAAAGCGCCGGTTTTCCCTGGCGCTTTTATTTTTTAAATGCCTTGACGGACACAATGGCTTTCCGTAATTTTCATTAAATATTGCCATATGATATTCATTTATATATTTCTTGCCCTGATTATCATCTTACTGGTGGCAGCCTCGCTACTGCCCGGCATGTATAATATTGAAAAAACCGTTATCATAAAAAAACCGGCCGGCGAAGTCATGGGCCGGGTTGGTAACTTGCATTTTTATGCCCAATGGAACCCCTGGCAACAATCTGATCCCTCGGCACAACACCAGATTACAGGAGAGCCTGGCACAGCAGGACATCAATACAGCTGGAAAGGGAAAAAAGTAGGCGTGGGCAGCCTGACAGTGCGGGATATTGATCAGCGACATATTCACTTCATTCTCGAATTTTTAAAACCGTGGAAAAGCAAGGCCAGCGACAACTGGCTTTTTGAACCATGGGGTGACAATGATACAAAAGTAACCTGGCAAAACAGCGGTAAACTGCCCTGGCCTATTGCCCGCTTGATGGGGCCGCTGATCAGGAAAAATCTCAACCACCAGTTCGACAAAGGCCTTGACAACCTGAAGAAAATGTGCGAGGAATGAGATACCGGTTTTAGCAACTGCCTGTTCCTACTCCCCGGCTACTTATTTTTACAGAATGAGATGGATGCTTGTAGTACTGTGCTGTTATTATTTTGCCGCCTGCAGTGTCAGCAAAAACCCGTTACGCCGGGAAACAAGGCTGCTACGAAAAGGCATTTTAAAAGATGATAGCAGTTATGTATATGCGCTACCGTATGAAATTGATCATTCACATTGGCTGGTGCAGGGTTATTTCAGTCGTTTCTCACACAAGGAACGGGCAGCGCTGGATTTTAAAATGAAAAAAGGAACAAAAATTTGTGCTGCAAGGGATGGTGTGGTTATCCGGTTGAAAGAAGATGGCAATAAGGGTGGCTGGAACCGTAAATACAGGCCCTATGGCAATTTTCTCATCATTCAGCACAGCGATGGTTCCCGTGCCGGCTATTGGCATTTACAAAAAAAAGGGGCGCTGGTTGCAGTGGGTGATTCGGTAAAACAGGGGCAGGTAATCGGGCTGAGTGGAAAAACAGGTTACGCAGCTTTTCCCCACCTCCATTTCCTGGTATGGACTGTTAGCCGCAGCGGTCAATGGCAACAGATACCCACACGGTTTCAGACAAAAAGAGGTCCACGGTATTTACGCACCATGAAAGCCTACCGAAAACCGGCGAATTAATTTGCCGGCTGTACATTTGCTAAATTTTAGCTGAACTTGCACGACATCTATCAACAGTTCATTGAAGGCATGCAACAAACCGGGTGGCTGGAATATATGGCTGTATTTTCCGGTATCATCAGTGTCTGGTTTTCCCGTACAGAAAATATTCTTGTTTATCCCACAGGGCTTATCAATACAATTTTTTATGTGTACTTAAGCATTAAAGGCAGCCTGCTGGGAGAAGCCAGTGTAAACCTCTACTATACCATCATGAGCATTTACGGCTGGATCGTATGGACCCGGAAAAACCAGCAACAGCAGCCGGTCGTGCATGTAACGTATTCGGATAAGCGCTGGTGGATGTACCAGCTGCTTTTTGCAGCCTCTTTTTATATTACCATCTACCTCCTGCTCACATACCTGAAAAAAGATTTTGCACCCGGCGCCATTCCCTGGGCCGATGCCTTTGCCTCTTCCACAGCCTTTACCGGCATGTGGCTAATGACAAGAAAAAAAGTGGAAAGCTGGTACTGGTGGATAGCTACCAACATTGCATCCATTCCCCTGTATTTTGTAAAACATTATGTGTTTACCAGTGTATACTACCTGGTACTGTTGGTGATGGCGGTGTTTGGATTGCTGGAGTGGAGGAAACGGGCAAAAAGAAGCAGGCAGACTAACTTGCAGTAAGCTTATGAAAAAAATTGTAATCATAGGTCCGGAATCAACCGGTAAAAGTACATTATGCGAGCAGCTGGCAGCACATTATCATACCAGCTGGTGCCCGGAATATGCAAGAGAATACCTCTTATTACACGGAAAAAACTATCAGTTTGAAGACCTGCTGGCAATTGCCCGCGGACAGCTTGAACTGGAAGACAAATATTCCGCAGAGCTGGCAACTCGTCAGACTGCTGCTGGGGCAAACCCGCTGTTTATTGATACAGATATGTACGTGATGAAGGTGTGGTGCGAATTTGTTTTTGGCAAATGTCATCGCTATGTACTGGATGAAATTATTACACGGCAATACGATCTTTATCTGTTGTGCAACGTGGATTTGCCGTGGGTAAAGGATGAATTAAGAGAATATCCGGACCTGGAAACCAGAAGGATATTATATAAAATTTACAAGGACCTGATGGTGAATCAATCCACACCGTGGGTCGATATCAGCGGCAATTATACCGAACGGTTTGAAAAAGCTGTTGTGGCCGTAGACAGGCTTTTAAAGGAAGAAACATTTTAATTTCACTTTCGCTGCATGAAAGCGTTTATGACTAAATATCATCGATTTGTTTTCTACGGATTGTGGTTGCTGCTGGCCCTTGTGCAATCAGGCTTTACGGAACTCATTGATGACGAAGCCTACTACTGGGTTTACAGTCATTACCTCGACTGGGGCTATTTCGATCATCCGCCAATGATTGCCCTGATGGTACGTATCGGTTACGCTGTTTTTCATAACGAACTGGGTGTTCGGTTACTGGCAGCCCTGATGAATACAGGAACATTACTCCTCATTGAGCAGTTACTCCGCAGGCAAAAACCTTTTTTATTCTATGCAATCGCCCTTTCCCTTGCAGCCCTTCAATTGGGTGGATTCATGGCGGTACCGGATACGCCACTGATATTTTTTACAGCCCTATTCTTCGTTTATTTTAAAAAATTCTCCGAAAACAAATCTTTCACCAATACCCTTTTATTAGGGCTTGTTACGGCGCTGTTGCTGTATAGCAAATATCACGGGGTGCTGATTGTGTTCTTTGTCCTGCTGTCAGATCGTAAATTATTTATACGCTACCAAACGTATTTAGCAGGGATTGTAGCACTGGTATTGTTTGTCCCCCACCTGTGGTGGCAGTATCAGCACGAATGGATAAGCGTTCGTTACCATTTATTTGAAAGCAATGTGAATCCCTATAAACTATCCCACACACTGGATTACATCACGGGGCAATTACTACTGCCGGGACCCATTGCAGGTTTCGTGCTGTTGCCTGCAGCTTTTTACTGCAGAATACACAACAGCACTGAAAAAGCACTGAAGTTTACCCTGGCCGGTATCTATCTCTTTTTTTTCCTCAGCACGTTCAAAGGCAAAGTGGAAGCCAACTGGACATCTCCCGTGCTGGTACCCCTGGTGGTGCTAAGTCATAATTTTTTAGCCGACAGAAAAAAATGGCAAAAAATTTTATACCGTTTATTGCCGTTCACTGTTGTACTTGTGCTGATAGCCCGGGCTGCACTTATTGTAGATTTTATTCCTGTCGGCGTAATCAAAGAACGGTATCATTCCTGGCAGGGCTGGCCGGGCAATATGAAAAAGATTACCAAAGGTCTGCCCGTTGTATTCTACAGTTCTTACCAGCGGGCCTCTAAATACTGGTTTTACACCGGCCAAATGGCGTATTCGCTAAATACGTACCGTGGCAGGAAAAACAATTATAATCTCTGGCCGGTTGAAGATTCCCTGTTAGGCAAACCTGTGTACATCCTCGATACCGATCGTACGGGATATTATCAGGATTCCTTGTTCACTGCTATCGGCTGGATTGGCTACCGGTACGACTCAGCCTTTGCGTCATTTGCCAAAATTGATATAAGACCTTCGAAAAAACTTTACCAGGCCAGGCAGGGCGATTCTCTGTCAATCACCTATTTTCCGAATGTGCCTTACCGGTATGCACAATTTATTGAAAGCAATCACCCTGCAGGCGATCTGCGTATTGCCGTTTTCAATAAAAATGGCTGGGTGAAAGATTTTATCATAGCGCAGAACCTGGAATTTTTAGCTGCCCCGCAAAACAGGAATGCTGTCATTCATATTGATATACCCCAAGGAGAATATTACCTGCGTTTTGCGATAGGGGCCGGGCAGAATCCGCCGACCCATAACAGCGATAAAATCCGGCTGATTGTAGAATAGTTTATTTTTTTGCCGAAGGCTTATTATAAATGAGATCCCTGATATCGGGATCATTGTCCAGGTTATTCATCTGCCGCATAATCCAACCCGAGCGGTTTGCCACATAGGAGGAAAGTGGTTTTACCGTGTAGCGAACCGGGTTGGGTAAACAGGCTGCGATCATGGCTGACTCCTGGCGGGAAAGATTAGCAGCGGATTTATTAAAATAATGTTTTGCCGCCGCTTCAATGCCAAATACCCCGTCGCCCATTTGAATAACGTTCAGGTATACTTCAAGTATTCTTTTTTTGCCCCAGATCTGTTCAATCATAAAGGTAAAATACACTTCAAACCCTTTCCGGATCCAGCTGCGGCCCTGCCACAGGAACACATTTTTAGCCACCTGCTGGCTGATGGTGCTGGCACCATGGAGCGATTGACTCTTTTGATTGTGCTTCATGGCTTTTTCAATCGACTTAAAATCGAAACCGTTGTGATCGGGAAATAACTGATCTTCAGCAGCTATAACTGCCAGTTTTGCCGCAGGCGCCATTGCTGACTTATCTACATAATCTCTTTTTAAGCCATGGCCGCTTATCCAGCTGCCGAGTTGTGTAAGCGTAACAGGCGGATCCATCCATTTTAATAAAATAATGTACACAAACTGAGCAATGAAAAGGATCAGGAGTATTCGCTTCAGTTTGCGCAACAAGCGTGGAACAAGTCCTTTGGTTTTCATACAGCTGCAATATTAGTCAAAACCGTTTGCCTGCGGGTAACCCTGGCGGCAGGTTTTTGTCAGGCAAATAAAAGTCAAGTACCTGCAGCCTGTATTTTTTTCCGATCCTGTAATATTTTCGTTTCAGATTGATTTTGCGAGCAGCTGCCGTCAGCAGAATGGGTCCAAAACCAATCGTGGAAGAATACAGCAAGGAGCGGCCCGCAGGTTCCCATCCGGCCGCTGTCATGCCAAATGTGGACAGGGCAACTGCACCGGTAATATACAAAGCCTGCCTGCCGTCGATTGGAAAGGGTTTGCGAGTTTTTCTTTTTAAAAAGATTTTTTGAATAGCAGCTGATGAAAATCCGATTGAATTGATATAAACAGAATCGTTACGAAGCAACGTGATGGTGCCATCAAGCAGGTCATTCGTACGGGACTGGATCTTTAAGCGGTCGCCTTCAAAATACGTCTTTACTTTCCGGCCCCTTTTTTTTACAAACAAGAAACTCTGCTGTGCAGAACAAAGCTGGAGACTGAACAGCCCGAAGAGTATGAGCAGTTGCCGGTTCTTAGCCATATCTTCAAACTTAAGCCGCCTGCTGCAACTTATTTGTTAAAAATAATTACCCCAGGTGGTTAGCGTAAGCAAGCAGGCCCCACATCAGGGCGATACCAAAACCCACTAACACAAGACCGTTAATGCGGTTGATGATATGAATATTGTGCGGAGTCAGTTTTTTTCGGATTTTACCTGCCAGCAGCACCTTGGCAATATCACCCGATAAAACCAGCACCAGGCAGGTTGTAAAAATCAGCAGGCGTTGCTGTATGGTGTGATTAATAAATGTGGTGGAGGTGGTGAGCCAGAAAAGAAATACGGCCGGGTTAAGTAAATTCATAAAAAAACCGGAGAAAAAAATCCTTGCATAGTCACGTTTACGAAACTTGATAACCAACTGACCCTCTTTATCAACTTTTATCTTTTTAAAAAAAAGGAAATAAATACCCATTGCAACCAGGAAAATACTACCGGCAACGCCAATAAACACCCTGTGACTGCTTAAGCTACTAAAAAGCTGTGTAAAGACATTGCTGATAAGGACCAGCGTAATATCACTAGCCGAAACACCGAGTACAAAAGCCATACCGCCGCGATGGCCGTTATTCAGGCTTTGCTTGATGACGGAAAATAACACGGGCCCCACTGATATACTCAGCAGCAAGCCCAGTGTAATTCCTTTCAAAAAAGCCTCGATCATCCGGTTTTGTTTCGGTTAAAAATAAAAAACCTCTTCCAGAAATATGGGAAGAGGACCGATAATTGAGTTATTTTTTAACAGCTAGACAGATCCGTTTGCCAGGAACCTGTTCCAGTCTTCCAGCATTTTTCCTTTCAATACCCTTGGAAATTTATGCTGGCTGCCCAGTTTGCCTTTCATTTTCATAAACGCTAAAAATTTTTCTTCCGGCAACACTTCCAGGAATATTTCCTTGAGGGCACTTGTACGCTCCACAGCATAATCATCGTTGAGCTCACATAATTTCTGATCTATTTTTTTTCGCAGCTCTTCAGGGTTTACATGATCATCAGATGCCACATACCATTTGTGTGCAAAAAAATGCTCGTAGGGAAACCCCACTACAGTGAACTCGGGAATACAAATATTCATTTCATCACTTACCAGTTCGATAGCCTTGTTCATATTCTCAACACTCAGGTGTTCGCCTACCAGGCTCAGGAAGTGCTTGGTACGCCCAGTAATCACTACTTCACAGCGTTCTTTATTGACAAACCGTACGGTATCGCCAATCAGGTAACGCCACGCCCCGGAGTTGGTGCTCATCAGCAAGGCATAATCTCGGCCCTCTTCCACTTCATGAACCATCAGGGCTTCCGGTTTCTCCACCATTTTACCATCAGCATCAAAATTCTTATCGTCGAAAGGTACAAACTCAAAAAAAATATTATTATTCAAAATCAGCTGCATGCCCTTGGCGTATTCCCGGTGTTTAAAAGCAATAAATCCTTCGCTGGCAAGATAGTTTTCAATATAAATGATTGGCTTGCCTAGCAGGCGTTCAAATCCCTTTTTGTAAGGTTCAAATGCCACACCACCATGCACAAAGAAGGAAAAGTTGGGCCAGATCTCGTGTATGTTTTTTACTTTATAATGCTCAATTACCATTTCCATACACATCTGGCACCATGCAGGCACTCCCACGATGTAGCCGATATCCCAGTTCTTTGCATTTTCAACAATTTCGTAGAGCTTCTGGTTCCAGTCTTTTATGGCGGCAATACGACCACCCGGTTTATAAAATGTCTGAAACCAGAAAGGACGTTTTTTTGCCAGGATACCGCTCAGGTCCCCTGCATACCAGCCGGCTTCACCTTTCTGCAGGTCTGTGGCGCCGCCCAGCATTAAAAATCCTTTGGTCATTGCATTGCGCGGAACGTGCTCGTAACTCATCAGGCTGATGAACTGCCTGATATAATTAATGGTATTGCTTCGGAGCATTTCGCGGGTAACAGGTATATACTTACTGGCCGCTTCTGATGTGCCTGAGCTTAGTGCATAATATTTAATCTTTCCGGGCCAGGTTACATCGGGAACGCCATCCAGTGTTTTTTTCCACCAGCGGTTGTAAATTCGATCGTAATCATGGACAGGTACAATTTCCTGAAATTTTTTCCCGGGATGACGACTGAATAAAATTTCGTCGAAACGGTGCTCCTGCCCGAATGCGGTAAAACGGGCTTTCTTGAGCAACTTTTGCAGCACACGAATTTGCTGGCGCCGCGGGTCATTTTGCGGTAATCGCAAAGCAGCAGCAATTGCCTTGGGTAATTTAATATCGATGATCGTTGCCATTAAGCCGGGCTGGGATTATAAAGTTAACCACTAATCAGTTAAAACAGCTGCGAAATTAGGGGGGAGAAAGCACTTAATCATATGACCTGGAAAGTTCTGTGCAGGATTTCTGTTACTGCAGGTTTTCTTTCATTGTCACGTGGTTCGTTTCCTACAAAAAATTATGCACCAAGTTGCCGGTAAACCCTGAGTAGTAGTTTAACATCCTGCGCCGGCTCATAATCCCTGGCATACCATTGATCAGCCATCAGCAGGCTTTCATATGGCATCGTTTGTTCAGCACTGGCGGGAATACCGTTGCAGGCAACCACGCAGGGACGAAGCCGCGGCAAATGAAGCTCCTTGATACAATACCCAACCCATGTTTTTTGATAAAACAACACAAGCAAACAATGGCCAAAAAAGCGCAGGGGCTTTTTAACCAATACCAGGTGAACAGGAAATGTTACGAGGGCAAATACTGACACCCCAACATCCACCAGTCTTTTCAAACGCCTGTTGTAGGGGTCTGCAAGATGGTAGCCATTTTCTTTAGAAAGTGCTTCCCCTGCCTCGTATTTCGAATCGCTGCCGACAATACTTCCACTTTTCCCGGCATGGAATTTAACGGTTAGCCGGGAGGGTAACTGCTGAATGGTTTCAATAATTTCTTTAAACGAAAGTGTGCCTTCGCAAAAAATGACCTCATTAAACAGCAGGTGCTTTGCAATAGCAGGAATCTCTTTATAATACCCAACAGCCTCCGTATCGTTGTCCATCACACCGATACGTCCAATCACCCTTTCCTGAAAACCGGCTTCTTTCAGCAATGTCATTACTGCTGCGTATTCCTCTTGCGTTCCGGCAATCAAAGTGCGGGGATGGTCTTCGGACGTTTTTGTTCTTTGCAGCACCTCCAGCCCCAATAAGATCCGCCGCAACATGCTGATGAAGAAAAAAGCCAGTATGGCTCCAAACAAAATAATTGCTCTTGAAAACCGATACGTTTCCGGCAGCAGCGAATAGCCGGCCAGTAAAAACAAGGCAGCTACCAGCATCGATTTTGCCAGCCTGGACCGTTTATACCACCGGTCATACATTCCTGCATAATAAGCGACCAGTAAAAAAAGCAGGGTAAACAATGGAAAAGCGGTCCACAATAATCTTTGTTCATAGTTGACATCCGTTCGCACATAAGTGGACCAGCCAAATTTTGCAATCCAGAAGGCCAGCAGGATAAATCCTGCGTCAATCACGGGCAGGCCTATGCGTTTTACAAATTTGCCAAGAGCCGATAGCACAGCTCTTGCCCAGATGGCAAGATGAATAAAAAAATTAAACACACCGGCCCGGTTTTTTCCATAATGCTTTCGTACAAAAATGCTCATGGCCGCATAAAACATTCTCACATAATTCAGGCTGCCGCGGCGGGTACTTTCTCCTTTAAAATGTATGATCGTGCTCCCGGCAAAATAAATGTTTTCATACCCCGCCCGCTGAATACGAAAACTCATATCAATATCTTCGCCGTACATGAAAAAGATTTCATCGAAACTTCCAATCTGCTCCAGCACATTTCTTTTTATCATCATAAAAGCGCCTGCCAGCACATCCACTTCGTGGTTATCCTGTTCACTTAAATAGCCAAGGTGGTATCGGGCAAATGTTTTAGAATGCGGAAAAAGTCTTGCCAGGCCCACCAGTTTATACAAAGCCGTAAGTGGCGAGGGAAAAGCTCGTTTCGATTCTTTCAGGAACCGGCCTTTACCATCGAGCATGCGAATACCCAGGGCGCCGGCATCCGTACGGGAAGCCAGGAGTGCAATACATTTTTGAAAACAATCTTCGGGTACGATGGTGTCGGGGTTCAGAAAAAGCACATAACGGCCGGTTGACAGCCCGTAGCCCTTGTTACAGGCTTTTGCAAAACCAAGATTTTGTTCGTTGACAACAAATTGAACCGTGGGAAATTTTGCTTGCAGGTATGCCACGCTATTATCACTTGAGCAATTATCAAGCACAATCACTTCCCCGTCATTTCCTACGGACAGCAATGCTTTTTCCACTGAAGCGAGACATTGCTCCAGGAAATGCTTCACATTATAATTGACTATGATAACAGATAGCAGCACGCCGGTAAATCCTGCGCCGAAATTTATTAAACCCTGTTCAGCGTGTGGCGAAGCTAATAAAAGACAAACGCAACAAAAATGTTTTTTGGAGTCAAATCAGGTAATTTTATGTTTTGTTTTTTAAACACAATTAATATGAAAATAAAAAATTTAGGATCGCAGGGGATTATGGCTTCCGAAATAGGGTTAGGCTGCATGGGAATGAGTGAATTTTACGGAAACGCCAACGACCTGGATTCCCTGAAAGTACTGGACCGTGCCATTGAACTGGGTATTACATTTTGGGATACCGCCGATATGTACGGACCGTATCAAAATGAAGAACTCCTGGGCCGGTCGTTAAAAAAACACCGGCAGCAAGTGACACTGGCCACCAAGTTTGGCATCATTCGCGACCCCAATGATCCTGCCAAAAGGGGCGTAAACGGCCGGCCGGAATACGTGAAAAAATCCTGCGAAGGCAGTCTCAAACGTTTAGGAACAGACGTAATTGATCTTTACTACCTGCATCGGCGAGATCCGAATGTGCCCATTGAAGATACAGTTGGCGCAATGAGCGACCTTGTTAAAGAAGGAAAGATCAGGAGCATAGGTTTATCAGAAGTATCGCCACAAACCCTGCGCAAAGCCCAGGCCGTTCATCCTGTCACTGCCCTGCAAACAGAATATTCCCTGTGGAGCCGCGACCCGGAAGATGAACTGCTGGCCGTCTGCCGGGAGCTGGGTATTGCGTTTGTTGCCTACAGCCCGCTTGGCCGTGGGTTTCTGACCGGGCAAATTAAACGGTTTGAAGATTTTGCTCCTGGCGACTACCGCCGCTTTTCGCCCCGCTTCATGGGGGAAAATTTCTCAAAAAACCTGGCGCTAGTAAAAAAAGTGGAGCATTTGGCCCTATCCAAAGGCTGCACCACCTCGCAGCTGGCGCTGGCCTGGGTGTTAGCACAGGGTGATTTTATTTTTCCAATCCCGGGTACTAAACACATCAAATATCTTGAAGAAAATGCCGGTGCCGTTAACATAAAACTGTCCGCAACGGAATTAGCAGAAATAAATGCCGTGTTTCCGAAAGATGCAGCTGCCGGTACGCGGTACCACGAATCGGCTATGCAATCGCTGAATCTTTAACAGAAGCCCTTTTGGGAAGGGTGACAGCGCAACGTATCTTTGTGAAATGCTCAAAAACACTTTGCTTGAGGCCGTAAAAGCCGGGGCAACAGAAATTCGGCGTTACTTTAACGGCCAATTCAAAATAGCCAATAAAGAAGGTATCAATAACCTTGTAACGGAAGCTGATCACGCTTCGGAAAAAGCAATACTTGGGGTAATCAAATCCCGTTTTCCGGATCATTACATTTTAAGCGAGGAAGTCGGCGAAATTGTACAGGAATCGGCTTACAAATGGATCATTGACCCCATTGACGGTACAGTAAATTTTGCACACGGCATACCGCTGAACTGCGTATCCATTGCTGTTGAACACAATGGTGAAATGATTTTAGGCGCTGTATACAACCCGCATGCCGATGAGCTTTTCTTTGCGGAAAAAGGAAAAGGTGCTACACTCAATGAAAAGCCGATCCGGGTCAGCAGCGAAACAGATGTAAACAAATCCTGCATCGTGACAGGTTTTCCTTACACTTACCTTGACGCAGCAAATGGCCCACTGGAAGTATTTGGCCGCCTGATCCGAAAAGGGATCCCCGTTCGGCGTCTTGGCTCCGCCGCCATTGACCTGTGCTGGGTAGCGGCCGGCCGGTTTGATGGATTTTATGAACACAAACTGGAAGCCTGGGATAGCTCAGCCGGTTTTTTAATTGTGCAGGAAGCCGGTGGGCTGGTAACTGATTTAGAAGGCCAACAATATTCGCCTTACCAGCACGGCATTATTGCCACCAATGGAAAAATACACAGTGGCCTGCAGGATATTATTCATTATGAAAAATAATTATGAACGAACAACGTACAGAAATTTCATCACTGGGAGAGTTTGGCCTGATTGAGCACCTCACCCGCAATATAGAGTTGCAAAATGCCTCATCCGTTGTAGGTGTGGGTGACGATGCAGCCGTGATTGATCATTTTGGCAGGCAAACAGTTGTAACAACAGACCTTTTACTGGAAGGTGTCCATTTCGACCTGATGTATACACCGCTGAAGCACCTTGGTTACAAGAGCGTGGTGGTAAACCTCAGCGATATTTATGCCATGAACGCCACGCCCACGCAAATCATCCTGAGTATCGGTATCAGCAATCGTTTCAGCCTGGAAGCTCTTGATGAATTTTATGAGGGCGTTTATGCGGCCTGCGAAAAATACGGCGTGGACCTGGTGGGTGGCGACACTACCTCTTCTCAAAAAGGCTTTATTATTTCAGTGACCGCCATCGGTGAAGTAGCTCCGGATAAATTTGTAAAAAGAAGTACTGCAAAAAAAGGAGACTTACTTTGCGTAAGCGGTACACTGGGCGCAGCTTATGTAGGGTTACTTTTTCTAGAACGGGAAAAAAAGATCTTTTTAGAGAACCCGCAGATACAGCCCGACCTGGAAGGTGAAAACTTTGTGATTGGCAAACTCCTGAAACCCGAAGCCCGGAAAGATATTATCAGTTTTTTTGACCAGCAACAGATTATTCCCACAGCTATGATGGATATCAGCGACGGGCTGAGTTCTGAAATCTTACACCTTTGCAACCAAAGCCAGCTTGGCTGCGTGCTGTACGAAGAAAAGCTGCCCATTGCGGAAGAAACGCGGAATGCCGCATTTAAATTTCAACTGGATCCCACCGCCTGTGCGCTTAGTGGCGGGGAAGACTACGAGCTGGTGTTTACCGTATCACAACATGATTATGAAAAAATTATCAGCAACGAAGACATCAGCATTGTCGGGTATATGACGGCGTTAGAAGAAGGACGTAAGATTATTACCAAAGGCGGCAGTCAATACGATATTACTGCCCAGGGCTGGAACCATTTAAGCAAGAATGCCTGAGCTATGCGAGTGATCAGGAATCTTTTTTTGATCTCACTGTTCTGTGCCGGCTGCGGAACGAGCCGGCTGGCTTACAATCCATTCCATAAATTTTCACCCAAAGAAGTCGCTGCGGATTACACTATTTTTGAAGACATACTGAAACAATCTCATCCCGGTCTTTACTGGTACACGCCGGCCGACAGTATGGAAGCCTATTTTAACTGGGGGCGCCAGCAGTTGAAAGATTCGGTTACAGAACCACAATTCAGAAAAATACTCAGTTACGTGACCGCCAAAATTGATTGTGGGCATACGTCTGTGAAAGCGCCCAAACGGTTTGTCCGTTTTATTGATAGTTCATCTTTCAGCATTTTTCCTCTCAGCCTGAAATTGTGGAAGGACACAGCAGTAGTAGTAGCCAACCTGATCAGCAAAGACACCGTGTTGAAAAGAGGCACGGTAATCACAAGTATTAATAAGAAGCGTATGCAGGCAATCCTGGATACGCTTTTTCGTTTTTTACCGGCCGATGGCAAGAATGATACACATAAATATCAAACCCTGAGTAACCGCGGGGCATTCGGAAGCTACTACAGCAATATTTTTGGAAACCACTCCAGTTACCTCGTTGGCTATGTTGATAGTAACGGCCACGAATCAATTGATACGCTTACGGCTTATTTCCCGTTCAGGGATTCGCTTAATCGCATAACAGGAAGCGGTATTTTTAAAAAGCGTTCAAAACGCGAAAGAAAACAGGATGAACTGCAATCCGCCAGGAGCTTAGAACTAAAAACAAATGAGCAAACCGCCTTTATGGATGTCAACACCTTCAGCAAGGGTTACAGGTTAAAGCGGTTTTTCCGGCGCTCGTTCCGGCTATTGCGCAGAAAAGATATACACTACCTGGTCATCGACGTAAGGGGAAACGGCGGGGGGAATGTGATGAACTCAACACTTCTCACCAAATTCCTGGTTACCCATCCATTTAAATTGGCCGATTCTTTATATGCGCTGAGCAGGCGAAATAACCACAGCCGCTATATTCAAAATTATTTTTTTAATCGCCTGTTTATGGATTTTGCCACTCGCAAAAGAGCTGACGGATATTATCATTTCGGTTATTTCGAGCGGCATTATTTTAAACCAAAGAAAAAAAATCACTTTAGCGGGCAAACCTTTGTTTTAACCGGCGGCAACTCCTTTTCTGCTACGGCCCTTTTTGCCCAATCCCTGAAAAATGAACCGGCAACAACACTCGTGGGTGAAGAAACAGGTGGCGGCGCTTATGGCAACAGTGCCTGGCTAATTCCTGATGTGGTTTTACCGCATACAAAAACAAGGTTTCGCTTACCTTTATTCCGGCTGGTCATTAACAAAAACCTTCCTAAAAATGGCCGTGGCGTACAACCGGAAGTGGAAGTATTTCCAACGGTAGAAGCCATTAAAAACGGTGAAGATTATAAAATGAATAAAGCGATTGAACTAATTCAGCAATCACGGTTAACCAGGCACCCTTAGTCCACACTTTCTTCCAGAATCATAAAATGGTCAGCATCTTTCCAGAAGGGAAATTGTTGCCGCACCAGTTCCAGTGCTGGTTTTTCTATCGTTACGGTAGCAATATCTTCCGTTCCTGTTTTGTGATACAGCAAGGCACCCAGCGGATCCACAACCATACTGTCACCAGTATGATTAAAGTGATTGCCATCGGGCCCAACACGGTTTACACCTGCCACATAACATTGATTTTCGATAGCTCTCGCCTGCAACAATGTTTTCCAGGCATGTACGCGTTTCTCCGGCCAGTTGGCAACATAAATAATCAGATCATATTCCGGCGATTCGTTCTGCGATTGCTGACGGGACCAAACAGGAAAACGCAAATCATAACATACCAGCAAGAGAATTTTCCAACCGTTGACCGACGCTACCAGTCTTTTTTTCCCGGCTGTATAAAATTGGTTTTCTTGTCCGTATGCGAAAAGATGGCGTTTGTCGTAATATCCTAATTGACCAGTTGGCAACATCCAGATCAGCCGGTTGAAATACAAGTCGTTTTCTTTAATGATAACACTACCGGTTAAAACGATATTTTTTTCTGCGGCCATGCGTTTCATCCACTGCACAGTAGGCCCATCCATTGTTTCAGCAAGCAGGGCCGGTTTCATACTGAAGCCCGTGCTGAACATCTCGGGTAAAATAACGACCTGTGTTTTTTGGCGGATTTGCAGGATCTTCTTTTCCAGCATTTGCAGGTTAGCTGCCTTATTTTCCCAATGGAGGTTGGTTTGTATAAGTGAAATGGTGAGCAAAGACACGTATAAGGAATTTTAACCCGAATGTCGGATTTTTTCCACTTGCCGGTTTACCAAATCAGGTTCAAACCCTTTTTGAAGCAGGAAATCAATGGTCTTCTTTTTGCGAATAAGGTATTGTTCGTGTTTCAGTGAAGCATATTTTTTTTGCGCCAGGTTAGCCAGCGTTTGCTCATATTGTGTTTCGTCAATAGCACGCAATGCTTTTTTTATGCAATAATCACTGACGCTTTTTTGTTTTAAAGCGTATTTGATTTTTGTGCGACCCCACTGTTTCATCCTGAATTTTCCGCCGGCATACGCAATGGCAAACCGCTCTTCATTCAGGTAGTCATCCTGGATTAATTGCGATAGCAACTCTTCTACATCGGGTTTTCGCAGGCCGAACGAATACGCTTTTTCTTTTACCTCGGCATGACTTCTTTCCTGGTAGGCACAGTAATGACGAAGCTTTTGAAGGGCCTGTTCCCTGGTGAGCTGTTTGCGTGGTAACATACAGCCCAAAAGTAAAAAAGTCCGGCGTTGCTCTTGAAAGAAATCACTTAGTTCTTTCAGCGAATATTACTGATTGAATTTTTTACCGTATCATGTTTTGTTTTCAAAACATTTGAAATAGATTGATAAGAAGCTCCCTGCTGCGAAAGCACTTGTTGCAGCAATTGGAAAGCCAACTCATCCTGCCGGGCCACCTGTTGCAGGTCATGTATAGCTGTCGTTTTTTCTTTTGTTGGCAAATCGCCCAGCACCTGGTACAAGTTATTCAAAACAGCTTGCTGAGTTTTTAATGCAGTATGAATCGTTACGGCTGATGCAGGATCCTGCTGCTTAGTGCTTGCCAGCCGTGTGTCAAGTTCGTTCAATAAGCTTACTTGTGAAGCAATCGTGTTTTGTGCGTTTAAAATTTCCTTTTTTATTGATTCCGGCGCCATCCATTTCACGGGTCCGCTATTACTATTTGTTTTTAATACACCCGGTTCGTCAATAGCGATATTCGTGCTATTATTGCCATTGATATCCTGCATAATAGCATTATCCGTACGGTTGCTGCGAACAGTATTGTTATTTTGTGCCTTTAACTGGTTATCATTGCTGGTGTGCAAAGTATGCGCATCTTTTAAAATGGCCGAGTCTTTCCCGCTTGTCAAATTAGACTCACTGGTTACGATTGTTTGCAACCCGTCATCTACTCCTACCGATATGACGGCTTCTTCGTTGATATAGTAGTTCAGTACTGTGGTAAACATATAGCTGCCCGGTGCCAGTGCTGTAAATACAAACTCGCCATTTTCATCTGTCAAAGCAGTTCGCAGGTTGCCTCCCGGATTTTTCCCTCCTTTCACAATAATGCCGGGAATAGGCTGACCCGCCTGCAAAGCATTGGGTAAATTACCGTCTGCAATTCTTGACATACCAAAATCTGAAATGGCAGACCCTATTACCATTTCAGGAATACCATCGCCATCCAAATCACCGATACTCTTGTTCATTATTATATTGGAGCGGGGGCTCCAAACCAGGCTACTACTGTTTGTCCTGTCATTTGACTGGTTTGATTTTGTTTTTGTTTTTATCAGTGCCCGGGCCGTTTCCACACTGCCTGTATCGGTTGCTAATTCCAATTGCCAGGCATCATCTGCGGATCGTATTTCTCCTGCCCAGTCTGATTTTGAATTGACGGTTACATCATACGATTTTTTTGCCCACACGGAACCTTTCACTTTTACGATATAATTGCCGGCAGGTAAATTGGCAAAAAAGAATGAGCCACCGGTTTCTGTTGTTGTAGTCGCTACTGTAGCGCCGCTGAGTGCATCCAACAGAAAAACTGATAATTCGGGTACGCCATCGCCATCCAGATCACCAGTAGCTGTTTTGGTATTTGTTTCGAATAAAGGATTTGTTCCGCCCTGGCTGTTACCAATATATAAAGGGTTTGATTTTACAATTCCCCATTCATTGCCGGACGTATCGCCTTCTTGTATAAAGACCGGCTGATATTGTCTTCGGCCAGTTGCCATGCCCGATCCGGTTTCCCTTGATCTTTTTCCGGATGCCATGCCGCTGCCCGTTTCCCGCGCATAAATGTTTACAAGTATAGCTTCAGGCACCGGCGCTTTTATTCTGTTATCAGATAAAATCCTGTTTTTATTTGTAACAATTCCATTTGCTTCAGCCGATGATGGGGACCAGCGTACACGGCCCACCAAAATATTTCTTGCAGCAATATCGCGGTGGATGATTGTTGGCGCTGAAAGTTTTTCACCAAATCCTGTACCTGGCGTTTGGCGGGGAACGGAGATATTCGTCGACATACGCTGATACGCCGCTGCATCTTGCGGGCAGGCAAACTGCCATGTTTCCTGGCTGCCATCGGCATGGGTCATTGTCTGTATAACAGGTCCACAGCCAGCAGTCTGCATCCGGTGAACACCTGACTCATCAATGGCAATATCCCGCTTATTGACAGTGGGAAGCACCCTTTTACCCGTAGCCATACCGCTGCCGCTTTCCCTGTTCAACCGTATATCTTCGTATTTTACATTCCCCACATGCTTTTTTCCCGTAGCAAGTCCGCTACCGGATTCTCTGTTGCCAAAGGTTTTGACAATACCAATGCCCGCGGTGATCAGTTTCACATCACGGTTAAGTGTTGTTGCAACATCAACTCCCCGCTGTGGATCGTATAGCAGTACTGAAGCTGCTGACTGCAGGTAATCCGTATGAATAACAAAACGAGTCGACTGATTAAGCGGGTAAGCGATTTGTATACCGCCCGAAAATCCGGGGAAAATGGTTTTGCCACCCGCATCAAAACGGTAGAGGGAACGACTGGCCCCGAGCTGGTTGATGGAGAGGCTGCCGGGATTATTAAAAAACACGCCTGCCTGCAGATCGGCATTTATCTGCACCTTTTTGCCCATTGAAATAGCAGGACCTGCTAAAAAATAACTGTTAAAGGGATTTGCTTTGCTAACCTGCAGCTGGTCTTGTGGAAATTTTCTGTCAATAATAAACCGGTTGACAGCATTATCACTGATGCTGCCCGGGATAATACCGCTGGAAAGACCTACACCAATATTTCCTACTTGATACCGGGCAAATAACCTGGTGGCCATACTATTACCCCGGAAAAGCGTGTTTTCGTTGCTGCCTGCACTAAAAGAAGCGCCTGTACTTACACCAAATAACCAGGCACTGGCGTTCATACCATCCTGGCGAAGTGTATTATGATAAATACTTTTCAGCTCCTGGGAAAAAGTTGATTGCAACAGCAAGGAAAAGCTGCAAGTTGCTATGAACCGGTATGGATTTTTCATTGGTTTTAGAATAATTGGATATAACAAGTTACCAGTCCACACCGAGACTGGTTTAATTAAAACGCTGAAAAATTAAAATTATTTTATATGTGTCTGGTACACACCGTTTCTATTCTTCAAGGCGATCCGCACAGCTAAATTCTTTCTTTAGCAAATCATCGTATTCATCTGCCTTTTGAAACAGCTGCCGGAAGGTTTGAGCACCGTTTTCACGGGTCATATCCAGGTCATAGATTACACGGGACAAAACAATATTTTGTTTTACACAACTGAATACAAGGCCGTTCAGCCGGTAATTTTCGCTTAAGAGAAACTGGTAGAGCGGTTTTATTTTCGTGGCATCTGTTGGCAGCTGGCACAGGTAGGCATCGCCAGCCACAAAAAAATTTTCCGGGTTGTAAGTAATCCTGATTTTGGCAGAGCCTTCTTTGACACTCCAGTTGTTGACACCCTCTCTTGCAAGCTTGATATCTTTGCCAAGGTCTTTAAGGATATCTTCAATCACTTTGGCAGTACCGGTTGGTTCTGCCTCCCGCAGTGGCAGTTCGGGCAACTTTACTTCCGTACCGCAACTGGGACAATATTTACCTGCATCAATATTAGATGGCAGCACTAAAAAACCACAACTGAAGCACCTTGTTGATGGTTGCCCTTTATTGGGTACATATAACTGCAGTGCTTCCCGCAGGTAATTTACCGGCAGGGCAAAGCCAAGATTGTCGCCCCCGCGAATAATAAATGAATTCACGCCGATGACCTCTCCCTGCTGGTTCACGAGCGGGCCGCCGCTGTTACCGGGATTGATTGCTGCGTCAATTTGTATAAATTTCAGCCCTTCCCTGATACGGTCAACTTTTGAAATGACACCCTGTGTGGCTGTATAGTTTAAGCCATAGGGATGTCCGATTGCAACCACCTCATCGCCGTCGTGAAGAGTTTCGTAATGGCCAAGCTTTATTTCGGGCAGGGGGGTATTTTTGGGCGGTTCCAGAAATGCCAGGTCGTGTTTTCGATCGGTATACCACACCCGGGAAAGTGTTTTGTCGAAGGTTTTTCCGGCAATGGTAACTTCTGCATTTTCATCCACCACATGATCATTCGTAATAATCAAATCAAACTCCCTGATATAAAAACCGGTACCGGTGCCGGTTTGTGTGGCAATTTGCACCACGGCTGGCTGAAACTGTTCAATGATGGTTTGCAACGTGGGCTCCATGATTATTTGGTTTCAAAATTTAAAAATTCCAGTTCCGTGGTAAACGACAGTGCAAAATTCAACAGGTTATCGTAGCGCAGGTTTTCGGCCCGGAAGTTAAACAGGGGGAATTTGTTTTTCCAGTTATCCTGTATCGATTTTATTTTTTCTGCGATTGCTTCCATAGCAAACTGACCATTGGCGGCATTATAATAGACTTTCTTAAAGCCAAGAGCGTTAAAGAAATTGCCATAGATCACATTCATGAATAACTGAAAAAGTTCAGTAACCGGTCTCGGCAGGCTGTAGGAATACTGACTGTAAGCTATGCCGTATTCGCAAATCTGCAGGGCAATCTGCGGGTAATTGTTATCCCGGAACCACGCAGCACTTTGGTTTGCATTGTACAATGCATCGGCAACTGTTTTATAGTTCTGCGGCATTACTATTGCAAAGGTGTGCTTTGTTTTAAAGAGGCAGGGAAATACTTCTTCCCGTGTTTTTGCTTGCCATAGTTTAAGAGCCTCCAGCATGTCGCGGTTCTTTTCAGGAACCGGGCGTTCGTCTTTAATGAAATAAATTTCAACAATTTTCTCCAGTTCGTTTAGCAGTTTACCATCTGGCACCAGCAGGTAGTCAATGCGGTAAGCGAGTGCCAGCAGCAGGTATGCAATACCACCTGAAAACTTATCAGCATCCAGGCCAGCCACCAGCTCCGTTGTTTCTTTCAGCCATTGTTGCAGAAACCTGAATTTGACCTCTTTTTCTTCCACGGGCAAGTCGGTAATGTGTTCGGTATCCGATGTCTGCAGGATGGTAAAATCCTGTACCAGCAAATCGTCCTGTTTATCGGCCTTGGTGGAAAGCTCTTTGAACCCATAATACAGTTTACTGGGGTTGGCCGTTTCGATGTCCGTATCAAACCGCATGCAAAGGCGGTCGTCCTGCAAGGCAAACCGGCTGTAATAAAGGTTGAAATTCATTTCCAGCAAGCGGCGCATCACCGGCACGCTGGGCTGTGGCATTTTTGCCAGCGTTACTTCTGCCTGCAGCCGTTCGTTGTCATAACTGCCCCGCACCACTTTGGAACCCTGGTAAAAGTAAAACCGCCCTTCGCTGCCTTTTCGTTCGTGCACCACGTTTTGTTCAGTATCATCGGTGATATAATCGAAAAAGGCATCAATGCTCTCGTGGTATTTCTTTTCTTTAAATAAACTGTCTGCATCTGTCCAGCGGTTAACCTTTTGCACCGGTTTATTATTATCCGAATACCGGCCAAAGTGAATATCAGGATCAGGTTCTGTTTTTTTCTTCCTGCCAAATAATTTATCCAGCATAGCCCTCATTTTGAAACAAGAAAGATACGAAGGGGCGGCATATCAGCTGCATAAATTTGGCACCCCAACCACGCCCGGCACCAGGCGTTTTGTTACATATGCACAGTTGCCGGAAAGTATTCCACGCCGGGGCATTTGTTGTTGGCTGTAATTTAAAAATCAGTAGTTTCGCCCCAAACCAATTACAGATGAAATTTATCGTTTCCTCTTCGGCTTTATTGAAACAGCTTCAGCACATTGCCGGCGTCATCAACGCCAATACCGTACTGCCCATCCTGGAAGACTTTTTGTTTGAGGTGGAAAAAAACAAGCTGACTGTCGTGGCTACCGACCTGGAAACCGTGATGCGGGTACAATTAGATATTGAGGCAAAGGACAGCGGTAAAGTATGTATTCCGGCTAAAATCCTCATGGATTCGCTGAAAAACATCCCCGACCAGCCGCTCAGCTTTAATATTGATAAAAATTTCGCCATTGAAATCACCAGCGATAACGGTAAGTATAAAGTGATGGGCGAAAACCCCGATAATTTTCCCAAAGAACCGGCGGCCGATGACACCACCTCGTTTGATATGAAGGCAACTGCCCTGGTAACCGCCATCAATAAAACCCTGTTTGCCACCAGTAACGATGATTTAAGGCCGGCCATGACAGGTGTTTTCTTTGAACTGGATAAAAAAGGCATTCAGTTTGTTGCCACAGATGCACATCGCCTCGTGCGTTATAAACGAAAAGATGCGGCTTCTACAAAAACAGATTCATTCATCGTGCCCCGTAAACCACTGAACCTGCTCAAGGCGGCAATACCCGATAACGAGGATGATATCACAATCAGCTATAATAGCAACCACCTGTTTGTAAAGCATGGAACTACTCAAATGAGCTGCCGGCTGATTGATGCACGGTTTCCAGATTACAAAGTGGTCATTCCCACCGATAATCCTTATAAGCTGACGGTAAACAAAAATGATTTTCAGAGTGCGTTGCGACGGGTCAGCGTGTTCAGTAATAAAAGTACCAACCAGGTGGCACTGAACATCAGTGGCAGTGAGTTACAACTGGCCGCCCAGGATGTGGATTTTAGCTTTGAAGGAAACGAGCGGATGAAATGCCAGTACGATGGCGAAGACATTACTATTGCTTTCAATGCAAAGTTTTTGATAGAAATGCTCAACGCCACAGATAGTGAAGAAGTAAAAATGGAACTGTCTACACCCACCAAAGCTGGCATCATTAAACCGGTGGAACAGGGAGATGAGGAAGAGCTGCTAATGCTGGTCATGCCTTTGATGCTGAACAGCTGATTGACCGCTGAATATTATACAAAACAAAACCAACCATCGAAACTGTTCGGTGGTTTTTACTTTTTGTGAAATACGTTGCCGTTCGCTCATATGATAATTACATCACCGCCCACATCATGCTGGGCCGGCTGCATGACGAGTTTATCAACTGTCATTTGCAGGACGAATATTCCGTTACCATTGATCCGTTTTTATCCAATGCCATCGGCGGCATTAAGCTAATGGTTATTGAACCACAGGTGCAGCGGGCACTGGAATTGCTGAAACGGTTTGAACACCCGGCTCAATCACCGGAATAAACCTCTCCATTATATTTCAAAAATTCCTTGTACCTTTTGTTGACAAAATCTCTGCCTTATGTGGGACAGGTTTATAGCCTATTTTCAAACACTGGACGAACGGCCCGTTGAGCGCATGATTTTCCTGGTTGCAGGGATGCTGTTGCTGTGGGCACTGGAAGGCGCTATCCCGCTGCTCTCGCTGCATTATAAAAAAAATAAAATCCGGCATGCCGCTGTCAACCTGACTTTTACCGTGATACACCTGGTGATTCACACCGGTTTCGCCGTTGTCATCGTTTTACTGTCCGATTGGTGCCGTGTGCAGCAGTTTGGTCTTGCTTACTGGCTAAATGCTTCCGCCGGTGGCACGATTCTGCTGGGATTTCTGTTGCTTGATTTTTTTGGCGGCTGGCTGGTGCACATAACGGAACATAAAGTAAAATTCCTTTGGCGTTTTCATATTATTCACCATGCCGATAATAATGTTGACGTCACCACTGGTTTGCGGCATCACCCGGTGGAAAGTGTTTTACGCGGTATTTTTTTCCTGGCTGGTGTCCTGGTTTCCGGCGCTCCCATGTACACAGTGATGATTTATCAAACCTGCCTGGTTTTTGCCACGCAAATCACCCATGCCAATATTCAGCTCCCAGCCTGGATTGACAAGACGGCCGGCTACCTGTTTGTGTCTCCCAATATGCACAAGGTTCATCACCATTTTAAACAACCATATACAGACAGTAATTATGGTGCTGTATTGTCAATCTGGGACAGGTTGCTGGGAACATTCAAGAAACTTGATCCTTCCCAAATTCGTTACGGGCTGGATCGTTATTACCCAAATGAGCAGGATGAGGACCTGGCCCTGCTGATGAAAAAGCCCTTTCGCAAGCTGGACAGTTAAAGAAGATTGTTAATTTCCGTATGATGAACGAAAGGCTAACGCCACGAACTAGTTAGATTTGGTGTGTGCCCCTCTTCAGCAATATTTCGTTTCTTTTTACTGACGTATGTTTGCAATGAATTAATTGCATTTGCGCATGAAAAAAATTGCCATGATACCGGCACGTTATGCTGCTACACGGTTTCCTGCTAAGCTGATGCAGCAACTGGGTGATAAAACGGTTATCCGTCACACGTATGATAATACCCGGGCAACCGGCTTATTTGATGACGTGGTTGTGGTAACCGACAGTGATATCATATTTACAGAAATTACGTCGCACGGTGGCAGGGCTCTCATGAGTAAAAAACAGCACGAAAGCGGAAGCGACCGGATTGCCGAAGCAGCCGAAGAACTGGAGGTTGATATAATCGTAAACGTGCAGGGCGACGAACCATTTGTTAGAAAAGAACCTTTACAAAAACTGCTGGCAGTATTTGAAGGACGTGACGCGGAAACAATCCAGGTGGCCTCCCTGATGCAGGTGCTGAAAGAAGAAACTTTTATCAACGATCCAAACTATGTAAAAGTAGCCGTAGATAAAAACATGCACTCACTTTTCTTTTCCCGCAGTGTGATACCCTATCCGCGGAATAAAGACATTGCAATAACTTATTACGAACACATTGGTGTATATGCATTTCGTAAAACGGCCTTACTGCAGTTTACCCAATGGCCGGTAACACCGCTTGAGGCTGCCGAAAAAATTGAGTGCCTGCGTTATCTCGAAAATGGAGTACCGTTAAAAATGGTCGTTGTGGACTATATGGGTGTGGAAATTGACACGCCGGAAGATCTGCAAAGAGCCGCACAATATTTATAGCTTATCACAAAACAAACGGGAGCCAGATGGCTCCCGCAGTTTTTTATGGCTACTTACAAGATATGCTTATACAGTTTTTTCTTCCTCTACCAGCGATTCACGAAGCTGTTTAGCCCATACGGCAAAATCAGCTGCCTGGTCAAAATATTGCAAAGCAAACTCCTCTGAAGGTTCCGTTTTATTGATCTGCAAAACCAGTTCCTGGAAACTCTCTTCAAATTGGGGGGCTAGCCCTTTTTGTACAAAATGAAGGTCAAAATCCCGCAAAATGCCAGCCTGTGTATTGCATTGTACGCCCTGCTGCAGCAACAGCGCTTTGGCAGTATGTATAAATGATGCATAAGCATGATAAATACCATCTGCCCATGCATTTTTATCAAAGCATTCCTGGGCAAATGCCAGCTTTTCTTCAGCATCCAGGAAAAGTGTGGCGACCAGGTCAATCATAACACCGGCACATTCGCCCACGCCAATGGCAGTGGCAAATTTTTGCTGTTGGCCCCAGTCAATAAAGTCCTCATCCTCCAGCGTGGCTAAATCAGCCAGTGGTTTTAATAAATCATAAAAATAACGTTCGCCGCGCCGGGCCGTATAATCCAAAAAACGTTCCTGCGGATTAGCATTGCCGATAAAATCTGAAAGAATACTGCGTAAAACATCCGGTGCTCTTTTGCTGGGAACTTTAATAACCTTGTCGGCAACCCGACCGTTACCGCTGCCCAGCACACCACCGCCAATCAGTACCTGCACGGCCGGCAACACCCTTCCTTTTGTCTTTAAAGAACTGCCATGAAAACCGATTGCGGCCATACCATGCTGACCGCAGGAGTTCATGCAGCCACTGATTTTTATGGAAACCTCTTTATTTTCTAAAAATGCAGGGAATTCTTCTTCTATTACTGCAGAGAGGGCAAGGCTGGTAGCTGTGCTGTTGGAAATACCCAGGTTACAGGTATCTGTACCCGGACAGGCCGTCACATCAGCTGTGGAGCCAAAGCCGGGCTCTGCAAGTCCTGCAGACTCTAATACAGCATATACATACTCAAGGTGTTCCGGTTTTACAAATCGAAACTGTAACCCCTGGTTGACGGTTACACGAATATCATCGGCAATCACGGGCCCGAGTTTTTCTATTAGCAGGCGACTTATATCCGTGCTAAGATTGCCGGTTGGTACACGCACATACACTGCAAAGTATCCTTCCTGCTTTTGTTTCAGCAGGTTTGTTTTTTTCCAAAGCTCAAACTTTAACGGGTTTTGTATTTGAATGGCCGCTGTGGATACAGAATTCACCGGCAATGCAACCTGCTCAAAATTTGTCGTGTCAATTTTATAGCGTTGATGAGTAAGCGCTTTCTGTTCGTTTTCTACCAGTTCATTAAAGACGGCAATACCAATTTTCTGTATTAAAAACTTCATTCTTGCCTTATGGCGGCTCGTTCGTTCACCAAAGCGGTCAAATACCCGGAGTACACTTTCTATATAAGGTATCAGTAAGTCTTCTTCCAGGAACTCATGTACGGCTACCGCCAGGAACGGCTGGGCACCAAGACCACCGCCCACAACAATTTTAAACCCTCTTTGAAGCCGACCATCCACTTCACGTATGCGGGGAATAGCTCCCAGATCATGCATAAAGGCGTAGGCGGTATCTGCTTCACTGCTGGAAAAAGCAATTTTGAATTTACGGCCCATATCCTGGCAAACAGGTTTACGCAGGAAATATTCAAAGGTGGCGTGAGCATAGGGCGTTACATCAAATGGCTCTTCGGGATCAATCCCCGCTTCATCTGAGGCGGTAACATTCCGGACCGTGTTGCCACAGGCTTCACGAATGGTGATGTTGTCCTGTTCTAACTGGGACCACAATTCCGGGGTGCGGTCGAGACTTACAAAATGTATCTGAATATCCTGGCGGGTAGTCAGGTGCAGGTTACCGGTGGAAAATTCATCGGATACAGCAGCAATCCGTTTCCATTGCGCCAAGGTCATTTTACCATAGGGAAGCTTGATGCGTATCATTTGAACACCTTGCTGACGTTGCCCGTAAATACCTCTTGCCAACCGGAGACTCCGGAATTTTTCATCCGGAATTGTTCCTTCGCGAAAAGCCCGAATCTTACGCTCCAGTTCAATAATATCTTTTTCAACAATGGGATTTTCCAGCTCAGTACGAAAACTTTGCATAAATCATGTTTAGTTGATGATAAAAAATCTACTATCCTGCAGGAATGCCGGTGGTTTATTAACCTACTGCAGCTAAGCCCGGCAGGATATTTTCATTTGGCCTGGTATAAGATACCGGAGATATTAAAATTAGATTTCCCTACTTTTTTAGTAGACTTTACAAAAATAAAGTCCGTCCCTCATTAGTCAAAATTTTTTACTATGTTTATTTTGTAGACTAATAAGCATTAGTTTGGCTGCCGGGCAGGATTTGAAAATGGCTGATTTCCTATTCATATTCTGCATCCTGCAATCAAAAAAGCGCCAGCAAGGTTTGCTGGCGCCAAAACAAATTCACTAAATACCTGGTTCTCTTTATACTGTTGTTTACTCTCCGTCTTCTAGCCCTGCCGGCTCATCATCCTTACGGTCTTTTTCATAAACAGAGACTTTAATTTTCCATTGCATTAATTCGGCTTCGAGGGAAAGCTCGACCTGCAGGTGGCGAACTGACTCGTCGGCTGGCATTGGCTTGAAAATAATACTGGTAAATGCTTTTTCTTCTTCCGGCGATTCGTATACTCCTTTTAACTGGAAACTGTGATTCGGCGACAGACGAACAGGCGTGTTATTGAATGCGTTAAATAAGTTTTTGAACTGCTTCTTTACCACTTCAAAATCATCTGTTTCCAGCATAACAGCGTTAAAGCTGTACACCTCTTTTTTTCGGGAGGAGTATTTTGTTATCACACAGTTTTGTGCCCCGGCAATTTTAATGAGGGAAGCGTACTCAATGGACTGTGGATTACTAATCAGTTCCTCGCCTGTTTCGTTCTGAAAGTGATTAAAGTACCCCCTAATCACGTTTTGCAGATCAGTGCGGAAAGTAGTGTTGGCGGATGTGTTTTCCTGTGCCTGTACCCGGCAAAAAAAAGCGAGCAGCACAACGGCTGCAAAAAGAAACATTGTTTTTTTCATGAGTTCGAATTAACGGGTTAGTAATTAAGTAAGCAAATATTATAAAATTTCAGTTTTGTTACATACTTTTAAGGGTAATATTTCGTTATCCTATAACGTTAAAACCATCCGTTATGAAAAACAGGAATATCGTTCATACCCATGAAGAAGCAAAAATCTACAAAGATTACTACAGGCCTTCCTTCAATGTTGTTCGTTTATTAAAGTCTGTTTTGTCGGTTTTTATCTCCGGCTCTTCCCCGGCAGCCCATGGCTATGACTACAACAAAAAAATTAATCACTAAGTCTTTACCTACTAACCCTGATGATAAAAAAAGCTGCTACAGTTTGTAGCAGCTTTTTTACTTTGGTTATGCGGCAGTCCGTCTAACTAAACAGGTATTCCACATCTTCTTTGGTAAGACTTTTTACAAAGGAGGCTTCATCGGTAATCAGCTCTTTTGCCAATGCCCGTTTACGTTCCTGCAACTGCAGAATTTTATCTTCGATCGTATCCTTACAAATCATGCGGTAGGCAAAAATATTTTTCGTCTGCCCGATACGGTGTGTGCGGTCAATGGCCTGTTGCTCCACGGCCGGGTTCCACCAGGGATCCACGATGTACACATAGTCGGCAGCTGTGAGGTTAAGACCAACGCCGCCGGCTTTTAGTGAAATAAGGAATACCCGGACCGATTCATCTCCCTGGAAACGCTGGATCGCCTTTTCCCTGTCGGGCGCCGAGGTGCTGCCATCAAAGTATTCATATTTTATACCCAGCTCATCCAGTTGCTTGCGAATGAGGCCGAGCATACCAAGAAACTGCGAAAACACCAGCGCCTTGTGATCACTCATATCCTCGCTTAATTCACGCGATAGTTCCTCTAGCTTGATCGAATGGTTAGGGAATTTTTCGGCTTCGTTAAGAATAGCCGGCGAATCGCAGATCTGGCGAAGTTTCATCAGGCCCTGCAGTATCGTAAGCTGGGAACGTTGTATTCCCTGTGCTTCAATCGTACCAAGAATCTGGTCGCGGAAATCATTGCGGTAAGCATCATAAATTTTCCGTTGTTCATCCGCCATTTCACAAAACAGCACGGTTTCTGTTTTTTCCGGAAGATCTTTTGCCACCTGTTCTTTCGTGCGGCGTAAAATGAAGGGGTACAGGATTTTTTTCAGGTGTTCCTTACGGTCGGCTTCGCCAAATTTGTCAATGGGTATGGCAAATTCCTGCCGGAAAAACTCCATGCTTCCCAGCATGCCCGGGTTCAGGAAATTCATTTGAGCAAACACATCAAACGTATTGTTCTGGAGCGGGGTACCGCTCATGCACAAGCGATTTTTAGCATTCAGCAGGCTGGCCGCCTTCGTCACCTTACTGGCGGGGTTTTTGATCGCCTGCGATTCATCAAGGATGACATAATCGAACGAAAGAGTGGTCAGGAGTTTAATGTCGCTGCGCAGGGTACCATACGTGGTGATGGTAATATCATATTTTAGCATCTCTTCCTTTTCCCGTGTGCGGGTGCCGCCATGATGAATATGATAAGAAAGCGCCGGCGTAAACTTCCTGATCTCGTTTTCCCAGTTGTATATAAGGGTGGTGGGACATACCACCAGGGCCTTCAATACTCCCTTTTCACTTTTATAATGGTGTAAAAAGGATAAAGCCTGGATCGTTTTACCCAAACCCATATCATCCGCCAGAATACCTCCCCACCTGATTTCGTGCAGGTAGTTGAGCCACTGCAAACCGGCTACCTGGTAAGGACGCAAAACCGCTTTTAAATGTGCAGGCGGATCAATTTCCCTGATGCGGTTAAATTCCCGCAGGCGACCATATTTTTCTTCCAGCTGTACCGACAGCTCCTCTTCATCCCGGGTTTCGTATAGTTCATCTATTACGCTAAGGTGGTATCGTGATAACTTCAGGTTATTGGTTTTACCCTCGCCGATACGAAAAAGCAATGCATATTTTTTCAGCCATTCTTCCGGTAAAATACCCAGTGTTCCGTCGTTCAATTGCACAAATTGCTGCTTATTAGCCAAGGCTCTTTTTACTTCTGCCACCGTAACTTTCTGATCTCCGAAAACAATATCCACTTTCGCATCGAACCAGTCTGTATTGCTGCTGATGAAGATTTTTGTGCTGGGTTTAGCTGTGTTAAACCGGAAATTTTTCAGCGCCTCAAAACCAAATACCGGCACTTTCATGTCTTTCATTGCATCCACAAACAGGAAGAACCAGTTGTTCCGCAGCACATCAGTACCTTTTAGCGCCAGTGTGGCGCTATCCTCATCATAGACAAAGTTTGAATGCAGGTTTTGCAGCTTGGCAATAAATTGTTTTTCCGCATCGCGGTTCCGGTGAACAATCATGACTTTATCTCCCTGCGGAACAACCAATTCGTCCCGGTCTTTTGCTTTCGTTTCATACCCTTTATAAGTAAACGAAGGCTGAAAGACGAGATAGTCCCCTTTTTCCTGCAACAGCAGTTTCACATCAGGTTCGCCATCTTTAATTTCCTGTACCAGCGATGCATCAAAATCAATCCTGTATTCTTTTGCCAGGGGTAAAATAATTTTTTGCAAAGCCTTTCCCCACTCATCTTCCGGTATCGTTACTTCTCCATCTGGAAGAAATTTTTCAATCGTATGGATGACATCCGTGCTCTTCCACAGGTATAGCTGGTGATTATATAAGAAGAAAAAGGGGCATTCACTTTCATTATCAGCCAGGCTGTAATCCAGGCCGTCTGCCCAAACGCGACATTCTATTTTATACTGACCGTTACGACTGATCACAAAATGCGGCTTCGCTTCCTCGCCTGAAAAACTTAGTTCTTCCAGGTTGGCTGTTTTAAACGCCTTGTGCAATGGCAATTTGAAAAGGAAGGGGTTTTCGGAAAAACCAGTCACTATTTTTTTCAGTTTGGGAAATAAATATTCAGCCATCAGTTCCCTGGTTTCTTCCGGTAAATCATCTTCTTCCTGGTGAATAATATTTTCCCAGATACCCGAAAATGGAGAGTTCCGGCTGATATATTTATTTATTTCCGGCTCCTGCACTTTTCGCAATTGCTGCATCAGCTGCTTATCCTTTTCGTTGTAAGCATCAGTGCTTACATATTTTGACAAGTCAAGCTTTTCAATTTTGCCAGTAAAAGATGTTCCTTTTTCATCCGCGTCGCCACGGATTACATCCACGGTAAACCGGGGATAACTTTTTTTATTAAAATTGAGCACTACACCGAGCTTGCTTTTTTGCTCCTGCTCTTCAGCAGCTGGCAGCTCTTCCACAACTTCCGGGTCTTGTTGCTGACTTATTGCTACCGGCCTGGGGGTAGGGTTCAATGCTGGCGCCACCACACGTTTGATGCTGCTGTCAAGCACCCGCAGGAAGGGTTTTCCTTCTTTATAGCTGAACTCAAACTTACCGGTCAGGTCATCACTCAGGGAATAACCATAGGCTTCGAGTAATTTGTTTTTTTCTTTGTCCCAGTTACGAATCGTATCAAAGTAATGCGCACCATAGGCATTGAGCAGCTGTAAAAAAACGATCACTTTGGGCAGGCAAAGCGGATGTTCGGTATCCACATAATCGCAGCTGGTATCAAAGTTGCGCTCTTCGTTTTTGCGGAGAATAACCTTATAGTTTTGCCCGTCGAGATCAACCGTGGCTTTTACGGTTTCGTCTTTTGCATACTCGATATTGGCTTTATGCGTTCGCAAAAATTTTTCTGCTTCGCTAAATACAGCAGGCGAACTGAGTAACCGGATGGTTTTAAGATCAATAAATTTCATTTTTGCCACTGTATGGCGCTGATCGTATTCCACATCATCGGCGCGCAGATGGCCTTTATCAATCATTTCCTGCAACTGGAATAATGCAGCCGCCTCGTGTCGGCAGATATCTCCCAGATTATACGGACAGGAACAGCGCAGCGACAAGCCACGCGGGTCTTTAAACTTTTGAATATAGACCTTGTAGAACGTGGCGTAGCTGTCATCTTTTACCCGGAAAACAGCAGAACCAAAAAGATCATCATATTCCACTAATTCTACAAAACCAATTGCATGGATTTTCTTTCCCCGCCGGATCACTTCATCGGTTCCATGCGTGTAAACATACTTGATAAGGTGCGGTAAAGCCAACTGATATCAGGTTTAAATGATTTGCCCAGTCGTGCCAACAGGATTGTTGCATTCTTTCCTTCTGCAACAACCGGTGAACGACACAAGCATTGATTGCGAAAAGATCAATCTGCAAAAGTAAATGAATGTAGCAGACAATTCCATGACTCCGTCACAGTATTTAACAAAAAGAGCCATGGCTGGTTTCGGGCCAAAAAAAAGAAGTATCTTTGAAGGTTTTTTTATTTTGCGATGAGCTTTCCTTCCGCATACAGCGGCAATACATTCGCTGTATTTGCTGTCAAACAATATTGTATATCCTTCTCCAGACCAAAGCTCATAAGGCGGTGATAATGGGATGCATTGTTTTTTTTCATAAAGCCCACCAGGTCTTTTTCGGCTTTCCTGTAAAGCGTTTCTGCAAGGTGCGAGGAATCACAGTTGATGGAAAACTGCTTACCAATCCTGGCAATTACTGCGCCGGCAAAAAGGGTGTCTTCGAGATTTATCCTGTCTTTCCAGGCTGCACAGCCAAGAATCACGTGCTGATTGCGGTCTGCAAGGTGGTTACACACAGCATCAAGATTGGCAAAGGAACCTGTAATAATTTCACGGGCACCGCGTTCCAGTGCGATGTGCAATAAGCGTGTACCGTTGGTGGTGGTGAGTACAAGCGTTTTCCCTTTGATAAATTCTTCCGGGTACTCAAAAGGAGAATTACCGTAATCGAGACCTTCGGCTATTTTTCCATCTCGTTCGCCGGCGGTGATACCATCAATCTGCCTGCCAAGCTCGATGCAACGGCTGACACTATCAACCGGGATCACACATTTCGCCCCGTTATGCAAAGCGGTGGCAATCGTAGAAGTGGCCCGCAGCACATCAATGATAACCACGATGCTGCTGCTTACATCATACAAATCAATCAGGGCAGGAGAGAGGGACGTATATAAAGTAGGCTTGTTATTCATAAATATTTCGGGCGGCAAAAGTACGGATAAGCCGCTAACATCGGCAGTTTTATTGCTGCAATAGCGTTCGCCACTGGCCGGATTCTGCGTAGTCTTTAATGGTCGTATTGCGCTGTTCCAGCAGCCGGTGGATATACCGGCGCAGATACACAGAATCAAACAGTTTTCCCAGGAAGCCGTACGGTACACGATAAGAAAAAAGATCAATCATAATTGTTCCGTTATCGCAGGGCTTAAAATAATGTTCGTGTTTCATTTCTCTGAAGTCACCTTTAATCTGCTCATCAGTAAACTGGCCGGGTTTTTTCATCTCGGTGATTTTAACCCGTAGAATTCTTGTTTTGAACAAATGCTTTGCTTTCCAGGTAATGGTATCATCTTTTTCTGGAAGACCAAATCGTGTACCGGCCACAGCTTCTTCCCGGAAGCGCTTCA